>CAMAXZ010000008.1 GCA_945862325.1 Klebsiella pneumoniae
CGGCGCGGCCGCGGCGGCGGCGAGGCCCGGGACGAGCGTGACGATCTGGAGGTCGTCGCCCCCGGAGATCGACCGCGTCGAGAGGCGCGCGTGCCGCCTCACGTCGAAGCTACCGGCCGCGAAGCTCGTCGGGAACCACTCCGAGAACACCACAAGCACGTCGGGGGGCCGTGCCGTCAGCCGCGCCCACACCGCGCCCTCGCCGGCCGCGGCGTGCGCGAGCATGTCGGGCGAGACGATGCCCTCGAGGTCGAGCACGCGGCGCCCCCCGAGATAGGCGAGGGCGCCGACGTCGTTGGCGCCGATGACGGCGTCGGTCGGGATCTTCTCGGCGATCCAGCGGGCGTGCGCGACCTGGTGCAGCCGGATGTCGCGCGTGTTCAGCGCGAACGTGTGGGCCCACGGCAGGCCGGCGAGGGCGATCGCGCAGGCGAGCCCGGCCGTCACCGGGAAGCGCGCGGGCGCCGTGGGGTCGCGAGACGCCACCAGGGCGTCCACCCGCGCCGCGCCGAGCGACGCGAGCGGCACGAGCGCGGCGAGCCCGGGCAGCAGGTAGCGGTAGTGGTGCCACGCCAGGGGGAGCACCGCCGACACGAACACCAGCAGCACGACGAAGGCCCCGGCGGCGGCGGACACCGGGCCGACCCGCCTTCGGGCGAGCTCCGCGCGTGCGCCGGTCCACGCGCCGACGGTCGCCGCGACGAGCACGAACGGCCCGAGGCGATCGAAGAAGTGGTCGCCGTAGGCGGAGCCCACGGCGTCGCGCCAGAGGAAGGTCGCGGGGGACGGATCGATCGCGACGCCGCGCGCCTGTTTGGCGAGGCCCGACGCGGACGCCAGCGAGCCGGTGTAGATAAGGTTCAAGGCCGGTTGTAGCCCGCCGAGGGACACCGGGAGCAGCCACGCCGCCAGCCCTCGCCCCGCGAAGCGGGGCGAGGGCTGGCCCCACCGCGCCGCCGCTTCCACGCCCTTGGCGACGACGAGCGCGCCCGCGAGCAGCGCGCCCTCGGGGCGCACCAGCGCCAGGAGCGACACCGCGGCGATCGCCCGCCACGGCCGGTCGTCCGAGCCCTCGTCGGTCAGCGCGTCGAGGGTGGCCGCGAGCGCCGCCGTGAACAACGGCACTTCCATCCCGGAGAACGCGCCCCACAGCAGCGGGCCGCACGCCGCGACCGCGAGCCCGCCCCACCACGCGGCGGCCGCGGGGCCGACGCGGGACAGCCAGCGCCACGTGAACACGGCCGTCGCGGCATGGGCGAGGGCACCGACGCCGAGCGCCCACGGATACAGGAGCATGTCGCGCGCCCCGGCCAGCCATCCCAGCGCCAGCACGAACGGCCAGATCATCGAGGTCGCGCCAGAGGAGTAGCCGTCTCCGGGCTGGTACGAGAACGGATGGCCCTCGGCGATGCGCCGCGCGTACTGGAAGTGGATGAAGGTGTCGTCGAGGGGCGGGACGAGCTCGCCCGCCGCCGCCGAGGCGCCGAGCGCGTACACGACGCCGAACGCGACGACGACCACGAGGTACACGAGCGGCGTCCGGGGCGTCACGCGTACAGCTAAACAGGTTCGCAGCGCCGTGCGATCCGCCGGCGCGGCGGCTCAGCCCGCGCCCTCGGCGTCGGCTGTCGCCATGACCGCCTGCGACCGACCGTCGTGCGGACACCAGTCGCACGACGCCGACGCGCACTCCGGCCGGGTCTCCCTGCGGAGGAGCATCACCGGCACGCGCGCCGCGCGTGACACGCCTTCGGCGACGCTGCCGAGCACCATGCGCGCGAGGCCGGTGCGGCCGTGGGTCCCCATGATGATGAGGTCCGCGCCCAGCTCTTCGGCCGCGGCCACCACCGTGGGCGCGACGGGCCCGATGCGGGACGCGGTGGCCGCCTCGGCGCCGGCCGAGCGCACGGCGTCCGCGAACGGCGCGAGGCGCTCGAGCGTGTCGTCGAGGAGATAGGCGCCGACCTCGGTGTCCTTGCCGTCGTGGTTGACGTGCACCGTGGCCGCCACGCCGGGCGGCAGCTCGGCCACGTTGAGCACGACGACCCTGGCGCCGAGGCGGGACGCGAACGCACCCGCCTGCGCGGCGACCAGCATCGAGCAGGTCGAGAAGTCGACGGGGAGGAGGATGGTCCGGATGTCCATGGCGGTCTCCGTGAATCGAGTTCAGACGCGGGGAAGCTGGTTGGCGTCCCAGGCGAGCATGCCGCCCATCAGGTTGTAGACGTGGGTGAAGCCCATCTGGACCAGGGCGCTCGCGGCGCGGCCGGAGCGGGCGCCGCTCCGGCACACCATCAGCAGCGGCTGCGTGCGATCCCACCCTTCGGCCGCTGCCACCACCGTGGCGAGGGGCACCAGCTCGGCGTCGCGGATGTGCCCCAGCGGGCCGACGTATTCGTCGGGCTCGCGCACGTCGACGATTCGGAAGTTGGGGAGGTGGTCGAGCGCGGCGACCGGGGCGAGGTCGCGGTACCCGGCGGGGTGGAGCTCGGAGTTGGCGCGGGCGTGGGCGTTGGGCATCGGGTCCTCTCGTGCGGTGGACTTTAGCAAGACGTGTGCCGCGGCCGCGGGCGGCGGGTCCTGCCCTTCGGGCGTTCGCCCCCGCGGTCGTGTTTCGATATGTTTCAGCCATGGAACATCGTGACGGCCTGGAGCCCTGGCTCCGGCGAAACGGCGTGGGCGAGACCTTCCGCGCCCTCGCCACCCTGGTGCCTGCGGGCGCCGTCGTCGTCACGGATCCGGCGCGACGCGTCTTGTTCTGGTCGCCGGAGGCCGAGCGCCTGTTCGGGCATCCGGCGGCGGACGTGCTCGGGCGCCCGTGCCCCGATGGCATCGTGTGCGACGCGACCGAGCACGGCGCAGGCGACCCGCGGCCCCAGGCGGCCGCGGTGCGCGTGCCCGGCCCGGATGGCCGACCCGTGCAGATCCGCCACTACGCGACCCACCTCCCCGGCGAGCACGGCGGGGCGATCCATCTCCTCGTACGCGACCCGGGCCAGCGCGCCGACGTCGCGCCCCTGCGCACTGCCGAGGCGATCGAGTTCCACGGGCTCGTCACGCGGGATCCAGCGATGATTCACGTGCTCGACGTCGTGCGCAACGTCGCCGAGACGGAGGCCACCGTGCTCGTCCGCGGCGAGAGCGGCACCGGAAAGGAGCTCGTGGCCCGCGCGATCCACCTCGAAGGGCGGCGCCGCGGGGGGCCGTTCGTGGCGGTCAACTGCGCCTCGTTCAGCCCGGCGCTGCTGGAGAGCGAGCTCTTCGGCCACGTGAAGGGCGCGTTCACCGGGGCGGTCGCGGCGCGGAAGGGCATCTTCGCCCAGGCCGACGGCGGCACGCTGTTCCTGGACGAGGTCGCGGAGCTTCCGCTCGACCTCCAGGCGAAGCTGCTCCGCGTGCTCCAGGAGCGGGTCGTGGTGCCGGTCGGCGGCGCCGATCCGATCGAGGTCGACGTGCGCGTGATCGCGGCCACCCACAAGGCGCTGCGGGAAGAGGCGCGTCACGGCCGGTTCCGCGAGGACCTGATGTTCCGGCTCCGCGTCGTCCCGTTGTTCCTCCCGCCGCTCCGCCAGCGCCCGGCGGACGTGGAGCTCCTGCTCCGCAGGTTCGTGGACGTGTTCAACGGCCGCGGGCCACGGTTCGTCGAGGGGTTCAGCCCCGAAGCCCTGCGCGCGCTGAGCGATTGGCCGTGGCCCGGGAACGTGCGTGAGCTCCGCAACGTCGTGGAGTACGTCTTCGCCGTCGGGCGCGGGCCCGTGGTCGGCCTGCACGAGCTCCCCCCCGAGCTCCGCGAGCGCGACGAGCCCACCGCGCCGCACCACGCACCGACCGCGCCGCACCACGCACCGACCGCGCACGAGCACGATCGAGTCGCGGCGGCGATCAAGGCCGCGGACGGCGACCTCGAGGCGGCGGCGGCGACGCTGGGCGTCAGCCGCACCACGTTCTGGCGCATGCGGCGCCGCGCCGGCCTCTGACCCGCTCGGACCCCTGCGCGCCGCAAAATTCGTGACGTCGTTTTGGATACTGTCGCTGGCCGGTTCGGCATAAAGACGGCTCAAACATCGTATCCGCGCCGTGTACACAATCTTCGCGGCGGAAGCGCAGGCAGGCGCGCGCTGCGCGGCGGCCGGCTAACGTGCGACGGCTCCGGAGACGTCATGCGCCTGCCTCTGTTCACGTCCCTCCTCCTCGTGGTCGCCTGTCAGGGCACCGTCAAGCTGGGCGACGAAGACACGTCGATCGGCGGCGACAGCGACACCGACACCGGCGAAGACGTCGTGGTGTCCGGCGACATCTCCGTGACCCCGACCGAGATCGACCTCGGCGTCGTGTTCCTCGGTCAGAGCGCGCAGGGCAGCGTGACGATCACCAACGTCGGCGACGGCGAGGTCGATGTGTCCCTCACGCTGCTCGGCGGCTGGGCCACGGCGTACACCCTCGACTCCGCGGTGGCGACGCCCGCCCCCGGGGAGGCCTCCACTCACACCCTCACGCTCACCCCGACGACGTGGGGCGACGCGTCGATCAGCGTGCTGATCGAAGACGCCAAGAGCGGCGGCCGCGTCGAGGTCCCGGTGCGCGCGCTCGCGCAAGAGGACGTCGACGGCGACGGGTACGGCAGCGTGGGCACTGGCGGCGAGGACTGCGACGACGCCGACACGACCATCAACCCCGGCGTGCCCGAGACCTGGTACGACGGTGTCGACTCCGACTGCGCGGGCGACGACGACTACGACCAGGACGGCGACGGCTTCCGGCCGCCCGAGCACGGCGGTGAGGACTGCGTGGACACCGACGCCGCCGCGTTCCCGGGCGCCCCGGACACCTGGTACGACGGCGTGGACTCCGATTGCGCCGGCAACGACGACTACGATCAGGACGCCGACGGCTACCGCTCGGACGCCTACGGCGGCGACGACTGCGCGGACACCGACCCGGCCACCAACCCGGGCGCCGCGAACACCTGGTACGACGGGGTCGACACGAACTGCAGCGGCGACGACTACGACCAGGACGGCGACGGCTACCGCTCGGCCGACCACGGCGGCGACGACTGCCTCGACACCGACGCCTCGGCTTACCCCGGCGCCGCCGAGGTCTGGTACGACGGCGTCGATCAGGACTGCGCGGGCGACGACGACTACGACCAGGACGGCGACGGGGTGGCCTACCCCACCGACTGCTCCGACACCGACCCGACCACCACGGGGCCGACCACCGAGCGCCTCGACGGCGCCGACAACGACTGCGACGGGGTGATCGACGACCTCGACGTGGACGTGATCGCGAACGGCGTCCTCTACGGGTCCACGGCCAGCCAGGCCCTCGGCGGCGCGGGCTCCGTGGCGATGGACGACGACGTGACCGGCGACGGCGAGGCGGACGTCTTCGTCGGAAGCCAGGTCGCAACGAGCTACCTGTGGGTCGTCGACGGGCGCACGGCGGCTGGGGCGGCCGGGCTCGTCACGTCGTACGACACCGCGCAGTTCTCGCGCGTATCGGCGGGCAGCGGGTACTACTACGAGATCGGCTGGGTCAACGGGCCGATGGGCGACGTGGACGGCGACGGCACGAACGACCTCGCGTTCGGCGGCGGGTTCACCTACGGCTCGACGTGGTACGGCCGCAGTTACCTGTTCGAGGGCGGCTCGAGCATCACCGGCTCGGTTTCGTCCTCGGCGTACACCCATCAGTTCTACGGGTCGGACGAAAGCGGCTCCGACGGCTCGTACATGGTCGGCCTCGCCGACATGAACGGTGACGGGCTGGACGATGTGGCCATCGGCTCGCTGTCCGACAGCCGCGACCGCGACTACTACTGCGGCAGCGTGGCCGTGTTCAACGCGGACGATCAGCTCGACGACACCAGCCTCGCCATCGACGAAGGCTCCGATCGCGTGTACGGCACCGACGACAACGACTACCTCGGCTGGTCGTTGGTCATGGGCGACATCACGGACGACGGGTACGCGGACGTCGTCGCGAGCGCCCCAGGGTACGACGGCGGCGCTTCCGGCGGCGGCGCGGTGTTCGTGATCGGCGGCAACCTCGCCCTCTCCTGGGACTCCGAGGTCGACTCCGCCGCGAGCCTCGCCATCGAGGGCAACACCTCCAGCCTCGCGCTCGGCTCCGAGCCGCTGTCCACCCCGGGCGACATCGACGGGAGCGGCACGCTCGACCTCGGCGTCGCGTCCGAGGCCAGCGGCGACGTGTGGTTGTTCCTCGATCCGGGCGCGGGCGGCACGATCGACCTCTCCTCCGCCGACTACAACCTCAGCGGGACGGCGGGCGACATGGGCTCGCTGTTGCTGATGAACTCGGACCTCGACGGCGACGGATCGCCCGAGGTGCTCGTCGGGAACGACGGGGACGACACCGCCGGCGCCGACGCCGGCGCGGTGCACGTGTTCACGTGGTCCTCGTCGTGGCCGTCCGCGCTGACCGCGTCCAACGCGATCGCCACGTTCTATGGCTCTGCCGCGGGGGCGGCGCTCGGATCCGGCGGCAACGGCGGGGCGGACCTCGACGGCGACGGGCGCGACGACGTCGCGCTCGGCGAGGCGGGCAACGACACCGCCGCCTCGAACGCCGGCGCCGTGTGGATCGTGCTCGGCTGGTGATCGTGAACGCGCCGGACCTGTACCGATACCTGGACTACCGGCAGTGGCTATCTGATTGGTTCACCTGGAAGAAGCAGGTGAATCCACGGTACAGCCATCGTGCGTTCGCGCGCCGTGCCGGTCAGTCCAGCCCGAGCCTGCTCCTGAACGTCGTCGCGCGGCGTCGCAACCTCACCCCCGCGACGGCGGCGGGGGTGGCGCGCGCCACGGACCTCACCGAGGAACAGGCGACGTTTTTTCGGGCGCTCGTCGAGCTCGATCAGGCCGACTCGCCCGAGGGGCGCGCCGCGGCGCTCAGCGACGTGCGGGCTGCCCGGCGGTTTCGGGAGGCGCGCAAGCTCGACGGAGACGCGGTCGAGTACCTGTCGTGCTGGTACTACCCGGCGGTGCGGGAGCTCGCGACGTGCCGCGGGTTCCGCCCGGATCCGGAGTGGATCGCCGCCGAGCTTCGGCCGCGGGTCACGGTGGCGCAGGCCGCCCGGGCTCTGGAGCTGCTCGTCAGCTTGGGCCTGCTCGTCGTGGAGGACGGCGTCGCGCGCGTGACCGACGTGAGCCTCGCGACGCCGCACGAGGTCGCGGCGGTGGCGGCCTATGCCTACCACCGCGAGATGTTGGAGCGCGCCACGGAGGCGCTTCAGACCGCGGCGCCGTCGGAGCGGCACTTCTGCGCGGTGACGGTCGCCGTGCCCGACGCGCTGGTGCCGACGCTGAAGCGCGAGCTCGATGCCCTGCAAGAGCGCCTGCTCGATCTGTGCGACGGCGCCGAGGCGCCGCGCGATCGGGTATATCAGGTGAACCTCCACCTCCTCCCACTCTCCGCGCGAGGGGCAGAACCATGAACGGCGCGACGGTCCTCGTGTGGCTCTTCTCCGGCTGCCTGCCGTCGGTGGACTCCGGGACGGCGGTCGGCAATCCCACCGGCATGGCGCTCGACCTCGCGCCGGCCGAGGGGGCGCTCGTCATCGCCCGCGCGTCCACCGAGGTGTCGGGGATGTTCCTCGAGTCGTGCGACGGCGGGCGTGTCGGCCTCGCGGTCGATCGGGCGATCGACCTCTTCGCCGGCGATCGGCTCGACGCCGACCTGCGCGCGTCGTGCGCGATCGACCTCGTGTTCGCAGGGCCGATCCGGCTGGACGGCACCGCGGCCGGCGGCGCGACGTGGTCGGCCACCCTCGACGTGCCGAGCGTGTCGGTGCGGGCGGACGACGCCTTCGGCGCTCCGGCGACGATCCTGCGCCTCGGCGCCCCGGGGTGGATCTCGGCGTCTCTGTTCGAGCTCGGCGCGGAGCACGTCGACGTGGAGTCCGGCCCCGTCCACGACCGCCTCGTGCGCGCTCTCACCGAAGGCACCGCCCTCTACGCCGATCCCGGCGGTGGACGGTGCACGGGCGACGCCTGCTCCGGAGCGCCGCTCGGCGCGGCGGGGTCGAGCGCCGACGAGGACGCCGAGTCGCCCGACGACGACGAGGACGACGACGTCGACGAGGACGACGACGTCGGGCGCGAGGCCCGCGAGTCGGACGACGGCCCGTAGGCGGTCGCCGCGCTCAGGGCTGGACCAACGCGCGCACCGCGAGCTGAAGCGCGCGGGTCGCGAAGGGTTTCCCCAACAGCGCCGCGTTCGGCCGCCCGCCGGGCGCCGCGCCGTACCCGGTGAGGAAGAGGATCGGGACCCCGCGCGCCTCGAGCGCGTCCGCGACGGCGTCGAGGATCGTCCGAAGCTGGGCCTCGCGCAGCACCAGCGCGCGCTGCACCTCGCGCAGCGGCGTCGTGTCGACCATCGCCCCGACCATCCGCGTGACGCGCCCGTACGCGGAGCGCACGACCGTGCCGCGGTCGAGCACGTCCGCCCAGGATCCGTCCGCGCGCGCGAAGCGGTAGGTCGCGTACCAGGAACGCCCGGACCTGAGCACGTCGTCCAGGTGCGCTGCGACCGCGTCGCGGTCGTCCGGGTGGACGCGGTCTGCCCACCACGCTTTCGTCGTCTCGAGCTCGTCGTAGCCGTAGGTGGTGCGCAGCGCGTCGTTCCACACGACGCGGTCGTTCTGGTGGTCCCAGTCCCACAACACGTCGTTCATGGTGGCGGCCACCAGGCGGTGGCGCTCCCGCGTCTCTGCGAGCGCCGCCTCGGCCGCGAGCTGGTCGGTGACGTCGAGCTCGTTGCGGACCACCTCGCCGCGACGGAGCGCGCGTGCCAGCGCCCACTCGTCCGCCGGGAGCCCCGCGCCCGTGCTCGGGACGTACCTCTCCATGCGGTCGAACGCGGTGCCGTCGTGGCGTTTCGCTCCCCAGAGCGCGCGTTCGCGGCGTTGTCACGGAGGACACGACCCCGCGCGTCGGTGATGACGACGCCGACGGGCAGCGCGTCGAGGACCGCCGCGAGGAGCGCTTCGCGCGCGCGCAACGAGGTCTCGGCGCGGGCGCGCGCGACGGACGACCACGTGCGATCCGCGACGGCGCGCGCGAGGGCGCGGTTGTGGGTCGCGATGCGCCCGTCGGACCAGTCCTGCTCGACGCCGCAGCCCTCGCCGTCGGAATCGAGCTCGACGTACCCGGCCTGCGCCGCGCCGAGCTCTGTTGCCAGGACCTCCGCGGACGTCGCCATCACCTCGCGGCAGTCGCGTAGCGCGCGCGTGCGCTGATCGAGCGCGGCGGTGATGCGCTCACGCTGGTCGGACAGCACCCGCGCCGTGGTGTCGCTGCACGCGCAGTAGACCCCGAGGACCTCGCCGGACGCGATGTCGCGCACCGGCGTGTAGAAGAACGCGAAGTGGGCCTCTTCCTCGCGCCCGCCGCGGCGGATCACCAGCCGGATGTCGTGCATGCTCGCGGGGATGCCGGCATACGCCTGGTCCAGGATGGGCCAAACCGACTCTTCGAGCTCGAACCAGACGTCTTCGAAGCGTCGCCCCAGCGCGCCTGGGTGACGGTCGCCGAGGATCGCGGCGTACGCGTCGTTGTAGATCATCGTGCGCGCCGGACCCCACGCGACGAACATCGCCTGGTTCGCGGCGAACATCACGCTCGTCAAGGTGCGCAGCGGGGGAGGCCACGTCTCCGGCGCCCCGAGCGGCGAGGCGCCCCAGTCGTGTGCTCGGACGCGCGCGCCCATCTCACCACCGCCGGCGAGGAATCCCGGGGCCGCGGCGAGCCGTGCGTCGGGCGCCGTCGTGATGCTGAAGTGTCGCGTTGATATTGACATATCAATGTGCCCGCCGGAGCACCTACCTCGATGGAGCGCGCTCGGGCGGCGTTCCCCGGCGCATGAGTGACGAACGAAGGCAATCCGGAGCTCCGCCGCCGGAGAAGCGGAGCGCTCAGCCCTCGCGGAGCGCGGCCGCGAGGCGCTCGGCGGCCGCCCGCTGCGCTTCGGTGAGGGTGCGCGGCACGACGATGCGCACCTCCGCCACCAGGTCGGCGCCGCCGACGCCGCGGCCGGGGAGGGTGAAGCGCGCGCCGCTGCTCGTCCCGCTCGGCACGCGCACCCGCGCCGGCCCGCCGGGCGTGGGCACGTCGACCACGCCACCAAGCAGGGCGGTCGCGATGTCGACGTCGGCGCGGACGACCTCGGGGGCCTCCGCCACCGCGGGCGCCGCGGCCTTCGGCAGCTTCATGCGACCGGGGCCCATCGTCGGCACCACCGTCACGCGCGCCACGAGGTCGCCCGGCCCGCCCGGGCCGTGGTCGCCGAGCCGCGGCACGCGGAGCGCTTCGCCGTCGGCCGTGCCCGGGGGGACGCGGAGCTCGTGCAGCTCGTCGACCGGGCCGAGCGCGCCCGTGCGCGTGCGCCCGAGCCGTCGGTAGGCCAACGAGACGGTGCCCCCGCGCGCCGCGACGTCCGCGGGAACATCGGCGCGAACGTGCACATCCGCGCCCACCGTGGGGTCGCGCGGCGGAGGCGGGGGAGGTGGCGCGCCGGCGGGCTCGCGCGACGGTGCGTGACCCGCGCCGGGCAGGTCGCCCCAGGTCGCGGGGCGCCCGCTCGGGTCGTGCGCGGTGGGGCCGCTGTCCACGCGCACGCGCGTCCGCACGTCGACGGACGAAGGGCGAGGGGGCCGCGGCGTCGGACCCGCGCGAGGCGGGGCCTCCGCGCGCGGCGCGCTCGCCGAGGCGGCGCGGGGGGGCGGACGGCCGAACCCTCGGACGGCGTCCTCGAGATCGAGGTCGTTCGCGGGGCCGGGCCCGGAGCGCGCTTCCTGACCGACGGGTGTGCCGGCGTGGCGCCAGTTGGTCCCGTAGAAGGGCCCCCCGCTGCGGGGCTCGTGCCGTCGGTCGTACCGGGCCCGGGCGGCGGGGTTGGCGAGGGTCTCGTACGCCTCGCGGCAGCGCTTGAACGCCTCGGCGTCGCCGCCGCTGTCCGGGTGATGCTCCCGCGCGCGGGCGCGGTACGCTTTTTTGATGTCCTCGGGCGAGGCGTCCCTCGCCACGCCGAGCACGTCGTAGAGATCTCCGCCACCCGCCGCCATCCGCGCATGGTACGGGAGGGGCGCGAGCCCGGCAAGTCGGCTTATGCGCGGTTGACGCGGCGCGCGGCGCCTACATAAGGTGTGCCTGCGGTGTCGTTCGCCGCCACGTCTCGTCCGGCCCACGCCGCGAGCTCGTCCCGGAGCCTCCAATGCCCAAGTACACGAATCCCGCCGGGCTCTCCTGCTCGTTCTGCCACAAAGCCCAGCGGGACGTGGAAAAGATCATCGCGGGTCCGAACGTCTTCATCTGCAATGAATGCATCCGGTTGTGCCTGGACATCATCCGGGAGAACCGCAGCCCGACCGCGAGCGCGGTCGGCGGTGGCAAGACCCCGCCGCCGTCCCGCATCAAGGCGTTCCTCGACCAGTACGTGGTCGGTCAGGACGCGGCGAAGCGGAAAATTGCGGTGGCCGTCTACAACCACTACAAGCGGCTCGAGGTCAACGCGCGCAACGGGGGCCGGTCCGACGACGTCGAGATCCAGAAGAGCAACGTCATGCTGCTGGGCCCCACCGGCACCGGCAAGACGCTGATCGCACAGACGCTCGCCAAGATGCTCGACGTGCCGTTCGTCATCGCCGACGCGACCACGCTCACCGAGGCCGGCTACGTCGGCGAAGACGTCGAGAACATCGTCCTCAACCTGTTCCACGCCGCGGGCAACAACGTCGAGAAGACGCAGCGCGGCATCGTCTACATCGACGAGGTCGACAAGCTCGCGAAGAAGTCCTACACGAGCTCCGTCAGCCGCGACGTGAGCGGCGAAGGCGTGCAGCAGGCGCTGCTCAAGCTCCTCGAAGGCACCAACGCCAACATCCAGGTCAAGGGCAACAAGCGCCTTCCGAACCAGGAATACATCCAGATCGACACGTCGAACATCCTGTTCATCTGCGGCGGCAGCTTCGAGGGCATCGAGCGGGTCGTGCAGGAGCGGCTCGGTCGAAAGTCGGTCGGCTTCCTCCACGATCGGGGTGACAAGAACGAGAAGCCGGGCGCGCTCATGCGCATGACCCAGACCGAGGACCTCGAGCGCTTCGGGCTCATCCCCGAGTTCATCGGGCGCCTTCCGGTCATCGCGTCGCTCGAGCCGCTCTCCGCCGACGACCTCGTGCACGTGCTCACCGAGCCGCGGAACAGCCTGGTGCGGCAGTACCAGAAGCTGTTCAAGTTCGAGAAGGTGAAGCTCACGTTCACGCCGGACGCCCTGCGCGCCGTGGCGGTCCGCGCGGTCGAGCGCAAGGCCGGCGCGCGCGGTCTGCGCACCATCCTCGAGTCCGTGATGCTCGACATCATGTACGAGCTGCCGTCGCAGGACAACATCAAGGAGGTGACCATCACCGAGGACGTCATCCTCGGGCGGGCCACCCCCACGGTAGAGCCGCTGCGCGACTACGGAGTGCCGGGTTGACGGGCGCGATGGAGCCCGGTTTCCTCGTCGCGTCTCCGCAGATGCGGGACGCGAACTTCCACCGGACGGTCGTGCTCCTGCTGCACCACGACGCGGAGGGGGCGATGGGCGTCGTCGTCAACCGCGAGTCGGCGGTGCGGCTCGCCGACGTGCTCGATCAGCTCGGCGGCATGCCGCCGGTGCGCCTCGGCGGCCACGTGTTGTGGGGCGGGCCGGTCGAGCGCGCGGCGGGCTTCGTCGTTTTTCGTGGGCGCGCGCCGGAGGGTTGGCAGGTCCGTATGGACCTCTCCGTGAGCGCGAGCACCGAGCGGCTCGCGGCGCTCGTCGCCACGAACGCGGAGTTCCACCTGTGCCTGGGCTACGCGGGCTGGGGGCCGGGTCAGCTCGAGCGCGAGGTCGTCGAAGGCAGCTGGGTTCACGTGGACGCGACGTCGAACCTCATCTTCGACGTGCCGGCGAGCGAACGGTACGACGCCGCGCTCTCCCGCCTCGGGCTGACCCCGGACACCCTCTGGATGAGCCCGATCGACGAATAGTCCGCGTACCTGTGCGCCTCCGTCCCGAGTGAGCTAACCCGGGCACAATGCGTACCCTCGCCTTCCAGCGCGTCCTCGGATCGGGCGCGTTCGGCGCCGTGTACCTCGCGGAGCTCTCCGGGGACCGCGGGTTCCGCCGGACCGTGGCCGTCAAGGTGCTGCTCAGCGAGCACGCCCAGGGGTCGACCTTCCTCGCGCGTGTGCGCGACGAGGCGCGCTTGCTCGGCCTGTTGCAAGACGAACACATCCTCGAGGTCATCGAGCTCGCGAAGGTCGACGGCCGCGAGGCGGTCCTGATGGAGTACGTCGAGGGCGCGGACCTCAGCGCGGTCATCGAGGGCGGCACGCGCGCCCCGCCGCGGGCGGTCGCGGAGCTGGGCGGGACCATCGCCGGCGCGCTGCACCACGCGCACCGCGCCCGTCACCCTCGCACGAACGAGCCGCTCAACGTCATCCACCGGGACGTGAAGCCCGGCAACGTGATGATCACCGAGCGCGGCGGCGTGAAGCTGCTGGACTTCGGCGTCGCGCGCGCGCGCTTCGAGGCGCGCGAGAGCAAGACCGGCCAATTCGTCCTGGGCACGCTGAACTACATGGCGCCCGAGTACATCGTGACCGGCGAGGTGAGCCCGGCGGCCGACGTGTACGGGCTCGCGCTCACCGTGTGGGAGATCATCGTCGGCGACGTGTTCGGGCAACCTCGTTTGAAGCCCGATTTGCATCGCGTGCGCCTCGAAGAGAGCCTCGCCCGCGTCCCCGCGCCCTACGCGCCGCTCGTGCCCCTGCTCCGCGAAATGCTCGCGTGGGAGCCACGTGGGCGCCCTGACGCGGGGGACGTCGAGAAGCGGCTCTTCGCCATCGCGGACGAGCTGCGCGGCGCGGGGCTCCGCGCCTGGGCCGGCGAAGTGGTGCCCCCGGCCGTGCAGCGGCAACGCGCCCGCGCGCAGGACACCTGCGGCCTCCTGGGGCGCAGCCTTCCCCTTCAAGGCCCGGCGGGGCTCGGCGCGGCGGACACGTTCCTGGTCGCCCCGAGCGTGGCGGACGAGCTCGCGCCGCCGCCCGACCCGTCGGCGTCGGTCTCCGTGGCGCGGAGCCGCGCCGCGCAGCTCCCCGGGGGTGGCCGCGCCGCAGGCGCCGCCGCGCCGCTCTCCGACGTCGACGATCCGACGATGTTCGGGCGCGCCACGGCGATCCCCGGGCCGCCGCGCCCGCCGGACGGGCTCCGCAGCGCGCCGTCGCCGGATGCCCCGCAAGAGGCCACGCTCCACTCCACGAACCGGCCGGCGTTCCTCGATCGTCCGGACGCGCCCCGCCCCGCCCCTCCTCCTCCTCCCCCGCGCACCGAGCCGCCTCGGGCGCCTTCCCCCCCGTCATCCCGGTCCACCGGCACCTGGATCGCCATCGTCGCCGCCGTGCTCATCGGCGGAGGGCTGGCCGCCACGGTCGTCGCGTTGATCGCGGCCTTCTTCCTGTACCGGAGCCTTGGTTGAACCGCAGCCCCGTTCGCAGCCCCGTTCGTATCGCCCTCACCGCAACGGTCGCCGCCCTCGCCGCTGGCGCCGCGGCGGCCTTTCCCCGCGCTCCGGAGCTTCCGCAGCCGCCGCTGGCCGTCCCGATCGTCGCGGACGCGCCGTCGCCCTACTACCGGTCGCAAGAACACGTGGTGCGCGGCGGCGACACCGCGGGCGACATCCTGCGCGGCCTGGCGGGGGCCGAGGGGGACCGCATCCTCGTCGCGGCCGGGCGCCGGCTCGATCGCCTGAGCATCGGCGATGTGTTCCACCTCGATCGGCGCGGCGACGACCCGACGCCTTGGCGGCTCCGCCTCGAGCACGGCAGCGCCGCGGTGGTGGAGATCGAGAGGGTGGGGACGCGGTGGATCGCCGATGATCGCCCGGTGCCGTACACGATCTCCGACGGCGTGCAGCGCCTCGTCGTCGAGCGCGGGTCGAGCCTCTGGGCGGCCGCGAACGGTGCCGGCATGAACGAGGGGCAGATCGACGCGCTCGCGAAGATCTACGAGTACGACGTCGACTTCAACACCGAGATCCACCCCGGCGCAACGATCCGCGCGGTGGCCGAGCGGCTCGTCGGTGACGACGGGTCCGTGCGGTACGGGGACATCCGGGCCGCCGAGTTCACGAACGCCGGGAAGACCTACACCGCGATCCGCTTTCGGATGGCCGACGGCTCCGTCGGCTGGTTCACCCCGGACGGCAAGGGCCGCCGCAAGGCGTTCTTGAGGTCCCCGCTCGCGTTCTCGCGGGTCACCAGCGGCTTCAACCCCAAGCGCTACCACCCGATCCTCAAGCGCGCGCGGCCCCATCTCGGCGTCGACTTCGGGGCGCCGACGGGCACACCCGTGCGCGCCGTCGCCGACGGCGTCGTGGAGATCGCCGGCCGCCACGGCGGCCACGGCAACTTCGTCCAGCTCGATCACGAGGGCCCCTACGAGACCAGCTACTCGCACCTCTCGGCCGTCCTCGTGAAGCGCGGGCAGAAGGTCCGCCAGGGCGACCTCATCGGAAAGGTCGGTTCGACGGGTATGTCGACGGGCCCTCACCTCCACTACCAGTTCATGGTCGACGGGCGGCACCGCAACCCCATGTCGATCGACCTGCCGATGACCGGCACGCTCCCCGACGCCGAACGACCGGCGTTCGAGGCGGTGCGCGACGTGATGCTGCCGATGTTGCGCGCCGCGCAGGCCGAAGACGCCGCCGCGTCGGCCGTGGCCTCGGGGGACGCCGCCACGCCGCCCGCCGACGCCGGGTTCGATCTCGCTGGCGAGGGCGAGGGCGACCCGATGGCCGAGGAGTGAGCCCCGCGTGATCCCGTTCGACGTGGCGCTGCCGTCAGCGCTCGAGCGACGCGCCGCGGTGGAGGTCCACCTGCGGTTCGACGAGTCGAGCGAGGGCGAGTGGCGCCGGGTCACGGGCGACCGCGCGGCCGCGGAGGCCGCGGGCCTGCGCACCCGCGACGCCCGACCGATCGACGCCTCCGACGCGTGGATCCCCACGAACGCGGACGTCGACGCCCGCCTGGACGGCCTCCCCGGTCAGCGCGTCACCCTCGGATACAGCCGGGAGGGGGCGCCGATTCACGCGATCCGCTTCGGCGACGGCGGCCCGGTGTACCGCGTGCTCGCGGGGCACCACGGTGACGAAGGCGCCAGCGTCGAGGTGGCGCTCGCGCTCGCGGACGCGATCGGGGCCGGCGAAGGGCCGGCGGACGCCGAGATCTGGATCGTCCCCCTCGTCAACCCGGACGGGGCGGCGCGCGCGACGCGGGAGAACGCGGCCGGGGTGGATCTGAACCGAAACTACGCCTACGCGTGGAGCGCGGCGGAGTGGGCCGCCGGCGACGCGCCGTTCTCGGAGCCCGAGACCCGCGCGGTGCGCGGCCTGGTGCGGGCGAGGGACGTGGTCGGGGCGCTGAGCCTTCACTCCGGAGCCGCCAACTTCGGCTGGGTCTGGAACTACACGGGTGAGCTCCGCCCGCCGGAAGAGGCCCTGTTCGAGGCCGTCGGCGCCCGCTACCGCGACACGTGCGGCGCGCCGGACTTCTGGCTGACCAACGGCGCGGACTGGTACATCACCCATGGCGACACGACGGACTGGACCTACGGGGGCTTCGGGCAGCACGACTTCACGGTCGAGCTCTCCGCGGTGAAGTCCCCGCCCGAGGCAGAGATCGCCACCTACGTCGGCTGGCACCTGCAAAGCCTCCTCGAGTGGCTCGGCCGGCCGCCGGATCGGTCGGTGCGGGTGGTCGATCCGGACGGCGCGCCGCTCGTGGCACGGGTCGGCGGGCCCGCGTCCGGCCCGGGCTGGTCAGGGCTCGACGGCGCCTGGGCGCGCTGGGGCGGCGATGCGGGGTGGGCCTGGGCGCCGGGCTACGCGCCCGCGCCGCTCGTCGCGCCAACGACCGTGCTCGAACCGTCCGACCTGTTCGACGGGGTGCCGCGGCCGCGGTTGATCGGGCGAGGGGATGGCCCCACCGCCGTGCGCCTTCCCGGGGCGTCGGGCGTGCTCACGCTGTCGATGCCCGGAGAGTCCGCGGTGTCGTTCCCCATGCGCGACGGGGCCTGGCTCGTCGACCCGGCGGCGCTCGCCCCCGGAGCGTGGACGATGACGGTCGCGGAGGGCGTGGTGCCCCGGGGCCTGTTCATCGGCGAGGTCGACGATCGCGTGGCGTTGACCGCCGCATGGCGTGACGGGGACTCGCTCGTGATCGAGGGCCGAAACCTGGATCCCGCCGGTGAGGCATGGGCGCTGCGCGGCGCCGGGCGCAGCCTCGAGCGCCTTGGCGTGCGTGCCGGGAGCGCGCGCGGGCTCGTGCTCGACCTGCCGCCGCGCGACGCGTCGGAGGTGCTGGTGTGGAGCGCGGGCGCGTGGTTGGCGGTGGTCGACGTGTGGGGCACCCCCACGGTGGACACGTCCGCGCCGTCGACGGACCCGTTCGTGTCGGTGCCCGGGGCGTGCCGCGGAGATTCTGGGGCGCTCGGAGCGCTGTTTCTGCTCGGGTTCGCCAGGCGCCGGCCGCGGCCCCGGGAGGCCCGCTAGAGCAGGCCGTGACGCTTGCGGACCTCTTTCATCGCGCGCTGAAGGGCGTCCTGGCGCTCGACCGAGCCCTCGGGGATGTTCTTGATCTTGTCTTCGGCTTCGGCGCGGAGCGCCCGCTCGTCGACGTCGTGGGCGCGAAGCACGTCACGGATCTTGTTGAAGAGCGTGCGGTCGTCGGTGAAGACCTCGCCGATGAACCGGGAGATCATGAAATTCTCGATGAACTGCCGCGACAGGAAGGCGTCGACGTCGTTGCCGGTCGGGTGGCCCCACTGCTCGGCGACCTCGGTGCGCGCCTTGCCGTACTGGTCGTACGGCATGTTCTTGCGCTCCATCAGGTCGCGCACGGCCTCGCGGAGATCTTGATCGCGACGGAGGTACATCTCCATGATGGCCACGAGGTCCCGCGCCGCTTCCTCTTTGTCTTCGGGGGCGATCTCGACGTCGCCGTCGTTCATGAGGCGCTCGAGCACGGCGTGGGCGATGCCGGGAATGCGGGTACGGTACAGCTTCATGACGGCCTCGCAGGGGCCGGCTAACCCGCGGTGCGGCCGCCCGCACCCGCCCGCATCATCGAACGCGGCGCCCGTGCTGTACGCGACCCCAGGCCGCCTCGAGGCGGTCGAGCTCGAGGAGCTCCGGACGCGCGCCGGCCGGGACGGCGCCGGTCTGGTCGAGGCGCGGCACGAAGCCCTCCTGCATCTTGTCGACCAGGAAGGCGGCGTACGCGAGGTCCGCGTCGCCCGCCCACCGGTACACGTGCTTGTCCATGAACCGCCCGGCGACCACGCGCCCGAAGATGACGTCGGTGCCCGCGACGCACATCGAGTAGCCGCGCAGGCCGTCGGGCCCGGACGGCTCGGCGGACGAGCGGGCGAACGGGTCCGCGAACGCGCTGCTCGCGCCCGCGGTCTGCGCGTTCACGTCGTACGGGTCGTCGTCCATCACGCGCAGGTCGTCGACGACGGGGGCAGTCCCGAGGATGATCTGCGGGGGTGCGATGCCTTGGGTGCTCGGAAGGAAGAAGCCGCTCGGAACGTCCGAGGACGACTCTTCGTCCGCGCGCATCGGCTCGAGCCCCTCGGCGCCGCGGCGCCACAGGTCCGTGTCCACGGCCGGGAGGACGGGGCGCGGACCGGACGGCGGGATCGGCGCGGGGAAGGGGGAGAGGTGGGCGTCCGCCGGAGGCGAGCCGACCGGGGCCGGTTCGTCGAACGGCTCGAGCCCGCCGATCGGCTGGGGTTCGTCGAGCCCGCCGAGCCCGCCGAGGCTGTCGAGGCCCCCCAGGCTGTCGAGGCCCCCGAGGCTGTCGAGGCCCCCGAGGCTGTCGGGCGCGCCGAGGTCGTCGAGCGCGCCGAGGTCGTCGAGCGCGCCGCGAGCGAAGCCCCCCGCGAGGCCGGGCTCGTCGAACGCGGGCACGGACTCGTCGAACGCGGGCGCGGGCCCCGGCGCGGGCGGCGAGCTGGCCGGTCGGACGCCGTCGAGCGCGGCGAGGTTCGGCTCGTGGTGCGACGGCTCGCCGAGGTCGAGGAGCATCGGCGACACCGTCGAAGGAGGCTCCGCGTCGTCGTCCCACCCGGACCAGGCGTCGTTCCCGCCGAGCGCGGCGCTGACCGCGGCGGCTTGAACGCTCGGCAGATCGTCGACCTCTTCGACCTCCGCCGAGATCAGTCCGCCGACCGCGGCGTCGCGGTCCAGAAGCGCGCGCCACTCGTCGGGCGTGACCGCGATGGCCTCGTAGCCGCCGGAGACGCCCGGAATCCGTGCCAACGCCACCACCACGTCGTCGAGCTCGAACACGCGGTGGAGGTCGAGCGAACGGGGGGCGCGCGGATCGCCCGCCGGCGGGCCGTCGGCCGCGGTGCCGAGGCCGCGGCGCATGCGCGCCTCCTCGATCGCCTCCGCGGCCGCGAGGTCGACGGCGACGCCGGTGCCGCAGAGCCACCCGCCGTGTTGGCCGAGGTGCTGCACGCCGAGCCCGCCGCCCCGGGTCGGAAGCGGGCCGGTCGCCACCCAACGGAGCGCGGTGTCCACCGCCGCGCCATAGGCGCGCGAGTCGATCCCGTCGGTTCCGCCCAAGATGTAGCCGTGGCCCACGCCGACGGCGAGGTTCGCGCCCATGCGCGAGTCGACGCTCAGGGCGAACCGAAGCGCCTCCACCGCGTCGTCGAAGATCAGGAGGCCGGCGTGGCCCAGGTCCGTCACCAGGGCCGCCACGCCGCGCGTGGCCTCGGTCCAGGCGTTGTCGATGGTCGCGAGGGCGTGGGGATCGACGCCGCGCCGCGTGACGTCCGCGCGGAGGCGCGCGAGCCCGACGGCCACCGCGGTGCCCCAGCCCGGCGCGCCGCGCGGCACCACGAGGCCCCGACGGCCCTCCGAGACCGGGCCGATGGCTGTGCCCAGCAGAGAGAGCACGTCCCACCGGCGCAGCTCCGTCAGCGCGTCGGCGAGCGCCGCCGCCACGGCGACGCCGGTCGGTCGATCGAGGATGCGCTTGGCGACCGCCGGCTCGACGCCGGCCGCGATCAGCTGGCGCTGGTCGACGTACCGGGAGAGCGTCGGGAGGACCGCCATGAGCGCGGCGGGGTCGAAGGCGAGCGCGTCGGTGATCGGGTCGGGCCCGGCCGCGAGCACGGTCGGAGGGAGGAACCGCAGGGTGATCGCCGAGTCGTCCGCGGTGAGACGGTTCCCGGCGGCGCGCTCGGCGAGGGCCACGGCGACGGCCCGGACGGCGCGGAACGCCGCGAGCGCGTCGGACGGGGGCACCTGCGCGCCGAGAACGCCGCAGAGCAGGGGGAAGCTCGCGTCCGCATCGAGGCTGCCGCGGGGGAACACGGCGGCGGCGACGGAGGTCGCGCACGCCTCGGCGAGCGCCGGGACGCGCACGCCGGCGCCCTCGAGGCGGGCGCACGCCGCGCCCAGGCGCGTGCACACCGCGCGACCGATGCGCGCGAGCTTCGTCGCCCGGATGTCGATGTCGGACTCTTGCACGTCCGTGAGCGCGGAGGTGATGACGAGGGCGTGCAGGAACGGCGTGACGGAGGCGGCGGCGGACACCGCGCTGCCTTCCTGCGCGAGGGCCACCACGGCGTTGACGAACGGGTCCGTCTCCAGTTGGCGCTCGAACGCGTCGAGGTCGTCAGGCAATTCGACGAGCAGCGCCTCGTCGACGACGGCCTGCCCCAGCGGGCGCAGGATGTCGCCGCACGCGGACTGGAGGCGCACCACGCCACCGTCGTGAATCAGGGCCGGAGGGATGTCGGCGAGCTCGGGGAGCACCGTGAACGCGCCCTGCAACGGCCGGAGCGCGCGCGGAAGGTACCGGTGCCCTTCGAGGAGCGAGGTGAGGACGTAAAAGCTCATGGTGACCCGACGGGGAGCGTAGCAGGGTCGAACAGGTCCCGGCGTACCTCGGCGAGGCGAGCGAGCTCCGCGTCGTCCGGAAGAAGGAGAAACGGGAGGGTTTCCCTTGGCTCTGGGCGAACGTCCTCGAGGACGTGCCCGTCGGCGAGCGTGAGCGGGGACGCGTCGGCGGCCGCGTCGTCTTCGGGCATCGGCGCGACGACCATCGGCGGCCCCTCGCCCGCGTACACGAGCGTGACCGTCGTTCGAATGTCCTGCACCACCTCGCGTGTCGGGAAGGCCACACGCACCGTCCGCCGCCACTCGCTACGGTGCCGGGCGACGCGGGACGCCGCGAGGTCGACGAGGAGCTCGCCGGACGCCGTGCCGGACACGCCGACGGCGCCGGAGGTCGACGCGAGGTCGCCGGTCCAGGTGTAGGCGGCCGAGTCGGACGACCGCCGGTCGAGCGCCCAGCCGGACGTGAGGCGCGCCCTCGGCGCGCCGGACCGGCTCGCGTTGAGCGGCCAGGCCGCGGTGGCGTTGCCGCGGCCCTCGCGGTCCACCGTTGGGATCTGGGGGGACAAGGTCGGCCACACGACGTCGAGGAGCTCGAGGTGACCCCCGGTGCCCGTCCATCGGCCGATGGGCCCCACGCTCAGCACGTCTCCGGGCCACGCGCCGTCGACGAACGCGCGGAGCTCGACACACGCGCCGTCGAGGTCGGACGCCGTCGGGGAGGTGGCGCCGTCGCGGACGATCGAGGTGCGACCACCCGAGAAGCACGCCAACCTGCCGATGGAGCCGTCGCGGAAGGTGCGGGCGTACGCGACGCGCAGCTCGCCGGCCCAACGCCAGTCGAACGGGGTGTCCACCAGGTCGTGCCGCGTGGTGATGTCGACGAGCAGGACGTACCGCTCGCTCGGCAGCTCGTCGCGCCGTGTGTACGACGACCGGGGCAGACAGGCGGTGACCAGGAGGGCGACGGCGACGAGCGCGGCGGCGTGGGAGGGGCCCACGGACGACGAGCTCACGAGTCGCGCAGCTTCCGCAGCCCGGCCTCGTCGACGAGGATGATGCGCTTGCCTTCGGTCTGGATGAGCTGGTCGCGCCGCAAGTCGAGGATGGCGAAGCTGACCGTCTCGCGCGTGGCGCCGATGAGGCTCGCGATCTCTTTGTGGGTGAGCTTCAGGTTCACGATGACGCCGCGCGAGTCGCGCACGCCGAACGAGACGGAGAGCTCGAGGAACAAGCTGGCGAGGCGCGAGTGCGCGCTGCGGAACAGCAGGTTCTCGACGCGCTGCTCGAGCCGCTGCCGGCGCTCGCCCATGAGCTTCAGCACCCGCATCGCGAGCATCGCGTTGCGCATCATGATCTTCTGGAAGTCGTCACGGGGAATACGAAGCAGCAGCGTGTCCTCGTAGGCCTCCGCGATCGAGTCGTGCGGCGTGTCCGAGACGAGCGAGAACTCGCCAAAGAGCTGGTCCCTCGTGAAGAAGTGCAGCGTCAGCTCGCGCCCCTCGTCGGTGATCTTGGACACCTTCACGATGCCGCCGCGCACCAGGTACAGAACCTGCGACGGCCACCCGGGCTCCCACACATTGTGGCGACGGCGGAGCTCGACGTTCTCGCTGACTTGATCCAGCAGCTCCAGCTCGCGCTCGGGGAGGTCCGCGAACAGGGGGGTCTGACGGATGAACCAGGATTTTGTCTTCAGCATGGGCGCGGCCTCGTCCTGGACGGGCGCGGAAGGTGTGCCGCGCTCCTCCCACCGCACTTATGTGGCCCCACCGGCAGCGCAACCGAGTGAAACGTATTGACGGCCTCGTGCTCTGCCGTGTGGCCGGGGTCGGGCCGGGCGTCCTGGTCCGTACCGCTCAGCGCGTGAGCACCGCGAACGAGGCGCGGTCGCCGGGGAGCCACGCCCGAAGGTGCAGCCCCGCCGCGCGCGCCCGCGTCCTCGCGCCGGCCCGGGCGCGCGCGCCGACGCCGCGGACCGCCATCACCGCGGCGTCCCTGGCGTGCATGGCCGCGGCCGCCACCTCGAGGGCCAGCTCGCCATCGGCGAGGTGGAGCGGGGGCAGGCACAGCAGCCGGGGCCGGTCGCCGAGCGGCGCGAGCTGTCGCAGCCCGCGCACCCGCAGGTCCGGTCGCAGGCGGGCCGCGCGGGCCACCCGGGCGGCGAGGCGCGCCGGGTCCGCGTCGACGAGGGCGAGCGTCGCGCGGCCGCTGGCCCGCATGACCGCGTCGGCGAACACGAGCGCCGGACCGAGGCCGGCGCCGGCCCGCACCACCTCGGCCGGGCCGAAACAAGCCACCACCGGCTCCCCGTGGGCGAGCGCCAGGCTGCGCTCCACGGCCCGCCGCGGAGCGGCCCCCGGCTCGTCGCGCGCGCTCTCGGTCGCCACCATACCCACCTCGTCCGCCCACGGAGGGGTAACCCCCGATGAGCGGCGTTCAAGTTAGATTTGAGTCGGGTCGGGGCCCGCGCCCGCGACGGCGTCGCGGGCGCTCGTCACGCCGGTCGGCCCGGAGCGGGGTCACTCCTCGTCGGAGCCCTCGTTGCGCTTCCCGGCCTCGATCAGCTCGCGGACGCGCTGCCCGCCCTTGTGTCCCAGCTCCGAGTAGCCCTCCGGGCCGAGCTGCTCCTTGCGGGCCTCTCCTCCCATGCGGCCCGCTTCCCGGACGCTCATGCTCCCCCGGTCGGCGGGGTCGGTGTCCGGCGTGTCGGGCGTGTCCTGCGGCGCGCTCGCGGCGGGGCGCTCCTCCTCGCTCGCGCGGTTGCGGTCGTCTCGCTTGTTTCCTTTCGCCATTTGTTCGTCTCCCTCTGTCACCGGTTGGTCGGCTCGTTCACGGTGCGCGATCACTCGTCCTTGTTCGGGGCCCGCGCTCGTGGCGTCGCGGCCGCGGCCCCCTCCGCCTGCTTGCCCTGTTCGATCAGCTCACGGACGCGCTGGCCGCCCTTGTGGCCCAGCTCCGAGTATCCATGGGGGCCAAGCTGCTCTTTTCGAGCTTCCCCGCCCATCCGCCCGATCTCGGCGTAGCCCTCCGGGCCGAGCTGCTCCTTGCGGGCCTCGCCCCCCTTCTTGCCGATCTCGGAGAAGAACTCGGACCCGCGCTCGCGCGCCACGGTCTCCCCGCCCTTCCTCCCGAGCTCGGCGTACCCTTCGGAGCCGAGCTCCTCCTTGCGCTTCTCGCCGCCCATGCGACCGGCTTCGCGCACGGACATCTCTCCCTGGTGCTGGGTCTGCGGCTGCTTGTCGCGCTTGATGTCGGCCATGTGCATCTCCTCCACGAGGGTCTTCGGGCCACCCACGGTGTCGTGCGCCGCGACGTGCCACCCCAACCCTCGCACTGGAACCTAGTTCGAGCCAACCGCGGGTCAATCGCCCGGACAGGCCCATCGGAGCGAAGCAGGGGGGCGCTGACTGACGATGACAGCCCGCGACTTCGCGCAACCGGGTGGGCGTTCCGCCTCTCGTGCTCATCTCAGCGCTTCCTTCGGAGACACGCGTGTACGAAAGCCCCGTTCCGCTCCCCCAGCCCGCGCGCGCGAGCGTCGCCGCCTCGCTCCAGGCCCGCCTCGCCGACGCGATCGACCTGCACTCGCAGATCAAGGTGGCCCACTGGAACGTGCGCGGGCCACACTTCGCCGCGTACCACCCCTTGTTCGAGACGTTCGCGGTCGGCCTCGCCGCCCAGATCGATCTCATCGCCGAGCGCGCGGTCACGCTCGGGGCGACCGTCAACGGCACGGCGCGCTACGTGGCGGCCAGCTCGGGCATCCCGGACTACGACGCGGCCACCCGTCGCGACCTCGACCACGCCCGCGCGCTCGTCGCGCGCTTCGGCACCTTCGTCGCTCGCCTCCACGAGTCCCGGAACACGGCGAACGAGTGCGGGGACACCGACACCGTCGACCTCCTCACCGGGGTCATCACGGAGTTCGAGAAGCACGGCTGGTTCCTGCGGGCCACGCTCGACGAGGCGTGACGGCCGCCGGTCAGGGCAGCGTGTCGGCGTCGATCAGGCGCGGGGCCGCGTGGTCGCGCGCGGAGAGGACCTGGGGCCGCTCCCGCGGCCAGACCACCTGGACGTCCGGGTCATCCCAACGGATCGCCCGCTCGCTCGCCGGGTCGCGTCGTCCCGCCAGCTTGTAGTGCACCTCGGCCGGGGCCTCGCCGAGGACGAGGAAGCCATGGGCGTAGCCGGCCGGAACGTACAGCACGTCGTGCGTGGCCGCGTCGATGACCACGGACGCCCACCGGCCGAGTGTGGGCGACGACCGCCGCACGTCTACGACCACGTCCCAGATGCGCCCTGTGACCGCGCGCACCAGCTTCGATTGCGGCGGGTTCAGTTGGTAGTGAAGTCCGCGAATCGTCCCCGGCGCGGATCGGCTGTGGGCGTCCTGACACCACGCTTCGCGGATGCCGTGCTCCGCGAAATCATCGGCGTTGTACGGCTCGAAGAGCCATCCACGCACGTCGTGGTGCACCGTCGGGCGGAGCATCCGCACGTCGGGCAAGCCCGGCAGCGGCGTGACGCGCAGCATTCAGGTGGCGTCGGCCAGCGCGCGGTATCCGCCGCGCCAGTACACGAGCGGAGCGCCGTCGGCCACGGCGACGCCCTCGACGCGACCCACGTAGATCGTGTGGTCGCCCGCGCGCACGGCCTCGTGGACCGCACAATCGAGGAAGGCGAGCCCGCCGAGGAGGCGCGGCGCGCCCCACCCGTCGACCTCCCAGCGCACGTCGAGGGAGGTGTCGGGGCGGCCGGCGAAGTGATTGGAGAGCACCTGTTGGTCCGCGGCGAGCAAGGTGACGCCGTACCGTCCCACCCGCGCGATGCGGTCGTGGTTGGCGGCCTTGTGCGCGATGCACACGAGCACGAGCGGCGGCTCGAGGGACACCGACGAGAAGGCGCTGACGGTCATGCCGAAGGGCCGCCCGTCGTCGAGCGTGGAGACGACGGTGACGCCGCTGGCGAAGCGGCCCAGGGCGGCACGGAAGTCGCGCGGGTCGAGGTCGGACATGGTCTGTCGGTAGTCCGTCGGCCGCAGGAGCGCCACCTCGCCCGTGGCGTGCCCGGCGGGCGTTCCGGACGCAGCATCCTGGGGAAACAGGAGGACCCTGGGATGACGCCGATCACCGGCTCAACGTTCTTCGTCGCCATGTTCGCCGGGCTCATCCTGGCGCTCGGCTTTCAGCTCGTGCTCACGAACCTCTCCCTCGCCGCGGGCGTGAGCGCCGTGGGCGACCTCCGGGCACCGCACGCGCCGCGCGCCGCGCGCGCGGACGGGCCCCGCGGCCTCGGGGCGCGCGCGCGCGCCTTCACGGCGGCGATCGGGCTCTGGGCGCTCGTCACCGCCAGCGTGGCGCTGTTCTTCGCGAGCTGGCTCGCGGTCGAGCTGAGCTTCACCGCCCAGTCGGTCGTCGCGGTCGTGCTCGCGCTCGTGATCTGGGGCTTGTTCTACCTGGTCACCATGACGGTCGAGGCCGCCGCGGTGAGCTCGCTCGTCGGGGCGCTGTTCCGGACGATCCGCGATGGGCTGCGGGCCGGCTGGCGCTCCGCGACGTCGGTGTTCGCCACGTCGCCGGAGGATCGGGTCGTGGACACCGCCCGTCGGGTGACCCGCGCGGTGAGCCGCGAGCTTCAGCACGACCGCGGGCTCGTGCGGCTGCGACGCGACGTCGAGCGCTACCTCGATCAGGCGGACGCGACGCGGCTCGACGCCGCGACGGTGCGGCAGGAGATCATGACGTTCCTCCAGGATGTCGAGCTTCGGTCGGTCACCATGGCGGAGGGGCCGCTGCTCGACCGCGAGACGATCGTCACGCGCCTTCAGCAGCGCCCGGGCTTCACGGTGGACCAGGCGCGCGCCGTCGCGGGCGGCGTCGTCGACACCCTGGAGGGTCTGCGTCGTGACGCGCGCGTGGCGAACGAGCAGGTTGACGCCTGGCTGCGGTCCACGGGAAAGCAGGCGTTGGACCCGGACGCGGTGCGCGGCGACCTGGTGCGGCTGCTGTCCGAGCCCGCCGCGGCGAGCGACGCGCTCCGCGCGCGCCTCGGGGAGCTCGACCGCGACGCCATCCGCAGCGCGCTCGAGTACGCCGGCGGCCTCACGCCCGAGCGGGCGCAGGAGGTGACCGAGTGGGTGGAAGACGCGATTCGGGCCGCGGGCGTGTTTGGTCGGGTGGTCAGCCGGCCGGTGTCGCGGGACGCCATCGCGGCCCGCGTGCAGAGCTGGCTCGACACGCTCGGGGCGGGGCAGGCGTCGGACGCGGACACCCTCCTGCACCTGTTCGACGACCCGAAGGCGAGCGCCGACGTGCTGATCCGCCGCCTGCGCGGGCTCGATCTGCGCGCGCTCGTGGCGTCTCGGACCGGCTGGGACGAGGCCCGCGTGGCGCAGCTCGTCGCGCAGCTCGAGGGCGCGCGTGACACCGTGGTCTCCGGGGCGACGCGGGCGCGGGACGAAGTGGCGCACCGTGTCGAGGCCGCGCGCCGCGACGCATGGGCGGCGGCCGAGGAGGCGCGCAAGACGACGGCGGCGGCGGCGTGGTGGGGCCTTGGCACCGCGGTGGTGTCGGGCGGGGCCGCGGTGGCCGGCGGCCTGGTGGCCGTCGCGCTCTGACCGCCGGCGCGCTCTGACCGCCGGCGGGGGGTGCCGAGCCGTCGACGGGGAGGGAGGGGCGACGTGCCCCTCCCTCGGCCCGCGAGAGTGGTGGCTTCGGTCAGAGTTGAACTGACGACACCGCGGGTATGAACCGCGTGCTCTAACCACTGAGCTACGAAGCCGAAGCGGCCGGCTGCTATCGAGAGCCCCGCGAGACGTCAAGGTGCGCGCGCGCCGACGACGAACGGACGGCGAGGCGGCGGGCGTTCCACACGACGGTGACGCTGCTGAGCGCCATCGCGGCCCCGGCGATCGCCGGGCTGAGGAGGCCGAGCGCCGCGATCGGGATCGCGCAGATGTTGTAGGCGAACGCGAGGAACAGGTTCTGTCGGACGTTTCGGAGGGTCGCCCGCGCGATGTCGACGGCGTCCACGACGGCCGCCGGGTCCGCTCGGTGGAGCGTGACGTCGGCCGCCTCCATCGCCACGTCCGTGCCGGTCCCCATCGCGATGCCGACGTGGGCCGCGGCGAGCGCGGGCGCGTCGTTGACCCCGTCGCCGACCATCGCGACGCGCCGCCCGCGGGCCGCCAGCGCGCGGATCATCTCGATTTTCCCCTCGGGGAGGACCCCGGCCCTCCAGTGCGCGACGCCGAGCTCTTCGGCGATGCGCCGCGCGGGCCCTTCGGCGTCCCCCGTGAGCAGGTGCACCTCGAGGCCCCGCGCACGGAGGGCCTGCACCGCGCTCCGGGCCCCCGGCCGCGCCGGGTCGTCGACCCGGAGGACGCCAGCCCGCGCGCCGTCGATCTCCACGACGATCGGCGTCCCCGGCGCATCGGCCGCCCCTCCGAGCCACCGTGGGCTCCCGACGCGCACCCGGTGCCCGTCGACGACGGCGCTCACCCCCGCGCCGGGGACGACGGTCAGCTCCGTGGCCTCCGGCAACGCGTCCGCGGCGGCGGCGCGGACGAGCGCCTCGGCGAGGGGGTGATTGGACGCCCGGTCGGCGGCGGCGGCGAGCCGGAGGACCTCCGCCTCGGAGTACACGCCTTCGACCTCGATCGAGCGCACGACGGGGCGCCCGACGGTCAAGGTGCCGGTCTTGTCGAACACGACCGTGTCGACCTCGGCGAGCGCTTGGAGCGCGCGCCCGTGGCGGAGCAGGACCCCCGCCCGGGCCGCGTTGCCGAGGCCGAGCACGAGGGAGATCGGCGTCGCGAGACCCATGGCGCACGGGCACGCGACGACGAGGGTCGCCAGGACGGCGCGGGCGCCCTCCGCAGGAGCCCCGAGCAGCGTCCACCCGAGGCCGGCCACGGCCGCGACCCCGAGCACGACCGGCACGAACACCGCCGCGATCCGGTCGACGAGGTCGGCCACCGGGGGGCGCGACATGCGCGCGCGCTCGACGAGCCCGACGATCCGCGCGAGGACGGCGTCGTCGCCCACCGCGACGACGCGGACCTCGAGCAGCCCGGCCCCGTTGACCGTGCCGCCGGTCACGCTGTCGCCGGGGTGGACCGTGACGGGGATCGGCTCGCCGGTCATCATCGAGCGGTCGACCGCCGACACCCCGCGGGTGACCGTTCCGTCGACGGGCACACGCGCGCCGGGCTTGACGACGACGCGATCGCCCGGGCGAAGCTCGGCGACACGCACGACGCGTTCGCCGTCGGCGTCGAGCCGGATGGCCTCCGACGGCGCGAGATCCAGGAGCGCGCGGAGCGCCTGGCCGGTGGCCCTCCGGGCGCGGCCCTCGATGGCCTGGCCGAGGAGCACCATGCCGATGACGACGGGCACCGCGTCGATGTAGGTGCCGTGGTCCCCGCGCGCGAGCCACTCCGCCCCGGCGAGGGCGAGCACGGCGTGCGTGAACGCGGCTCCGGTGCCGAGCGCGACGAGGGTGTCCATGTCGAACTCCCCGCGAGGGAGGCGGATCGCGGCGCGGCGGTAGAAGCCTCGGCCGCTCCACGCCATGACCGGGACGCTCGCGACGACGAGCCCCGCTTCGAACCCCCACATCCACCCGTGGGGCACGAGGCCGGGGATCATCATCGCGACCGCGGGCACGGCCACGCTCAGCGCGAGGGCCGCGTCCCGCCAACGCCCGCGCTGCGCGGCGGCTTCCTCCGCGTCGGCCTCGGCGAGCGCCGCCGCGCGGGGCACGCGCGCGCCGTAGCCGGCGCGCTCCACCGCCGCGACCAGCTGCTCCGGAGTGACCTGCGCCGGCGCCTGGATCGTCGCCTCGTTCGTGGCGAAGTCGACGTGGGCCTCCTCCACGCCGGGCACCCTGCGGAGCACGCGCTCCAGCCGGGTCACGCAGGCGGCGCAGTGCATGCCGTTGATCCGGAGCGTGACCGACTTCATGGGGTCAACGTACCGCGGCCCGCCTCGACGCCCGCCGCGCCCCGTCACGCGGTTGACGCACGCGCCTCGATCGCTACAATCCAGCGTCCCCTCGGAGGTCCCTCGTGCGTGTCGCCACCGTGCTCCTCACCACCGCCCTCGCGGCCGCGTCGCTCCTCGTGGGCTGCGGCGGCGCAGAGGTGAAGAAGGAGATCGTCGTCGGCGAGTACGGCTCCCTCACCGGCCCCGAAGCCACCTTCGGCATCTCGACCCGGAACGGCGTCGACCTCGCCACGGAGGAGGTCAACGCCAAGGGCGGCATCGGCGGCGTGCCGGTGCGCGTGACCGTGCAGGACGACCAGGGCAAGCCCGACGTCACGGCGCTGGTCGTCAACAAGCTCCTCTCGAGCGACCGCCCCGTGGCGCTGCTCGGCGAGGTCGCCAGCACCCTTTCGCTCACCGCCGCGCCTCTCGCCCAGAACGCTGGCGTGCCGATGATCAGCCCCTCGTCCACGAACCCCAAGGTCACCGAGACGGGCGACTACATCTTCCGCGTCTGCTTCATCGACCCCTTCCAGGGCACGGCCGCCGCGAAGTTCGCGTACAACACCAAGAACGTGCGCAAGGTCGCCATCATGCGCGACGTGGCCAGCGACTACAGCAAGGGCCTGTCGAAGTACTTCAGCGAGACCTTCACGCAGCTCGGCGGCGCGGTGGTGGCCGAAGAGTCGTACAACAAGGACGACAACGACTTCAAGGCGCAGCTCACCAACATCGTTGCGGTCGCGCCGGACGCGATCTTCGTGCCCGGCTACTACACGAACGCCGGGCTCATCGCGAAGCAGGCGCGGGACCTCGGCTACACCGGGATCCTCCTCGGCGGGGACGGCTGGGACAGCGCGGAGCTCGTGAAGAGCAGCGAAGGCAAGATCGTGGGGAGCTACTTCACGAACCACTACTCCGTGGACGACCCGAACCCCATCGTGCAGTCGTTCATCAAGACCTACGAGGCCAAGTACGGGGCCAAGCCGGACGGGCTCGCGGCGCTGGGCTACGACGCCGCCCGCGTGCTGTACGCGGCGATGGAAGAGTCGGCGAAGGACCCGCAGATCCTCGCGGGCTTGTCGGATCGCTCCGCGGTGCCGGCCACCGAAGAGAAGCGCAAGGCGGCGCGCGCCGCGCTGCGCGACCAGCTCGCCAAGACCACGAACTTCCCCGGGGTCACCGGCATGATCACCATCGACGCGGATCGCAACGCCTCGAAGCCCGCGGTGGTGGTCGAGGTGACGGCGGACGGCACGAAGTTCGTGGAGTCCATCGCTCCGTGACCGTCCTCCTCCAGCAGCTCGTCAACGGGCTCTCGCAAGGCGCGATCTACGCCTTGATCGCGCTCGGGTACACGATGGTGTACGGCACCTTGCAGCTCATCAACTTCGCTCACGGCGAGGTCTACATGATCGGTGCCTTCACGGGGTTGTACCTTGCGAAGGCGCTCGGCGTGGTGGACGAGCCGAGCATCGTCGGGGCGCTCCTGGTCGGCGTCGGCACCGCGACGGTGTGCGCGGCGCTCGGCGTGGCGATCGAGCGCGTCGCGTACCGGCCGATGCGCAAGAGCACGCGTTTGAACATGCTGATCACCGCGATCGGCGTGTCGTTGCTGCTGCAGAACCTGGGGTTGCTCGCGTTCGGCTCGATCGACAGCTTCCCCGCGCTGTTGCCGCACGCGCAATGGACCGTCGGCGGCGTGATCATCCGCAGCCACGACCTCGTGGTGCTCGGGACGACCGCGGTGCTGATGTTCGCCCTGCACCACATCGTCGAGCGCACCCAGATGGGCCGCGCCATGCGCGCCGTGAGCCACTCCCGCGAGACCGCGGCGTTGATGGGGATCCCGGTCGATCGCGTCATCAGCTTCACCTTCGCGCTCGGGTCGGTGCTCGCCGCGGCGGCGGCTCTGCTCGTCGCGATGGACAAGACCGTGATCACCCCGCAGATGGGCGCCACCGGCGGGCTGAAGGCGTTCGTGGCCGCGGTGCTCGGCGGCATCGGGAGCATCCCCGGCGCGGTGCTCGGCGGCCTGCTCCTGGGCATCTGCGAGATGCTCGTGTCCGGCTACATCGCGTCGTCCTACCGGGACGCCATCGCGTTCGGCATCCTGATCGTGGTGCTGCTCGTGCGGCCGGCGGGGCTCATGGGCCGCGTCACGGTCGAGAAGGTCTGAGTGCAGACCCTGGTCGGCTGGTCGACGTTCGCCGCGGCGCTGGCCGCCGTGTGGGCGTTCCAGATCTTCGCGGTGCCGTGGATCAACCCGTACCACACGAGCCTCGCCGTCCTCAGCCTGATCTGGATGACCGCGACGGTCGGGCTCGCGGTGGTGTTGGGGTTCACCGGGCAATTCAGCCTCGGTCACGCCGGGTTCATGGCGGTCGGCGGCTACACCGCGGCCTACTTGAACCACGACGTCGGGGTCGACCCGGGGCTCGCGATCGTGGCGGGCGGCGCCACGGCGGCGCTCGCGGGCCTCGCGGTCGGCATCCCGACGCTGCGGCTCAGCGGCGACTACCTCGCGATCGTCACCTTGGGCTTCAACGGCATCATCCTCAACGTCATCAACAACGTCGATGCGCTCGGCGGCGCCACCGGCATCATCGGTCTCCCGCAGTGGACCCACTTCGGGTGGGCGGGCACGGCCCTCGTCGTCGCGACCGCGGCCACGCGCAACCTCGTGTGGAGCACACACGGGCGCTTGTTCATCGCCGCGCGCGACAACGAGATCGCGCTGCGTTCGCTCGGCCTCGACACGACCCGCGTCAAGGCGACCGCCTTCGTGGTCGGCGCCCTGTGGGCGGGCGTGGCCGGCGGCCTGATGGCGTTCCTGAACGCCTCGTTGTCCCCGAACTACTTCGCGATCGACCGCAGCATCGAGATGGTGGCGATGGTCGTGCTCGGCGGCACCGGCTCCTTGAGCGGGCCCATCGTGGCGGCGGGGGTGCTCACGGCGCTCCCGGAGGTCCTCCGCATGGCGACGGAGTCGGGTGGCTCCGGCATCGACTTCGGCAAGTACCGCCTCGTGTTGTACTCGTCCCTCCTCATCTCGATGATGATCCTCCGGCCCTCGGGCCTGCTCGGCGGCCGCGAGCTGAGCGACCTCTTCCGGCGCGCGCCGCCCAAGGCGGCGTGATGGAGCTGCGCCTCGCCAAGGCCGGCATCCGCTTCGGGGGGCTCCGCGCGGTGCAGGACCTCGACGTCACCGTGCGCTCCGGCGCGCTGCACGGGCTCATCGGCCCGAACGGGGCCGGCAAGACGACGGTGTTCAACCTGATCACCGGCATCTACCGGCCGACCGAGGGGGACATCCTGCTCGACGGTCGCTCGATCGTGGGGGTCACTCCGGTGGGCGTGGCGCGCGCGGGGATCGCGCGGACCTTCCAGAACATCCGGTTGTTCGGCGGGTTGAGCGTGCTCGAGAACGTGAAGGTCGCCGTGCACCGGCACCTCGCCGTGAGCGTGTTCGAGAGCGTGCTCCGGATGGGGCGCCACGCGCGCGACGAGCGGGCGGCGGACGAAGAGGCGCGCCGCCTCCTCGACGCGTTCGGGTTGTTGCCGCTCGCGGATCACCCCGCCGAAGCCTTGCCGTACGGGCTGCGTCGCCGACTGGAGATCGCGCGCGCGCTCGCGACGCGCCCGAAGGTGCTGCTCCTCGACGAGCCCGCGGCCGGCATGAACCCGTCGGAGGCGCACGACCTGATGCACCTCATCCGGTGGACGCGCGACACGTTCGGGGTCACCGTCCTGCTCATCGAGCACCACATGCCAGTGGTCATGGGCATCTGCGAGCGCATCACCGTGATCGATCACGGCGCGCGCATCGCCGAGGGCACGCCCGACGAGATCAAGCGCGATCCCAAGGTGATCGAGGCGTACCTCGGCGCGGACGTCGCGACGGAGCACGCCTCGTGAACGCCCTCGAGATCCGCGGCCTCACGGTCAACTACGGCCCGATCCGCGCCCTGCAGGGCGTGGACATCGACGTGCCCGCGGGCCGGATCACGACGCTGCTCGGCGCGAACGGCGCGGGAAAGACCACGTTGCTGCGGTCGGTCTCCGGCCTCGTCCGGCCCGCGGCCGGGCGCATCCGCCTCGGCGACGTCGAGCTGTGCGGGCGCGAGCCACACGACATCGTGCGCCTCGGCGTCGCCCAGAGCCCCGAGGGCCGCCAGGTGTTCCCGCAGATGACGGTGCTCGAGAACCTCCAGCTCGGCGCGTTCACGCGCGCCGACGCGCGCGCGGTCGCGGTGGACCTCGAGCGGATCCTCGTCATCTTTCCTCGATTGCGCGAGCGGCTTCAGCAGCGCGCCGGCACGCTCTCGGGGGGCGAGCAACAGATGCTCGCCATCGGCCGCGCGATGATGGCGAAGCCGAAGGTGCTCCTGCTCGACGAGCCCTCCCTCGGGCTCGCGCCGGTCATCGTCGCGGGGATCTTCGAGACGATCAAGGCGATCAACGCCGAGGGGGTGACCATCCTCCTCGTCGAGCAGAACGCCCACCTCGCGCTGCGCGTGGCGTCGCTCGCCTACGTCCTCGAGACCGGCATCGTCCAGCGCAGCGGCCCTGCGCGGGAGCTCCTCGACGACGACACGATCCGCGCGGCCTACCTGGGCGGCTGAGCGGCTCCGGGCAGCGGCACGACGCGGATCGAGCCGACCCGCGCGAAGGCCCCGGCCGCGTCCAGCCGAGGCGCGTGGAAACCGGACCAACGGGTCCATCCGAGCTCCACGGCGTGGTCGCCGAGGGCGGTGGCGGGGTCCGTCGGGAGCGCGAAGCGCACGACACGATCCCGGCTGCCTTCGACCTGTGCGCGGAGGTCGACCACGCGCCCGTCTACGCGCAACGTCGCACGCCAGGCGGCGGCGCCGGAGGTGCGGCAGGTGATCCACGTCGGCTCACCGGGGCTCAGCTCCGTGGGGGCGACGACGCAGCCGAGGAGACGCACAGGGCCCCAATCGGCCAGAGGTACGCCGTGCGCCCGCGGGTGCGGTGCCGCGAAGTGCGCTTCGTACCCTCCGTTGACCCGCGCCCTCCAGACCGCCATGGCGCGTCGCGCGGCCTCGACCCGCGCGGCGTCCGGGCGCTCGCGGGTCTCCTCGGGGTCGAGGGCCAGGTCGAAGCGCTCGGGTGGGCGGTCGCGGAAGTGGTCGACGATCTTCTCGTCTCCGCGCCGGAGCGCGAGGCACCGGAACGGCCGCCAGCACGAGTGGAAGAGCTCCCGATCCGCGGGCACGTCGGCGAAGATCGAGGTCCCCTCGGTGCCGCCGCGCGCGAGCTCCGCGCCCGCGATCGACAGCACCGTGGGCAGCAGGTCGATGTGCTGCCGCGGTCCCGTCGCCACCCCGCGGCGTTCGAGGGGCCGGCCCCAGATCACCATCGGCACGCGCACCACCTCGTCCCAGATCACCATGTCGTGATGGCGGCGGCCGTGCTCACCGAACGCCTCGCCGTGGTCGCCGAGGAACACGAACACCGTGTGGTCGAGCGCCCCTGCCCGCGCGTAGGCGTCGACCAGCTCCCCCAGGAAGGCGTCGACGTAGCGCAGGGCGTGCACGTATCGCGCGCGTTCGCGGCTCACGCCGGGCAGGTCCGGCGTCGGCCAGGTGGACGGCGTGCGGTAGTCGTGGTGGGTCGCCATCGTGAGGTACACCGCAAAGAACGGGCGTTCCAGGTCGGCTGTGCTCCATGCGACGCCCGGCGCGATCATCGCGCGGTCCTCGATGCCGAAGTAGTTCACCGCCTCGAAGGGCGGCCGGGCGAGGGCGTGGCGCGCGTAGAGCCGATCGAAGCCGAGCGCCCCCACGAGCTCGCGCCGACGCTCGAACTCCTCGGACGCGGTCTGGAAGAACGCGGTTCGATAGCCGATGTCGGACAGCAGATCCGGCAGGCAGCGAACGGGCAGTCCGCGGGGACCCGCCTCGCGCACTTCGGCGCGCAGGTAGGGCCAGGTGCCGCACATCGTCGCGACGATGCTCTTGCTCGTGTGGGGGACGACGGTCGTCCAGTTCGACGCGCGGAGCCCCTCGGCGGCGAACCGAGCGAGGTTCGGCGTCGTTCCCAGCGCCGGGTCGTCGAGGCTCGTCGCCCGGGCGCCGACGGACTCGAGGAGGACGATGACCACGTTCGGAGGGCGATCCGGGCCCGTGCGGCGGACTTCGCGCGCCGGTCCCGGACGTCGGGGGATCGACCGGTCCTCGAAGCGGGCCACGGCGTCGAGCGCGAGGTGCTCTGGGAAGCTGGGCGAGAGCGGCGCGAGGGCACGCGCGGGCTCCGGTCGGCCGAACGCGAGGAGCGCGAGCCCGGGCGCCGCGACGAGCGGCGCGACCCGCGTGAGGGCGCGGGCGAGCCGCTTCGGCGGCGTGACGATGGCCGGGGACATCGCGAGGAGGAACGCCGTGACCAGCCCAAGCAGGTGCCATACGCGCACTTCGCTCGCGAACACCGGGTACACCTCCGGAGCGGAGCGCGCGGCGAACACGATCAGGGCCGTGTCGGCGCGGCTGCCGGTGACGTGGGTGAACACGAGGTCGGCGACCCCGAGCAGGAGCAGCGCGGCGCAGAGACCGTGGTACGCGAGCCGGACCACGGCGCGCGCGCGTCCGGCCGACACGCGCAGGACGGCGGTGCCGATGACGAACATCGACGTCCAAAGCACGACGTCACCCAGATTCACGCGCAGCAGCTCGGCCCACGTGGCGCTAGGGACCCGCGCGAGCGCCACCCAGGTTCGAAGCGCGGCGAGCGGCACCATCGCCCCGAAGGCGCCGAGCAGCGCCGGAATTACGTCTTCGGAACGGAGGATTCGCCGCGGGTGGATCACGCGACGTTGTGTGGTCACCCTCCCGACCCCGACAAGCGCCGCGCCGAGCGTGGCACGGCGCTTAGCTTCCCTTCATGCTCCTGCTCGTCGGAAACCCCAGCTCCCAGTCCGGCCGCAACGCCGAGCGCATCGCCCTCGCGCGCGCCCTCATGGAGCGGCACGGCATCGCGAACGCGCTGCTCCCCACCCGGCCGGATGGCCTCACCGTGCTCGACGTCGCCGAGCGCCTCCGCGGCGGCGGCTACGAGGCGGTGGTGGCGATGGGCGGCGACGGCACCTTCGCGGATGTCGCGAAGGGGCTCATGCTCAGCGGCACGCAGATCCCGATGGGGCTCCTCCCGACCGGCACCGCCAACAACAACGGCCGCAGCGTCGGGCTCAGCGCCGACCCGGCGGACCTCGAGCGCAACGTCATGACCCTCAAGGAGGGGACCCCGGCGCCCTTCGACGCCGGGCACGTCGCCGCGTTCGACGTCCTCGACCGCCACGTGGCGTCCGATTGGTTCTTCGACTCGATGGGGTGGGGGATCTCCGCCCGCATCCTCCGAATGCGCAACGAGGACCGGCGCCTCGTCGCCGGCGTGCCGATCCTACGGGAGCTGTACCGTGACCGGGTCGTGTTCGTGGGGGCCGTCGCCCGCGCCTTCCTGGAGAGTTGGGTGGGCGACCAGCAGTTCGAGGCGGAGGTCACCACCGAGCACGGGACGGTGTTCCTCGAGCACGTCACGGACCTCATCGTGAACAACACCCGCTACTACGCCAGCGCCTGGGTGTTCGACCCGACCAGCTCCCACGAAGACGGCGAGATGGAGCTCGTGCCGTTTCGCGGGCAACAGGAGTGGATCGCGCGCTGCGCCGTGAGCATCGACGGGCTTCCGCCCGTCGACGACACGTTGCCGGAGATGTCGCCCATCGTGCGCGCCCGCCGGTTCGAGGTGCGCCTCCTGGAGCGAGCGGGGGCTGACCCCGTCGAGACGCAGCTGGACGGGGAGCAGTGGGCGGGGGCGACCCGCTGGGACATCGAGGTGGTGCGGCACGCGATCCACCTCCTCGTGCCGGGGTAGGCCCCCCGCGGGTGCCTTACCCGACGGAGACGCCGGCGACGGCGGCCGCGACCGCGTCGTAGTCGGGCTCGACGCCGGGGTTCGGCGCGACCCATTCGTAGGTGACCACACCCTCCTCGTTGATCAGGAAGATCGAGCGCTTCGCCGCGGTGTACGACGGCAGGCCCGCGAAGTCCTCGTGCGCGACGCCGTAGTGGGTGACGGCGTAGCGGGAGTAGTCGGACAGGAGCGGGTAGTTCAGCTCGTTCTTGGTCGCGAAGGCGGCATTGGCGAACGGCGAGTCGACCGAGATGCCGAGCACCTCGGCGTTGTAGCGCGCGAGGTTGACGAACGCGTCGCGGATGGCGCAGAGCTCGCGCTCGCACACGCCCGTGAAGGCGGCCGGGAAGAAGGCGAGGAGCACCTTCTTGCCACGATAGCTCTCCAGGGAGATGGGCTTGCGGCCGGTGTCGACGAGGGTGAAGAGGGGCGCGGACTGACCGACGAGGCTCATACGGGGCTCCGGAAGGGGGTTGCGCGCACGTATCGCGGCCGAGCCGCATGACTCGGGTGGTCGCGCGCTTTCAGTTACGATAGCCCCGCGCGTGTCCTGGCTCACCTCGAGTCGCCTCCGCGCGGCGCTGCTCGTCCTCCTCGTCGTGTCGAAGTGCTGGGTCGCGGCCCTGTCTTCGAAGGTGGGCATCGACGGCGCCTACTACATGGACGTGGCGGGCCACGTGCGCGATGGTCACGGGCTGATGACCGACGTGTCGCTGTTCAACGCGGCGATGCCTCATTTTCCGCATCCTACGCCGATTTATCCGCTGTGGCCCCTCCTGCTCGGCTACAGCGCGCGCCTCGTGCCGATCGACGTCGCCGCCGTGTGGTTGCCCAGCCTCTTGTGGATCGCGACGTTGTTCCTCGGGGAGCGCCTCTTCCGGAAGCTCGCGCCCTTTCCGCTCGGGCACCCGTCGATCGACGGGGGCGTGTTGTTCCTCCTGACCTTCGGGATGAACCCCACGAACTGGCGGCACGCCACCCGGCCCTACACCGAGCCGCTCGGGTTCCTGCTGCTCGTGCTGTTCTTGTGGCGCCTCGTCGCATACACGCGCCGCCCGGCGCTGACCGTGGCGTTCGAGCTCGGTTTGTGGTGCGGGCTGATGATCCTCTCCCGGTCGCAGCTCGTCCTCGTGACGGTGGCGATGTTGACCGTGCTCGGCGGGCGCGTCGTGGTCGGGCCAGATCGTGCGCGCGCGCTCGCACACGCGCCCGTGGTGGTCATCGGCGTCCTCGTCGCACTCTCCCCGTGGCTCGCGTGGCTCGACACGTTCACCGAGGTGACACCGGGGACGGTGCTGAGCTTCCAGACGTGGCAGGCCCAGCCCGGCCTGACCAAGGTGTCCGTGGTGGCCCCGTGGGAGGGCCTCGGCCCGTGGTTGCTCAAGCGCCTCGAAGGGGTGGGCGAGGCGTACACGCCGACGGGGAAGTACGCGTACTACATCGTGTTTCACGGCGCGGAGTACGTCGTGTTCCCGGGGCTCGTGGTCGCGTGGACGGAGCGGCGCGCCCTCTGGCGTTGGGTGAAGGACCCGGACAACACCGTCCTCCTGTTCGTGGTGGTGCTCGGGTTGGGTTGGATGGCGCAGCTCCACCTGCTCAACAAGCCGTTCTTCTCGAAGTGGAACTTCGGTCTTCGCCACGCGATCCCGGCGGTCGCGGTCATCGGCCCCACGATCGGGTGGCTGCTGTGGCGCGGCGGCTGGGCCCGATGGGCGGCCGCGGGCTGCCTCGTCTGGTCGGTGGTGGCGAGCGCCCAGAGCCTCGGCTTCGGCATGCGGGGATATCGGGCGTCGAAGGTTCGGATACGCGCCAACGAGGTCGTCGGTGAGTGGGTCCGGCACCACGCGCTCCCAGGCGAGGCGCCCGTGGCGATGATGATGGACCCGTACACCCAGTACGTGGGGCGCGCGCACGACGGCATCGGTTGGCACTGGGTGTTCGCGCGCACGCCGGTGGCCGACCTGCAGTTCATCGTCCGTGAGCTCGACGCCGACTTCCTCATCACGTCCGCGCACTCGAAGGCGATCCCCGGCAACGGCGATGTCGCGGGCTTCGAGGCGCTGTTCGTCGAGCGCGAAGACGCGCCGGACGGGTGGCGGGTCTGGGACGTGCGCGCGGCGGGCGACGACGGCGCCGGCCAGCTCCCGAAGTACATGACGATGGACGACGAAGAGGACGACGAGCGCTGAGGGTCGGCCCGCGCCCGACCCGGCGCGTCGCGTTAGCGCCGGGCATGCCCCTGGTCACCCTCGAACGCGCCGTCGCGCTCCTTCAGGCGGGCGCCGTCGTCGGCGTCCCGACGGAGACGGTCTACGGGCTCGCCGCGCGCGCCGCCGAACCCGCCGCGGTTCACCAGATCTTCGCGCGGAAGGGCCGCCCCGCGGACCATCCGCTCATCGTGCACGTCGCCGACGCGCCGGAAGAAGCCGGCGTCGCGGACGATCGCGCCGTGGCCCTCGCGCGCGCGTTCTGGCCGGGGCCGCTCACCCTCGTCCTGCCGAGGCTCCCCTGGGTGCCCGACGCGGTGACCGGGGGCGGCGACAGCGTCGGCGTCCGCGCGCCGGCACACCCCCTGGTCCACGCGCTCTTGCGCGCGGTCGGGCCCCTCGCCGCGCCGAGCGCGAACCCGTTCGGGCGCACGAGCCCGACGACCGCGGCGCACGTCCTCCGCTACTTCCCCGATCTCGCGGTGCTCGACGGCGGGGCGTGCGCCGTGGGCCTCGAGAGCACGATCGTCGACCTGACCGGCCCACGCGCCGCGCTCCTGCGGCCCGGCGCCGTGTCCCGCGGGGCGGTCGAGGCGGTCATCGGGCCCGTCGCCGTCGGCGGTGCCACGCGCGCGCCCGGGGGGCTCCCGGCCCACTATGCGCCGCGCGCGCGCCTCGTGGCGAGCGCCGCCCCCGACGCGGACTGCGCCCGAGAGGTGGCCGCGGGGCGGACGGTGCGTGTGCTGCGCGCCGCGGACGACGCGGAGGCCTACGCGCGCGCGCTCTATTCGGCGCTGCACGAGGCCGACGCCGGGGGAGTGGACGTGATCGTCGCGGAGCTCGCCGCGCCCGGCGCCTTCGGCGACGCGATCAACGACCGACTGCGCCGCGCCCACGCGGCATCTACGAGGGACGACGATGGGAATTCGTGATCGACTTCGCGCCGCGCCGGATCGCTTCGCCCGCGCGCTGGGCCTCGTGCCGAGCCCGCCCGCGGTGGGCGCCGCGGCGCCCGCGCTCGACGTCGCTGACGCCTCGGGTCGTGCGTGGAGCCTCTCCGAGCTGAAAGGTGCGCCGTTCGTTCTGTACTTCTACCCGAAGGACGACACGCCCGGGTGCACCCGGGAGGCGTGTGATCTGCGCGACGCGCTGGTGCACCACCCGTGGGCGCGCGTGCTCGGCGCGTCCGCCGACGCCGCCACCAGCCACCACGCGTTCGCCCAGAAGTTCGCGTTGCCGTTCCCGCTCCTCGTCGACGAAGACGGCGCGCTCGCGCGCCGCTGGGGCGCCGCCGGGCTCGACGGCGCGCCGCGCCGCGTGACGTTCGTGGTGGATCGCGCGGGGCTCGTGGCCCGCGTGTTCGACCCGGTCGACGTCCGTGGGCACGCCGACGCCGTGATCGCCGCGCTGGAGCCGTTGCTGTTGCGATAGAGTGCCGCGGATGGAACAGGCCCGCGACGACGATCCCCATGCCCCGCGCAAGCTCCCCGACCTGACCGCCGTCCCGGAGGACGAGCGGGACCGGGTCTGGTTCGAGCACTACTACCAGGGCGATCATGTCCCGCAGCTGACCGTCCGGGCGGTGCTGATGGGCATGGCCCTCGGCGGCGTCATGTCGCTGTCGAACCTGTACGTCGGCTTGAAGACCGGGTGGGGGTTGGGCGTCGCGATCACGGCGTGCATCCTCAGCTATGCGATCTGGTCGAGCTTCGTGAAGGTGGGCCTCGCCCGCACGCACATGTCGGTGCTCGAGAACAACTGCATGCAGAGCACGGCCTCGTCGGCCGGGTACAGCACGGGCGGCACGATGGTGTCGGCCATCGCCGCGTACCTGATCATCACCGGCGAGAACATGCCGATGGCGGTGCTGTTCTGCTGGACCGCCTTCCTCGCGCTGCTCGGCGTGAGCATCGCGGTGCCCATGAAGCGCCAGATGATCAACCGCGAGCAGCTCAAGTTTCCGTCGGGCATCGCGGCCGCGGAGACCCTCCGCAGCCTGCACGCGGCGGGCGGCGAGTCGATCCTCAAGGCGCGCGCGCTGTTCGGCACGATGGCGGGCGGCGCCGTCATCAAGTGGTTCGTCGAGGGCAACGCGGGCTTCATGGCCAAGCTCGGCGAGTGGTCGCACAACGGCAACTGGTTCGTCGGCTGGGGCCTCCGCCCCGACTTCGAGACCTTCGGCAAGGTCGCCATCCCGTACGAGGCGTCGCTCCCGATCAAGCTCGGCGGTCGCCACGCGGAGGAGTGGGGCATCGCCGTTCCGGTCGACCCGATGATGATCGCCGCGGGCGCGCTCGTCGGCTTGCGCACGGGGGTGTCGATGGCGATCGGCGCCGTCGTGGTGTGGTTCGTCCTGGCTCCCTCGCTCGACCAGGGCGGCGTGTTCACGCGGATGAAGGTGGGCGACACGGTGACGGGGCTGAACGAGCCGATCGCCGGGCTCGTGGCCGCGCCCTCTCCGGCGCGCGGCGAGGCCGACCAGGGGCTCGACGCGGCCCTCGCGGCGCTGGCGGCGCTCCCGGCCGCCGGGGATCCGAGCCGCCAGGCACACCGCCGCGATGTCGCCCGTCTCTGGGCCGCCCGCGTCGACGGCGCCTCCGACGCCGCCTCCGCGGCGCTCGCGAGCGCGGCGACGCTCGGCGCGCCCGCGTTGTCCACGAAGGACGCCGCGTCCGCCTCGACGGGCCTCGGCCCGCTGGGCGAGCAGGCGCGCGCGGCCGTCGGTGCGGGGGAGGCCGCGCGTGAGGCGGCACGCCGCCTCGGGTTCGTGCGCGAGGCGATGGCCGACGACGCCGCAGGCGCCGCCGCGGTGGCGGGCGTGCTGACGGCCGCCGAGGCCGCCGACGTCGCGCGGTCGGGGGCGATGCGACACGCCGACAAGGTCGCCGGCGGCGCGAAGGCGCTCGCCGGCCTGGCCGACCACGGCGCGCTTCCGGTCTCGATGATCCGCAAGTGGGCGCTCTGGACCGGCTCTGCGATGATGGTCACGGGCGGGCTGACCGCCTTCGCCTTCCAGTGGCAGAGCATCGTGCGGGCGCTGTCGGGGCTCGGCGCGCTGTTCCGCTCGGCGTCCAAGCAGGGCGAGCCGGACCCGCTCGAGGCGATCGAAGTGCCGAACAGCTGGTTTCTGGGCGGCACCGCCGTCGCCGCGGCCGGGTGCGTGGCGGTCATGCAGTACGAGTGGGGCATCGCCTGGTACTGGGGCCTCGTGTCGATCGCCTTCGCGTTCGTGCTCAGCCTGGTCGCCTGCCGCGCCACCGGCGAGACGGACATCACGCCAATTGGCGCGATGGGCAAGGTCACGCAGCTCTTCTACGGCATGGTGATCCCCCAGAACGCCACCGCGAACCTGATGACCGCGGGTGTCACGGCCGGCGCCGCGGGCTCGGCGGCCGACCTGCTCACCGATCTGAAGTCCGGCTACCTCCTCGGCGCCAACCCGCGCCAGCAGACCATCGCGCAGGCGCTGGGCATCGTGGCCGGCACGCTGGTGGTGGTGCCGGTCTGGTACGTGCTCGTCCCCGACGCGTCGGCGATCGGCGCGGAGAGCAAGAACTTCCCGGCGCCCTCCGCCGAGGTCTGGGCCAGCGTGTCGAAGCTCCTCGCCAACGGCATCGACAGCCTCGATCCCACCGTCCTCACCGGCATGATGATCGGCGGCGTGCTGGGCGTGCTCCTGACCGTCACCGAGCAGCTCGCGCCGCCGAACGTGCGGGCGTGGATCCCCTCGGCCACGGGCCTCGGCCTGGCGTGCGTGATCAACTTCTCCGACTCGATGGCGTTCCTGATCGGCGCCCTGCTGGCGTGGGCCTGGGAGCGCGCCAACCTCCGCGCGGCCGACCTCTACGTGGTGCCGGTGGCCTCGGGCATCATCGCCGGCGAGAGCATCATGGGGATCGCCATCGCGCTGATGGGCGCGAGCGGCCTGTTGTAGACCGGGGCGGCCGCGAGGCGCGCGGAGACGCGCGGCCTCGCGGCGGGCTTCTTCTACGCATGCGCACCGCTGAATTCGCCCACGCGAGCAGGCGCCGCGGGCGCCGGCGCGCGCGTGACGAAGACGGACGCCATCGGCGTGGGCAGTCCGAGCTCGCCGCCGCAGATCGCGATCGCGGCGTTCGTGTCGAAGTAGACCTGCCAGTAGTGGTCGGTGTGGCAGTACGGGCGAACGCACAACACCGGGCCGCGCTCCGTGAACGTGAGGATGAACACGTCCGGCGCCGGGCTCGCGACGACGTTCGGGATGCGCGCCACGCGGCCGCGGAGGTCCTCGATCACGCGCTTCCAGTCCGCGTCGCCCGCGAGCTGCGCGACCAGGTCGACACGGCGGAACGGGTTGTGCGAGAAGTTCTGGATGGTGCCGACGTGACGATCGGGAGGACGGTCGCGAAGAGCGTGGCTTGAACCTGTTCTGGAGTCATGGTCCTTCACACTGGGGGGGCAGGAGTGGAATCGCGCCGGAAGGCGGCGGGCGCATCCTGGCAGATTTCCGACGGGCCCCCTCGATGTGCGTCAGGGCCCGCAGGCCGCGTCGGTCGCGCCGCCCCACGCGTGAGCGCCGATGTCCGGGGTTCCAGCAAGCCGGTTGCCGAACCCATCGCAGGCGCCGCCGTCGGGGACGACCACACCGGCGTCGATGGCCGGCGAGCCGCTGGTGAGGCGCGCCGCGCTCTTCCCTGAGCCTCCTGCGAGCCGCGGGTCGGCCTGGAGGTTGTCACTCCCGCCGCCGGTCGCTTGCCACGCCGCGACGCCGTCCGCCCAGGTTGCGCCGTTGTCGTCGAACCAGGCGCTCCCTCCGGCGGTGGTCCACCACAAGTTGTTGGTCATCGGCGGGCTCCCTGCCACGGTCGCCATCCAATCGGTGTCGGTCACGAACACGTTGTTCCACACACCGCTGCCGGCGCCCAGCTCGGCCCAGAGGACCAACGGCGGGTATCCCTCTGCCCGGACCACGGTGTTGTTGTAGATCTGCACGTCGCCGAGGCGGCCGCCGTTCCAGGTGTACGCGAAGATGTCCCCCATGTAGGCGGTGTCGCCGGCGAGGCCATTGTTCACACACACGTTGTGCCGAACCACGCTGCCCGTCGTGGTCGTCCCTTCCGCCCCGAAAACCGCCACACAGTACGCGTCGTTGTCGTGACCGTAGTTGTACTGCACGACGTTGTCGATGTTGTCGTAGTCGATGTCGAAGGCCCCGCCGTCGACCCCGGGGGAGTGCACGTGGTGGGCCTCGTTGAACTGCACGGTGCAGCGGTGGCAGTCCCACGTCCAGATGCCGTTGGGGGTGCCGACCTCGTCGGAGGGCGTCTGGCCGACCTCGTACGCGAGGTTGGCGTCCAACAGCGCGTCTTCCGCCCCGAACACCACGATGCCGTCGCCGCCGACGTCGTGGACGACGTTGTCCGTGAAGACGATGTCCCGGCTCCGCGGCCCGTCCTGACGCCACAGCGTGCCGTAGAGGAAGATGCCCGACCACTGGTCCGAGTCGTGGGCGTGGACGTCCTCGACCCGGACCTGCTCGAACCAGCCGGCGGCGCCGTCTACGTTGAACACCACGAGCCCGGTGGCCTTGGCGTCCGGCGCGCCTCCGTAGACCTCGCTCACCTCGAGCCCGGTGAGGGTGACGCCGACCACGCGCGTGGTCGCGCTGACGTACACACCCCAGCGCGACCCGCCGCGAACGTCCAACCCCGAGAGCGTGATCCACGATTGGTCCGCGAGCACCACGGCCGCGTCGCCGACGCCCGCCAGCTTCGGCGCGGGCCCGTCGCCCCACGCGCCCACCGTGATCGGCGCCGTCTCGGTGCCCGACCCGTCGAGGCGCAGCGTTCCGTCGCAGCGCGTGCCGGCCACGAACCACACCGCGGCCCCGGCGGGCAGGGGCTCCGCGGCCAGGCGGTCGAGCGAGCCCCACGCCGTGTCCGGGGCGCGTCCGTCCGCGGCGTCGTCGCCCGCGAGGCAGTCCACGTAGAAGCCCGCGGGCGGCGCGGCGACGCAGCCGTCCCCGGCGCAGACGTCCACCAGGGCGGGCGGCGACGTTCGCGCGCCGTCGGACGCGGTGTAGCTGAACTGGTCGGGCCCGCCGTCCCCCTCGTACGAGAAGGCGCCGTCGGTGAAGAGCGTGAGGCGGCCATGGGCGGGCGGCGTGACGATGCTGGCCCGGAGCGCGCCGACGAGGCTCCGGTCGTTCGCGAGGAGGCCGTCGTCCCGCGTCACGTCGAGGCGGGCGCCGTTCGACGCGTACGCGTCGGGCACCGCCAACGGGGCCCCGTCGGCCTCGAGCGACTCCATCCACCGCGCGGCCACCTTGGCGTCGCCGGACGCGTTCGGGTGGATGAGGTCGTACGTGTCGGTCGCGCCGTCGAAGCCGCTGTACTGGTCCACGACGAAGATGGGCGACTCCGTGGAGCCGTTCGCCGCGGCGAAGGCCGTGATGGCCTCGTTGTAGCCCTGGACGAAGACGTCGTAGGTCCCGCCCCGCCAGTAGGGGTAGACGAGCGGAATGATGCGGGCGAGGTGCACGCGCACGCGCGGGTTGTCGTCGCGCAGCGCGCTCACGATGTCGCCGAGGTTCGCGACGACGATCGACGCGTCGAGCTCGTAGAAGGCGTCGTTCGTGCCGAGGTGGATCAGCGCGGCGTCCGGCGTGTACGCGTCGAGCCACTCGTAGAGCGTCCCCCGGTCGGCGTCCCAGGTGCCCGGCGTCGTGAGGACCTGGCCGCTCGTCCAGCCGGAGTGGCCGTCATGGTCCGCGTCCATGGACAGGCCCGCGTGCTCGGGCCAATCGTGCGGCGCGCCGTCGCGCAGCGGCTCCGTGCTCCGCGATCCGACGAAGTCGAACGACCAGCCCGCGTCCACCATGCGGGTCCACAGGTCGTAGCGGTAGCAGCCCTCGGTGATGGAGTCCCCGAGCGCGAGGACCGCGTAGGGCGCGACCGCGAAGGTGCCGTTCTCGATCGTCGTGACGTCGTCGGTGTCGTCGGTGTCGTCGGTGTCGTCGGTGTCGTCAGTGTCGTCGGTGTCGTCGGTGTCGTCGATCGGGTCGGCCTCGTCGGCCTTCGCGCGGGTGTCCCCGGGGCTCGCGTTGCACGCGGCGGACACGACGCAGAATAGGCTGAGGAGGCGCATCAGAGGTTGACGACCAACAACGTCGAGAGCAGGTGGAGGTGCGTGTCGACGTCGCGGTCGAGGAACGTGTGGAGGTACCCGACCTCGACCCGTCCACCCTCCGCGAGCGGGAAGAACGGGCCCAGGAACAGTCGGTTCTGGTCGAACCCGCTCTTGGTCCCGGGTGTCGCGCCGAGCCCGACGAACACCTCGTCGTGCACGACCAGGCCGACGCGCGGGGCGAGGGGCACCCCGACCCGCCCCCACAGGCGGGCGCGGTGCGCCACTTCGGCCTGGCCATCGAGGAAGCGCTGCTCCAACCGAGGGCGAAGGGTGAGCGACCAATCCTTGATGGGCGGCGCCCACACCGCCTGCTCCCACACCCGGTGTTCGTGGACGAGGAGGTCGTCGGAAACCGTGCCGATCCAGGCATAGCCGGCGTACACCGTGAACCCTCGTCCGAGCGCCCACCCGGCCGCCGGCCGCGCGATGCCGACGAAGCCCGCCCCGCTCGAGCGGCCGTGGAGGTCGAGCCAGAGGCGCGGACCTCGTCCCTTCCGCAAGGAGGAGGGGACGTCGGCCTGAATCAGCGCGCCGCCCCACGCGCCAGGGGTGGCCTCCGCCGCGAGCGCCGTCGACACCATCCAGACGAGCATGCGCACCTCCTCGTGCGCCGCGGCGCCCGTCGGAAAGAAGCCCTCGGCACTATGCCCTAAACCGCGGAAAACCGCCCGGGGTCCACCGCGGCCGGCGGCGCTTGTCCGTCGAGCACCGCCGCCGCCATCCACGCCGCGGTGATGGGCGCGAGGAGGATGCCGTTGCGGTAGTGGCCGCTGGCGAGGAACACCCCGTCGAGCGCGCCGATCAACGGCAGATCGTCCGGCGTGGCGGGGCGGAGCCCGGCCCACGTCTCGACGAGCTCGGCGTCGGCGAGGCGGGGCGCGAGGCGCACCGCGTGGTCGAGGACGTCGCGGAGGCCGCCCGCGGTGACGCGCTTGTCGAAGCCGACGTCCTCGACCGTGGCGCCCACGACGACGCGCGGGGCCGCGGACGCGGGGCGTGGCACGAGGTACCCGCGCGGGCCGAACACCACACGGCGCAAGGCGACGCCCTCGAGCGCCGCCATCTGCCCGCGGATCGGGCGGACCGGCACCCCCTCGAGCCCGGCGATCGTCGAGGTCCACGCCCCGCCGCACACCACGACGGTGCCGCGCAGGGCGGACCCGTCGGCGAGGAGCACCGCGCCGGCGTGCACCGCCGCCACGGTGTCGCCCACGCGCACCCGCACCCCCGCGCCGCGCGCCGCGATCGACACCGCGCGCAGCAACAAACGAGGATCGAGCACGCCCTCCTCGGGGAGCCACCACCCGGCGGCCGCGGCGAGCCCCGGCTCGAGGGCGCGCACGTCGTCGCAGCGCTCGGCGTCCGGATCGGGCGCGGCCTCGCGCACCACGACGACGCCGCAGCGGTCGAACCCGATGTGCTCGGGCTCCACGCCGAGGCTCCGGATCCACGGCTCGTAGAGCTCCAGGCTCCGAAGGCCGTAGGTGCGCATCGGCTCGAGGCCGTGCGCCTCGACCCGCGGGGCGAGGATGCCCCCGGCCGCCGCGCTCGCCTCGGCGCCGACCACGGCGCGCTCCAGCAGGGTGACCGACGCGCCGCGGGCCGCCAGCGCGTGCGCCACCGCGCAGCCCATCAGCCCCCCGCCGACGACGATCACGTCCATGCGTGGGGGTCTATCCGGCAGAGTCGCGCCGAGCGCGCCGCCCGGCTACGGCGCCCGGGGGAGGCGCTCGTGAACGACGAGGAAGTTCGACGCACCCCCGGCTTCGTCGCCGGGGACCGTCCGCGGCGCCGAGACGCCTCGCGGGTGCCGGTCGCGGCGGTCCAACACCCGCTCGATCGCGAGGCGCGGGCGGCCCTCGCCCGTGTGCCCGGGCTCGACGCGGCGGTGAAGGCCGTGTTCGCCCATGGCTTAGAGCGGATCTGGCGGATGCAGAACGTCGGGAGCGCGCTGCGCGTCGGCGACCGGCAGTTCGCGCCCCTCAACCGCCTCTGGCGGGGCGTCGTGGACCGCCTCGGGGTGGATCCGGCGCCGCCGCTCTACGTCCGCCACGGCCCGCTCAACGCGTGGACCTCGGGGGTGGACCAGCCGTTCGTGGTGGTGACCACGGCCATGGTCAGCCTGACCACGCCCGCGGAGCTCGAGTTCGTCCTCGGCCACGAGCTCGGCCACATCAAGTGCGGCCACGTGCTCTACAACACGATCGCGAACCAGCTCCAGGCGCTGGTGCAGCTCCTCCCCGGCGTCGGGGTCGTGCTGAGCGGCGCGGCCCAGGTGGCCCTCCTCGAGTGGCGGCGCAAGGCCGAGCTTTCGTGCGATCGCTTCGGCCTGCTGGCCTGCCAGGACCCCGACGCCGCCTTGCGCCTGCTCGCGAAGCTCGCGGGCGCGCCCTACGCCTTTCACGACGCGATCGACGTCGAGGCGTTCCTCGCCCAGTACGCCGAGCTCGACCGCCTCGACGCCGACGCGCTGGGGTTCCTCTACCGGATGGCGGCGGAGACGACGCTGACCCACCCGTGGACCGTGGAGCGCGCGTGGACGCTCGACGCCTGGCGTCGAGACGGCGGGTTGGAGGCGGTGCTCGCCGAGGCGCCGTGGGAGCCGGAGCGGCCCGAGGCGCCGTCGTCTGCGTGGCCCTTCGCGGCGGCGCGCTGCGCCCCGTGCGGCGCGCTCGTCCCCACCGGCGACCGCTTCTGCGCCGCGTGCGGCGCGCCCGCGCCGGCCCCGCCCGAGGCGTGCGACCGATGCGGGCACCCCATGGAGGCGGGCGATCGGTTCTGCACGGGCTGCGGCGCGCGCGCGCCCGCTCGCCCCCGGGAGGTCACGTGAACTGTCCGGCATGTGGGCGTGAAAGCCGCGTGGATGCTCGATTCTGCGGCGGGTGCGGCGCCCGCCTGGCGCGCCCGGCCGTGTCGGGCCCGGTCGTCGCGGACCTCCCCGCCGCGCCCGACCCCGGGCTGCTCGCGGCCCGCGCGCGCCTCGTCGACGGCCTCACGCGGGTGCGCGACGAGCTGCCGGGGCGCGCCGACCGCATGCCGGTGCAGGACCTCCCGACGCAGCTCCCGGACCTCGCGCGGTCGATGGTCGACGACGTGTGGGGCGAGGCGGTCGGCGTGCTGCGCGCGTCGATCGAGGAGCGCCTGTCGCGCCACCCGGACGCCACGGTGCGCGCGGCGGTCGCCGGCATCCTCGGGGCGCGGGTGGATCGGGCCGCGGGCGCGGCGCCGGGCGTGGGGGCCTCCGGGGGTGCGAACGGCGCGAGCTCCGCGTCGCTCCTGCTCTTTGGTGGTGGGGTGCTCGCCGCGGCGCTGGGCGGACCCGTCGGGTGGGGCGCCGCCGCGGCGATGATGTACGGGTCCTGGCAGGCCCGCGAACAGGAGCGCGGCAAGCTCGAAGGGGCCATGCGCGCCGCGGCGAAGGAGCGCCTCGTGGCGTGGGTCGACGCGAGGGGGCCCGAGCTCGTGCGCGCCCTCGACGACCGCGCCGCGCGGGCGCTCGAGGCCGTCGAGGCCCGTCGCCGGGCGCTGAGCCCGGGTTAGGGCGGGGAGGCTCCCGGAGGTTTCTTGTCCACCTTGTTGGTTTTGTTCGGTGTTCTCGCGTGCCTCCCGTCTTCCGCACCGGTCGGGGCGGCCTCTCCCGCGCCGGCGCCCGACCCGGTCGCCGGTCGTACTCTCGCGGTCATCTGCGCGGATGACGGCCTCGCGATGATCCGCTTTCCGTACAGCACCTTGCAGGGGGAGTTCGCGAAGGTGTGCTGCGGCCCCGGCGGGCTCCCCGCCGACGACGGCCGGTGCGAGCTGGACTGGCCGTTCAGCGACGTGCCGGAGTGCGCCGCGTACGACGAGCTCCGCAACCGCATCTACGCCCACTACGGCTACCCGTTCAAGGACGAGCGCTGGGTGAAGGCGTACGGGTCGCAGGCCTGGTACCAGCGTCGGGAGGACTTCCAGCCGTCGTGGCTGTCCCCGGTCGCCAAGGCGAACATCGACCTCCTCGTGAAGTACAAGGCCGAGAAGGTCGGTTGTCAGTGACCCTCCGCGGCGCGTGACGCTTGGGTGGCGGTCGCGGCGCGGCCGGGGCAGCATGATACGCGGCGTCCCAACCGGAGCAGAGCCATGCTTCTCGCACTGTTCGTGCCCACCGCCCTCGCCGGCCTGCTGATCAACGAGGTCGTCTACCGCACGTCGGGGACGGACGCCGGGAACGAGTGGATCGAGCTGTGCAACAACGGCTCGTCCACGGTCGATCTCACGGGCTACGAGCTCCAGGTCGCCACCAGCGCGTCGTGGAGCGAGGCCTACACCTTCGCGAGCGGCACCCTCGCTCCCGGGGCGTACCTCGTGATCGGCGGAGGCTCGTCCACCCACGCGGGCACGTTCTCCCCCGAGCTCGGCAACGTGTCGTCGGACACCGACGGCGTCCGCCTCGTCGACACCTCCGACGCCACGGTCGACACCCTCCTGTACGGCACCCCGAACAGCGACGGGCTGACCGACGACGACGGGCGCACCGACCGTCTGGGCCCGTCGGGCACCGACGACCAGTCCGTCGCCCGCGCCACGGACTGCGTCGACACCGACGACGCTTCGGCCGACTTCGTGATCGCCACGACCCCCACGCGCGGGGCCACCAACGGCGGCTCGAGCAGCGGCGACGAGGTAGATTGCACAGGTTCGTCGTCGATCGTCATCAACGAGTTGATGGCCGACCCGGACGGCACCGACAGCGCCACGACCGAGTGGGTCGAGCTCGCGAACACCGGCGGCGCGACGGTGGATCTGAGCGGGTGGACGTTCGAGTGGGCCAAGTCGAGCTGGACGGGCACCTACACCCTTCCGGACGGGACGACCCTCGCGGCCGGCGGCTACCTGCTGCTGGGCGCCGGCGGGCTCGCCGTGTCCGGCCTCGACCTCGGCAACGCGGGCAGCAGCGCCGACGGCGTGCGGGTGCGCTGCGAGAGCGCGACGGTCGACACCGTCATCTACGGCACGACGAACAGCGACGGCCTCGAGGACGACGCGGGCGTCGCGACGAGCCTCGCGCCGAAGCCGAGCTCGGGCAAGTCGCTCGCGCGCGTCCCGGACGGCGTCGACACCGACCGCTCGGGGGACGACTTCGAGAGCAGCGACAGCCCCACGCCCGGCGCCGAGAACGAGAGCGGCGGCGGCGACACCGACACCGACTCCGGCGGCTCGGGAGACTGCGACGGCGGCTTCACCATCAACGAGTTCGCGCACCACACCGGCGCCGAGTTCGTCGAGATCCTCAACACCAGCGGTGGCGATCAGTCCCTCGCGGGCCTCACGATCCAGTGGGGCACGAGCTCCTACCGCGACGGCGTGGAGCTCCCGGACGTCACCCTCGGCGCGGGTGAGTTCTTCCTCGTGGCGACGGCCATCGCGGACGCCGACCTCGTGCTCGACCTCGGCGACATGCCGAACGCCACGTCCAACGCCGATGGGCTCCGGCTCGCCTGCGGGGACGACGTGCTCGACACGGTCATCTACGCGGGGGAGGGCGCCGCCAACGAGGACGGCTGGACCAACGACGACGGCTCGGAGGCGACGACGTTCGCCCCGCGCCCCGGCACCGGCAAGTCCTCCGCCCGTCGGACGGACGGCGTCGACACCGACGACTGCGGGGCGGACTTCGCCGAGGCCGAGCCGACGCCCGGCGCCCCGAACCCAGCGCCGCCAGTGTGCGACACCTCGGGCATCGCGACGGTGAAGGTCAACGAGCTCCTCTACAACCCCGACAGCACCGACACCGACAACGAGTGGGTCGAGATCGTCAACGCGGGCAGCGCCGCCGTGCGCCTCGACGCGTGGACGATCGAGACCGCCACCTCCGAATGGGCCGCCGACTTCAGCTTCCCGTCCGGCGTCGAGCTCGCCCCCGGGGCCTTCCTCGTCGTGGGCGGCCCGAACGTGTCGGAGGCCGACTACGAGTCGGACGATCTTTCGCTCGGCAACGGCACCCGCGCCGACGGCGTGCGCATCGTCGCCTGCGACGGGACCGTGGTCGACTCGGTCCTCTACGGCGAGGACCTCGACGATCCGATCACCGGCGACGGGGGCAGCACCGAGGTCGTCCCGGACGTCGACGAGGCCCAGACGATCGGTCGTTTTCCCGATGGCAGCGACACCGACGCGGCGGCCGACTGGATCATCTACTCCGACCCGACGCCGGGCGAGCCGAACACCGACCCGGACGACGACGACGACGGCGGCGACAAGGGTGCCGGGGGCGACGTGCCCGGCTGCGGCGGCGCGCCCACCGATGGCGCCCGGCCCGATGGCGGCTGCGCCACGGCGATGCCCCTCGGAGGCCTCGAGGTGCTCGCGGCCGCGATCGCCCTCGCGCGCCGTCGGCGCCCGCGCGCCTGAGTGCCGACGCTCCGGGACGAGCCCCTCGCGCGACACGGCCACTGGCGTGTCGGCGGGCCGGTCGATCAGCTGGTGATCGCCGACGAACCAGACGAGCTGCTCGACGCGCATCGTGAGGCGCGCGCGCACGGACGCGGGTTTGGCGTGCTCGGCAACGGCAGCAACCTCCTCGCGCCGGACGTTGGGGTGCGCGGCACCCTCGTGCGCCTCGGCGCGGGCTTCCGCGCATCGGACGTGGTCTCCGACGACGGCGAGCGCGTTGTCCTCCGGGTAGGCGCGGGGTTGCCGAACGCCGCGCTCCTCGCGCGCCTCGGCCGCTCGGGGCTCGGCGGCGCCGGGTCGCTCGCGGGGGTGCCGGGCACGGTCGGCGGCGCGGTGGCGATGAACGCCGGCACGGCGCTCGGCGAGATCGCGTCGTGCCTGGTCGAGGTCGAGGGCATCGACGCGGAGGGCGCCGCTCGGGTGATCCCGCGGGCGGCGCTCCCGATGGTGTACCGCGACGGCGGCCTGCCGGCGGGCTTCGTCGTCACGGCGGTGCGCCTCGCCGTGTCTCGCGAAGGCTACGCGGAGGAGGCGGCGCGGGTGTCGGCGCACCTGGCCCGGCGGAAGGCCACGCAGCCGCTCGACCTCCCGAGCTGCGGCTCGACCTTCCGCAACCCGCCGGGCGACGCCGCGGGCCGGCTGATCGAGGCGGCCGGCTTGAAGGGCCACACCGTGGGCGCCGCGCAGATCAGCCCAAAGCACGCCAACTTCATCGTGAACCTGGGAGGGGCGAGCGCCGCCGACGTGATGGGCTGCATCCACGTGGCGTGGCACGGGGTGCGCGCCGCGTTCGGGGTGACCCTCGAGCCCGAGGTGCACGTCATCGGCGAGTGGGCGCCTGGGGTGTGGCCGCTCAGGCCAACAGGCCGCGACCCCGGGTAGCGGCCACCCACAGGCGATCCGCGGCCCGCGTGATGGCGACATGGAGGAGGTGGCGGTCCGGGGCGCCGAACTCCGCGGGCTCCACGAGCAGCACGCCGTCGAACTCGAGCCCCTTGACCTGATGCACGTTGCTCACGACGACGCCGGGCTGGAACGAGAAGTCGGAGCGCGCGGCGCGGCGCACCCCGCTCAGGCCCGCCGCGGTGAAGCGGCGGGCCCAGGCGTCCGCGGTGGATTTTCCCTTGGCGAGGACCGCCACGAGCGCGTTCGGGCGCTCGGCCCGGAAGCGGCGCACCGCCTCCACGGCCGCCTCGGCGCCGGCGTCACCTTCGAACCACTCCACCGGCTCGCCGTCGCGGGCCGCCACCACCGCCGGGTCGGCCCCGCCGGCGTGCTCGAGCGCGGCGAGCGCGAGGGTCATGATCGGGCGGGTGGAACGATGACCGACCGCGAGGGCGTCGAGGCGCACCTCGACCTGACCCGTGAGGCGGTTCAACAGCTGCTCGAAGCCTTCGAACTGGGCGTCCGCGAGGATCTTCTGCGCGGGGTCGCCGGCGATGGTCACCGCGCGGCCGGAGTCGGCGGCGTCCACCAGCGCCTCGATCTCGACGGTGGAGAGGTCCTGGGCCTCGTCGATGACGACGTGGCTGTAGGCGCCGGCCCAGGGGCAGGGCAGCTCCGGGTCCGCCTGACGCTTGAGCTGGCCGAGCCGCAAGAGCAGCGCGGCGTCCTCCCACTCCAGGGCGCCATCGGCCTTGCACCGGGCCTGGTTTCGCACCGCCGCCGCGAGCGCGGGGTGGAGCGACGGCGGGAGGATGCCGCGGCAGTGGGCCTCGTCGTCGAAGATCGCGTGGAGATCGCGCACGTGGTCGGCCAGCCGCGCGCGGAGCTTCGGCCACCACGCGCCGCCACGCGGCCGGGCGGTCGCGATCCGCGCCCAGCTGGAGCGCGCCGCGGCGTCGAAAGCGGCGCGGTCGGCCTCGGGGAGCTGTTCCCTGACCCACGCGGCGCTGCGTTCGCCGAGGCGCTCGACCACGCTCGCGAGGAGCGCGCCCATCGCGGGGTGCCGCTTGAGCCGCGCCACCGCCGGGCTCCCGGCCGCGCGCAGCTCGAGGTTCACCCCGGACCCGCGCAACATCCGCAGCGCCCAGCCGTGGAAGGTCTCCACCGCCACACCCTTGATGCCGAGGTCCGGCAGCACCCGCGAGATGTACGTCTGCAGTGCCTTGTTGAACATCACCACCATCATCCGCTCCGGCCGGAAGCGCGCCGGGTCCTGGAAGTGGAGGTACGCGATGCGGTGGAGCGCCACCGTGGTCTTCCCCGAGCCGGCCCGGCCGCGGAGCAAGACCACGCCGGCGTCGGCGCGGGTGATCACCTGGAACTGCTCGCGCGTGATGAGGGAGACGATGTCGGGGAGGCGGTGGTCGTCGCTCTCGGCGCGCGCCTTGCCGGGGGTCGCCCAGGCGCCGTCCGGGCGGAGGCGGAGGTGGGTGTCGTGGCTCTGCACCTCCGCCAGCACGCCGTCGCGGATGTCCAGGCGACGGCGCACGGAGAGGGTGCCCTCGCGGACGCGGTCGCCGATCGTCTCTTCGTAGTCGTCGCCCTCTTCGTAGGCGTAGTAGAGCTGGCTGATCGGGGCGTCGCGCCAGTCGCAGATGTGGAGGCCGCGCTCCACCGACGCCACCTTCCCGATCAGCACCTCCTGTTGCCGCGCGCCCTCGTCGAGGACCATGCGGCCGAAGTACGGGGTGCCCGTCGGGATGTCGCGGGTGCGGCGGGCGGTCCGATGCGCCTCGAGCGCCCGCCCGGCCTCCTCCAGCGACGCCTCGAACGCCTCCCGTTGAGCGATGTCGCCGCGGGCGTCGGTCCATTGGCGGTGGGCCTCCCGCGCCCGCGCCGTGAGCTCCGCCTCGCGCGTGCCCTCCGCGCTCTGCAGCTCGCGCAGGCGGGGCAGCACGCGCGCGAGGACGGCGGCCTCTTCAGCGGCGAGCGGCGGGGTCGACATCCGCGCGGTGTATCGTGTTGCCCCGGCCTCCCGCCCCGCGCGCCGCGGGGCCCCGATGAGAGACCGCCGTGAGATGCGGTGTCGAACGCCCGACCGTACGGTGAGGCCCTACCAAACGGAGCTCGACCGATGCTGCGCGCCACCCCGACCTCTCTGCTCCTCCTCGCGTTGCTCGTGTCCACGGGTTGCGACGTCGGTACGCCGGACGCCGACAAGGACGCCGATGCGGACACGGACACCGACACCGACACCGACACGGACACGGACACCGACACCGACACGGACACGGACACCGATACGGACACCGATACGGACACCGACGCCTGCACGTCGCTGACCCTCACCGCCTTCGACGAGGCTGACGCGGATCAGGACGGCGTGTACGAGTCCGGCGCCCGCTGGACCTACACCTACGACAGCAACCGCGCCCAGACCTCCGCCGTGTACGACTCCAACAACGACGGCGTGGCGAACTACCGCATCGACACGACCCGAACGCCCACCGGCCTCCCCGTGACCGAGGCGCGGGACTACGACGCCGACGGTACGCTCGAGTGGCTCGGCACGTACACCCACCGCGCGGACGACACCCTCGAGGGCCTCGTCGCGGACCTCGACGACGACGACAATGGTGTGGTGGATCAGCGCATCACCACCGCGTACGACGAGAACGGCTACCGCGCGCGTGAGGAGATCGACACCGACGCCGACGGCATCGCCGACACGGTGCACACGTACGACTACGACGAAGACGGCAACTGGCTCGCCTACACCTACGACGCCGAAGGTGACGGCGTGGTGGACCTCGAGGCCAGCTACACCTACAACGACGCCGGCCAGGTCACGTGGTCCCACAACACCCAGGGCTCATACTCCTGGCTGACCTACGACGCGAACGGCTGCCTCACGGAGCACCGCTACGACTCGTTTGGCGATGGCACGATCGACATCGTGTGGACGTACGTGTGTGACAGCGAAGGGCGCACTCTGCTCGACGAGATGGACTACGGAAACGACGGCAGCATCAATTGGCGCAAGTCGTGGGTGTACGACGGCGACGGAAACATTCTGCAGTTCGAGTACGAAGACCGTCAGCCGGACGCCGTGACCGGCGTGCCCAACTACCGCGAGACCTACACCTACAGCGCCGAAGGTTCGACGCTCACACACGAGCGTGACGACGACGTCAACGGCTCCGTGGACCAGTGGACCACCTACGCGTACGACGCGAACAACTTCCTCGCGCGAATGGAGGGCGGCGGCGAAGCCGAGTGGGCCGGCAAGTACGTGTACACCCTCACGAACGACGCCAACGGCTACGCGCTCACGGCCCTCTGGGACGAGCCGGCCGGCGGCGCCGATCTCCGCGGCACCTACACCTACACGGCGTGCGAGTAGCGGCGGGCCAGGACGCCGGCGCATCGCGCATCGTCATCGAACCTTGAACGCGGGCGCGGGCCGGCGGTCTACACTGCCGGCATGGTCCTCCTCGCGCTCGCCCTCAGCTGTCCACCGACGGCGCCGCGGTCTGCGGCGTCCGCGCGGACGGCGGGCTCCGCTGTTGGGGGCTCGACACCTACGCGCAAGTGTCCGGCGCGCCGACAGAGGGCCCGTTCCTCGACGTGTCCGTGGGCGTGGATTCGTGCGCGGTGCGCGCCGACGGCACCCTCGCGTGTTGGGGGATGAACCTCACCCGCATCCTCGACGAGGTCCCCGCCGGTGCGTTCGTGTCGGTCGCGGTGGGCTCCGGCTTCGCGTGCGCGCTCGACGCCGCGGGCGCGCCGACCTGTTGGGGCCCGTTCGACGGACGCGGCGGCACCCTCGCGCCCCGTCTGTCGCGGATCGCCGTCGGCTGGCACCTCGTGTGTGGCCTCGACGTCGACGGGGCCCTGACCTGCGACGGTTCGTTCAACGACTGCCGCCAGGACCACACCCCGCTCGACGGGGTCTACGCGGAGGTGATCGCGCCCACCGGCCACGGCTGCGTGACGGATCTCGCGGGGGTGGTCGTGTGTTTCAACGCCCGCTGGTCCGACGAGGACTACGAGCTCCCCGGATCCGGCTTTCATCACCTGACCGCCGGTCAGGGCCACACGTGCGCGCTCGACCCCGCCGGCGAGGTCGCGTGTGTCGGCCCCTCCGGGGTGGAGGAGGCCCTCGCCGGCATGCCGCCGGGCCCCTGGGCGGACCTCACCGCCGGCGGGCACACCCTGTGTGGGATCCGCGCCGACCGGACCGCGGCGTGTTGGGGCGCCGTCGGGTACGGGCAGGACGCGGTGCCGACCGACTGACGGCCGCGACCCGCGTCGCCTCAGGGCGACACGGTCCAGGTCGCGGCGGCGCCGGTGTACGCGCCGTCGACGGCGCGGATCGATGGGGGATCCACGGAGAAGCGCCCGGCGAAGGTGGGCGTGACCGGGAGGTCCGCGGACCAGGCGCCGCCGGCGAGGCGCACCTCGACGCGGAGCTCGCCCTCGGTGGCGGACCAGCTCAGGATGTTCGGCGATTGCCCCATCACCCCGTCGAGCGCGCGCGCGAGCTCGTCGCCGCGCAGGGCGTCCAACGCGGCGGCGTCGACGACCGCCCCGGCCGGCAGGCCGACGCGGATCGTGACCACCTCGTCGGGCGGTCCAGCCGCGCGCACGCGGAGCGGGGAGGGGATCCCGACACGCGCCCGATCCGGGCCGCGAACCTCGATGTCGAGGCCTCGGGGCGCCTCGACCTCGTAGGGCAGCCACGCGCGGCGGCTGAGGGTGTAGGCGAGCGCCGGCACCGCGGGCGACGCGACCACGCGTACGGTCGAGGCCGCGAGCGGCGCGTCCGCCTGAAGGCGGAGGGGTGTCCACGGGCGGGCGGCGTCGAAGCTCCCCGTGGTGACCGCGCGCCCGTCGATCTCCAGGGTGATGGACACCTTCGCGGGCGGGTCCTTGCCGAAGGCGTGCTCGAGCGCGCGCAGGGCGAGGAGGGCGTCCTCCGGCGCTCCGAAGCCGGCGTCGGGGGTCCACGCGCCGAGGAGCGCGGTGATCGCGTCCGCGGCGGCGGGGTCGTCCGGGGGGAGCGCGAGGGCCGCCCAGGCGTTCGCCGCCGCGGCGCTGATGCCGGCGTCGGGGTCCGCGGGCAGCGCGCGCGCGCCGTCCGGGAGGGCCACGAGCGCGGCGCGGACCCGGTCGCGGGCCTTGGCGTCGGGCGGGATCAGCCCGGCCGCGAGCGCGACGGCGGTGAGCGCGGGGGACGCTTCGACGCGGGTACGCCCTCGGGCGAACGCCGAGGACGCGCGTGCGTGCTCGCGCTTCGCGTCCCCGTCGCCGAGGGCCCACGCGCACCGTCCGGTGTGCGCGAGCTGGCGGTCGATCGTGCTGCCCGGCGGCACGGTCCAGTGCCCGTCGGGCTGCTGCGCGGCCCGCGCCTGGGCGCGCAGGCGCGTCGCGAGGGCCGCCTCGGGGCGATCGTCCGGCGGCGCGCCCATTCCGATGACGGCGTCGCAGGCGCCGTCGACGAAGCCGGTCCGGGTCGCGCGCGACAGGCCTTGCCACGCCCGGAGGCGCGCGGCGCGCGCCCGCTCGGCGCGTGTCGCGGCCACCGCGGGGTCGTCGGCCGGCACGGCGGCCTCCGCGGCCGCGGCGAGCGCGTAGGCATAGGCCACCGCGGCGAGGGAGCCGCCGCCGCGCGCGGCGTCCAGCTCGGCGTCGATGACGCCGCGGACGCCGGGGAACACGCGAAGGTCGAGCTCGGCGCCGAGGGGCGCCCCGTCCACGGCGTCGAAGCTCAGCTCCCGCGGCGCCGCCAGCGTGCCGCCCCGCGTCGTCTCGACCGCGCGCCCGGCGCGACGCACGGGGATCGTGCGCGCGACGGCGTCCGTGGCGCCCAGGCTCGCGCGCACGGTCACCGTTCCGGCGCGGCTGGCCACGAGGTCGACCGGGCGCACGACGGCGCCGCCGCCAGAGACCGCGATGTCGGCGCGCCCGCCGCCCTCACCGCCCTCGATCCGTACGTCGAGCGCCGCCGCGAGCGCCTCGGGCCGGTTCCGCTCGACGCGCACCGGCAGCCGCACGCTGTCGCCGACACGCAGGAAGGCGGGCACGCGCACGTCGACGGAGGTGTCGAGGGTCGAGCGGAGCTCGGTGACCGCGCCGGCCTGCGCCCCGCCGCGCGTCTGCCCGAGGGCGAGCACGCGCCACGTGGTGAGGGTGTCCGGGACGGTGAACTCGACGGTCGCCGTGCCGGACGCGGGGACCTCGACGAGCGGCGTCCAGAGGAAGCTCTCGGGGAACCACGCCCGGGTCGGGGCCACGTCCGCCGTCGGCGCCGCGTCCGCCGGGGATTGTCTCCCCCCCGCCATGAGCCCCACGGCGCGCATGCGCACGCCCGCCTCGTTGCCGTCGGCCGCCGCCCCCGGCGACATCGGCGGCGGCGCGTCCTTCGCCGCCATGTCCGCCGAGGCGGCGCCTCCATAGGCGCGCTCCTCGGCCAACACCGGCGCCGGCGCCGACACCTGCGCAGGCGGTTCTTCTTCGGCGCAGGCCCACAGCAGGACGATGAGGGTCATCGCGCCGACCTCCCCACGTACGTCATCCAGTCCTCCTGGTCCTCCGGGAGCCGGCGACCGTCCGCCACCAGCTCACGCGGGTCGATCAGCTCGATCAGGTCGCGGGGGAGGCTCGTGAGCCGAAGCGGACGCCCGAACGCGTCGACGGCCCCGGTGTCGCGCACCGCGTCCTCCCAGAAGACGAAGGCGCGAACGACCGTCAGTGTCTCGCCTTCGGGAGCTTGCACCTCCCAGGCCCGCACACGCGCGCTCACCGCCGCGTGCACGCGCCAGTACGCGTCGGCGAGGGCGCTGTCGGCCTCGAAGGGCCCGCGGGCGTCGACGGTGAGGGCCTCGGTGTGGGGCGCCGCGTCGATCGACGTGATGCGCAGAACGACGGCGCGGGCCGCGTCGGCGCCGCGGACGAGCCCCAGGTGCAGCGCCCGCGCGTCGAACACGTCGAAGGCGCGCGACGAGAGGACGTGCGCCACGCCGAGGTCGCCGAGCGCGTCGGGCTCCGGCAGGGGGGCGAGGGCGGCCATCGTGGCGTCCACGCCGGTCAGGGTCACGCCGGCCGCCGTTGGCGCCAGGCCCTCGCGCGCCGTGATGGTCAGGGTCGCCTGCGCGCCGGGACGCCACTCGGGGGCGACCGCGGTGAGATCGAGCGACAAGGTCGATTTCGGGCGGATCCAGATCGTCTGTCGCGCCCCGAGGATCTCCACCGACGCAAACCCGCGGGCGCCCTCGGGGATGGTGACCGTCCCCTCGCGCTTGGTCTGGTCGAAGTCGAACACCGCCAGCTCCGCCGCGCCTTGGGTCAGGCTCGCGCGAAACGGGAAGGTGCCGCTGAAGTTCGGGCCCCGCAGGGCGGTGAAGGTGACCGCGTCGCCCGGGCTCACGACGACGTCGGAGGCGCGCAGGCGCAGGGGGGGCGTCTCGCCGGCCTGGAGCCGCAGCGTCGTCGTGCCCACGCTGGTGTCGCCACGCAGCACCTCCACGGTGTACGCGAAGCCGGGGAGCACCGTCGCCTGGGGGGCGGTGACGGTGGCTGCCGCGGGCTGCGTCACCCGCAGGGCCACCGCCCCGTGTTCGTCGGCGTCGGGCGTGGGCGCCACCGCGGCGCCGTCGAGCGCGCGCGCCACACAACGTCCGACGGTGTCGTCCGCGCCGACCCAGATCACCTGGGCCCGAGCCTGGCGCGCGGGCACCGTCCACCACAGCGCGCCGTCCGGAGGGGGCGCGTTGGGCGGGGTGGACGCCACGCAGCCGCGCGCCCGGTGCAGCCCGGCCTCGATCGCGTCGGCGCCCGAGCTCCCGCGCGACCAACGGCGCTCCGCCACGAGCGCGGGGGTGTCGGGCCCCTGCACCCGAAGATCGAGGACCCACGCCCGGTCGAGCCCGGTCGGCCCGCGCGCGCCGAGGAGCGCGGCGGCGGCGCACGCGTCGAGCGGCGTGCTCGCTTCGCCGACGGCCGTGGCCGCGCGCCCCTCACGGTCGATCCGCACCGTGACCTGGACGTCCGTCTGGGTGTCCGGCGGGACGAGCGCGGCGCAGGTCCCCACGCGCGGTGCCCACTGCGCGGCGGTGGCGCGCCCGACCACGTCGAGCGGCGCGCCGGTGATCCGGTCGAACACGTTGTTCAGGGACACGGACCCGGCGGTCGCCGTTCGTGGAGCGATCCGTACCGGCATCGGCGGCCACTCGACGCTCACCGGCTCGCCCGGGTCCACCTGCACGCGCGCGACGCCGTCGGCGTCGGTGGTGGCCACGATCCACGGGTCCGCGGCGTCGAACGTCCGTCGGACGCGCAGCGTGGCCTCGGACAGCGGCGTGCCCTCCGGCGTCGTGACCCGCACGAACATGCGGTTGTTCGCCCTCGGCGCGAGGCGGTCGCCGTCTTCGGTCACCGCCTCGGCGACCACGCGGTCTTCGGAGACCCGCACGGATGTTGTGCCGACGGCGGACTCCTGCGTGCCCGGGTCCGTCACCTCGAACCGGAGCTGGACGTCGGCCACCCCGCGCACGTCGTCGGGGACCTCGGAGAGCACGAGGGAGAAGTTGCCGTCGCGGTCGGTGCGCAGGAGCGTCTCGTCGGTCCACGAGAGCGGCGCCGGCCACGGACCGTCGCTCCGCGCGGTCACGCGCACCGGCGCGTCGGCCACGGCGGCGCCGGAGCCGAAGCGCGCCTTCCCGACGATCACCGGGCGCTCGCCCACGTACCAGGCGGGGCGGTCGGCGGCGGCGGTGACCGTGACGCGCGGGAGCACGAACGGGCGCACCGCGACCGGCGTCGACACGACGAGATCGCCGGAAACGAACTCGATCGTCCAGGTGCCAGCCGCCGCGTCTTCGGCGAGCGGGAAGTCCCCGGACACGACCCCGTACGCCCCTGTGACACCGCGCTCTTCGAGCAGGAGCTCTCCGTCCGGATCGCGCACGCGCCATCGACCCGGGCGCCCCTCGACGGGCGCGAGGTCGGTGGCAGCGAGCAAAAGAGCGCGGAAACGGATGGTTCCCCCTGGTTTGTAGAGGGGCGCGTCGGTGAGGATGTGGCCGCGGGCCGCGCGGTACAGCGGCACCGGCGCGGTGACCGTCGCGTCGCCCACGGGCGTGTGCGCGACGGCCCGGAGCGTCCAGTCGCCGTCGGGCACGTCGGGGAGCTGAACGCGGGTGAGGCGGCGCGCGCCGGACCAGCGCCACCGCTCCTTGTCGGCGGGCGGCAGCTCGATGATGGTGCCGGAGGGCGACACGAGCGAGAGATCGACGGTGAACCTGCGGATCGGCGAGGTTGCCACCGACTCGGCGCGGGGGTCCCAGTAGTGGCCGTCGACGCCCACCTCGATCGGTCCGCGCGCGCCGCGGCCGAGGTCCCGCGCGGCCAAGGTCGCGACGGGGAGCACCTTGCCGTCCGGGCACACCCCGACCGAGAGCCCAGCGGCGAGCCAGGCCGACCAGCACCCGCCGAAGAGCGCCGCGCACACGGCGACGGTGGCCACGCCGAGCAAGGAGAGCGCGAGCAGTACACGTTGCCAGGTCCGCACGAGGCCCCCGTGGCGGCCGCCCGGCCGCGCGGGGCGAGGCTACCGCGTCGCGGGCCCCGGCGGGGGTCAGCCGTCGGATTCGTTGCCGAAGACCTTGCCGATGACCACGCGATCCCCCTGGAGTGCCGTGCGCTGCATGTAGAAGAGCAGGCCGCGCTCGCCGCCGAGCTCCTCGCCGCCACCGGCGCGGCCGGGCCCGCCGTGCACGAGGCTCGGCATCACCATGCCCGGGGGCGTCGCCATGTCGGCCACCTTCGAGCCCACGATCAGCAGGCGGCCCACCGAGGGCGCCGCCCCGAGCACGAACCGCTCGATCCACCCGCGGTCGTCCGCGGCGACGCTCGTCACGAGGCTGCCCTGGCCCTTCGCGACCACGGCCGCCGCCGCCTCGGCGGAGCCGTCGTAGGGCAGCAGGGTGGTGGCCGGTCCGAACACCTCGAGGTCGTGCGCCGGGCCGTCGGCGAGGCCGTCAGCGACGCGAAGGACGGTCGGCGCCACGAACCAGCCCTTGCCCGCGGGCGCGCCCACACCGTCGACGCGCTCCGCGCCGCCGCACAGCGCGGTGGCGCCGGCGTCGAGGAGCGCGCGCAAGCCGCCGATCACGTCGCGGAGCTGGTTGGCGGTGGAGACCGGGCCCATCGTCACGCCGTCGGTGACCGGGTTGCCCACGGTGATGGACGACAGGGACTCGAGCAGGGCCTCCGACAGCGCCTCGACGTGGTCGTGGGGCACCACGACCCGGCGGATCGCCGTGCACTTCTGCCCGGTCTTCTGTTGGAGGTCGGTGACGACGTTGCGGACGAAGGTGTTCCACGCGTCGGAGCCGGGCGCGACGTCCGGGGCGAGCACCGCGGCGTTGAGGCTGTCGGCCTCGACGTTGACGCGCACGCCGCGCGCGGAGAACCCGGGGGTCTCGCGCAGCTTGGCGCCGGTGTGGTTGCTGCCGGTGAAGGCGAGCGCGTCCATCGGGCCGAGGCGGCCGAGGAGGTCGCCGGTGGAGCCCACGATGAGCTGCAGGGCGCCCGCCGGCAGTCGCGCCTCGAGGAGCTGCACCATGCGCCACGTCAGGAGGGCGGTGGCGGTCGCGGGCTTCGTGACGACCGGCACGCCCGCGAGGAAGGCCACGGCGACCTTCTCGAAGGTGCCCCAGGCCGGGAAGTTGAAGGCGTTGATGTGGACGGCCACGCCGGGGCGCGTGGTCCACACGTGCTGGCCCACGAAGCGCGGGTTGCGCCCGAGGGCGATCGACTCGCCGTCGACCAGGAAGCGACGATCGCCCACGCGCTTCGCGAGGGCCTCGCCCGTGACCGCGTAGGCGGCGAGCGTGCCGATCGCGCCGTCGACGTCGAACTTCGCGTCGCCGCGCGTGTTGCCGCCGTTGGCCTGCGCGAGGTCGAGCAGCTCCTCGCGCGCGGCGTGGAGGATCTTGCTCATGTCCTTGAGCAGGGCGGCGCGCTCGGCGAAGCTCAGCGCGCGGAGCGCGGGGCCGCCCACCGTTCGTGCGTACCCGAGCACCGCGCCCATGTCGACGCCCTCGGAGCTGGCCTCGGCGAGGAGCTCTTCGGTGGCGGGGTTGTGGAGCGGCGCGTGGGCGCCCGTCCCCTCGACCCAGGAACCGACGACATACGAGCTCAGGCGCTGCATGGGGACCTCCGCGGCGGGCGGAGGCCCGCGCGCTCACGCCTCTAGCGCCAAGGCCCGGAGGGCGCCATCCACGCCGAAACGGTGGACGCACAGGGAGTGCAGGAGCGTACGGCGGAAGAGGTCGGCGACGGCGCTCGGCTCCGCGAGCAGCGCCTCGGCGCCTTCGGCGGAGAGCTCGAGCACGCGCAGCGGGGTGACGGCCCGCACCCCCGCGACGCGGCGCGAGCGCGAGAAGATGCCGATGTTGCCGAACACCGCGCCCGAGGACACGAGCGCGACGCGCACCTGCTCGCCGTCGTAGCTTCGAAGGTACTCCGCCGAGCCGTCGACGAGGAGCCACATGGCGTCGGACGTGCCGCCCTCGTCGGCGAACAGGACCCCCGCGGGCACCTCCCGCGTCGTGAAGCGCGCGTGCAGCTCGCGGTGGAGCCGGGGCGGCGTGTCCGGCAGGGAGAACTGCGCCGCGGCCTCCGGCGGGGCGCAGAAGCCGCGCTCGGCCATGGCGTCGAGCAGGTGGGAGGACGAGAACTGGAGGCGGTAGCTGAGGGAGCGGATGACGGCGGCCTCGATCGCGCCCGCCCCGGTGGCGTCCTCGGCGCGCAGCGCCTCCCACTCGAGCCCGGACAGCCGCCCGATGAGCCCCTGCCCGCGGCCGACGACGTCGGCGCCCGACGGGAGGTCAGGGGCAAAGATCGAGCTCTCTCCGAACACATCGCCCGCGCGTAGCTCGGCTGTCCGAACCCTGCGGCGGCCGGTGTGCAGCCAGACGTCCGCCGCGCCGTCGAGCAGGACGTGCAGCCCCGACTCGGTGGCCGCGGCGCCCAACAGGGGCTCGCCGTCGGCGTACACGCGCGCCACGAAGCGCCGCGCGAGGCGCGCCCGACTGGGCACCGGCAGCGCGGCGAGGATGTGGGTGCCGAGCAGGTAGGGGACGATGTCCACGGCTCGGCACGTAACAAGATCCGGCGTTTCTCAGCCTTCGCAAACGAACGGGAACGCCGTGTTGCAGGGCTCGTCGTTCCACGTGTAGTCCAGATAGCGGCCGAGCTGCATGCAGTCTTCGTTGCGCACGGAGTCGTTCGGCTCGCCCGACGCCCAATTCGTGTAGGTCGAGGTCGACCCGTTGCTCCACACCCAGGTGCCTTCGGTGGCGCGGTCGGCGTAGCCGGTCCACCACTTGCCGTACGAGTACCCGTACGCGGTGTCGACCACCCAGGTGTTCTCGGTGGCGTCGTCGATCGCGACGAGGGTGTAGCCGTACGCGTCGCACGTGGCGTCCGCGGTGGTCCAGACGGAGGACGCGGTGCAGAACATGTACGCGTCGCCGTCGGCGTCGTACTCGACCGCGCACGGGCAGCTCGCGCCGTCGTCGACCGTGCCGTCGCAGTCGTCGTCGGTGGCGTTGCAGTCCTCCGCCGCGCCCGGGTAGATGCCGTTGTCGACCGGCGAACAGTCGCCGCCCACCGAGACGTAGCCGGAGGGGGCGCTGCAGGCGGACGAGGTGGTGTCGTCGTCGCCGTAGCCGTCGCCGTCGGCGTCGGCGTACCAGGTCGATTCGCCGGACGCGCCGGCCTCGTCGACCGCGCCGTCGCAGTCGTCGTCCACGCTGTTGCACGCCTCGGCGGCGCCGGGGTTGACCGACGCCGCGCCGTCGTCACAATCGCCGTCGGTCGACACCGCGCCCGTGGGGGCGTCGCACTGCGTGGCGACCACGGTGGAGCCGTACCCGTCGCCGTCGCCGTCGGTGTACCAGGTCTGCTCGCCGGTGGCGCCGGCTTCGTCGATCGAGCCGTCGCAGTCGTCGTCGATGTCGTTGCAGGCTTCGGTGGCGCCCGGGTTGACCGCCGCCGCGGCGTCGTCGCAATCGCCGCCGGTGGCCGAGGCGCCCGACGGGGCGTCGCACGCGACCACGGCGGCGTCGCCGTAGCCGTCGGCGTCGGCGTCGGTGTACCAGGTGGTCTCGCCGAGCGCGCCGGACTCGTCGGCGGAGCCGTCGCAGTCGTCGTCGAAGCCGTTGCAGACCTCGGTGGCGCCCGGGTAGCTGCCGGACGCGGTGTCGTCGCAGTCCGTGGCGTCGGCGACGAAGCCGGCGGGGGCCTCGCAGGCGGTCACGCCGGTGGACGCGTCGCCGAAGCCGTCGCCGTCGTTGTCGGCGTACCAGGTCGACGTGCCGGAGGCGTCCGGCTCGTCGACCGTGCCGTCGCAGTCGTCGTCGACGCCGTTGCAGGCCTCGGTCGCGAGCGGGGACACGTCGGCGTTGGTGTCGTCGCACTCTTCGCACGCGGCGAAGCCGTCGCCGTCGGTGTCGGCGTACCCCACCGAGCCGTCGCAGTTGTAGTCGTTCGCGTCCGAGCAGTCGGACTCGGTGGCCCCGGGGTTGTAGGCCGCGTCCGCGTCGTTGCAGTCGCCGTCGAGCGCCACCGCGCCCTCCGGGGCGTCGCAGCTCGTGCCGGCGAGGGTGTCGCCGTAGCCGTCGCCGTCGGCGTCGGTGTACCAGGCCGAGGCGTCCGAAGCGTCCTCGTCGATCGTGCCGTCGCAGTCGTCGTCGGCGTCGTTGCAGACCTCGACGCCGTCGGGGTTGATCGCGGGGTTCGCGTCGTCGCAGTCTTCGCACGCCGCGAAGCCGTCGGCGTCGGCGTCGGCGTAGCCCACGGAGCCGTCGCAGTTGTAGTCGACCGGGTCGGTGCAGTCCGGCTCGTCCGCGCCCGGGTTCACGCGCGCGTCGGCGTCGTCGCAGTCGGTGCTGTCGACCACGCGGCCCGCCGTGTCCGGGCAGGCGAGCAACGCGTCGCTCACGTCGCCGTAGCCGTCCCCGTCCGCGTCGGCGTAGAGCACCGAGCCGTCGGAGGGTTCGTCGTCCACCGCGCCGTCACAGTCGTCGTCGAGGTCGTTGCAGACCTCGATCGTGCCGGGGTTCACGGTGGGGTCCGCGTCGTCGCAGTCCACGTCGGCGGTGTAGCCGTCGGCGTCGGCGTCGGTCTCGGTGAGGGGGAACACCTCTTCGAGGATCTTGCCTTCCGGCGTGGCCCGGCATCCGGTCAGGGCGGCGACGGCGAGAGCGAGCAGGACCATGGTGAGCCTCCGCGTGCATGGTAGCGCGGAGCACTGCCGACCCGCTGTGACGAATCCGGCGCTTCGTGTCGTGGACGACACGCGCGGCTGTCAGTGTTCAGCCGCCGAGGGCCCAGCCCAACGAGTACAGATCGGGCGCCCAGCGCACGCGGTACATGCCCTCGTCGTCGTACGGGCACTGCATCGCCCAGCGAAGCTGGCCTCCCGGGTAGGTCACCTCCGCCATCCGGAGCTGCTCGCCGGACAGGAACATCGCGCGCTGGCCGTCCGGCAGCAGGAAGGCGTTTCCGCGGGAGGTCGAGAAGAACCAGTCCTCCCCCGATGTTTCGCCGTACGCGTAGCGCAGGTCGGCGCGCGCGGTGGCCTCGTCGAGCTCCAGCTCGACCACGCGGCTGTAGTCGAGATCCCACCGGATGCCCGACTCGTCCTGGCGGGGGTAGCCGTTGTCGTACATCAGGACCCGCATCCGCGAGCCCTCGCGCCCCACCCAGGACATCCCGTGCTGGTGGTACATCCAGTCCGCGCGATCCTCCGGAAGATCGCCGTCGATGTGCTGCACGAAGTCGAAGGAGCCGTCGGGCCCGAGCGCCCACTCGAGCTGGTCGGTCGACGGCCGCAGCTTCACCACCCAGTCCTGGGCCTTCAGGGAGATCAGGAAGAAGTCGCCTTCGTCGTCGATGCCGTGCAGCACCGAATTCGCGTGCGTCCAGTCCTCCGCGTAGTCCCCGAGGCCCGCGCGGCTGTAGGGCAGCAGCGGGTCCATCGCGACCCCGTCGCCCAGCTCGCCGTGGAAGCTGTAGTCCCACAGCACCTCGTCGGACCCCGGGTCGTACACGATCAGGCCATTCCCGAGCTTGTAGCTCCCATCGGAGAACCAGTCGTAGACGCCCGTCAGGAACAGCACCGCTCCGGCCCAGTCGCCTTCGGTGATCGGCGTGAGCTCGTGCACGTCGACATAGTGGTGTTCGAACCTCGTGTCGGAGAACCACGACACGTTGTATTGGGTGGTCTGGATGCCGAGGTCGTCGAAGAGCAGGAGCTTCGACGACGTGTACGCCGTCGACGCGAACCCGCCGTTCGGGAGCGGCGACATCGAGAACAGGGAGTCGTCGTCGGGGGTGCGCACGGCGTGCACGGGCTGCCCCGAACGGTCCCAGCAGACGTACGCGTGGCCCCAGCCGCCATAGCGGGCGTTGGAGCAGACCACCTCATTCGGAGAGAACTCCGCTTCGTCCACGAGGAAGGACGGCGTGCACACCGGCCAGCTCGTCGACAGCGGATCGGTGCGCATCGCCAGCTCTTCGCTCTCCCAGCCTTCCGCGGCGGCGCGGAACCGCCACGAGCGGCCGGCGCGCAGACCCAGCACCGGGATCGTCGTCGGCGTGTTGGCGCGCACGAGGCGCGAGGGGGTGCGGCGGTCGAGCGCGCTCTGGCCGTAGACGACATGCACCTCCGCGTCCCGGTCGATCGTCACCTCGACGAGCATCGCGAACGGGTTCGAAGGATGCGCGGAGATCGTCGCGGTCCCGGTGGGCGGCGGGGCGGTGTCGGAGTCGGAGGCGGTGTCGGCCGCGGTGTCGGCCGCGGTGTCGGTGGCGGAGTCGACCGTGGAGTCGGTGTCCAGCGGCGCGGCGCCGCGTGGGCGATCCGCGGTCGTGTCGGCGCACGCGAGCGAGTAGGCGAGGGCGAGCATCGACTCATGATACGCCGTTCGGACCGCCCGCGTGTCGACTCCGTGTCGGCCGTGCGCTCGGCGTCACCGGCCGCGTCGTTCCGGAGGCCGCGCGTCGTCCCCGAGGTTGACAAGTCCGGCCGTCGCGAGCATGTTGAGCGATGTGGGCATCCAGCCCGCTACGGGGGCGCACCGGTTTCGACGGGGTAGCGGAAGGCGAAAGGGCGTGGCGAGGTTGGTCACCTACATCGGACCACATGCAAGCTGCCAACAACAGCAACCACTTCAGCGAGGCCCTCGCGGCTTAGTTGAGGTCCGGGGGCCATTCAGAGCCCCCGGCATTCGGTAGGGAAGGGCCGACCCCTCCCGGGTGTAATCCAGGCACGCAGCGGACCCGGGGCCGAGCACCCGCCGGGCGAGCGAAGAACCAACAGGGGGCTCTGACGGTGGCCAAAGGCCACGACACCCGCCGACGGGTCGTTCGGCAGGCCACGTATCTCTGACGCTCGAAGGTGCTTCGGACGCGGGTTCGACTCCCGCCGCCTCCACCATACACAAGCAAGCTTCGCCCGGCCTCATCGCGCGGGCGAAGTCGTTTTCGGGAGGGCGATTCCGCCAGGATTCCGTCGGGGGCCGACTCAAGAAATTATGCGGAGACCTTGACGGCGCGCGAGCCTATCGCGTCCGCGCGGACGAGTTCCTGGTGCTGTTTCGCGAATCCGACGACTCGGATGGCCCATCCAGCTTCAAGGTTCGAGCGGCGGTCGGGCTCGCCATCGCTGACGTGGAGTTGGCCCTGAGCTTGCTGGTCCGTCGCGCCGAAGAAGCCGCAGCGGGGGCCAAGTACGAGGGCGACGAGCGCCTCCGGGTGTGGACGGCCGTGACCGCGGTGCAAGGTCCGGTGAACACCCGCAAGCGGTGTGGTGGGTGCAACGCCGTCACTACGCTGCTCGCGCTTCCTTCGGCGCTGGCGAACGGTCTTGCCCAGTGCCCGAACTGCGGAGCCCAGTTCAACTCGTAGGCCGGTGAAGGTGCCCAGGCGGAGCATGTTGACGGTGCACGCCGCCGGACATATCCTCCCTCCACAGGAATTACTTATGCTCGCCCTCACCACCACCGAAGCCGCCGCCCTCACCGGGCTCGACGAGCGCGCGGTCCGCAAGGACGTGGAGCACGGCATCCTCGACGCGGGCTCACCCCCGCGCTTCGCCGAGGTCGCCCTGGTCTACCTCCGCGCCTGCGCGTCGTTCACCTTCCACCTCGGCGCCCAGGACCGAAAGCGGCTCTACCACGACATCGCCGACGCCCTGGAGACTGGGCGCGTTCGCCTGGACCTCGGGCGCGGCTGGACCCTCGACGTGGCGGCCGTCGCCACGGACCTTCGCCATCGCGTCGCCGAGTTCGAGGCGTGGCGCGAGGCGCTCGTCACGCGCGACGACATCCTGGGCGGCGAGCCGGTCTTCCCGGGCTCGCGGCTCGCCGTCCGTCACGTCGGCGAGATGCTCGCCCGCGGTGCCGACCCCGCAGAGGTGCGCGAGGACTACCCCTACCTGGGCGAGCGCGACATCGAGTTCGCCCGCCTCTACTCCGTGGCCTACCCCCGCATCGGGAGGCCGCGTGGTCAAGCTGCTGCTGGATGAGAACCTCTCGCTCAGAGTCGCCATCGAGCTGCGCGCCGACGGGCACGACGTGGCCCACCTCCGCGAACGCGGCCGGCTCGGCATCGCAGACCCGGAGGTGCTCGAACTGGCCTTCGCCGAGGACCGCGTGCTCGTCACCGCCAACGTCGGCGACTTCCGCAAGCTCGCCGCCGCTCGTGAGGTTCACGCCGGCATCGTCTTGCTCCTCGACGGTGGCCTCCGCCGCGACGAGCAGCTCGAAGTCCTCCGCCGGGTGATTGTCGCCTTGGAGGCGGACGGCGACCTCGTCAATCGGGCCCTGACGGTCGCCCTGGACGGTGGGTTCAGCATTGAGGAGCTGTCCACCGGCGGGTGAGCACCTACCCAGGAGAGGTACGGCTCGTCGAACGCGAGCCGCCGGTTGGGCTCGTTGAGCAGGCTGTCGATGACCACGTCGGAGATCTCGGCGATATCCGAGGTAGAGAGCCCAGGCTCCGCGGCTGTCAGCAGTGGTGTCAGGGCCTCGTACAGGTCGGAACGGCGGGCTCCGTAGCCGAGGCCCATGTGCTCGATGGCGCTGTCGATCACCCGGAGCGCGAGGCCGCGCAGGTCGTGCGGCCCGAGGTCGCGGCCACGGCTCGCCTTGCTCGCCTCGACACGATGGACCGGTGCGGTGCGGACGAGCGACCGGAGGCGACGAGTGAGCGTGTGTTCCCAGCGTTCGGCTTCGGGCATGGAGACCGGCAGGTATCCTGACCCTGCCCCCGAGGCCGTCCCCACGATCCCCGTCAGACTCCGGCCTCAACCCGTCGCCGAGCCCGCGCCTGTCGTGGGACACCCGCGCGCACCCCTCCGCCTCACCCCCCCACGACCCACTCCGCCGCGGCCTCCCCGCTCAGCGGGGCGAGCTTGAACGCGTGGCCGCTGCACGCGGTCATGGCGCACACGCGCGTGTACCCGGGCGCGGGACCGACGTGCAGCGCGTCGCCGGGGGCGTTGGTGTAGAAGCAGGTGTGCGCCCCGACGCGCGGTCCGAGGCCGGGGGTGAACCAGTCGCGGAGCCGCGCCTCGACGCGCGCGAGCTCGGCCGGGTCGGGCGGGACGACGCGATCGGGGTCGTCGTCGCCGGTGCCGGTGCCGTGCCAGGCGGCCTTCATGCGGCCGTCGAACGTGGGGAGGCCGTAGTGAAGCCCGTCGACGCCGAGGTGCACCCACGCCGGGCTGCGGCCCGGAGCGACGTCCGCTGCCCAATACCCGACGTGCTGGCGCGCGGGACGGGCACGATGCGACAGCGCCGGGAGCAGGCGGCGTGTCCATGGGCCCGCCGCCACGACGACGCGCTCCCCACGAACCGCCGCGCCCACGAGCGTGACGCCGTCGGCGTCCTCCTCGAGCGCGTCGACGCGGGCCGTCACGCGGCGCACTCCGGCCGCGGCGAGGCGGCCCTGGAGGGCGCGCATGGCCCGGCCGGCCGCGATGACGCCGGCGGTGTGGTCGTGGAGGACCCGCTCGGCGTCGGCGAACCGCATGTGGGGGAAGCGGCGCCGCGCCTCGGTCGGGTCGATCTCGTCGACGCGCGCACCACCCTCCCGAACCGCGGCGGCGTAGCTCGGCATCGGGCCGCCCTCGGGCCCCCAGAACACCGCGGGCCCCGGCGCGATCAGCGCGGCGCCGAGGTCGGCCTCGAGGGCGGGCCAGAGCTCCTCACGCGCGCGGGTCATCGCCCGCACGCCCTCGGGCGTCGCGTAGCTGGAACGCGTGATGCGCTCCTCTCCGTGGCTGGAGCCGTACGAGTGCCCGTCGGGGTGTTGGTCGACGAGCACGATCGCGTCCGCCGACAGACGCCGAAGGAGGTGCCAGGCGGTGCACAGCCCGTTGATCCCCGCGCCGAGGATGACGACGGTCACGGCGCGCCCCCACACGGCCAATCCCCCAACCCCACCTCGTTGTCCGCTTCGTCACATTCCTCGACCGCCCCGGGCAGATCGACCACCACGCGGACTCCGGGCTTCCAATCGGCGCGTCGGAGCTCGAAGCCGTAGTGGGCGCCCGCGCCGCTCAGGAGGGCGCCGGACGCGGACGCGACGAGGTCGGCGCGATGGTAGACGCCGACCTCGAACGCGGAGGTGCCGGCGAGGCCGGTGTTCGCGACGGGGACGACGACCTCGACGACGCCCTCGTCGCAGCGGGCCGTGCACAGCTCGATGGGGCCGAGCTCGAGGTCGGCGAGGTCGGTCGAGGCGCCGAGGGTGCTGCCGCCCGCGCGAAAGCTGTTCCATGTGTCCCAGTTGGACGCTTGGGCGGCGGGGATGGAGCTGTCGTCGTCGATGTGCGTGATGTGGTACGCGTATTGGTTCCACACCGGGCGGGAGGGCCGCCAACTGTCGTCGGCGTCGCCGATGACGGTGAGGCCGTTGTAGCCGTCGTAGGCGTAGTCGTTGGACGGCAGGACGATCTCGGTGGAACCGTCATTGTCGACGTCGACGATCAAGGGGTATTCGTACAGCGTGCCAGACCCGTGGTTGTCGTCCTGCATCTTCACGGCGCCGGTGGCGCCGTCGTACACCCAGAGCGTGATCTCGTCGGCGTAGACGACGTCCGAAGCGCCGTCGCCCTCGAAGTCGAACACCGAGCTGCCGGTCACGCTGGACGACCAGTCCTGCACGGCGGCGCTCCACGTCACCACGCCGTCGGTGTCGAACACGCTGTAGAAGTAGGCTCCCGCGACGCCGACCTCGGGGTAGCCGTCGTTGTCGAAGTCCGCGACGGTCGGGGGGCCGCCTCCGCCGCCGGGCACCGCGGTGGTCCACCGCACCGCGCCGTCAGCGCCGGTCAGCCACACGGCGCCGCCGGCGGTGTGGACGAGCTCGGGGCGTCCGTCGAGGTCGAAGTCCCCGGCGGCCGCCCAACCGTCGGGGGCGGCCGACTGCCAGAGGGTGGTGCCGTCACCTCGATAGACGGTGTTGCCCGCCACCACCTCGAGCCGTGTGTCGCCGACGAGATCGATCGCGAAGCTGAACCAATAGCCGTGGCCGGCGTCGCCGGTCCAGCGCACGGTTCCGTCGGCGTTGATCACCTGCCGGCCGAACACGACTTCGGACCTTCCGTCTCCGTCGATGTCGGCGAACGCGGGGGCGCCGTAGCCGTAGGTCTCGGTGCCGCCGGCCCACTTGAAGCTGCCGTCGGCGTTCACGCAGACGACGGCCACCTCGACCCCCGCGGCGCACACCTCGGGGGTGCCGTCCGCGTCGAGGTCGCCAATCGCGACGCCGCCCGCGGAGTACACATGGTACCCGCCGGGGTCGAACACCGACCACCAGGTGCCGCTTCCGTCCCCGGAGACGAGGGTGAGCGTGCCCGCGCTGGTGTACGCGCCCCCGCTGAAGGCGGTGAACGCGAGGTCGGGGGTGTCGTCGGCGTCGATGTCGCCGTCGCCGTCGTCGTCGGTGACGTTGGCCGCCGCGGGCGTCGACATCACGTCGTCGAAGCCGGGGAACGTCGGGTTGTCCGACCAGCTCCACTCCACGACGGGGGTGAAGGTGCCCGCCTCGGCGGCCACCACACACGCTTCGGACACCGTCGCGGCGTAGGGCACGCCGGGCTCGGGGCAGCCGGCGCCCGTGTCGAGGCCCTCGGGATCCTCGGACTTGGGGATGACGTCGTAGTCGCTGCACGCGGCGACGAGGGCGATCAGCACGGGAGGCTCCGCGGGAGTCCGCGTTGTACCGCGGATCGGGGTCTCCGGATCAAGGCCCTTGCACGAGCCGCGAGGTCCCGGTCCATGCGCGCGAGCGCGCGGGCGTCGTCGCGCACGCCGCGCGCACGACCGTCAGCACGCGGACCCCAGCCCGTCGACCAGGGCCTCCCACGCCGGGGGCTGGGGCTGCCCCGGCTTTCGGGCGCCGAAGAGCTGCACGGCGAGGGTGCCGTCCACGTCGAAGACCTCCAGCGAGGTCACGATGCCGTCGGCGGTGGGCTTTCGGACCCGGCAGCAGGCGGCGAGGCGGTCGAGGCGCACGTGGAGGTTGAAGTCGGGGTCGAGCACGTTCAGCGAGCCGGGCGTCGGGACCAGCCGGCGCACGGGCCCGGTGTGGATCTGGATACAGCCAGGGTTCCCGACGAAGATCATGATCGGGAGCTCCGCCGCCGCCGCACGCTCGAGGGCCGCGGCGAGGGTGCACGGGGGGAGCGCGCAGACCATCTCTGGCGGCGCGAGGCGGAGCGCCTGGGTTCGTGTGACGTTGAAGTTGCGGAGCAACATCACGAACTCGTGGGTGTCGGTCATCGCGCGCCAGGCGGCGTGGAGCCCTTCGACGTCCACCGCGTCGTCCGCGATCGCGGGCTTCGGCGTGGGGCGAGCGGTCGGGGCGGGAGGCTCCTCGTCGGCGCGGAGCGCGTCGCGGAGCGACGCCCACTCCGGCACGCCGTCGGGCTCGCTCACGTAGACCTTGTGCACCGCCTCGCCGTGGGCGTCGAAGATCTGGACGCTTCGGCGTTCGTTCTCCACGACGGCCCACGCCGTGCACCACCGCGCGAGGAAGAGGCGGAGATCGATGTCCGGCCCGAGGACGAGGCGCACGGGGCCCTCGCCCTCCGCGGGCGCGTAGGTGCCGCGTCGCTCGTGGACCGCGGTCTCGTTGCGCGTGAGCGCCATGACGCGCCCGAGGGAGGGGAGCGCGGCGAGGGGCTCGGTCCAGCGCGGGCGGAGCGCGACGCCCCCGCGGGCGGCGACGATCTCCATCTCGGTCACGCCGAGGGCGGCGGCGAGGTCGCGGGCGCGCGCACGGCCCGTGGACTGCTGCAAGGTTTCGATGCGTTCGAGCAGGGGGTTCACGAGGACTCCGGAGCGTGGGCGGGGACGATCACCGCGCGGCCGTCGACTCGGCCGCCGCGGAAGGGGATGCCCCACGTCGCGGTGACGACCGCAGGGTCGAGCACCACGTCGGCGGGGCCGTGCGCGAGGAGGCGGCCGCGGTCCAGCAACGCGACCCGGTGCGCCCACCTCGAGCGCCTGAGCGCCGAAGCCGCCAACGAGACCGCGCAGGCGGCCGCCCAGGCCCACGCGCGGGACGTGCGTGTGCGCGCCGAAGGCGACGCGGCCGCGCGGCAGCTCGCCTACGACGTGGATCTCGCCGCGGAGGCCCGTCGGCTCGACGCATATGCCGCGCTGTCGCCGTCGTTGGTGCTGGGCCTCGCCGCGCAGGAGGCCGCTCGGAAGATCACTTCGATCAACCACCTCAACATCAGCCCGGATCTGCTCGGCAGCGCCTTCGGCGAGCAGCTCCGGAAGTCGGCCGGCGAATGAAGCTCGGGGTCTCCCTTCCCCGCATCGTCGTCGTCACCCGCAAGACGCCCCTGGAAGAGCTGAAGGCCCGCCACGGCACGCTCGGTCAGGCGCAGTTCTTCCTCGCGGCGCGCAAGCAGCGCGCGGATTGGTTCGAGCGGGCCGACGCGCAGCTCCAGGAGGGCGTCCGTACGGTGCTCGCGGCGCTCCCGGGCGATCGACGGCGCGCGCGGGTCGATCGGGACGAGGTGGACCGGTTCGTGTTCGAGCCCGAGGACGTCGTGCTCGCGGTCGGACAGGACGGGCTCGTGGCCAACGTCGCGAAGTACCTCGACGGTCAGGCGCTCGTGGGGGTGAACCCCGACCCCGACCGGTACGACGGGGTGTTGTGCCGGGTTCGGCCCGAGCGGGCGGCGGCGGCCGTGGCCTGGCTCGACACCCGAAAGGGGGCGGAGTTTCGGGAAGAGCGGAGGGTGCTCGCGAGGGTGGAGCGGGAGGACGGTCAGGTGCTGCACGCCCTGAACGAGGTGTTCATCGGCCACGCCAGCCACCAGAGCGCGCGGTACGTCCTCCACGCCGACGGCGCTCAGGAGCGCCAATCCTCCAGCGGGATCCTCGTCTGCACGGGCACCGGGGCGACCGGGTGGGCGCGGTCGGTCACCCGTCAACGGGCCCGCGCGCCCGCGCTGCCCGCGCCGGAAGAGCGCCGCCTGGTGTGGCTCGTGCGCGAACCCTTCCCGAGCGTGTCGACGGGGGTCTCGCTCGAGGACGGCGCGGTGGGCGATGGAGAGGCGCTGCGCGTCGTGTCGGAGATGGGCGATCGCGGCGTCATCTTTGCGGACGGCATCGAGACCGACGTGCTCGAGTTCACGAGCGGCCAGGTGGCGACGGTGGCCGTCGCCGCCCGGGCGCTGCGCCTCGTGACCCCCGCCGCGCGCGCTCAGTAGCTGGAGATGCCGCACGCCCCGTCGGTGAACAGCGCCGCGACCTCGTCGTCGGTGAGCGCCGCGTCCCACAGGCCCACCTCGTCGAGCGCGCCGTCGAGGTAGCGACCGTAGCGGTTCATGTCGAAGCCGAGCACGAACGGCAGGCTGCCGTACGGGATGGTCGAGTAGCCGGGGACGCTGCTGCTCACCTCGACGCCGTCGATGTACAGGCGCACGGTCGTGCGGTCCCAGGTCACGACGACGTGGGTCCACGCGCCGGTGCAGACGGGGGTCGCGTCGTACACGAACTCTTCGAGCGCGGACGTGCCACCCTCGACGTACACGCCAGGGCGCCCGGCGGGGTTCAGCACCACCGCCCAGCCCGTGTACGCCGTGCTGCCGTTGCCGAGGCTCGTCAAGAAGTCGAGGTCCGTCGTAGGGAATGAATCCGGGCGCACCCACTGGGACACCGTCCACGAGGTCGGCTTGCTAGAGCTGACCGAGGCGCCGGAGGTGCCGACCTCGATGCCATCGCCCGCCACGCCGTCGCCGGCGCTCACGGTCCCGATCACGGTGCCGTCGTAGCCGTTTCCGGAGCTGTCCGTGAGGCGGCCCGACGAGAGGCCGGCGCCGCTCCAATACAGCACCGGCTCGGGGCCCGCGAAGAACGGCGTACTGCCGCACGACGCCGGGTACAGGTACTCGTCGATGCACAGCTCGTCGCAGCTCGTCGTCGGGTCGCAGTCGTCGTCGATGCCGTTGTCGCACACCTCGGCGGCGCCGGGGTACACCGCGACGTTTGCGTCGTCGCAGTCCTCCGACGAGATGACGCCGTCGCCGTCCCCGTCCACGATGGCCTCGGGGCACACCTCGAATTCGAGCAGGAACCAGTTGTCCGTGTAGGTCCCCGGCGAGGCGCAGCCGCCCGCCCACACCCAGTCGCCACCCGACGGGCCGGTGGGGCCCGTGCCCCACGTCGACGTGCAGGCCGAGGTCGCCAACGAGCCGGTGTCGGCCGCCATCGCCGCGTATGGCGTCGTCGTCCAGGTGCTGGACGCGCCGTACGCCGACGGGGACTGGTACGCCGCGAGCCACAGCCCGAGCCCCGTGTCCCACGCGTCGTCGGTTGCGCCGGGCACCTCCACCCGCGCGTTGAAGCCGGCGATGGCGCGGGCGATGTCCTCCGCGTGCACGGCGATCGTGTGCGTGCCCGCCGTGGTGCTCGTGGTGAGGGTGGTCACCACGGACCAGCCCGTGGCCGAGCCCCAGGACGCCCCGTCGAACCAGGCCTCGAACGTGTCGTCCGCGGAGGTGGCCATGGAGACCGCGTAGGTGCAGTCGAGGTCCTCGTCGACCAGGCCGTCGCCGTCGTCGTCGGAACAGTCGCAGATCTCTTCGTCCACGCAGTCGGCGAGGCCGTCGCCGTCGGTGTCGGTGTAGCCTTCGTCCGCGGTGCCGTCGCCGTTGTTGTCGAGGCCGTCGCACTCCTCGGCGTCCAGGCAGTCGGCGAGGCCGTCGGCGTCGGTGTCCGCGTAGCCCTCGTCCACGGCGCCGTCGCCGTTGTTGTCGAGGCCGTCGCACTCCTCGGCGTCGACACAGTCGGCCGTGCCGTCGCCGTCGGTGTCGGGGTAGCCCTCGTCCACCGTGCCGTCGCCGTCGTTGTCGAGGCCGTCGCACTCCTCGGTGTCGACACAGTCGGCCACCCCGTCGCCGTCGGTGTCGGAGAAGCCCTCGTCGATCGTGCCGTCGCCGTTGTTGTCGAGGCCGTCGCAGTCTTCGGTGTCGACACAGTCGGCGACGCCGTCGCCGTCGGTGTCGGAGAAGCCGTCGTCGATCGTGCCGTCGCCGTTGTTGTCGAGGCCGTCGCAGTCCTCGGTGTCGACGCAGTCGCCGACGCCGTCCCCGTCGGTGTCGGGGGAGCCCTCGTCCACCTGACCGTCGCCGTTGTTGTCGACACCATCGCACTCTTCGGTGTCGAGGCAGTCCGCGATGCCGTCGGCGTCGGTGTCCTCGTGGTCTTCGTCGATCTCGCCGTCCCCGTCGTTGTCGAGGCCGTCGCAGTCCTCGACCTCGATGCAATCGGCGATCCCGTCGAAGTCCGAGTCGACGTAGCCCTCGTCCACGGTGCCGTCGCCGTCGTTGTCCTCGCCGTCGCAGGCCTCGGTGTCCGAGTCGGGGCAGACCTGGATCTCGAGGTAGAACCAGTTCCGCGGGTACAGGTCCTCGCGGCTGCAGTCGGCCGCCCACACCCACGGCGCGCCGGAGGGGCTGTAGGTCCAGGTGCCGTTGCAGGTCGAGCTCGCGAGGTACGCGCTGTCGGGCTGCATCGCGGCGACGGCGGCGCCGGTCATCCAGGCCGCGCCGTAGGTGGTCGACGGGTCGGTCGTGGTCACCCGCCACTGCCCGGCCCCGGTGTCGTAGCCGCCGGCGGACTGGCCCGGAACCTCGAGGTGCGCGTTGAAGCCGGCGATGCGCCCGGCCCGGTCGCGCGCGTAGGTCGCGAGGTGGTGGGTGCCCGCCGGCAGCGTGAACGTCTGGGTGTACAGGCTGCTCCAGCCGGCAGAGGACCCCGCGGCGACGCCGTCCACGTAGACGTTCATCAGGTCGTCGGCGGAGGCCGTGAGGGTGACCGCGTAGGCGCAGTCCATGCCCTCGTCGACGTCGCCGTCGCCGTCGTCGTCTTCGCAATTGCAGGTCTCCTGCACGCAGTCGGCGACGCCGTTCCCGTCGTCGTCGAAGCCTTCGTCGGTGTCCCCGTCGCCGTTGTTGTCGACGCCGTCGCACTCCTCGACCTCCATGCAGTCGGCCGTGCCGTCGCCGTCGGTGTCGGGGAACGTCTCGTCGATCGCGCCGTCCGCGTTGTTGTCGAGGCCGTCGCACAGCTCGGTGTCCTCGTCGATGCAGTCGGCCACGCCGTCACCGTCGAGATCGCCGAAGTACTCGTCCACGAGCCCGTCGCCGTCGTTGTCGACGCCGTCGCACACCTCGCAGGGGGTGGCCTCGCCGGAGTCCTCGTCGGTGCCGGTGCAGCCGGCGAACAGGGGCATGGCGAGGGCCAGGGAGACGAGCAGCGGTGGGAGCTGGAGCGAACGCAGCGAGCGCATGGGACGACGCCTCCGAGGGAGTGAGCGTGGACGGGGCCGGCCCCGAGGACCGCCAACCTACAGGCGCGCCCTCGCGCCCGGACCTCTCAGCCATCTCTCACGGGTCGCGGTTGACGGTGGCCGGCGACCGTGGCAAGAGCCATTTGCCGTGCTTCGTCTTCGCCACGTCCGAACCCGCGCCGCCCTGCTGCTCACCCTCGTGGTGTGGCTCCTCGGCTTCTTCGCGTCGGACGTGCATCATCGCGTGGTGCGCCACGTGGTCTGTGCCGAACACGGCGAAGTGACGGAGCTCGTCGCCCACGACGCCGACGCCGACGATCGCGACGAGGGCCCCACCTACGCGCCGCTCGGCGACGCGCAAGAGCACCACGACGGGTGCTCGCTGCCGGCCCTTCCGCCGCCGGTGTCTCCGACGCGGCTGGCCGCCTTCGCGCTGCCCCCGTGCGAGCCCACGCCGTACCACGCGCTCGCCGGCACCGACACACGCGTCACCGGCCCGCTGCGGTACGCCCCCAAGACATCGCCCCCGACGGTCTGAACCCCCGCGTCACGTGAACGGCCGCGCTCCGCGCGCGTCGACATGTTCGAGGTTCAACCTGTTCGGGAGGCACACGCCTTGCCCTGTTTCTTGTACGCCTGGAGTGCGTTCGCGCACGCCCAGGACCCGCCGGCCGAAGCGCCGGCCGAAACGCCGCCCCCGGATCTCGCCGCGATCGAAGCGGCGCTCGCCGCCGACCTCGGGTCGGTCCCGGCGCGGGCCGCGCCGCCCGGCGCCATCTCCTTCCAGAGCTTGAACCCGGACATCGCCTTCATCGCGGACGTCGCCTTCGCGTACTTCACCGCGGACGAGCCGCGGATGTCCGGCGCGCACGACCCCACCGCCAACGGCTTCACGCTTCAGCAGCTCGAGCTCTCGGTGTCGAAGTCGGTCGACCCGTACTTCCGCTTCGACTCGAACATCGTGTTCAGCCTGTTCGGTGTGGAGATCGAGGAGGTGTACGCCACGACCCTCGCGCTGCCGGGGCGGTTCCAGGTGCGGGTCGGGCAGTTCCTCACGCGGTTCGGGCGGATCAACAACACCCACCCGCACGCGTGGGACTTCGTCGACCAGCCGTTCGCGATCGGTCGGGTGTTCGGCGGCGAGGGCAACCGCGGGCTTGGGGTCGAGGCGTCGTGGCTCGCCCCGACCCCCTGGTACGTCGAGGTGGTGGGCTCCGGCACCGCCGCGGGCGGCGAGGCCACGGCCCGCAGCTTCTACGGCGCGCAGGACCTCGGGTTCGAGACCCCCGCGGACCTCCAGGCCACCGTGGCGGTGAAGCAATTCTTCCCCTTGTCCGACGCGCTCTCGTTGGCCTGGGGGCTGTCGGGCGCGTTCGGACCCAACGCCACGGGGATGGGCAACCGCACCGAGGTCTACGGGACCGACCTGTTCCTGAAGCTCCGCCCGGTGCGCGGCAACAGCCCGGCGAGCGTGTCGCTCACCTCGGAGTGGATCGCCCGCCGACGCCAGGTGCCCGGCGACGTGTGGACCGATGTGTCGACGTACACCCAGCTCTCCGCGCGCTTCGCGCAGCGTTGGGGCGCGGCGGCCCGTTGGGAGCTCGGCACGCCGGCCGTGGGCCAGGACGGCGCCGTGGTGGACGACACCTTGGACCCGGAGTGGTCCGCGTCCCGGCAGCGCATCGCCGCGAACCTCACCTTCTGGCCGACGGAGTTCTCGCGCCTCCGTGGGCAGGGGGAGCTCGATCTGGCCGCCTGGGACGACACGCCCGACTGGGCCGCGCTCGTCGCCTTCGAGTTCAACGTCGGCGCGCACGGCGCGCACGCCTTCTGAGGGGGATCTCATGCGTCTGCTCTGGATCATCGCCATCCTCGCCGCGCTGCTCCCACGGCCGGCGCACGCCGCGCTCCGCGTCGTCGCCTCGGTGCCGGATCTCGCCGCGATCGCCAAAGAGGTGGGCCAGGACCGCGTGACGGTCAGCTCGATGTCGCTCGCGACGCAGGACCCCCACTTCGTCGACGCCCGGCCGAACCTCGCGCTCGACCTGTCCCGGGCGGACCTGCTGCTCGTGGTCGGGCTCGACCTCGAGGTCGGCTGGCTGCCCAACCTGATGACCGGCGCCCGCAACGCGAAGGTGCAGGTCGGGTCGCCCGGGTACCTCGACTGCTCGCAGTTCGTCCGTCTGCTCGAGGTGCCGACGCAGAAGCTCGAGCGCTCGATGGGGGACGTCCATCCCGGCGGAAACCCCCATTACCTCTACGATCCTCGAAACGGCGCGCTGGTCGCGCGCGGGGTGGCGGCGCGCCTCGGCCAGCTCGATCCCGCCAACCGCGCGGCGTACGTCAGCGCGGCGGAGGCCTTCGTCGCGCGCCTGGAGGCTGGGCGCGTACGCTGGGAGGCGGCGCTCGCCCCCTTGCGCGGCAAGGAGGTGGTGACGCACCACCGATCGATGTCGTACCTGGCGAACTGGCTCGGGTTCACCGTGCCGATCAACGTCGAGCCGAAGCCGGGCATCCCGCCGAGCCCGTCGCACGTCGCGCAGGTGCTCGCCATGATGCAGCAGCACGGCATCCGGCACGTGTTCATCGAGACGTACTACCCGGACGCCACGGCGGTGCTGGTGCAGTCGAAGACCTCGGCGAAGCTCGTGAAGGTGCCGGGAGGGACGGACTTCGCCGCGGGCGAGACGTACCTCGGGCGCTTCGACGCGCTCGCGAAGCTGCTCGCGGGGGCATCGTGATCGCGCTCGTCCTGGTCGCGTGTACGTTCGCGCCCGGCCGCGGCTGGGGCGAGCTGACGTCGGCCGCGCTGGACGCGCGCTACGAGCCCGGCGCGGCGCGCGATCTCGGCGACGGTCGGACGCTGACCAACCTCGGCTACGAAGTGACGATCGCGAGCTTCGTGCTGGACTTCGGCGAGCTCGAGCTGCTCGAGCTCCAAGGGGGCGGCTCGGCCACCTTCGACCCCGCGAACCCCCCTCCGGGCTACACCCTTTGCCACGGCGGCCACTGCCACAGCGAGAGCGGCGCCCTCGTCGACTACGCGGACGTCGCCGCGGAGCTCGCCGGGGACGACGCCTCGTTCTCGCCGGTGGTCCGCTTCCCGGTCGACGCGCCGGCCGACCTCGTGGCGGGCGCGTCGTGGGCGCTCCCGCTGCCCGACGAGGACCTCGGGGCCGTCGCGATCACCAAGACCCGCCTCGGCGTCTCCGGCGTCGCGCTGCGCGGCGAGGTGAGCGACGGCGCGGGGTGGACCGCGCCGCTCGACGTCGCCCTCGCGCTCGACGCCGCGCTCGAAGGCGGGATCGACCTCGTCTTCGGGCGTGACGAAGACCCCTCCGCGTCGGTCGGCTTCCGGGTGTCGCCCGGCGGGACCGTGTTCGACGACCTCGACTTCACCGCGCTCGCCACGGAGTCCGTCGGGGTCGTGCTCGACGACGCCCTCGATCCGGGCGCCGAGCCCCTCCTCGCCGCGATCCTCGCGGTGGAGCCCGTCCCGACCGTCACCCGAAGCCCCTGGAGTGCACGATGATCCTGGTCCTCACGTCCCTGCTCCTCGCTTGCGCCGCCGAAGAAGAGAGCATCGAAGAACACGCCTGCGAGCACGCCACCGAAGCCGGCGGCGCCCTGACCGCCGGCGCCACGCGCGAAGACGCCCCCGAGCTCCCGCTCGACGGCGAGCCCTACACCGTGACCCTCGTCGACGGCGCCTCGGGCTTCCTCGCGGTGCCCGTCACGGGCGACACCGCGGCGCTGCTGTTCGCCGGCACCGCCGACGTCGTGACCGGCTTCTACGAGGGCGACACCGCGGTGACGCTCCCGGAGGCCGCGCCGATCGAGGACTGCGCCGACGACATCCCCGCGCACTACGACCTCGACTTCCACGAGGCCGGCACGTGGTACCTCGAGGTCGGCCCGGCGGCCGTCTCCGAGGTCTGGCTGCTCCTGGGCGAGGGCGCGCACGGGCACGAGGAATGAGGACCGACCCGCTGATCCGCTGTGAAGCCCTCGAGGTGGGCCACTCCGGGAGGCCGTTGCTCCCGCCGGTCACCCTCAGCCTCGGGCGCGGGGAGTTCTGGGCCGTGGTCGGGCGCAACGGCGCGGGGAAGACCACGTGGTTCCGGACGCTCCTCGGCCTCCTTCCGGCGGTCGGCGGGCGCGTCACGCGCGGTCCGGGCACGCGGGTCTCCTACGTGCCGCAGCGCAGCGACTACGACGCCCTGTGGCCCGTCACCGCGCGCCAGGTGGTGGAGATGGGCGTCGAGCGCGGCGCCTCGTTCCTCACGCCCTTCGGCGGCCGCGCGGACGTGGACGACGCGCTCGCCGCGGTCGACGCGACCACGCTGGCGCCGCACCCCTTCCGCGCCTTGTCGGAGGGACAGAAGCAGCGCGTCCTGCTCGCGCGCGTCGTCGCAAGCCGCGCGGAGCTCGCCCTGCTCGACGAGCCGACCGCCGCCATGGACGCCGTCGCCGAGCGCGAGGCCTTCGCCCTGCTCGACGTCGTGCGTCGTCGGTACGGCACGACGTTCGTGGTCGTGAGCCACTTTCTCGGCGTCGCCCGGGAGCTCGCGGACCACGTCCTGTTCCTCGACCGCGACGCGTCCTCCGCGATCGTGGGCTCGTCGGCGGAGGTGTTCGCGCATCCCGCGTTCCGCGCGCGCTACGAGGGCGCGCATGCCTGATCCGACGTGGGCGGACTTCGTGGCCGGATGGCCGATCTTCCGCGATCCGGTGCTCTGCGGCGCGCTCGCCGGCGCCGCGCTCGGACTGCTCGGCGTGTACGTCGTGCTTCGGCGCATGGTGTTCATGGCCGCGGTGCTCTCGCAGTCGGCCGGGTTCGGCGTGGCGCTCGCCATCTGGGTCGGCATGCTCGCCGACGCCCACGTCGAGCCGATGATCGGCGCGATCGTCGCGGCCTTGGGCGCGAGCGCGCTCTTCAGCTTGCGGCCGGAGCGGGTGCACCTCTCCCGCGAGGCGCTCCTCGCCGTCGCGTGGGTGGCGGCCGGCGCCGGCGCGCTCGTGCTCGGGGGAAAGATCAGCGCGGAAGCGCACGACATCGAGTCGATCCTCTTCGGGTCGGCCGTGCTCGTGCGTCCGGTCGACCTCTGGCTCGTGGGCGCGGCGGCGGTGCTCACCGTCGGCGCCCACGCGTGGCTCGGCCGCGGGCTCGTGTTCGCCGGCTTCGATCCGCAGGTCGCGCGTGTGCACGGGCTGCCGGTCGCCGCGCTCGACCTCGGCCTCTGGGTGCTCGTCGCGGTGGTGGTCTCGGTGTCCACCCGCGCCCTCGGCGCCCTGCCGGTGCTCGCCTTCTCGGTGCTGCCCGCGATGGCCGCGCTGCTCCTCATACCGAGGTTGTCGCTCGTCTTTCCTGCGGCGGCCGGCATCGGCGCGGTGTCCGGCGGCCTCGGATACCTCCTCGCCTTCTTCGAGTCCTGGCCGGTCGGCGCTTCGCAGTCGCTCGTGGCCGTGGGGTTCGTGCTCGTGGCGGCGTTGGTGCGGGCGGTCGTGTAGGCGCGACGTCGCCGGCGCCGGGGCCACGCGGATCAGGCTACGTGGGCCGCGATGGAATCGCCCTGGCTGATCACCGCGTTCAAGGTCATCGCCACGGTGTTGATGCTCCTGAACCTGACGTTCCACGGCACGGTCGCCCTGTTCGTCGGCGGGCCCTTGGGGCTGGCGATCTTCCTCGTGGGGTTCGTCGGGATGTGGACCGCCGCGTGGGTCGTGCTGCGTCGTCGGGACGGTCCCCCGTGAGCGCGCCCGCCGAGGCGCGTCACTGGACCGTGACGTCGATCGCCGCCGACACCGCCGCGCAGCCGTCCTCGCCCTCGTCACACAGAAGCCCGTCCGCCGCTTCGACCGCGTCGCCGTCGGCGTAGAACAGCGCCGCTTCGAGGGTGTGATCGCCCGGGTCGACCGTGACGGTGAAGTTCGTCGTGCCGACCTGGAGCGCCTCGGCGCCGTCCACGCGCACGACCACGTGGCCGATCGGCGCGCCCTCGGAGTGCTTCGCGGGGTCCTGGAGCGAGAAGCCCTCGATGACGAGCGCCGACGCGATGTCGACGCCGGTGAGCACGTCGCCGTCGGAGGGCACGAGCCACGCGACGGTCGGGGCGTCGACGGGTGTTTCGGGTTCGGCGCAGGCGAGGAGGGTGAGCAGGGTGATCATGTCGTGGGCTCGCCGACCAGCACCCGCGGATGCCACGGCCCGGAGGCCCCCCACGGCGCGCGCGGGTTCGCGTCGAGCACCCGCGCCCTCCACGCGGCCGGGATCGCGGAGGCGCCGTGGCGAGCGCCGAGGAGCGCGCCGACGATGGCGCCGTTGGTGTCGGCGTCCCCGCCGCGGTTCACGGTGTCGACGAGGGCCGCGCGCCAATCGGCGGCGTGGCGGAGCTGCCAGAACGCGACGCGGAACGCGACGCGCACGAAGCCCTGCATCGAACCGGCGAGGTGGAGCCCGGACGCCGCTCCGGACGGCCAACCGGCGGGCGGCGTCGCCTCGCCGTTGAGCCACGGGTCGGCGCGGGACGCGGCGTCGAGATCGTGGTGAAGGTCGGCGTGGGCGGCGGCCCAGCGCGCATCGCCCGCCGGGAGGGGCGAGCGCGTCGGCGCTTCCGCGCGCGCGACGTCCAGCCCGGCACGCGCGGCCTCGACCATCCCGGCGGCGTCGGCTCCGCCGACCCCGGCGGCCAGCGCGTCGGCGTAGGCGACGTTCGCGAGCAGACAACGAGGGTCGGCGTGGGTGATCCCCGCGTCGGCGAGGGCCCACGCGCGTCGGATCGTGGGGTCCGTCAAGGTGCCGAGAGGCGCGGCGCGCATCAAGGCGCCGTTGCCCGCGGCCTTGCCGCCGGAGGCGTCCCACGCGGCGAAGCCGGCGCGCGACGGCGGGTGGCGCTTCAGGGCGTGCAAGGAGCCGCGCGTCTGGTTGCCGACGTCGAACGCCTCGGCCACCCACGCCGTGTAGCGGGCGGCGAGGGCGTCGAGCGCGGCGGACGACGGCGGCGCCGCGCCGTGCTCGGCGAGTGTCGCCGCGAGGCAGCAGGCCATCTGGGTGTCATCGGTGATCTGCCCGGCGACGAGGCCGAAGGGGCCGCCGCCGACCACGTCGGTGTGCGGGCCGGTGAGGGCAGGGGCCCACGGCGCGGGGGCCGGCCCGGTGAACTCGAGGGTGGTGCCGTAGGCGTCGCCCACTGCGGCGCCGAGCAGCACGCCGAGGCGACGGTCGAGGACGTCAGCGGAGGGCGGGGGGTTCATCCGTGGAGTGTACCGCCGAGGATCGCGACGAACAACGCGGGTCCCTGGGCCGCCGGGTCCGCCGCGAGCACCCGCCACGACCGCACGCGGAGCCCGGCCCCCGCCGCGAGGGCGGCGACCGTCGCCTCGGCGAAGCCGAGGTGTTGGTGGCCCATGGTGTCGCGGTAGTCCTCGCGGTCGTGCTCGACCATGTCGACGACGACGAAGCGCCCGCCCGGCGCGAGCACGCGCGCGGCCTCGCGGAACACCGGGGGGAGGTCGCGCACGTGGTGGAGGACGAGCTGGCAGAGCGCGACGGACACGCTGGCGTCGTCGAGGGGCAAGGCGTCGAGGAGCCCTCGCCGAAGCTCGACATTGGCGAAGCCCGCGCTGCGCTCCGCGGCCACCTCGAGCATCGCCGCTTCGCGGTCGACGCCGATGACGCGGCTTACGACCGGCGCGAGCACCGGCAGCACCGCGCCGGTGCCGCAGCCGAGATCCGCGACGACGAGGTCCGGCGGGAGCAGGGCGGCGAGCGCGTCGAGCAGGTAGCCCTCGCCGAACAATTCCCGCCGAACGCCGTCCCAGCGCCCGCCGAGGCGGCGGAACAGCTCCTCGGAGTCGGCGGTGCGCTGCGCCAACACGGCGTCGAGACGCCGCACGTCCTCCGCGTAGGAGCTCGCGGAGTCTTCGGCTTCGAGGTCGATCTCCGCGCTCACGAGGTCCCACAGCGCGCGCGCGTCGGCCGCGAGCTCGCCGGCCACGAGGCGGTAGTAGGTGGCGGTGCCGACCTTGCGCTTGAGCACCCATCCGCCGGCGTCGAGCTGCTTGAGGTGGCGGCTGACCGTCGGCTGCGAGGTCTGCACTACCCGCGCGAGCTCGCCCACCGCGAGCTCCTGGAGCGACAACACCCGCAACAGCCGGGCGCGGATGGGCTCGGAGAGGGCGCTGAGGCGGTCGAACACGAGCGTGGTCACGGCCACGGATTAGCGGGTTGCCATTCATTCGTCTATGCGGATAGACGAATGGAGTGGCGGGAGGCTCCCGCCCCCCGACCCACCCCGGAGAATGTCATGATCAGCACGCCCATCCTCACCCAGCCCACGTTCATGGACACCGGCCTCGCGCTCTTCGCCGACCTGCCGTTCAAGGTGCGCGACCTCTCCGACGCCACGGTGCGCTTCGGCCGGAAGGAGCTCGAGCTCGCCCTCGTCGAGATGCCGGGCCTCGCCGCCCTCTGTGAGGAGTTCGGCGCTCAGAAGCCGCTCGCCGGCGCCAAGATCATGGGCTCCCTGCACATGACCATCCAGACCGCCGCGCTCATCGAGACCCTCGTCGAGCTCGGGGCCGACGTGCGCTGGGTCAGCTGCAACATCTTCTCCACGCAGGACCACGCCGCCGCCGCCACGGTGGTGGGCCCGAGCGGCACCGTGCTCGAGCCGAAGGGCACCCCGGTCTACGCCTGGAAGGCGGAGACCCTCGAGGAGTACTGGTGGTGCACGCTCCAGGCGCTCGTCTGGCCGGACGGCTCCGGCCCGAACCTGATCCTCGACGACGGCGGCGACGCGACCCTCCTCGTCCACCTCGGCTACGAGCTCGAGGCCGCCGGCCGCACGCCCGACCCCGCCACCGCCGCCAACCACGAAGAGGCGATCATCCTCACCCTCCTCGCGGACGTGCGCGAGGCCAAGGGCGACCGCTACTGGCACGCGATGGCCCGCGCCATCCGCGGCGTGTCGGAAGAGACGACCACCGGCGTGCACCGCCTCTACGAGCGCGGCGAGAAGGGCACCCTGCTCTTCCCGGCCATCAACGTGAACGACAGCGTCACGAAGTCCAAGTTCGACAACGTGTACGGCTGCCGTCACTCCCTCGTCGACGCGATCATGCGCGCCACGGACGTCCTGCTCTCCGGCAAGAAGGTCCTCGTCTGCGGCTACGGCGACGTGGGCAAGGGCTCGGTCGAGAGCCTCCGCGGCCAGTACGCCCGCGTGGCGGTGACCGAGATCGACCCGATCTGCGCGCTCCAGGCCTGCATGATGGGCCTCGACGTGGTCACGATCGAGGACGTCGTGGCGGAGACCGACATGTTCGTCACGACCACGGGCAACAAGGGCATCGTGCGCGTCGAGCACATGCTCCGCATGAAGCACAACGCGATCGTGTGCAACATCGGTCACTTCGACAACGAGATCGACATGGCCGGGCTCGAGCGCATGCTGGCCGAGGGCGAGGTCGAGAAGATCGAGATCAAGCCGCAGGTGCACGAGTGGCGGTTCCGCGACACCACCCACGGCCCGGGCGGGCGCGGCCACAGCATCATCGTCCTGGCCGAAGGCCGCCTCGTGAACCTCGGCTGCGCCACCGGGCACCCGAGCCTCGTCATGAGCGCGAGCTTCACCAACCAGACGATCGCGCAGATGGAGCTCCACGCCCGCGCGGAGACCTACGGCGTCAACCGCGTCGCCAACCCGGAGGCGGCCGTCCCGCAGGTGGTCACGCTCCCGAAGCACCTCGACGAGAAGGTCGCCCTCCTCCACCTCGCGAAGTTCGGCGCCCGCCTGACCCTCCTCAGCGAGGAGCAGGCCGCGTACATCGGCGTGAGCGTGTCCGGCCCGTACAAGGCGACGCACTACCGCTACTGAGCGTCGGCCGGGCCGCGGCTCGGATAGCCCGACGCGTGCGACTGCTCGTCACGACCGTCACGCGCGTCGCCGCCCGGCCCCTCCTGTCGCGGGTGGGTCCGGCGGCCTTGCTCGTCCTGTTCGTCGCCGTGCAGGGCGCGACGATGATCCCCTGGGGCGCGTGGGCCGCGTGGCTCCACGCGCACCCGTCGGCCGCGTCCGCGATCGGCGTCGGGTCGATCGCGGCGTGGCAGGTCGTCTTTGCCGGGGCGCTGCGCGCGGCGACCCTGGATGAGGCCCTCGCGCCGATCTGGCGGGCGGGGCTCGGTCCGTGGCGGCGCGGGTTGGCCGTGTCGCCCGCGCTCGCCGTCGCCGCGGCCCCGCCGCTCGCGTTCAGCGTCCTCTTTCCGGGCCTGATCTGGCCTCCGTTCGCGGCCCGCGTCGCCACCGCGATCGTGCTCGGGGCGCTCGCGATGCACTCTTCGGCGCGGTGGGTCGTGCCGGCGGTCGCCGCCGCGCTCGCGTTCGTCGAGCCGCGCGTGCCGGGGGTGGTCCTGTTGGTGGGGGCGGTCCCCCTGGCCGGCCGCGTCCACGCGTCGGCGTCACGCCAACGGATCGGCGTCCGCCCCACCGGCGGCCGCGTGCCGACGCGGCCGTTGTCCGCGCTCGTCTGGCGTGACCTCGTCGCCGTCTGGCGCACGGCGCCGGCGGTGTTCGTCGCGTCGGCGCTCGTCGCGGCGCCCGCCGCGGCGCTGATCGCCGGATTTCGCCGCAACGGCACCTCCGACGGCGGCCTCGGCGCCGCCGCCGCCATCCTCGGGTGCGCGGTATCGCCCGTGTTCGGGGTCGCCCTCGGGCGCCTCCGTGTCGCCCTGGGGCCGAGCTTCCACCTGCGCCGCTGGCCGATCGACCCCGGGGCGCGGGTCGCGTCGCTCCTCCTCGTGATGGGCGCCACCTTTCTGCCGAGCGGCGCCGCGATGGCCGCGGCCCTCGCCGATCATGCCGGTCCGACGACGATCGCCCCGATGGGGCTCGCCGCGCTCGGCTGCGCCGCCGGGGCCGTGTGGCTCGGCCGGCGAGACGGCGGCGCCACGCCGTTCCCGCACGGGCGCTCCTCGGTTGGGCCACCGCCGTCGCGCTGTTGAGCCTATGGGGGGCGTGGCCGGCGCGCGCCCTGCTGCTGACGATGATCGCGGCGTCGCTCTGGCGCGCGCGTACGGAGCTGGAATGATCCTCGACGTCGACGTCGTCTTGCCGATCCCGTCGCGGCGCGCCGTGCGCGCCCGCGTCGGGCCCGGGCTCACGCACCTCGCCGGGGGCAACGGTGCGGGGAAGACTACCTTGCTCCGCGTCCTCTGCGCCGAGCTCCCCCCTTGGTCGGGCCGTGTCGCCCTCGACGGGCGCGATCCGGCCGTCGACACCGCGACGCGCGCGCGGATCGCGTTCCTGCCGGCGGTGCCCGAGCTGCCGGGGTTCCTCTCGGTCCGGGAGGGCTGGCGCCTGCTCGCGGCGGTCCGTGACCGCGGGACGTGGGACGGTGCCGGGCTGGAGCGAAGGTTCGCGCTCGATCCTCACCGCCGGCTGGATCAGCTCTCCGTGGGCCAGCGTCGGAAGGCGGAGCTGATCGCCGCGCTCGCGGGCGACCCGGACGTGCTCCTCCTCGACGAGGTGCTCGCCCCGCTCGACCCGGACTCCGTGGCGGCGGTGTGCGAGGTGCTGGAGGAGCGGCGGTCTGGACGGATCATCCTGCTGACCAGCCATGGGGCGCTACGGATCGTGCCCGACGCCGTCCTGTCGATCTGAGGGGCCCGCGAGGCGCTCCCGCCGCTCCGCGATCGCCGCCCGGAGCGCGGGATCGTGCGCGAGGCGCGCCGCGCGTTCGAGGGCCTCCGCCGCGAGGTCGCGGTCGGACGCCGAGAGGCAGTCCGCGCGCGCGACCTCGTCGGAGGCGACCCGCGCCTCGGGGGCGATGCGGTCGACGAGGGGCAGGGCGGCGTCGCAGCCGTCGAGCGCGAACGCCGCACGCGCGGCGAGGCGCAGCAGCTCCACGCGCCGCGCGGCCCCCGGTCGATCGGCCGCATCCAACGCCGTTTCGACAGCGGCGCCCAACATGCCGGCGGCGAACAGGGTCTCCGCCCGGAGGGCGCGGAGCTCGTCGCCGATCGGGTCGAGCGGCGCGTCGCCGGTGAGCGCCAGGCCACGGTCGAGGGTGTCGAGCACCTCGTCCGACGCGGCCCCGCGGTCGGTGAGGGCGCGCGCGCGGTCGAGCAGGCCCGCGGGCCGATGCGGGAGGCAGGTCGCCCGTCCGGCGGCGCGCAGATCGTGGGCGCTGCCATCCGCGCAGGCCACGGCCACGTGTCCGCGCTCGACGTGCACGGCCATGCCGAGGCGATCGCGGAGCACCGTGAAGCGTGTCCCGAGCACCCGAACCGTGCCCTCTTCGGTGCGCACCTCCAGGTCCACGCCAGCCCCAGGCTCGACGTCGACCGTCACGGACCCACGCTCCCAGTGGATGCGCGGCGCGTCCGGCGCGCCGTCCACGCGCCCCACCCCGTCGGGCGCGATCGCGACATGACGCCCGACCTGCGCCGCGCTGTGCTCGAGCGGCATCGCGACCTCCGCCTCGGGCGCCGCGACCACGAACAGGGCGAGCGCGGCGGCCGCGAGCGCGGCGGCGACGGGCCAGGCGGGGCGACCGGGAGCGCGTCGCGTGGCGGGCGCCGCCGCGAGGCGCGCGTGGACGCGATCGACCGCGGCGGGGTCAGGGTCGCGGAGCCGGCGGAGGAGGCCGACACGCGGGCCGACGCCGTCACCGTCGGCGATGCGGCGCTTCACGCGCTCGACGGCGGTGGGGTCGGGGGGCCCGCGCAGGCGATCGAGGGGGCTCATCCGCACTCCGTGACGACGCCGAGCTCGGCCTGGAGGCCGGCGCGGCGGGCGCGGTCCTCGAAGCGCTCGCGGGCCCGCCGAAGGCGACTCTTCACCGTGCCGATCGGCACGCCGAGGAGGTCCGCCACCTCGACGTCCGAGCGCTCTTCGATCTCGCAGAGCAGGAGCACCTCGCGGTGGGCGTCCGACAGGTCGTCGAGCACGGCGTGCACCTTGGCGGTGAGCGCGTCGCCCTCGGCGCGCGGCGTCGGGGCGTGATCTCCGCGAACATCCAGTCGGCGAGGGCGCCCGGCACCCACCGCGACATCCACCCCGACCGGCGGTGCGCGGCGAGCACCCGCCGGGTGATCCCATACAGCCACGCCGAGAACTTCGCCGGGTCGCGCAGCGCGGGCAGGCGGTCGAGCGCGAGCAGGATGGCGTCGTGCGCCGCGTCTTCGGGATCGACCTTCGGCCCGCCGAGGCACGTGCACCAGCGGAGGACGACGGGGAGCCACGCCGAGACGAGGTGATCGCGCGCGGCGCACGGGCCGACGGCGGCGGCGGAGAGGAGCGCGGCGGAAGGGGTGGGGGGCACCATCGCTCGGTCAGTGCGCCGGGCAGGCGGGATCGATCCCACAGTTTTCGGGCTTCACGGGCGCACGCCGATCACGAGGCCGACGCGGGCGGGCGAGAGGGTGCGCGCGTCGTCGCCGAGGGTGACCTCGATGACCGCAAGATCGACGTCGGCGCGGAGCTCCGGCTCGATGCGCACGCCCTCGCCGAGGTCGACCGACAGGCCGATGCCCGCCGCCAGCACGGGGAGCGGGGTCGAGAGCGAGCCTTCCCTGGCGCTCCAGGTGTGGAACGCGGCGCCGGCTTCGACCGCGAAGATCGGGGCGATCGGCGCCGTGCCGGCGCGCACGGCGCCCCGCGCGGTCACCGCGAGCCCTTCGCGGGCCAGCGACGGCTCGTCCTGACCCGTGGACCAGGACACGCAGCCGCGAAGGTCGAGGTTTTGTGTGGCGATCCCTGCGCTCGCGATGAGGTGCACGCCCGGGGCGGCGCCTCCGACGCGCCACCCGAGGCCGACCGCGACGCCGACCGAGGACCGCGGGCGGCCGGCGGCGATCTCAGGCCGGACCTCGCGCCGGATCGGGTCGGGGTCGTCGGGGTCGTCGAGGTCGGGGTCGTCGAGGTCGAGGTCGTCGAGGGCGGGGCCGTCGACGTCGGCGTCCGCGGGCGGGGCCGCGGCGGTGATCGGCTGGCTCGGCCGCTCCGGTTCTGCGGGCGGAGCCGGCGGAGCGGGCGGAGCGACGGCGGGCGGCGGCGCGACGGCCGTCGGCCGGACGCGCGCCGGCGGGGGCGCCGCGACGGCGGACGGCACAGCGACCGCCGAGGGCTTCGGGGGATCGCTCACGGGCGCGGTCCACGCGACCTCGGGCGCCCGGAGGGACCGGGCGAGGCTCGCGGCGAGCACGACCAGGTCGGCACGATCGCCGCTGTCGACGGGCGCGCGGACCGGGACGACGTGCGGGACGTCCCCGCGCCAGACCACGAGGAACCAGCCCCCGTCGTGCCGCAGCTCGATCTGCGCGGGGCCATCGACGACCTCGAGGCCCACATCGCGGGCCAGGGCGCGCCACTCGGGCGACGCCGCGGCGTCCGTGATCGCGATCGTGGTGGCCGCGGCGGCGACCGGGATCAAGAGGAGCATCGAGCCCGGGATAACGCCTGCAGCGTCGTCATCGACCCCGTCGGCTCCCTCTGACCGTTCAACGCGGCCCCGTGCAGTGCAGGCCCCCGTACCCGCCGGGCACGAAGGGCACCGGCACCGTGCCGACGAGCTCGCCGGTCGCCAGGTCGAAGCTGAGGATCCGTTGCGTTCCCGCCGCTCCGTCGTCGAGCACGTGCACGTGCCTCCCCTCGATCGACAGGCCCCACGCGTTCACGCCCTCGGAGAGGCGGAGCGCATCGGCGACGTCGCCCGTGTCCACGTCCATTCGTCGGAGCGTGTCGCCATCGTGGGCGTAGAGCCCGTCGTCCGCGAACGCGAGGTGGTACCCGAACGGTCCCGGCAGACGACGCGTCGGCGCCTGGGAGAGGAGATCGGCTTCGTTCGCGTAGACGTAGACCTCGTCGCCGTCGACCACGAACCAGCGCACGCCGTCGGTGGCGAACGCGTACACGTTGCGTCGTGCCTTGGAAGGCTCGTCGCCAGGCGCCGCCCGGAACAGGTTGCCGCCAGAGTTCCAGAACCAGTCGCTCCCGACGAGGGCCACCGAGCTCGCCGAGCTCGTCCGCGCGTCCCACTCCGCTTCGAGCGTGGCGGCGCCGGAGGCGAGGTCGATCCGGAGGAGTCGCTGCGTGGTGTGGGTGCCGGTCGTGAAGCAGGCGGCCCCGCCGTCGCGTGGGACGTCGGCGTCGGTGTCGGGTGTGGTCTCCGTGGCGGTGTCCGCCCGGTCGTCCGCGGTGTCCCGCGGGCGGAGGTCCACCCCCGTCTCCAGGCGGCATGCGGTGAGGATGAAGAGGATCATGGCTGGCTCCGTGGAGGTGGGGGGTTCAGCCGCAGCTCAGTCCGCCGAGGCTGCGGGCTGGGCCGTCGGCGATGACCGTGCGAGACCGCTCGCTCCCGGTCTCGGGGTCGAAGGTGAGGATCACGCCCTCCTCGAGGACGTGCGCGCCGCGCTCGCTCATCGAGAAGCCGTCCAGCCAGGTCGCGGGGAGCGCGATCGGCACCGTTCGCGCCAGCACGCCTTGCGCGAGGTCGAACACGCGCAGCGTCACGCCGTCGACGCCGGCCCCGTACAGCATCCCGTCGTGCACGTCGAACGACACCCACGACCAGTCCTGGAACGCGTGGATCCGGGGGCTGTCGTCGTCGACGAGCGCGTCGGCGTCGGCGTACTCCAAGACCTGGAGCTCCGCGAGGTCCCAGACGTACCAGCGGCCGTCTCCATACGCCAAGGACGCCATCGACAGGCCGAGGTCCTCGTGGCGCCCATCGGCCGGTCGCTGCGCCCAGGCACCGCCCGCCGTGACGGAGTACGCCCACCACGCGCCGTCGGTGGCGAGGGAGTTGGGCGCCCATGCCTCCTCGGTGGCCAAGTCCGACAGGTGACCCGCGGCGCCGGTGCGGAGGTTCACGGCGATCACCGCGCCGCGCTCGACGTTCACCACTTCGCAGACCACGTCGCCGTCGGCGTACACCTCGCTCAGGTCGACCAGCTCGTCCGGGGCGTCACCGGTGTCCCGGGGGTTGGCCGAGCCGCCGGTGTCGGAAGCGAACAGGGTGGATTCGTCGATCAGCACCCGGCATGCGCCGAGCAGGAGGAGCGGGAGAGCGCGCATGGTCACCTCAGCGTGAAGGTGCGTCGAGCGCGTCGGATCGATCCGCCGAAATCGCTCAGCCTTGTCCGACCCCGACCGCGTGGGCGAGCAGGGCCTCGAGCGGGGCGTACGCGGTGGCGCGCGCATCGGTGGCCTCGAGCACCACCGGCGGGGCCCGGCCGGCGTCGAACGCCTCACGCCAGCGGGAGGCGCAGAGGCACCACCGATCGCCCGGCTTCAAGCCAGGGAACCCGTACTCCGGAGCCGGGGTGACCAGGTCGTTGCCGCGGGCCACCGAGAATTCGAGGAAGTCCGCCGTCATCTGGGCGCAGACGATGTGCGCGCCCCGGTCGGCGTCGTCGTGGCGACAGCAGCCGTCGCGAAACCAGCCGGTGACGGGGTTGGTGGAGCAGGACGCGAGGGGGCCGCCAAGCACGTTTCGGGTCATGCGCGAGGCTAACCGGCCCGCACGGGGCTGAACAGATGCGCCCCCATGTGCTATGGTGCCGCGCATGTCCTTCCGCGCCACTCTCATCACCCTCGGCGTGCGCGATCTCGCGCGTGCCCGCGCGTTCTACATCGACGGCATGGGCCTCGTGCCTGCGGCTGACTCCAATGCGAACGTCGTCTTCTTCGACATGGGCGGCATCGTGCTGTCGCTCTACGGTCGCGACGCGCTGGCCGACGACGCCACGCTCCCGTCGGAGGGCGGCGGCTTCACCGGCAGTGCCCTGGCGTACAACGCGCCCTCGCGCGAGGCGGTCGTCGCCACGCTGCACCGCGCGCACGCCGCCGGCGGCAACGTCGTGAAGGAGGCGCAGGAGGTGTTCTGGGGCGGGTTCAGCGGGTACTTCACCGACCCGGACGGCCACCTGTGGGAGGTGGCGCACAACCCCTTCTGGCCGCTCGACGAGCGTGGCGCGGTGGTTCTGGCGACGGGGTGAAGGGAGCGCCCGCGCGCACGGACTGCGCGCCGACCCGACTACCCGTCCGCCCGCGCCGCCCGCGCCGCCCGGCGCTCGTCCCGAGCCTTCAAGCGTCGATCCTGCCGCATGCCCGCCTTGTCGAGCCACACGCGTGTGTCGTCGACCGTGAGCGGACCCCCGTGGGCCGGGAGGATCGTCGTCGTCGTCGGGTCGGCCACGATGTCGCGCATGACGCGGTGGGCGTCGAGCGGCGCGTCGTGGAAGAGGTGCAGGGTGGGCACGCGGGGGAGCCCGAAGCGGCCGCGGATCTGGTCGCCGACGAGGCGCGTCCCGTCGGCCACCTCGACGACGAGGGAGCCCGGGGTGTGGCCACCGACCACCCGCGCGACGGCGGCGACGCCGTAGGCCGCGAGGTCGAGGCGCTCGTCGACGACGAGGTCGGGCACGAGCGTGGGGAACGTCTTCGGAAGGAACAACCCCATCATCGCGCCGCGCCAGTCGGTGTGGGGCAGGCGTTCGAGCGTACGCGTGCCGCGCAGCATGGTGTCGTCGGCCGCGCCCACGGCCACGGGAACGCGGAGCCGATCGCGCAGCTCCGCGGCTGACCCGGCGTGATCCATGTGGGCATGCGTCAGCAGGATCAGGCGGATGCGGGAGGCCGCGACGCCCGCCCGCTCGAGCCGGGCGAGGATCGTCGTGGCATGACCGGGGAAGTGGGCGTCGACCAGGACGACGCCGTCGCCGGCTTCGATGGCGTAGACGTTGGTGAACCCGGAGCCGACCGGGATCACGCGCACGGTGGGCGCCGCGAGCGCGGCGGTGCACCAGATCATCGCGACGAACAGGGCGATCACGCGGGGGTCTCCGCCGGCGCCTCGGACGGCGCCGCCGCGGGCGCGGGCGCGGGCGCCGGCTCGAGGCCGAGCGCGAGGGCGAGCACCTCGTCGGCGTTGTCGACGAAGTGGTAGGTGAGCTGGTCGCGCAGGGCCTGCGGGACGTCGACGAGGTCGCGCGCGTTCTGACGCGGCATCACCACGTCGGTGATGCCGGCGCGCCGCGCCGCGAGCACCTTCTCCTTGATGCCGCCGACCGGCAGGACCTTGCCGCGCAGGGTGATCTCGCCGGTCATCGCGAGGTTCGGTCGCACCGCCCGCCCGGTCAGCAGCGACACGAGCGCCGTGTACATGGTCACGCCTGCGCTCGGGCCGTCCTTCGGGATTGCGCCCGCCGGCATGTGCATGTGGAACTCGTTGTCCGCGAACACCTGGGGCTCGATGCCCAGCCTCGGGGCCTGCTCGCGGACGTGGCTCATGGCGGCTTCGCAGCTCTCTTTCATCACGTTGCCGAGGCTGCCCGTCACCTTGAGGCCGCGCGGCCCGAGCATGCGGGTGGCCTCGATGAACAGGATGTCGCCGCCGCTCTCGGTCCAGGCGAGGCCGATGGCGATGCCGGGCCGATTGGTCCGCTCCGCGAGCTCGACGTGGTACTTCGGCGGGCCCTGCCACTGGGTGAGCACCTCCGGCGTCACGACGATCGGGTCCTTCGCGCCCTCCACGATCCGCCGCGCGGTCTTGCGGTGCAAGGACGCGAGCTCGCGCTCGAGAGAGCGCACGCCGGCCTCGCGGGTGTAGCCACGAATCACGGCCTGCAACGTCGTCTCGAGCAGCTCGAGGTGCGCTTCGGGCAGCCCGTTCTGCTCGCGCAGGCGCGGCAGGAGGTGGTTGCGCGCGATCGCGAGCTTCTCTTCCTCGATGTACCCCGCGATCTCGATGACCTCGAGGCGGTCGTGGAGGGCCCGCGGGATGGGGTCTTCCATGTTGGCGGTGCCGATGAACAACACGCGCGAGAGGTCGAACGGGACGTCGAGGTAGTGGTCGCGGAAGGCGTGGTTCTGCTCGGGGTCGAGCACCTCGAGCAGGGCGCTCGCGGGGTCGCCGCGGAAGTCGGAGCCGATCTTGTCGAGCTCGTCGAGGAGGATGACGGGGTTCCGCGTGCCGGCGCGCTTGAGGGCCTGGATGACGCGACCGGGGAGCGCGCCGACGTAGGTGCGCCGGTGGCCGCGGATCTCCGCCTCGTCCTTCATGCCGCCGAGGGCGATGCGCTCGACCTTGCGCCCGAGGGCGCGCGCGATGCTGCGGCCGAGGGAGGTCTTGCCGACGCCCGGGGGGCCGACGAAGCAGAGGATGGGGCCTTTCGCGTCGTTCTTGAGCTGGCGCACGGCGAGGAACTCGACGATGCGCTCCTTTGCCTTGGCGAGCCCGTGGTGATCTTCGTCGAGCACCTGCCGCGCGGCGAGGATGTCGTTGTTGTCGACGCTCTCGACGCTCCACGGCATGGCCACCAGCCAGTCGAGGTAGGTGCGCGACACCATGTACTCGGCCGCGTCGACGTGGATGCGCTTGAGACGGTCGAGCTCGCGGCGGGCCTCCTTCTCGACCTCCTCCGGCATGCCCGCCTTGACGATCTTCTGGTCGTACTCGGCGACCTCGTCGACGACCGTCTCGCCGAGCTCCTTCTGGACCGCCTTGAGCTGCTCGCGGAGGAAGTACTCCCGCTGGCTGGCGTCCATCGCCACCTGCACCTCGCGCGAGATGCGTTGGCTGATCTTTGCGTATTCGCGGGCGCGCTCGAGCAGCCACACGAGGCGCTCCATGCGCGCGTCGAGCGCGGGCTCGGACAGCAGCTCCTGGCCCTCGAGCGCGCTGAGGTGCAGCTGCGGGGCGAGGTGGTCGCAGAGGCGCTCCGCGCCGAGCTGGAACGCCGTCGTCTGTTCGAGCTCCGGCGGACGATCCGGGTTGGAGCTGAAAATTTCTTTGGCGAGCTCGCGCGCCCGCTGCTCCGCGGCCTGGACGCGGCGGGGGTCGCCGGGCTGCGTGCTGAACCGCCCGGGGGAGCACGCCCAGCCGAATCCCTCGTGATCGCCGAACTCACGAATGTGGACGCGGTCGATCGCCTCGACGAGCACGCGAACGCCGCCATCGGGCAGGCCCAGGGTGCGCAGCACCCGGGCGGACACGCCTACGGGAAAACAGTCGTCCGGGCCTGGGTTCTCCAGGCCGAAGTCCTTCTGGTGAGCGATGATGAGATCGAGCTTGTGATCGAGGTGCGCGTCGAGCGCGGCCACGGTGTGGCCGCGAGGGACGGTGAGCGGGACGATCATGCCCGGAAACAGGACAGGGAGCTGCTTCAAGGGCAGCGTGGGGAAGGGCTTGGCCATGCGACCCGAGGGTCTATCTCGCGATGCGGCGCGGCAGGAGAAAGCGCGTCAAGGTGGCGCTTCGGCCCGCGCGTGGACCGACGTGGCGATCCGCGCCGCGACGCCTTCCCAGGCGGCTTCCGAGCGTGTCCACAGGGCCACCTCGACCTGCACCACCCGATCCGCGCGGGCGTAGACGGCGCTCTGCACGGCCAGATCGGGCCCTCGGGCGAAGCGGGCCTGCACGAGGTTGCCGCCGTCGACGACGGAGCGAAGGGGCTCCGACCACGCCGTGTAGCCGGCCTCGGCGGCGCCGACGGTCGGGTCGTCCGGAACCAGGGGCTCGGCGTCGGCGCGCGGCTCGACGCGGATCGCGAACGCCGCGGGGTCGGCCGCGAGGTCGCCGAAGGTGGCGTCGCCGACCGGGCGGGCCTCGGGCGTGTCGGCCACCCAGCCGGGGGCGACCTCCTGCGCGATCCACCGTGGCGGATCGTCGACCTCCCAGGGACGTCCGAAGACGACCGCCGCGACGATCGACCCGGCGAGGGCGACGGCGCTCGCGACGGCGGAGGCCTTCATGGGGAAGGGGACCACATCGGCCGACGTGCCCGACCCGAGGCGCGGGAGGCCCCAGGTGGCCGCGCCGGCGAAGGTCAGCGCGGCCCCGGCGAGCCCGCCGCCGAAGTGCGCGGACCAGCCGATGCCCGGGAAGAGCGAGATCCCGACGTTCAGCATCAGGTTCTGCAGCGCCGTCGACCGCAGCGACTCCATGACCGCGCGCGGCAGGACGCCGTGCCCGCGCCACGCGAGCACGAGCTCCGTGCCGAGCAGCCCCCAGATGGCCCCGGAAGCCCCGACGCCGCCGCCCTGCGCGGTCATCATGGCGAGGCTCCCGATGAGGCCGGAGACGACGTAGATCGTCAGGAACCGTGCGGATCCGATGACGCGCTCGAGGCGCGAGAAGGACCACAGCACGTAGCTGTTGGCCGCGATGTGCGCGAGATCGCCGTGGAGCAGGGTGCTCGCGAGGAGTCGCCAGACCTCGCCGTCGAGCACCCGATCGCCGTCGAGCGCCCCCATGCGGGTGAGGGCCGGCACGTGGTCTGGCGCGCCCCATACGGCCCCGAAGGCGTACACCGCGGCGATCGACGCGAGGAGGCTCCAGGTCGCGGTTGGGCGTCGGCCCGCGATGACCTGTTGGAAGGCGGTGATCTCCGCGCCGGCCCGGCTGCGCGACTCGAGCTCCTGCCAGAAGGCGGCCCAGTCCGGCGGGGTGTCCGCCCGCTCGACGAGGGGGTGGAGGTCGCCGCGGTCCGCGTCGGCGCCGTGCGCCGCGCCCGACTCGTCGAGGTGCCAGAACAGCAGCTTCGCCGACGGTCGAGCGTGCTCCTGCACCGAGCCGCCCACGAGCACGACCTCCGCGAGGTCGTCGAGCGGCGGCAGCGGCACGCCGGGGCGGTTCCGGACGATCGCCAGCCGGGGCCCCCCGGCCCGGGCGCGGCCGATGGCGACGTCCGGGCCGAGCGCCTCGAGCCCGAACGGCTCGCGGAGGACGAGCGCGCACACGACGCGCTCGAAGCGGCCGTCGGCGGGCGCGGCGAAGGTCGAGCGGAGATCCATGCTCCCGCTTCACACGCGGAGCGGCCGCTGACCCGCACAATCCGCGGCGGCGGCGTCCCGCCGCGGGCGGTTCCGCGCCGTCCTTGATAGTCGCCGCGGCTTCCTGGGGTGCCCGTGCGCGTTCTCCTCGCCTACTCTGGCGGACTCGATACGTCCTACCTGCTTTGTCGCCTTGTCCGAGAAGGGCACGAGGTGGTCGCGGTCAGCGTGGACACCGGCGGCTTCACCGCGGACGAGCGCGAGGCGGTCGCGGCGCGGGCGCGGGCGATGGGCGCGGCGGAGTACCGGTGCGTCGACGCGCGGGAGCGGGTGTATCGCCAGCACATCGCGTGGTTGATCAAGGCCAACGTGCGCCGCGGCGGCGTGTACCCCTTGTGCGTCGGCGCCGAGCGCGTGGTGCAGGCGCAGGTCGTCGCCGAGCAGGCCCGCGAGCTCGGCGCGGACGCCGTGTGCCACGGCTCGACCGGCGCCGGCAACGACCAGATCCGCTTCGACGTGGCGATCCGCACGCTGCTTCCGGGGGCGCGCATCCTGACGCCGATCCGCGACGAGGGCATCCAGCGCGCGCAGAGCGCGGCCTACCTCGCCGAAGCCGGGTTCCCGATGTCCGCCGAACGCAAGGCCTACTCGATCAACCAGGGCTTGTGGGGCGTGACGATCGGCGGCGCGGAGACGCACGACGCGTGGGCGCACCTGCCGGAAGACGCCTGGCCGACCACGGTCCGCCCGGCGGATGCGCCGGCCGGCGGCGAAGACCTGATCGTGAGCTTCGAGCAGGGGGAAGTCCTGGGCGGGCTCCAAGCCGTGGAGTTCGTGGGCGCGCTCGGGGCGCGTCACGGCGTGGGCCGCGGCGTGCACCTCGGCGACACGATCCTCGGCATCAAGGGGCGCATCGCCTTCGAGGCGCCCGCCGCCGCGATCCTCCTCGACGCGCACCGCGAGCTCGAGAAGCTCGTGCTCACCCGGCTTCAGCTCACCCAGAAGGAGTCCCTCGGCGCCACCTACGGCGCGCTCCTCCACGAAGGGCTCTACTTCGACCCGGTGATGCGCGATCTGGAGGCGTTCCTCGCCTCCACGCAGCAGCGGGTCACCGGCGACGTGCGCGTCCACCTCGAGCAGGGCCGCGTCGAGGTCGAGGGCGTGCGCTCGCCCTACTCCCTCATGGACGCCCGTGTGGGCACCTACGGCGAGACCAACCGCCTGTGGTCCAACGAGGACGCCCGTGGCTTTTCCAATGTGTACGGCCTGCAGGGAGTGCTGGCCGCGCGGGTGGGCTGACCGCGGGCGCCGTTCAGCCCGGCGTCGGCTCGACGAACACCGCGACCTCCTCGAGGCACTTTCGCGCGATGTCCGGCACGTCGGCGTCCGCGGCCGGGTAGCCGACCGGCAGCAGCAGGAGCGCCTGTTCGTGGGACGGGCGTTCGAGCAGGGAGCCGAGGAACCGCATCGGCGCGGGGGTGTGGGTGAGGGTGCAGAGCCCCATCTCGTGGATCGCCGCGAGGAAGAACCCGGCGGCGATGCCACAGCTCTCGGTCACGTAGTAGTGCTTGCGCCCGTCGTGTCCCGCGCGTTGGGCAAAGAGGACGACGACCCACGGCGCGGCCTCGAGGAACGGCTTCTCCCACGTGGTGCCGAGAGGCAGGAGGGCCTCCAGCCACGCCTCCGGAGCGCGTCCCCCGTAGAACGCCCGCTCCTCGGCCTCGGCCGCCTCCCGGATCCGGCGCTTCGTGTCCGGATCGGACACCGCTACCCAGGTCCACGGCTGCTGGTTCGCGCCCGACGGGGCGGTGGCGGCGACGCGGATCGCGTGCTCGATGAGGGCCCGCGGCACCGGGTCGGTCGAGAAGCGCCGCACCGAACGCCGGGTACGGAGGTGCTCGCCGAACTGGAGCCCGCGCGCGAGGCCCTCCTCTGGGGTCAGGCGGGGCGGACGGTAGGGCACGTGGGGCATGGGGCCATGTAGCGCGAGGCCCGCCGGCGGCGGCGAGCCCGACGGTCACTCGCCGGGGTCGAACGCGGCGAGCTCGAGGCCGGAGGCCATCAACGTGCCGATCTCGGGCGCGAAGCTGTACTCCGTGGAGCCACCGTCGTCCCAGTCCTCGCGGATCCGCAGGGCCGTGAACGAGCCGGCGGCCACGGTCACCGTCTCGAACGCGTCGCCTGCGGTCGACGTCCACCCGGTCGAGACGGGGTACTCCGAGCGGTACCCGAAGTTGTCCTCGGTCAACGTCAGCCCTTGCAGGACGCTCGTCCAGGTGTCGCCCGGGCTCAGGTCCATGGGGCGGACGAACTGCGGCTCCATCGTCGTGACCCACGTCGTGCGTTGGCCGCTCTCCCGATACACCTGCGTGCCCTCGGCGCCGAGGAGCCAAAGACCGACGTCGTCACACCGAAACTGGTAGACGGCCTCGCTCGTGTCCGAGCCGCTCGAGCCGCTCCTCCGGCGCGCGAAGGTGCGGGTGGAGGCGTCGTACGACTCGACCACCTCGGTGAACGAGCCGTCGGAGGTCGTGTAGCTGTACGTCCACACGGCGCCGGCGCGCGTCACTCCCTCCTGCTCCTCACAGGTCACCTCGGTGTCGGTGTCGGTGTCGGAGTCGGAGTCGGAGTCGGTGTCGGAGTCGGTGTCGGTGTCGGAGTCGGAGTCGGAGTCGGTGTCCGAGTCGGAGTCGGTGTCGGTGTCGGAGTCGGCCGAGCTGTCGGTGTCGTCGGCGACGTCTGCGCCGCACGCGAAGAGCAGGGGGAGGATGAGCATGCGTGACTCCAGTGGCGCGACCGTACCGGTGGCCGCCGCTCCCCGCACCCCAAGCGGATCTCAACGCCGGCGCGGCGCCGCGCCTCAGCCGCCCATCGCGGCGACCGCCTCGGCGAGGGTCAATCCCCACCGCGCTTCGCTCACCTCCGGGGGCGGCGGCGCCCGCAGCGGCCCGAGGGCCCAGCGACGCGCGGTGCGATCCCAGCTCGCCGTCGCGAGCCACGTGCTGTCGTGGCTGAACTCCAGCGCCGCGACGCGATCGGCGTGGCCGGACAGGACGGCGATCAGCGCGCCGGTGCGCGCGTCATGGACGTCGGCCGTTCCGTCGACGTTTCCCGTCGCGATCCAGGCGCCGTCGGGCGACCATGCGACGTCGAGGGCGAGCTGGTCCAACGCCCAACGGGCGCGTTCGGCGCCGGTGTCGTCCAGGCGCACGAGGGCGTCTCCGGTGGCGACCACGATCTGCCCGTCGGGGCCGAGGTCGACCGCGCGGGCTCCCGGCACCACGGCGCGCCGCTCGGCGCGCGTCGGACCCCCGCCGAGCCACCACAGCCCACCTTCGCCGTCGAGCAACGCGACGGCGTCGCCCGCGGGACCGACGCCGAGGTCGTAGAAGGTCAGCCCGGCGGGCCACGGGGCGGCCACCGGGCCGTCGTCGTCGATCACGCGGCCGCCCGCGCCGTAGCTCAGCCCGACGCGGAGCCCGGACCGAAGCCACGCGAAGCGCCGCCACGCGCCCTCGAACGCCTCGAACGCCGCCACCGCCCCGTCGATGCCGACGTCGAAGGTGTCGTTGGGGCCGGCCATCGGCGCGAACACGCGGCTCCCGTCGGGGGCCCACGTGATCGACTTCACGACGCCCTCCGGGAGGCGCGGGCGGGTCAACGCGCCGTCCTCGACGCCCCAGAACACCAGGGATCCGCCGCCGACGGCCAGCGTGTCCCCGTCGGGGCTCAGCGACAGGCTCGAGAGGCCCTGAGACACCGAGAGACGGGATGCCGCCACCCGCGCGGGGAGCCGCCAGCGGGCGGGCGTCCCGTCACGGGTCAAGGCCACGAGGGTGTCCTCCGAGGTCACCACCGCCGCGCGCGTGGGCGGCAGCCGCGCGCGCAGGGAGCCGCTGCTCGGGTCGAGGATCCACGTCGCTTGTGGGCCGCGGGCCAGGACGCCGGTCGCGCCGAGGCTCTGCACGTCCTGAAGGGTGGCGCCGCTCGTGGTCGTACGCCATTTCTCGGCGCCGTCCGGACCTACGCGCGTCACGTCGCCGCCGACGGTCCCGACCATTAGGTCCTCGCCGAGCCAATCGATGGCGACCGGCGCCTGCACGCGCACCGCGGTGGGGCGGAGCGCGCCGCCGTCGGAGACGAACACCGTCCCGCCGCTGCAGATCGCGGCGATGCGCCCGTCCGCGCCCGCGGCGCTGCCGATGAGGCGCTCGGCTTCGGGGCACGCCTTCGCGAAGGTCTGCCACGCCGCGTCGCCGACGCGGATCGTGGAGACGAGGGAGCCCGCGGTCATCCAGACACGATCGCCGAGCAGCTCCAGGCGGCCCGCCGGCATCGCGAGCGCGGGCAGGCGCACCCCGTCGACGCTGACGCGGCCGTCGGGCTCCACGAGGGCGACCCGACCGTCGAACGCGACGCCGTCGACGTGGCGCCCGGGAAAGGCCCCCCGCGGCTGCCGGTCGAGGCTCCACGCGGACGTCGCGACCTCCCCGAGGCACAGGATCCGATCGCCGGAGAGGCGGGGATCGTCGCAGTCGCGGGGGAGCGGGCCGGCGCCGAGCGGCGCGGGGGGAGTCGCCACCGAGGCCGCGGCGATGACGCCGACGGCAAGGGCGCGCACGCGCGGCTCCGCGGCGCCGAGGAGGCGCGCGGCGTGGGCGGCGAGCACCTCCGCTTCGCCGAGGCGCTCCGCGCGCAAGGCCTGCGTCGCCTGCGCCGTCAATGCCCGGGCGAGCTGGAGCGACGCCGCGGACTCGGCCGCACGGGCGCGGTCGCGCTCGCGCACGGTCCCCAGGTGTTGGTAGGTGGCGGTGCCGAGCAGGACGAGCGCGGCGACGGTCGCGACGGCGAGCGGCGCGCGCCACGCGGCGACGAGCCGGCGCAGCAGCTCCCAAGGGGAGTAGTCGTGCGCCGAGACGCGCCGCCCGTCGAGGTAGGCGGCGAGATCTTCCGCGAGCGCGCGCGCGTCCGGGTAGCGATCCGACGGCGCGAGGGCCATCGCGCGGGCCACGATCGCGGCGAGCTCCGGCGGGGTCTGCGGCGGCAGGACCGCGCCACGGCCCGGCGGAACCCCGGCGCACACGCGAAACAGCACGCCGCCGAGGGCGTACACGTCGGAGCGGGTGTCGGCCGACTCTCCCGCCTCGACCTCCGGGGCGCGGTACCCGGGGGTGCCCGCGCCGTCCCGCGCGCCGGGATCGGACGCGAGGCCCCAGTCGGCCACGTAGGTCTCGCCGAGCTCGCCGAGCAGGAGGTTGGCGGGCTTGAGGTCGCGGTGGATCACGCCGCGGGAGTGGGCGTAGGCCACCGCTTCGCACGCGGCGAGGGTGGCGCGGAGCCACCCGAGGCGCCCCGCGAGGTCGCGCTCCGCCTCGAGCGCGTCTTCGAGGGGCTGCCCGCGCAGCAGGCGCATCGTGTACCAGGGCGACCCGTCGGGGCCGACCCCGACGTCGAACACCGGCACAATCCCCGGATGATCCAGCGCCGCCGCGCGACGGGCCTCCTCGGCGAGCGCCGCCGCGTGGCCCGGCGCGGGCTCCTTCAACGCGACCTCTCGGCCGAGCGCGCGATCCCACACGACGCTCACGCGCCCCATGCCGCCGACGCCGACGACCTGACGCCGCTCGTAGCGCTCCGGACCCAATCGAAGCGGGGGTTCCGCCCGGAGCGGCGTGTCCGCGGAGACGACGGGCTCGCTGTCGTGGTCGTTCACGTCTGGTCCTCGACCGTGTCCCGGGCGCCGAGCACCAGCTCCAGGTTGCCCTTTCCGTCGGCCCGAACGAGGTCGTCGCGGATGCCGACGTCACGCAGCTTCGCGCGGAGGCGCCCGAGGTGGACGTCCCACCGGCGTCGCACCGCGTTGCGGTCGTCGTCGTCGGGCCACACCTCCGCCGCGAGCACCTCCCAGGGCACCGGCACGCCCATCGTGGCGAGCCCGCTCACCACGCGGGCCGCCACGCCCGTGAGCACGCAGGCGGGCTGGCCCTCCCGAAGGAGGTGGACGGTGACGTGGCGCGCGACGATGTGCAGCGGGGCAGCCGCGCCCAGCTCCGTGCCGCCTCGCTCGGCGTCGCGCAGCCGGACCTCGACCGCGCGGAGCGTGAGCCCGCCCACCTCGAGCGCGTCGCCGCCGACGAGATCGCGCGCGGGCCCGCCGTCGATGCGGGCGCGCCAGCCGCTCCCCGTGGACCAAAGGTGCAGGCGCGCGTCCGGCACGTAGCGGGGCAGCAGCTCGGCGGGGGGCCCGACCCGGAGGAAGGCCGTCCCCGACAACACGCGACGTCCGAGCCCGGCGCCCTCGAGCGCCAAGACCACCGCCGGGAGCACGACCTCGTCGACGTGGAGCGTGACCCCCTCCGCGAGGCCGACCTCGAGTCCCGCCCGGAGCGGCACCTCGCGCCGATCGCGGCCTTCCACCTGCAACAGGCGGCGGAGCGCCAACAGCACGAGCTCGCCGTCGCGCAGGCTCACGAGGGCGTGCGCCTCGGACACGCGCGCGTCGTCGACCACCAGCGCCGCCGTCCATACCCGCCCGATCAGGTCGCCGGCGAACAAGCGGTGCTGCGAGCCGTCGGGTGCTCGCAGGACGACGTGTGCGGAGGGCATCGGGACGTCCCTAACCGGCCCGCCCCGCTTGAGATCCGCTTGGGATGCGGCGCCCGAGGACAGGGCTACCTTCGAGGCGCCCACGGAGCCCCATGTTCGTCCTCGCCCTCGTGTTCGCCTGCACCGGTGGGGACCCCGCCGCCGACACCGACAACGACGAATCCGACACCGACACTTCGGACACGTCCGACACGTCGGACACCGACACGTCGGACACCGACACGGGCTGTGTCCCGACGCCGCCGGAGGGCCTCGCGATCGTCGGCGACGCGCTTCCCCGATCGGTGGTGGCGACTTGGCAGCCCGGAGCATGTCCTGCTTCGTCCTGGGAGATCGCCATCGGCGCCTCGGCCGCCGACGACCTGGTCCCGTGGCGCACCGTCAACGCGACGACCTTCTCGGACCTGCTCGACACGCGCCTCCCGAGCGACACCGCGCTCACGTTCTCCGTGCGGAACGTCGGGAGCGACGCGCCCATCTCGGTCGCGTTCCAGCTCTGGACCCCCGCGGGCATCCCCGGCATGGTCGCCTGGTACGACTGGGCGGACACCGACACCCTGTTCAGCGACGTCGGCTGCAGCGTCCCGGCCGAAGGCGGGGACGAGATCCGCTGCGCCCTCGACAAGAGCGGCAACGCCAACACCATGTACGGCGATCCGTCGTTCGACGCGCCCCTGCTCGGCACGCTCTCCGGGTACACCGCGGCGATCTTCCGCGGAGGTCGGATCCTGTACAGCCCGCACAGCCCGTCCAACGCGATCACCGGAAGTGCGCTGTACCTCGCGGTGCTCGATGCCCCGGACGAGGTCGGCAGCGTCGAGTCGTCGGTCTACCACTACCCGTTGAACAAGGAAGGAGCGTACGAGTTCGCGTACGGCGCCGGCGAGTTCCGGGCCGCGATCGAGACGGACGCCCCCGGGCGCTGGGCGTGGGCTGGGCCGTCCGTCGAGGCGACCCCCGCGCTCCAGCTCAACACCTTCGCGACCGACGGCACGATGTGGACGTTCCGGCGCGATGGCGCGTTGCTCGGCGAGGTGAGCCCGGGGAACGCGCAGACCGGCAACATCATCGAGGGCTACTTCGAGTACGGCGGGACCATCATCACGCAGACCCCGCTCGTCATCGGCGGCCGGCCCCTCAACATCACCCTCAGCTACGAAGCGGATCAGGCCGAGCTGCTGCTCTTCGAGGCGGTCCCGTCCGAGAGCCAACAGGCGCTCCTCGAGGCGTGGATGATGCAGAAGTGGGGCTTGTAGGAGACTCTACGCCGGCTGGAACAGCGAGAAGCTCGCGCCTTGCGGATCGGCGACGATGCCGATCTTCCCGACCGTCGGGATGTCGATCTCGGGCACGAGGATCGAGCCGCCCAGCTCGAGGAGCCGGGCGCGGCTCGCGGCGAGGTCGGCCACCGCGAAATGCAGCAGCCAATGCGGCGGGACGCCCTCGGCCACCGGGCCGACGTCCGCGACGGAGGCGCCGTCCGCCGCCTTCAGCACCGCCATGCCGCCGAACTCGGCGCGCGTGAGCGGGGTGGCGGCGGTGTAGAACTGGAGCGCGGCCTCGACGTCCGTGGTGTTCAGCGTCTCCCAGCAGACGGTGCCGAGCGGCGGACGATCCGGCGGCGGCGGGCTCTCGCTCGCGCCGGTGAACAGCATGAACACGGCGCCTTGGGGGTCGGCGACGCAGGCCCAGCGGCCGATGCCGGGGATGTCCATCGGCGGGACGAGCTGCGCGCCGCCGTTGGCGAGGACCGAGGCCGCCGCGGCGTCCACGTCCGCGACCGACAGGTACGTGCTCCACGCGGGCGCGGGGGCGTCCATCAGCGGCATCACCCCCGCGACCGGGTGGTCGCCCGCGGTGCTCGTCCAGTAGGTCATGCCGTCCATCGGGACGGCCTGCCAGGCCCAGCCCAGGAGGGCGCTGTAGAACGCGCGGGCGGCGTCCACGTCGGAGGTCATCAGCTCGCGGTGGACGAAGTGGCCGAGGTGCTGGTTCATGCGGGTGTGCTCCGCGGGCGCCCTTACCCGTGCCTACGCGATTCGCAAGGTCATTGCGGCACGATCGAGAGTCTGCCCGCGTCGAACTCCGGCACGAGCACGCGCGAGCGGCTGGCGTCGAATCCGATGTCCGCCGGCTTCTCCGCATGGAAGAACGTTGATTCTCCCGCGGGCCCCCACCGCACGACGGCGGCGGCGTCCCACGACGCGACGAGCAGGCCGCCGTCGTCGCACACGAGCCCGTCGAGGCGGGCGGCGCCGAGCGTCGCCCGGTGGGTCAGCGTCGCGCCGTCCCAGGTGGCGAGGTGGCCGTCCCAGTCGGCGACGGTGACGGTGCCGTCGCACAGGACGACGCCGTTGGGCTTTCCGCCCACGTCGTGGCGGATCCAGTCGCCCGCGCGGGTCACCTCCACGAGGGACCCGGTGCCCATGTCGGTGACGAGCAGGTGGGTGCCGGTCCACAGGAGGTCGTTGAGGTCGTCGGCCTCGGGGATCGGCCAATCGCCCAGGGGCGCGCCGGTCTCGCGGTCGAAGCGGCGGATCCACGCGCCGTCGGCCACGTACAGGACGCCGTCGTCGTCGAAGGCCATCCCCTTGGGCTTGTCGAGGGTGATGTCGGCGTCCGCGGCGTCGATCCAGCGCGGGTCGACGACCTCTCCCGTGGGGGAGACGCGCGCGATCCACCCCACGTCGTCGACGGCGTGCCCGGCGATGTTGGTCAGGAGGTAGAGGTCGGCGCGAGGGTCGTGAAGGGCGGACTCGGGGGTGGAAAAGCCGTCCAGGACGCGCGCGCAGGCGGTTGCGAGCAGCAGCATGCGGCGCTCCGTAAGGCCGCGCCGCGTCTCCGAGCGAGGCCGCTCCCGCCGATTCTTGATAGTCGCCGGGCCTCGCCGAGGGGTCGTTTCGTGAAGGTGCTGCTCAACAAGATCGCCTCGGCGACGCGAAACTGCCGGCTCGCGCGTGAAGTCACGCTCGGAAGCTCGATCTCCGCCGAGGAGGGCAGCGTGCTCGCCGTGCGCGCCCTCGATCGCAAGAACGTCTACAACGAGATCGAGGACGTTCACGGCCGCATGGCGACCGTGAACGAGGGCGACGTGATCGCCGGCGTCCTCGGCGAGCGCCGCGCCTTGCACGGCTACACCGGCATCATCCCGTCCGAGGTGCGGGTGGGCGACACCCTCCACCTGCTCAACCTCGGCGGGGTCATCGGCCTCTGTACCAGCTTCAACCCGGACGTCGGCCCGGCGTGCCGCGTCGAGGTGCTGGGCCAGGTCCTCACCTTCCCGCACCTCGGCGAGCGTCGCGGGGTGCCGGCCAGCATCCGCACCAACGCGCTGCCCACCGCCGACCACGTCGACGCCAGCGTGCCGATCGTCGCGGTCAGCGGCACCTGCATGAACGCCGGCAAGACCTTCGCCGCGTGCGAGATCATCCGCGGGCTGACACGGCGCGGCTTCCGCGTCGGCGCCGCCAAGGTGACGGGCGTCTCCCTCCGGCGCGACACGTTGAAGATGGAGGACGTCGGCGCGATCCGGGCGCTCTCGTTCAACGACGCCGGCATCGTCACGACCGGGCGCCACACCGCGCTCCCCGTGTGCCGTGGCCTCGTGAAGGCCCTCAACGAAGAAGTGCACGGCACGCGGCCCGACGTCATCGTCCTCGAGCTCGGCGACGGCATCATGGGCGAGTACGGGGTCGAAGAGCTCCTGCGCGCGCGCGATCTCATGGCGCACACCGCCGTGCACGTGCTCTGCGCGAACGATCCCGTCGGCGCGTGGGGCGCCGCGCGCACGTTCACGCAGGATCTCGGGCTCCGCATCTCGGTGATCTCCGGGCCCCAGACCGACAACGCCGTCGGCCGCGGCTTCGTCGAGCAGCGCCTCGGCCTGCCCGCGATCAACGCCCGCTCGCAGCCCGACGCGCTCGCCGCGAAGGTGGCCGAGCTCGTGGCCGCCGCCAAGTCGGAGCACCGGCTTGACTGAGCGCGCGCGCGTCGCGGTGGTCGGCGCCACCGGGTACACCGGCGGCGAGCTGCTCCGTTGGCTGGTGGGCCACCCGCGGGTGGAGGTGGTGGGGGCCACCGCGCGCGCCCGCGCGGGCGAGCGCCTCGCCGACGTGTGGCCGCAGTTCTACGGGAACGAGCTCGTCTTGTCGGCGGAGCCCCCGCCCGCGGACGTGGTGTTCCTCTGCACGCCGCACGCCGAGGCGCACGCCCTCGCGACGCGCCTCGAGGCGGCGTGCATCGTCGATCTCAGCGGGGCCCACCGCCTCGACGACGCGGCGCACGCCGCGCACTACGGGTTCCCACGCGCGGGGGGCCCCTGGGTGTACGGGCTCCCCGAGCTCGGCGTCGAGCGGGTCCGCGGCGTCGCGCGCATCGCGAACCCGGGGTGCTTCGCCACCGCGCTCGCCCTCGCGCTCCTCCCGCTGCGGGCGCGCCTGCCGGCGCGCGTGCCGATCGTCGGCATCACGGGCAGCACCGGCAGCGGGGCGGCCCCGAAGGACACCACCCACCACCCGGTTCGCGCGGAGAACGTCCGTCCGTACAAGGTGCTCGACCACCAGCACGTGCCCGAGGTGGAGCAGGCGATCGGCGGCGGGGTCCGCGTGGACTTCGTGCCGATGTCCGGACCGTACCGCCGCGGCATCCTCGTCACGGCCACCCTGCCGAGCTTCGCGGCCGGCGAATGGGAGTCGTTCTACGCCGGTAATCCCCTCGTGCGCGTGCGCCGCGCACCGCCGGAGCTCCTGCACGTCCTCGGCGGGCCTCGCGCCGACGTCGGGGTCATCGAGGGGGACGGCGTCACCGTCGCGATGTGCGCGATCGACAACCTCTGCCGCGGCGCCGCCACCCAGGCGATCGTCAACATGAACCTTCACTTCGGTTGGCCGATGACGCTGGGGCTCGACCGCGTCGCGCCCGTGCCGTAGCGTCCCGAACCGAGAGCACCGCCATGAACCCGACCCTCGAAACCCGCCTCTACGACGCCGTCTCCCGCGTGCGCGCCCACTGGCGCGGCACCCGCCTCATCGACGGCCTCGAACCTGGCATCGAAGGCAGCGCCGCGCTGCTCGACGTCGCCCGTGTCTACCGCGCGAACCGCCTCGACATCGGGCGCATGCGGCCGCTGTTGGGCCGTGCGATCGCCGGGTTGTTCTTCGATCCATCGCTGCGCACCCACACGTCGATGGAGGTGGCGGCCGGGCGCTGCGGCGCGCACTTCGTGTACCTCCAGGGCGGCGAGGGCACCTGGAAGATGGAGTTCGACGACGGCGCCGTGATGAACGGCAACGCCGCCGAGCACGTGAAGGAAGCCGCGCCGGTGCTGTCGTCGTACGCGGACGTCGTCGCGGTGCGCGCCTTCCCGCGGGCCCACAGCCGCGACGAGACCGTGATCCGCGCGTTCGCGCGCTACGCTGGTTCGCCCTTGATCAACCTCGAGTCGGCGCTCGCCCACCCCTGCCAGGGGCTCGCGGACATGCTCACCCTCGCCGACCTCGGCGGGGGCGCGTTCAAGCGCAAGAAGGTCTGCCTCACGTGGGCGCCGCATCCGAAGCCGCTCCCGCAGGCCGTGCCGTTGTCCGTGGTTCGTGCAGCGATCCTCGGCGGCGCTGACCTGCACGTCGCTTGCCCCGAGGGCTTCGACCTCGACGCGGGCGAGATGAACCGCGTCGCCACCTTCGCCGAAGAGACCGGCGCGTCGCTCACCCTCACGCGGGACCCCGACGCGGCGGCGGACGGGGCGCTCGCGGTGTACGCGAAGGGCTGGGCGGCGAACGACAGCGAGAGCCACGTCGAGCTGGTGGCCCAGAATCGTCGTTGGACGGTCGACGAGGCGCGCATGGCCAACGCGACGGCGTTCATGCACTGCCTGCCGGTGCGTCGCAACGTGATCGTGACCGACGGCGTGCTGGACGGTCCGAAGTCCCGGGTGATCCCGCAAGCCGCAAACCGGGAGCCCGTGCAGGCCGCCGTGCTGCTGAGCTGGCTGCTCTGAGTGGCGGCGGGGCACGCAAACGGATAGCCCCGCGGCCCCATGGATCGCACCCTCTCCCTGCGTGACGCGCAGCCCTACATTCGCCTGTTCCGCGGCCGAGTCTTCGTCATCAAGGTGTCGGGCGCCGTGCTCGCGCGCCCCGCGACCCGCGACGCCCTCGCCGCCGACATCGCGCTCCTGCACCACGTCGGCGTCCGCGTCGCCGTGGTCCACGGCGGTGGTCCTCAGCTCGACGCCGCGTGCGAGAAGATGGGGGTGCCGCGCGAGGTCGTCGCCGGCCGCCGCGTCACCGACGCGCGTACCCTGGACCTCGCGCGCATGGTGTTCCGCGGCCAGCTCAACAGCGAGCTGGTGGGCGCCCTGTCGGCGCACGGGGTCAAGGCCGCCGGGCTCTCCGGCGGCGACGGCGCGAGCATCGTGGGCATCCGCCGCCCGCCGCGCACCGTGCGCGACCCGTCGACGGGCGCCGAGCAGCAGGTCGACTTCGGGTTCGTCGGCGACATCACCGCGGTCGACCCGCAGCTCCCCCAGCTCCTTCTCGACGCGGGCGTCGTCCCCGTCTACTGCTCGTTGATCGCCGACGCCTCCGGCGACCTCCTGAACACCAACGCCGACACGATCGCGGCGCGGCTCGCCGTGGCGCTGCGCGCCGAGAAGCTCGTCGTGTGCACCTCGGTTCCGGGCCTCCTCGAGGACAAGGACGACCCGCGTCGGCTCGTGTCCTTCGGCGACCTCGGCACCGTCGAGGAGCTCGTGCGCATGGGTGTGGTGTCCGGCGGCATGTTGCCGAAGCTGGCCGCCGTGAAGGACGCGCTGCTCGGCGGCGTCCCGCGCGTCCACCTGATCGACGGCACCCGCGACCAGGCGTTGCTCCTGGAGATCTTCACGAATGAAGGCTGCGGGACGATGCTCGTGGCGCGCAGCGACGACGCGTGACCGAGGTCGTCGAGCTGCTGACGCGGCTCGTCGCGGCGCCGAGCGTGTCGGGCCAGGAGGGGCCCGCGGCGTCCATCGTCGAGGAGTGGGCGACGAAGCACGGCTTCGAGGCGAAGTCGCCACACGGGTGGAACCGCCTCGTCGTTCGGGAGGCGGCGGCGCCGGGCCCCACGTTGCTGCTGCTCTCGCACCTCGACACCGTGCCCGCCACCTCCCAGTGGACGCGCCCGCCCTGGGCCCCGACCCAGGAGGGCGCGCGCCTGTACGGGCTCGGCGCGAACGACGCGAAGGGGTGCCTCGCGGCGATGATGCTCGCGTTCCGCGACGCCCCGCTGCCGCGTGGACGGCTGATCCTGGCCGCCGCGGCGGAAGAAGAGACGGGGCGCGAGGGCTTCGAGCGGGTGGCGGGCACGCTGCCGCCGATCGACGCGGCGATCGTCGGCGAGCCGACCGGCCTGGACGTGGCGACCGCGCAGAACGGACTGTTGATCCTCGATTGTGTGGCCCGTGGGCGCGCTGGTCACGCCGCGCGCCCCCACCTCGCCGACAACGCCATCTCGATCCTTGCGCGGGACATCGTCGCGGTCGAGGCGCTCACGCTCGACCGCCTCCACCCCGTGGCCGGGCGCACCACCCACGCCGTCACGATCGCGCACGCGGGCGATCGTCACAACGTCATCCCCGGCGAGGCCCGCTGGACGATCGACCTCCGCACGACCGACGCGTACACCACGGCCGAGCTCGTCGCGGCGGTCCGCGGGGTCGTGCGTTCGGAGGTCGTGGTCCGGAGCGATCGTTTCGCGGCCGTCAGCACGCCCGGCGGCGCGCGGATCCTCGGGGCGGCGCGGCGCGCCCGACCCGAGGCGCGCGAGTTCGCGTCCCCGACCTTGTCGGACTGGGCCCACCTCCGCGGGATCCCGGCGATCAAGTGGGGCCCCGGGCGCTCGGAGGTGTCTCATACCGCCGACGAGTGGGTGGAGCTCGCCTCCGTGGAGGACGCCGTCGGCGCCTACACCCGCGCGATCGCGGCGTACTTCGAGGAGGCCTGATGCGTCTCTGGGACAAGGGCGGAGCCCTCGACGACGAAGTGCACGCCTTCACGGTCGGCGACGACCCCGAGGTGGATCTCCACTGGGCCGCCCACGACCTCTACGGCTCCGCGGCCCACGTGCGGGTGCTCGAAGCGGCGGGGCTGCTCGACGCCGCGGACGCCGGCGCGCTGCTCGGTGGGCTCGGCGTGCTGCTCGACGAGGTTCGCGCAGGATCGTTCCAGATCTCGCCGGCGGAGGAGGACGTCCACACCGCCATCGAGGCGCGCCTGACGGCGCGCCTCGGGCCCGTAGCCGGCAAGATCCACACCGGCCGCAGTCGCAACGACCAGGTGCTCACCGCCCTGCGGCTCTGGATGCTCGAGCAGATCGACGGGATCGAGCAGGAGTGGCGCGCGCTCGCCGCGGCGTGGCTCGGCTTCGCCGAGCGGCACGCCGATGTGCCCCTCACCGGGTACACCCACCTCCAGGCCGCCATGCCGTCGTCGTACGGGCTCTGGGCCGCCGGCTACGCCGCCGCCGCGCTCGACGCGCTGCCGCTGCTCGACGCCGCCCGCTCGCTCGCCGACCGTTGTCCGCTCGGCTCGGCCGCGGGGTACGGCACGCCCTTGCCGCTCGATCGCGCGCTCGCCGCGAAGCTCCTTGGTTTCTCCGCGGTCGAGGCGCCGGTCACCACGCCCCAGCTCACGCGCGGCGTGGTCGAGTCGGCGCTGCTGGGCGCGCTCGGCGCGGCCATGACGATCCTCGCGCGGTGGGCGTGGGATCTCGTGTTGTACTCGTCGGGGGGCTTCGCGCTCGTGCGCCTTCCGGCGGCGTACACGACGGGCAGCTCGATCATGCCGCAGAAGCGCAACCCCGACGTCGCGGAGCTGCTGCGCGCGCGCGCGGCGACCGTTCGCGCCGCCCGCCGGGAGATCGAGGATATCGTGAGCTTGCCCGGTGGCTATCACCGCGACGTCCAGCTCACCAAGGCCCCCCTGGCGCGCGGCGTCGGGCAGGCGCGGGAGGCGCTCCGCGTCGCGGCGCGCCTCGCGGCGGTGGTGGAGCCGACCCCGGCGCCGCAGGAGGCGGCGCTCTACGCCGCCGCGGAGGCCTACCGTCGTCGGGATCAACCCTTCCGGGAGGCGTATCGGGCGGTGGCGGCCGAGCTCGCCGCGGGGACCTTCGTCGCGACGCCGACGCCGCCGCCGCCGTGGGACGCGGACGCGCTGCGCTCGCGCCTCGGCGGCGCCGGCCGTGCGTCCGTGCGAGCCCTCGCCTGGGAGCGCTTGATCCGCGGGTGACGGTCGGCGGCCAGTTATGCCGCCGTGTGAGGGGACGCGGGCAGCACTACGCGGCGTGGCGGGGGGCGGCGGAGGCCGTCGCGACGCGCCTGTACGTCCACGACTGGCCGGCCCGCGTCTGGGCGCGGGTGCCGGGGGCGTGCGACGTGCGCACGGTCGCCCGCACCTTGGCCGTGCTGCCGAGCGGCACCCCGCCCCTGCGCATCGGCTTCGCGTCGGATCTCCACATCGGGCCGACGACCCCGCGCGCCCTCCTTGAGCGGGCGTTCGACACCCTCGCGGCGGCGCGGCTCGACGTGCTGGCGCTGGGCGGCGACTACGTGTTCCTCGACGCCACGGAACGATCGGCGTCGATCCTCGCGGACCTCGTGCGCCGCGTGCCGGCGCGGGTCAAGGTCGCCGTCCTCGGCAACCACGACCTCTGGACGGATCACCCGCGGCTCGAGCGGGCGCTCGCCGACGAAGGCGTGAGGGTGCTCGTCAACGAAGGCGTGTACCTCCCGGAGCCCCACGGCGGCGTGTACCTCGCGGGGCTCGACGATCCGTGGACGGGCGCGCCCGACGCTGCGCGGGCGTTCGACGGCGGCGCGGCCGCGCGCGTCCGGATCGCCGTCGTCCACTCCCCGGACGGGGTGCCGATGATCGAGGATCGCGGAGTGGATCTGGTGATCGCCGGGCACACCCACGGCGGCCAGGTCGCGCTGCCCGGCGGGGCGCCGCTCTGGGTGCCCGGCCCGCTCGGGCCCGCGTATCCGTCGGGGTTTTTCACTCTGCGCGACGGCGCGGTGCTCTTCGTGTCACGCGGCCTCGGCGGGGTCGAGATCCCCGTCCGCCTGCACGCGCCTCCCGACGTTGGCGTGCTCACCCTGGAGGCGCGGGGGTCCCCTCGCGAATAGACCGCCCGCCCGTGTTGACCCCCTTCGAGCGCCGCGTCGTCTTCCTGATCGCGGGGGTGCAGTTCGTCAACATCCTCGACTTCATGATGGTGATGCCGCTCGGCCCGGACTTCGGGCGCGCGCTCTCCATCCCCGAGGCGCACCTCGGGTGGATCGGCGGCAGCTACCTCGCGGCCGCGGCGGTCGCGGGGGTGGTGTTCACGCCGCTGCTCGACCGCTTCGAGCGGCGCCTCGCGTTGTTCGTCACGATGGTCGGCCTGTTCGTGGGCACGGTCGCGGCCGCCTTCTCCTGGGATTTCTCCAGCTTGATCGCCGCCCGTGTCCTCGCGGGGCTGTTCGGCGGCCCGGCCACGGCCGTCGCCCTCGCGTGCGTCGGCGACGCGATCCCGGCGGAGCGCCGGGGGCGCGCCATGGGCATGGTGATGGGCGCGTTCTCGCTCGCGTCGGTCCTCGGCGTGCCGGCGGGCCTCGAGCTCGCCCGCCTCGGCGGCTGGCGCGCGCCGTTCTGGATCGTCGGCGTTGTCGGCGGGGTGTTCGCGGTGCTCGCCCGGGTGTTGTTGCCCGAGATGCGCGGCCACCTGCGCGCGGGCGCGAAGCCCCGGAGCCTGCTCACCGTGCTCCGCTTGCCGGGCGCGTGGGCCTGCGCGCTCGTCGTGGTCGGCGTCGGGGCGTCGACGTTCTCGCTCGTGACGAACGTCGCGGCGTTCTTTCAGGGAAACCTCGGCTATCCGCGCGAGACCTTCGGGCTCCTCTACCTCGCCGGCGGCGCGGCGAGCTTCGTCACGATGCGCGTGGCCGGCATCGCCGTCGACCGCTTCGGCAGCTTCCGCGTCGTCTCCGTCGCGAGCGTGAGCTTCGCCGTGGTGATGATCGGCTGCTTCGCGCTGGAGGTCCGCGCGGTCCCCCCGATGGTGTGGTTCATGCTGTTCATGGTCACGTCGAGCACGCGGAACGTGTCGTGGAACACCCTGGTCACCAAGGTGCCGCCCGCCGACGCGCGCGCCGGGCTGACCTCGGCGCTCAACGCCGTGCAGCACGCCGCGGCGTCCGGCGGGGCCTTCCTCGGCTCGCTCATGCTCACGACCCGCCCGGACGGCGGCCTCGACGGCATGCCCGGGCTCGTGGCGGTGGGCGCCGCGCTGAGCCTGTCCGTCGTGCCTCTCGTGGCGTGGGTCGAGGCGGACGTGGCGCGGCGGGCTCGGGCCTGATCGCGTCCGGCGCCGGCCTGATCGCGTCCGGGGCGGTCAGGCGCCTTCACAGGCGTCGTTGGCCTGACCCGGCGTGCCCGGCTCCCCGCCGGCGGTGATGATCGAGCTCTGGTAGCACCACCGGCTTCGGTCGTCGTTGGCGTTCATCTCGGCGTACGCCGGATCCACGCCGATCGCGACGCCGACGATCACCCAGTCTTCCTCGTAATGCAGCCAGTCGATGTCGACCCCGTCGGCCCGCGTGAGCACGACCTCGTCGTCCACGTTCGCGAGCGCCAGGCCAGACCCTGTGTATTCCCGGTAGAACCAGCCGTCGCAGGGGACGCCACCGTTCACGGCCGGGTCGACGTCCGCGCACAGCACCGCGTAGCCGCCCGCCGGCACGACGATGGAGCCGGTGAGCACCCAGCGGTCGACGTCGTCGTCGCGGAAGGTGTACCCCCCGATGTCGATGGGGTACCCCGAAGGGTTGTAGAGCTCGACCCACTCGCCGACCTCGTCCTCGACGACGTTCGGGTTGATCATCATCTCCGAGAACACGATGTCGCCGGGCTCGGCCTCCACCGGCTCCGCCGCGACCGTGACCGTGATGGAGTCCGTCGCGGTCGCGCCCGTGGCGTCGGTGACCGTGATCGTGACGACGTGCGGGCTCTCGCTCGCGCTCAGGGTCGTGAGGAGGATCGAGGTGTCTCCGGCCGACGTCGCGCCCGTGAGCGGCCCGTCGACGCTGGACTCCCACGCCCACGTGAGGGTGTCCAGGGCGTCGTCTTCCGCGATCGCGCGGAAGCCGATGCTCGCCCCGTCGGCGAACGAGGCTCCGTCCGACGGCTCGACGATCGCGACGGTGGGCGTCATGCCGACGAAGAACCCGATCGTGTCCACGCCCGATTGGTCCTGTTCGTCCGTGGTGGTCAGGGTGAGGGTGTGTTCGCCGTACGGAAGCACGCTCACGTCGACGGTGTGTTCGACCGTGCCGTCGTCGTCCGCGCCGACCTCCACCGGCGCCTCGTCGTCCACCACCCACGTCGTCTCCAGGCCTTCGACGCCGAGATCGTCGGAGACGAACCCGCGCGCGAGCAGCACCCCGGCGTCCTGGCGGACCACCTCGCCGTCGAGGGGCGCGTCGATCCGCGCGAGCGGGGCCGCGTCGTTCCGCTTCAGGCGCGCGTCGCTCACGCACGCGACGACGGTGAGCACGAGCAGAGTGAGGGTCATGGGCGCTCCGACGCCGGTTGTACCCGTGCCGGTGGTCGTTCGGGTGACGAGCTGGCGACGGACGCGGCTCCGGCACACCGCCCGCGCAGGGGCCCGACAGTTTTGGCGCCGCGTGCCGAGCTATGGTGAGCCCGGAGGTTCGATGCCGCTGCTGCTCGCCCTTGCCCTCGCCGCCTGCATGCGTGAACCGCCCAAGGAGGCCGGCGTCGACACGGCGCTCGGGACGGATCCGCTCCCCGGCGAGCTCGGCTCCGCGCGCGTCGGGTATCTCTACGTCAAGCCGTCCGACCTCGACGATCCCGAGTTCCCGCGCGAAGGGCAGATCCGCCGCCTCACCCACGTCGTGCTCGCGTATTGGCGCGTGGAGGACGGCGCGCTCGTCAACGACCTCGACGACGCCAAGCTCCGCGCGCTCGTGCAGCGCGTCCGCGATCAGGCGAACGCCTCCGGCGTGAAGATGCTGGCGTCGATCGGCGGCTACTACTGGGGCACCCCCACCTCGCCGCACTTCTGCGAGCTCGTCGAGGTCGCCGAAGATCCGTCGGCGCGGGTGGCGTTCGCGGCGACGGCGGCGGCCACCCTGGACGGCTTCTGCGACAACGCCGGGGCGCCGTGCTTCGACGGGGTCGACGTGGACGTGGAGTTCGTCGGACAGTCCGCGGGCGACGACGGCGCGTGCGTGGACGAGGGCGGCACGGTCGCGATCACCCCCGATTTCCGCCGCGCCGAGGCGTTCCGCGACCTCGTGACCGCCCTTCGCCCGCGCTTCGACGTGCTCACCTTCGCCGCTCCGGGCGACCTGTTCGCGATGCGTTACGCCTGGCCGGTCCTCTCGGACATCGCCGGCACCGTCGACCTCGTGAACGTGATGGCCTACGACTACGCGGGGTTCTGGACCCAGCAGTACCAGACCTACGACACCACGGCGCCCGACTGCGGCGCCGACACGAAGCAGTGTTGGACCTGCGACACCAACCTCCCGGAGGCGGTCACCGACCACGCCGCGCCGCTGCACGCCAGCGCGGGCGCGCCCGGGTACTACAACTTCTTGTGCGACCCCGGGCAGGCGCTCGAAGACGAGGCCGTGTGCGACCCCTTCGGATCCGCGGCGCTCGACTGGGAGTCCCCGGCGGCCGACGCGGTCTGCGTGAACCCCTATGTGTTGGCCGCCGACCGCGCGGTGGCCGCGTACGTGCACGGGCTGGGGGTCGACCCGAAGAAGATCGTCCTCGGTACGACATTCTTCGCGCGAGCCTTCCGCAACGTCGGCACGTGGGGCCGCGCCGCGAACGAGGGCCGTCAGCCGTTCGGTCTCCGCGACTTCTACGGGGGGATTTGCGTGAACGACGCCGGGTGTTGGGGCGACGGCGACATCCCCGTGGGGAGCTGCGAGACGCCCGACGGCGTGGTCGCGTGCGACGGCGGGGACCAGTACAACTGGCTGACCGACTTCGCCTACGACGACGATCCGCAGCCCGATCCGCGCGCCGCTACCTGGGATCAGGTGGTGCGCGTCTGCCCCGAGGTGGCGGACCTCGACGACCTCGCCACGCTCGCCACCGGCACCGGCAAGGGCTGCGCGACCCCGGGATGGACCGCGCACTACGACGAGGTCGCGGAGGCCGCGTGGCTCTACCACGCCGCCGACGGGCTGTTCGTCACCTTCGACTCACCGCGGTCGATGCGGGCGAAGGCGAGGTTCGTCCTCGATCAGGGCCTGGGTGGCATGATGATGTGGCACATCGGCCACGACGACCCGGGCGACACCCTCCTCGAGACGGTGCACGGCGAGCTCGGTCTCGCCGTCTCCCGGCGACGCACCTTGACGTGTGAGGGGTAGCCGACCGTACGGGCCGCCCCGCGCTCAGCGCACCCCGTCCGCCGGCAGGGCGAGCGGCACGTCGTCGGCGTCGACCGCGCCCGTGGGCGGCTCCGACGGCGCCGCGTCCCAACCGTCCCGGGCGCCTTCGGGGGACGTCCATGCGTCGGGGTTGGCCGCGTCGTATTCGGCTTCGGTCACCCAGTACCCGTCTTGCCAGGCCCCGCCGTCGTACCACCCCGGCACCCACACGTGGCCGGAGCGCGGCGCCAGGGGCTCCCAGTACCCGGCCTCCCACACGCCGTCGTCCCGGTAGCCAGCGTCGATCCAGCGGAACCCCGAGCGGGACGCGGGGCGCCAGAAGCCCTCGACCCAGTCGTCGCCGTCCCAGAACCCGGCCTCCCACACCATCCCGGCCGGCGGGGGCGCGACGGGGCGCCAATGTGCGGGGACGTAACGACCGGTGTCGGTGTAGCGGCCGTCCACCCACGTCCAATCGGGCCGACCCGCGCGGCGCCAGTACCCCTCGACGTACACCCCGCCATTCCAGAACCCGGGCACCCACGTCCAGCGTGCGCCGTACCACGACGGATCGCGCGCGACAGGCTGCCAGTGGCCCGGGATCCAGCGTGAACCCTCCCAATGCCCGGACACCCACACCCAACCCGAGCGCGCGGGCGGCGCCCACGCCGGCGCCCACGGATCCGGGTCGAAGTCGAAGCGCACCACCACGACCGTGGCGTGCATCCACCGGTAGTACGGGTGCACCCACCAATGGGTGTACCAGGGGCGGTACCACCGATCCCGCGGCGGCGGGTGGCCCGCGTAGGCGCGCACGTGATGGGGGTGAGGGCGCGCGTAGCGGCGCTCGGGGGCGCGCCAGGCGCGCGCGTCGGCAGCTCGGCGGCCTTCGTAGGGCACACGAACCGCCTCGCGACGGGGCGGGGCCGCAGGGCGGGCGACCGCGTGGCGCTCCGCCGAGGGCCGCGGTTCGGCCGCGGGCCGGGCATCGCTCGCGGGGCGCGGCGAGGGCTCGGACGGGCGGGGCGAGGGCTCGGAGGGGCGCGGCGAGGGCTCGGACGGGCGG
>CAMAXZ010000009.1 GCA_945862325.1 Klebsiella pneumoniae
CGGGGCGTGGCCGGCCGGCGCCGACGACGCGCCCTTGGCTGTGCCGTCGCCGAGGTCGATCTCGACCAGCGGCGCGTGCACCTTCACGACGTCGCCGGGGTTCCCGTGCACCCGCGTGACCCGGCCGCTGTGCGGGCTCGAGATCTCGACGGTGGCCTTGTCGGTCATGATCTCGCAGAGGGGCTGGTCGCGCGACACTTCGTCGCCGGGCTTGACCAACCAACGGACGACCTCGCCCTCCACGACGCCCTCGCCGATCTCCGGCAGCTCGAACACGAACATGTAGGCTGGCTCCTCAGTAGTTCAGGCTGGCGCGCACCGCGGCCACGATGGCCTCGGGGTCCACGCCGGCGCGCGCCGGCGGGCTCTCGAGGTGCAGGAAGGCGTCGCGGGTGCCCGCGTACAGGACGGACGCGGGGGCGCCGACGACGACGAGGCGGCCCGTCTTTCGGACGCTCTCTCCGAGGGCCGCGCCCTCGACCCGCGCCGAGCGCAGGTCGACGACCTCGGCGTCGAGGCCCGCGTTGTCGACGGCCGCGAGCGAGGCGGGAACGCCGTCCCCCACCGCCGCGATGGTGACGGCGGCGCCGGGCCGCCGGATGACCGGGCCGGACGGCGCCGGGGCCGCGCCCGACACCTCGCCGTCGAGCGCCGCGCGCCCGACGAGCAGGAGCGCGGGCGCGCCACGCGACACCGCGGATTCGAGCAGCGGCGCGACGTCATCCGCGACGCCCGCGATCAGACAATCGAGGGAGATTGCCGCGGATGCGGCGACGGCGTCGTCGCTCGCCGGCGCGAGCACCACGAGGGGGATCGTCCAGGCGCCGGCGCCTTCGCGCACGAGCCGCGCGGCTTCGCCGAGCGCCTCGGCGGCGCGGGCGACCCCCGCGCCGTCCACGAGCTCCACCACCACCCGACGCCCCGACACGGCGAGGCCGACCGCGGCGCCCACCGTGCCGGCTTCGCCGAGGGGGGTGCGCAGCAGCCCGGGCCCGTCCGCGAAGCCCGCGGTTGGCCCGTGCACCCCAACGGCCTCGCCCATGAGCGTGGCGCCCGACTCCCGGAGACGGCGCAGGGCGGCGCGGAGCGAGTCGGTGCCGGTCACGGTGTTTCCCCGGGGTTGGAAGTCGTTTCTTCGGAGGAGGCGCGGCCGCGGAGGTGCTCGGCGATGAAGAACTCGCCGGCGCGGTAGCTGGAGCGTACCAGGGGCCCGCTCGCCACGTAGCGGAAGCCCATCGCGCGACCGACCTCGCCGAGGCGCTCGAACACCTCCGGCCGGACGAACTCGCGGACGGGGAGGTGCGTCATGCTCGGGCGAAGGTACTGGCCGAGGGTGAGGAAATCGACGTCGATCGCGCGCAGCGCGCGCATCGTGTCGACGATCTCGTCCTCCGTCTCGCCGTGGCCGACCTGGATGCTCGTCTTGGTCAGGCGATCGGCGCCGCCGCGCTTGGCGCCCGCGAGGATGTCCATCGACTGCGCCCAGCTGGCGCGCGGGTCGCGCACGGGCTGTTGGAGCCGGGGCACCGTCTCCACGTTGTGCGCGAGCACGTCCGGACGCGCGTCGAGCACGACGTCGAGCAGGTCGAGGCGGCCACGGAAGTCCGGGATGAGCACCTCGACCAGGGTGCGCGGGTTCCGTTCGCGGATGGTCCGGATGCAGGCGGCGAAGTGGCCCGCGCCCTGGTCGTCGAGGTCGTCGCGGTTGACCGAGGTCACCACGACGTAGTCGAGGTCCATCTCGTGGATCGCGTGGGCGACGTTGGCGGGCTCCGCCGGGTCGGGCGGGGGTGGATTCCGGGCGGTCGAAACGGCACAGAACCGGCACCCTCTCGTGCACGTGTCGCCGAGGACCATGAACGTCGCGGTGCCGGAGCCCCAGCACTCGCCGATGTTGGGGCACTGGGCCTCTTCACACACGGTGTGGAGCTTGAGGTCGCGCGCGCGCGACTTGATCTTGCCGTAGCGTTCGCCGCCCGGCATCCGCACCTTGAGCCAATCGGGTTTTACCGCCGCCATGAGCCTCCACGGAAGGCCCGCCGCGCGCCCACCGGCGGGGGGCTTCTCTACCCGGTCCGACCCAGCTTGACCACGGGGGTGCGGCGCCGTAACGTCCGCGCGATGCCGAAGCCGAGCGGGCGCGCCCTGTCGAACTTCCTGCTCCAGTGGGGCCGCTTGCTCGAGGCCGCGCCGTTTCCGACCGTGGTGGTCGGCCTCCCGGCGGGCGAGGTGCGCCTGGCAAACGCGGCGGCCCTCGCGGTGCTCGGCGAGCGCCCGCGCGGGCTCGCGGACCTGCTCACGGGCGACCCGGTGGAGCTGATCGCTCAGCTCGAAGCCGCGGAAGGTGCTGTCCTGGCCAACGGCGAGCTCCGCGTGGTCGGCGCCGCGCTCCGCGACGCCGACACAGGGACGATCGACGGGGCGCTGATCGGCGTGGGTCGCGGCGACGCGCCGGGCCGCCCGATCGACTGGCGGCCGGTCTTCGGGGTGATGGTCGCCACGTCCGACGAAGCCTGGTTCGGGGTCGACGAGCTCGGCCGCGTCGACTGGGCCAACCCGACCGGCATGGAGTGGTTCGGCGAGCTTCGCGGCGCGTTCCTCGCGGGAGCCCTCCCTTCGGCCGCCCTGGTCGCCGTCACCACCGGCTCGGGCGGCCTGCAGCGCGTGGTCACGCGGGATCACGAGGCGCGCGTGCTGCAGTGGCGCGCGACGTCCGGCGTGTTCGGCGGCCAGAAGCTGCGCGGCCTCGCGGCGCGCGACGTGACGGCGACGCACGACGCCGCGCTGGACGTCCACGTGCGCCTGCGCCGCGTCGAGGCCCTCAACGGCATCGCGCTGTCGATGTCCCGCGGGCTGCCCGTCGTCCGGCTCGCGCGCGACGCGCTCGCGCGGCTCGAAGGGCTGATCCCCATGCGCGAAGGCCGCGTCTGCATCATCGACGGCGACGTCTTCCGCGTCGTGGCCGCGTGGCGGGACGGTGCTCCGTTGACCATCGACACGCCCATCGTGCGTTCGACGACCCCCGCGGACGTCGCGGTGGCGCGGCTCGGGTCGGTGCAGCGGGGGCTGCCTGCGCGGGAGTGGCCGGCCACGCGCGCGCTCGAGCCCCTCGGCATGCGCGCGGGCTTGTTCGCGCCGATGCGGGCGGAAGAGGCGATCCTCGGCGTCGTCGAGGTCTACACCGACCTGCGCGACGCGTTCTTCGACGACGAGGTGGCGCTCGTCGAGTCGATCGCGGGGGTCCTCGCCGCCGCGCACGTACGCGAGCGCGTGATGGAGCAAGTGGCGCGGCACGCCTCGGTCATGGAGCAGAACGCGGCGAGGCGCCACGAGGAGCTGCACCGGACGAACGAGCAGCTCGTCCATGCCGCGAAGCTCAGCTCCATCGGCGAGCTCGCGGCCGGCCTCGTCCACGAGCTGAACCAGCCGTTGAACGTCATCAGCGGCTACGTCGAGCTCCTCGCGGAGGGGTCCCTGTCGGAGTCCGCGCGGACGCGGGCGATGGACGTGATGGCCCGCGCGGTCCAGCGCATGGTCAGCATGGTCGACCACCTCCGCAACTTCTCCCGCGCCGGGGAGGCGCGCTCGGAGCGCGTGGACCTCCTCGAGGTGTGCCGCATGGCCCGCGAGCTCAGCGTCGGCGCGCTCGAGCGGGGCGTCGAGGTCGTCGGGCCGTCGGGCCTCGCGGTCTGGGGTGACAGCGTCCGCCTCGAGCAGGTCGTGGTGAACCTCATCGCGAACGCGCTCCAGGCGGGGGGCGACCCGGTCACCGTGCGTGTGTCGGCGCTCGGAGCCTCTGCCGTCACGGTCGACGTGGCCGACCGTGGGCCGGGGGTGCCGCCGACGATCCGCGACCGCATCTTCGACGCGTTCTACACGACCAAGCCGCCAGGGCAAGGCACGGGCCTGGGCCTCTCCGTCACCGCGCGCATCGTGCGTGATCACGGGGGCCGGGTGGAGGTGCACGACAACCCCGGCGGCGGCGCGATCTTCCGCGTCATCTTGCCGAGCGGCGGCGCCGCCGACGACCGCACCTGAAGTGCGGCCGCGCGCCCCTCCGGCGCGATAGCTGCACTGTCCCGATCGAGGTGCGTTCGATGTACTCCTGGCTTCTCGCCACGTCACTCGCGGCGGCGGCGCCGCGCGCGGCCGTCCCGGCGACGCCCCCGCCGCCGCCGGTCGCGACGATGCCGGCGGCGCTCGAGCGATCCGTGGTGCGCCTCACCAACACCGCCCAGCGCGCCGACTGGCGCACCCCCTGGAACCCCGGTCGTCCCGGCACGGGCACCGGGAGCGGCTTCGTGGTGGCCGGCGGGCGCATCCTGACGAACGCGCACGTCGTCTCCGACAGTCGCAATCTCGTCATTCATCTTCACGGCGACGCCAACCCACACCCGGCGCGCATCGTCGCGATCGGTCACGACTGCGACCTCGCGTTGGTCGAGCCGGTCGAGCCGGGCCTGCTCGATGGGCTCGCGGTGCTGGAGATCGGTGAAATGCCGAACATGGGCGACGAGGTCGCCACGTTCGGGTATCCGACGGGCGGTCGGTGGTTGTCCTCCACACGCGGCGTCGTGTCCCGCATCGATGTGGTCGGGTCCGCGCACAACCCGAGCAGCTACCACCTCGCCGTCCAGACGGACGCGGCGATCAACCCTGGTAACTCCGGTGGGCCCGTGCTCCTGGGCGGCAAGGTTGCCGGTGTGGCGTACCAGGGCGCGGGCGGCTTGGAGAACGTCGGGTATTTCATCCCTCCTTCGATCGTGCGCCACTTCCTCGCCGACGTGGACGCGAAGGACGGCTACCAGGGGTTTCCGAGGCTCGACGTCTACTTTGCCAACATGGACGCCCCCGCCGCCCGTCGCTTCGCTGCGATGGGTGACGCCGAAACGGGGGTGCGCGTCGAGTTCGTGCACCCGGGCAGCCCCGCCCACGGGGTGCTCCGCAACGGCGACGTCCTCCTGACGCTCGACGGCGAGCCGATCGCCAACGACGGGACCTTCGCGTTCGCGGGGCAACGTCTGCAGATGCAGGCCATCGTCGATCGGTTCCACGTCGGCGACCGGGTGCGGGCCCGCGTCTTGCGCGACGGCGCTCGTTTGGACATCGAAGTGCCGGTGGGCCGCAGCGTGTACCCGGATCGGGCATTCGAGAGCCTGCCTTCCTACTACATCTACGCCGGCCTCGTGTTCGTTCCGCTCGATCGTGAGTACCTCGGCGTGTTGGGCAGCGGGGCCAACAACGACGTGCTCTACGAGTACGGGTACCGGCAGCTCGAGCACCCCGACCAGGTGCTCCCCGGGCGCGTGCTGTTGTTCCGTCGCCTCGACCACGAAGTGAACATGACGCTCCCGGTCGCGAACGCGGTGCTCGTCGTCGACCGCGTGAACGGCACCGCCGTGCACACCCTCGCCGAGGTCGCCGCCGCGATCGCCGGAAACACCGATACGCACCACGTGATCGAGTTCGCGCACTTCGATCGTGTCGCCGTGCTCGATCGCGCGCAGGCGGACGCGTCGAACGCCGCCATCCTCGCCGCCTACGCCGTCCCGAAGGATCGCCGATGATCATCGCCCTTGTCGCCGCTTCGTTCGCCGCGGGTCCGGGGGACTCGGTCGTGTCGCTCACCGTCACGTGGCAGGGTTGGGAGACCGCCCAGCCGTGGTCGAAGACCAGCCCCGCCCAGCGCACCGGCAACGCCACGGTGGTGGTCGGCCCGAAGGGCCAGCCCCACCTGCTCACCACGGCCTCCGCGGTGCTCAACGCGACCCTCGTGCGCGTCACCAAAAATGGCGAGCCGAACGAGATCCCCGCCCGCGTCGTCCGCCTCGATCGCGAAGCGAACCTCGCCCTGCTCGCGGTTGACGAGCCGACGTTCTTCCGCGATCTTCAGCCCGTCCGCGTCGACGTCCGTCCGTTCGCCTCGGGCGATGTCACCGTCGCGCGCTGGCGCGGCAATCAGCTCGAGACGGTCGCGGGAACGGTCAGCCGGTCCGTGGCCATCGACAGCCCTACCGGCATGCTCGACGTCCTGGCCTTGCGGGTCGTGTCGGACGTGACGGGCGCGGGCGCCGCGGAGCCCGTGTTCCGCGGAAAGTCCCTCGTGGGGGTCGCGACCTCCCAGTCCGGGTCGGACCTCACCGTCCTCACGGCCCCGTTCGTCGCCGGTTGGCTCGCCGACGCCGCGAAGGACGCGCCGGTGCGTTGGGCGTCGGCGCTCGGCGCCGGCCTCCAGGAGATCCGCTCCCCGACGCTCGCGGCGTGGTTGCACCTCGATCGTCCGCGTGGGGTGCTCGTCACGCGGATCGCGCAAGGCTCGCCGGCGTGTGGCGCGCTGCGCAGCGGCGACGTCCTCTTGCGCGTCGACGGGCAAGAGCTCGACGGCGAGGGCAACGTACGCGACCCCGTCTACGGCCTCGTCTACTTCGAACACCTCCTCGCGCGGCACCACGTCGGCGACCTCCTGCCCGTGCAGGTGGTGCGCGACGGCACCACCCTGGACACCACCGTCCCCCTGCGCCCGTACGACGGTTCGAGCTTGCTCCTCCCGATCGACCGGGTCGGGCCGCCGCCGTACCTCGTGGCCGGCGGGCTCGTCTTCCGCGAATTCGACGAGTCGCTCCAGGCGCGCTCGGTCGAGCTGCGCATCGTGTCGCAATTGCGGCGCACGGCGCAGTCCGCCGACCGCCGCCGCGTGGTGGTTCTGTCGAGCGTGCTCCCCGACACCTACAACCTCGGCTACCACGGTACCTCGGAGCTCGAGGTCGAGCGCGTGAACGGGCAGCTCGTCGATGGCCTGGAGGCCGTGCGCGCGGCCTTCGGCGCGCCAAAAGACGGCTTCCACGTAGTCACCTTCGCGCCCAACCCGCGCTTGCGGCAGCTCGTGCTCGACGCGTCCACCTTCGCCGAAGCCGGCGAACGCATCGCCGCGTCCTATGGGATCCCGGAGACCTGGCGCCCGTCGGAGCCGCTCCCGGACCTCGGCCCGGCCTGCGAGTGACGGCTCAGCGCCCCATTCGCCACGTCAAATCGTACAGGCTCGGGTACCACTGCACGCGGTAGAACCCGGCCCCATAGTCCACGCAGTCGAAGGACCACAGGAGCTCGCCCTCCGGGTACGAAACCTCCCGTAGGAACGGCCCACCCCACCCGTTTCCGGTGCCGTAGCCGCTCGACCACGCCGCGCGCTCCTCGTCCGGCAGCACCATCGCGCCGCCCATGCCCCACGCGATGAGGTAGTCCGGATCGTACGGGTCGCGGGGGCCGTACTCCCACACGATCTCGCCGAGCATCGTGCCCTCGTCCAAACGGTACTCGACCATCCGGCTCCAGCTCGGGTCGACCCAGTTGCCTGCGTCGTCCATGCGGTAGTACCCGTTGTCGAACATCGTGAACGTCGTGCGGTCGCCGTCGAAGGAGCGGAAGCGCGCCTCGTGCTCCCCGAAGAACCACTCTTCCGTCGGGAGGGTGACCGGGCGCTCGGCGTCGATGTCGTCGACGAGCGTGAAGTCGCCGCCCATCCCGAAGCGCCACACGACGGAGGAGGTTTCGACGTCGATCTTCACGATCCAGCTCTGGGAGCGCATGCTCATCCAGAACACCTTCCGGCCATCGTCGTCGATGCGGAAATCCAACGAGTTGCCGTGGCCATAGTCGGAGATGAAGCCGCCGTAGGCCGACCGCCCATAGTCCAGCATCGGGTCGACCGAGACGCCGTCGTTGACGTCCCCCGCCGTCGTCCAGTCCCACAAGACTTCCCGGTTGTACGGGTCGAACACGACGATGCCCTGCGAGTACACCCACCCGTAGGTCCACGAGTATTCCCAGGTGCCGGTGATGACGGCGAGCGCGCCGGCCCAGTCGCCTTCGGTGATCTGGATGGTCTCGTGATTGTCGATGTAGTCGTGCTGCCAGGTGGTCCGCCCACTGAACCAGATGGGAGCAAACTGGGCGATCGCCTCGCTCTTCTCGTCGAACATCACGAGGACCGAGTTCGTGCTCGACACCCCCGCCCAACCGCCGTCCATCAACGGCACGGGCGAGTACACGAGCTCGCTGGGCATCCCCTCGATGCGGTAGACGACGTCGCCCTGGTGGTCGACGCAGAAGTAGTTGTACGTGCCCGTGGACGAATAGTACCCGTCGGTGCAATACACCTCGTCCGGGTCGTGGCGGTCCGCGTAGGTGCTCGCGATGCACCGTTGGAAGTCCCGGGGGATCGGGGGCGCGTCGACCACGATCGGCTCGCTCTCCCACGGCGCCCCGTCCGGCGCCTCCGCGCGCACCACGAGCGACGTGGCCAGGCCCGACTTGAGGCCCAACACGAGGATCTCCGTCGGTTCGTCGGCGGTGAGCAGCCGGGGCGGGGTGGTTTGTCCGCGCTCGCCGTACTCCACCCACACCATGGCGTCGTGGTCGACCGTGACCACGACGGCGGCGGCGTTGGGGTTGTACGGGAGGATCGTCGCCACCGCGGTTCCGGACACGACGAAGCTCGGCGCGGTGTCCTGGGCGGTGTCGTCGGTGTCGGTGTCGTCGGTGTCGTCGGTGTCGTCGGTGTCGTCGGTGTCGTCGGTGTCGTCGGTGTCGGCCGCCGAGTCGGTGTCGGAGTCGCCGATGTCCACACCGCTCGAGCGGCAGGCGGTGAGGAGGGCGAGGAGGGTCGCGAGTCGCATGGGGAGGACGATAGCACGTCGTCAGCCCGACCGCGCTCGTCGCGCTGGGCCCGCGTCGCTCCGGTGGTGGCGCAGGCCACCGGACGCCGCCGCCCCTACGCTCCGTGCTGCGCGCGGACCTCGGCGAGCTCCGCGGCGGTCTCGGCGGCGGCGCGCTCGAGCTGGGCGTCCGAGTGCAAGGAGCTGAGGAAGAACCTCAGGCGCGACGCGTCGTCCGCGACCGCCGGGTACAGGATGGGCTGGACGTTGATGCCCCGCTTCATCAGCCCGTCGCTCAACAGCAGCGCGTGGAAGCTGTTGCCCACGATGACCGGGACCACTCCGCTCTCTCCGCGGCTGGGCCCCGTGTCGAGCCCGTGGCGCACGCACGCGGCGTAGAACACCTGCGCGTTGTGCTGCAGGGTGGCCACCGCGGACGTGTCCTGCTCCATCAGCTCCAAGGACGCGATGGCGGCGGCCGTGTTCGCGGGGGTGAGGCCCGCGGAGTACACGAAGCCCGGGGCGGTGTACTTCAAGAGGTCACAGAGGACCTTGGTTCCGGCGATGTAGCCGCCGCAGCTCGACAGCGACTTCGACAGCGTGCCCATCCAGATGTCGATCTCGCGCGCGTCGCATCCGTAGTGCTCGGCCACGCCGTAGCCGCGCGCCCCGACGACGCCGAAGCTGTGGGCCTCGTCGACCATCAGGAAGGTCTTGAAGCGGCGCTTGAGCTCGATCAGGCGTGGGAGATCGCAGAGGTCCCCGTCCATCGAGTAGACGCCTTCGACGAGGATCAGGCACTTCTCGAAGTTGCCGCGCAGCTGGTGCAGCATGCGCTCGAGGGCGTGGGTGTCGCCATGCGGGAACGGGCGGCGTGTGGCGCCCGAGAGCCGCATGCCCTGGAAGCCCGAGTCGTGGATGTACTCGTCGTGAAGGATGAGGTCCTTCGGGCCGAACAGATGACCGATGGTCGTCACGTTCGTGGCGTGCCCCGCGGTGAACACCACGGCGTCCTCCACCCCGACGGCTTCGGCGATGCGGCGCTCGAGCTCGACGTGGATCGGGCGTTCGCCCGAAGCGACGCGGCTCGCGCTGACGCTCGTGCCGTAGGTCTGCACGGCTTCGATCACGCGGCGCTCGACGTGGGGGTGCCCCGAGTAGCCCAGGTAGTTGTACCCGGAGAAGTGCAGGAGCTCCCGGCCGCCGATCGTGACGGTGTCGCGGGCGACGCCCTCGAGCACCTTGAAGTACGGGTTGGCGATGCCGAGCAGCGGGAGGGCGTCGAGCCGCTCGCGCAGGTCGAGCCACGCGGGGAACTTCGCAAAATCGAGGTGCTCGGCCGCGACCTGCACCTCCGGCTCGCTCGCCGCGTCGGCGCGGAGCTCGGCCTCGATCCCCTCGGCCAGGCCGACCACGCGCCCGTCTTCGGCGAGGAACCAGATCGAGCCGGTGAAGCGGTCGCCCGTGGAGGCCTCGAAGCGTCCCACGACGCGCAGCTCGGTCGCGCCGTCGAGCGGACGCGAGCGCCAACGCGCGACGCGCACCGGGAAGCCGCCTCGCGCGAAGCGTACGCGGGCGTAGATCGCCGCCAGCTGGAAGCCGCTGTCGATCGCGAGCGGGCCGAAGCGCCAGGGCTCCTGCTCCCACGCGGCCGCGTCGCCGACGCGCACGCGCCCGAGCACGCCGCCTTCGCCCACACCCTCGACCGACAGCACCCCCCGCAGCAGGGGGCCATGGAAGGTGTGCCGGGCGTAGAACGTCGGGAGATCGAGCTCGCACGCCGCGGTCGGGCCAGTCGGCTCGGGCTCGGGCAGCGGCCGGCTGTCCGCGACGACGCGGCCCCGCCACGCGAGTCGGCCGCCCATCGTGGCGGTGAACCGACCGGAGTCGAGTCGAAGGTGCGCCGCGATGGGCTGCTCGACGACGAGGCCGTCGAAGAGGGTGAGGTCCTCCACGGCCGCTTCGACGCCGATCGCGCGCCCGAGGGCGTCCGCCCACTCCATGACCATCGCCATCGGCACCGTCGGACGCCCGTAGAGGGCGTGGTCGCGCAGCCAGCCGAAGGAAGGATCGAGCGGTACTTCGACCTCGATCGCACGGGGGTGCTCGGGGAGATCGAGGCCGAGCACGACCTCGCCGGATGCGCCCAGGGTGTCGAGGAAGGCGCGTACGCCCTGCTCGAGGTCGACGAACCACACCCCGCGCTCGCGCATCTCGCGGCGCGCCGCCGCGGGGATCGTCGCGACCATGTCGCTTCCCGCCCACGGGCCCCACACCTGGGTGACGACCTGCACACCGGCGCGCGCGAGGCGTCGACCGAGGGCGGCAAGACCATCGTTCGCGGCGGCGTATTCCGTCTGGAAGGCGTTTCCGAAGCGGCCGGCCTGACTGCCGATCGACGCGACCCACAGCGGTGCGACGCGTTCGGCGGCGCCGAGCGCCTCGGCGAGGCGGGCAAGGGCGCCGACCTTGACGTCCCACGCCCCCGCCCCGTCGACCGTGCCCGCCACGCCGTCGGCGAGGGCGCCCGCGGCGTGCACGAGCCCGTCGACCCGGCCGATCGCGGGGAGGGCGGCCGCGATCGACGCGCCGTCCCGCAGGTCGGCACGAACGTAGCGGGCGGCGGCGCCGATCGCGGCGAGCGCTTCGGCGGCGTCAGGGCGGGAGCCCAACACGACCACCTCGGCGCCGGCGTCGGCGAGGGCGCGCCCGAGCACGCGCCCGAGCCAGCCCGTGCCGCCGGTGAGGAGGACCCGCTGCCCGGTGAGGGTGCGCGGCGCGGCCGGCGCGGGCGCGAGCCCCATGACGTACCGGGCGCCGTTTCGCCAGACGACTTCGACGTCGCGCTCGGCGGCGGCGAGCTCCGCGCGCGCCTCCGCTTCGGTGCCATCGACGAGCACGACCTTGTGGGCCGGCCACTCCCGTGCGAGCGCCTTCACGTACCCGGAGACCCCGCCGGAGAGCGGATCGTCGGGGAGAACCTCGGAGATGACCGCGAGGTCCGCGCCCGGCGCGAGCGCGCGGGCGGCGCGCCGCAGGTCGTCGAGGGTAGGCCGCACGAGCACCGTCGCCTCGCCGCCGGCACGGCCGCGGCCGGACAGCGGCGCGAGCCGAAGCGTCGGCGCCCAGGCGCCGAGGGGGCGCGTGGGGTCCGTCAGCGCGACCTCGGCTTCGTCGCCGCCCTCGACGTGACGCACGAGGTCGTCGATCGTCGGGTTGGTCGCGAACAGCGAGCGCGGCAGGCCCGGGAAGCCCGGGAAGTTCTCGCCGAGCCTCGTCGAGAGCTCCTGAAGCATCAGCGAGTCGAAGCCGAGATCCTCGAAGATCTTCTGGTCGGCGCGCAACGCGTCGGTGGGGAACGCCGAAACCTTCGACACGGCTGCGAGCACGCGGGCGCGGACGTCCTTCGGGTCGGGCGCGGCGTCGGAGGGGCGACCGGCCGGCGCGGGGTCCGGCGTGGTCGCGCTCGCGGTGGGGTTCGTGCCCAGCGCCGCGACGGACGGGGCCTTGAGGTCGTCTCCGACGCCCCAGTACACCTGGGTGGAGAGGGGGGTGGGCGGGAGGGTCGCGAGGCCGTCGCCGAACCCCGAAAGGTCGACGGGGTGGCCATTGGCAGCGAGGAACGCCAAGACGCGAAGGAGGCCGTGCCCGCCGTCGTCCTGTTCGCTCGCGACGCTGAGCACCGCCTCGTCGTCCGCGAGCACGCCCCGCACGAACGCGGCGAGCGTGGCGCCGGCGGAGAGCTGGACGTAGATCCGGGCGCCCGCGCCGCGGCACATGCCGAGGCCGCGCACGTACTCGACCGGCGACACCGCGTGGCGACGGAAGATCGCGCGCACGTCGTCCGCCGTCGCGGGCCGCGCGGCGGCGATGCAGCTCGCCATCGGCGTGGAGGGCGCCGCGAACCGAACCTGGGCGAGCCCACGATCGACGTCGTCCTGGACGGCTTCGAGCACCGGGCTGTGGAACGCGTGAGAGACCGGGATGCGCCGGGCCTTCATGCCCGCCGCGAGCATGCGCTCGACGGAGCGCTCGACGCCCGCGGTCGCGCCGGAGATGACGTTCTGGCGAGGGTGGTTGCGGTTGGCGATGGTGACGCCGGGCTCGAGGTGCGGCTCGATCTCTTCGGGTGCGGCCATGCACGCCGCCATCGCGCCGTGATCGCCCGGCAGGTCCGCCATGGCGCGCCCGCGTTCGGCCACGAAGCGCAGGGTGTCGGCGATCGGCGCGCCGCCCGAGAGCGCCGCCGCGGTGAACTCGCCGAGGCTGTGGCCCAGGATGATCGAGGGAGAGACGCCGTAGTCGGCGAGAACCCGGGCGACCGCGAGACCGATGGCGAACATCGCCGGCTGCGCCACGGCGGTGTCCGTCAGGGCGTCGTCGGTGGCCTCCGGCGCGTAGAGGTAGTCGCGCAAGGGGCGCGGCAGGATGTCGCGCACCACCTCCTCGCACTCGGCGAGGGTGGCCGCGAACGCCGGGATGCCGAGCCAATCCCGCAGGAGCCCCACGCGCTGCATGCCCTGACCGGGGCACAGGAAGGCCACCGGCACCGGGGCCTCGGCGTCGCCCACCACCACGTCGCGCTCGAGCGCGCCGCGCGCGGTAGGGTCGGCGGCGAGCGTCGCCGCGACCTTTCGGAGTCGTGCGTCGAGCTCGTGAATCGACGCGCACACGATGGCCACGCGCACCGCGCGGCGGCGGCGGGCGAGGTTCAGGGTGTGGGCCACGGCGGCGAGGTCGCCCGCCTCTGGCAGCGAGGCCGCGACCTCGGCGCAATAGCGGGCGAGCAGCGCGCCGTCGTCGGCGCTCAGCACGACGAGCTGAGCGGGCAGCGCCGCGCGGCGGGCCGGCACCGGAAACACGCGGGTGACTCGGCTGGTCGGGACGGAAGGAGCTTCCTCGATCACGAGATGGGCGTTCGTGCCGCCGAACCCGAAGCTCGACACCGTGCCGCGGCGCGGGGTGACCGAGCGCCACGGCGTCGCCGCCGTCGGGATCGTGAAGGTGCCGTCGTCGAGCTCGTGGTCGGGGTGCGGGGCCGTCCAGTTGGCGAGCGGGAGGATGGTCTTGTGGTGCACCGCGAGCACCATCTTGATGAGCCCCGCCACGCCGGCGGCGGACATCGTGTGGCCGATGTTCGCCTTGACCGAGCCGAGGGGGATCGGCGCGCGCGGAGCGCCGAGCGTGCGCCGCAGCGCCGTCAGCTCCGTGCGATCGCCCACGGTGGTGCCGGTGCCGTGCGCCTCGACGTACCCGATCGAGTCGCCGTGGATGCCGGCGTCGTCCCACGCCGCGCGGATGACCTCGGTCTGGCCCTCGGCGCGGGGGCTCATCGGGCCGTCGCCGCGCCCGTCGTTGTTCATGGCGGTGCCACGAATGACGGCGTAAATCCTATCGTTGTCCCGAACGGCATCTTCGAGCCGCTTCAGCACGACCATGCCGGCGCCCTCGCCCTGGACGAAGCCGTCGGCGTCGAGATCGAAGGGGCGACACACGCCGCGGGCGCTGATGGCGCCGATGCGCGAGAACGCGATGAGGTTCTCGGGCGTGAGGTTCAGGTAGGCGCCGCCCGCGAGGGCGACGTCGATCTGGCCGTCACGGAGGAACGTGACCGCGTCGTGGACCGCGACGAGCGCGGACGCGCACGCGGCGTCGACCGTGTACGCGGGGCCGCCGAGATCGAGCTCCTGCGCCACGACCGCCGCGCTCATGTTCGCCAGCACCCCGGGCGCCGTGAACGCGCGCGCGGACACCACCCGACCGACAGAGGCGGCGATGATCGCCGCCTCTTCGTCGTTCGCGGGGGCTCGGCCGAGCGTGCCCGCCATCATCATCTGCGCCGCGATGCGGGTGCTGAGCAGGCTCTTGTACTCGGTGGCCGTCAGGCCGACCCAGGTGCCGACCCGGCGGCGATCCATCGGCCGCGCGCCTTCTTTGTCTTCGAGCGACGCGGCGTATCCGGCGTCCTGCATCGCGAACCACGAGCACTCCAACAGCATGCGCTGCTGGGGGTCCATGACCTCCACCCGGCGCGGCGGAATGCCGAACTCGAGCGCCGCGAAGCGCCGGATGTCCGACACGAACGCGCCGTGCGGCGAGTAGTAGCGATCGTTCGCCCGCTGCTGTGCGCTGAAGAAGGCCGCGTGGTTCCAGCGGTCGGCGGGCGGCGTGCTGAACGCGTGCCGGCCATCTCGGAGGAGCCGCCAGTAGGCGGTGATGTCGTCGGCACCCGGAAATCGACATGCGAGGCCGACGACCGCGATCGTGCCCCCGGAAGTACGCGCCATTCAGTAGTCTCCGCGGGCTTGGCTTCTCGCCCGTCGCGCGTCAAGCGGCGCGCGACTTCTCGATCAGGGACACGAGGTCGCCGAACGTGGTGATTCGGATCATGACCTCGTCGGGGAACTGGGTCTCGAGCTTGTCCTCGAGGTACGCCACCATCTCCATCGTCGCGACGGAGTCGAGACCCAGCTCGCGGATCTCCGTCTCCGGCTTGACCGCCAACACCTTGTTGGCCTTGCTGGTGTCGACGGCGGTGACCGCGGCGCGGATGAGGTCCATGGCGTCCATGTAGAGGTCCATTCCTTCGGGTAGAGGGGCGTTCAGCGACCGAGCATTTTGCTCGCCGCGTGCGTAGCACGGCCGAGCAGTGAGCGCGCGACATGGCGGGCAACGGTGAGCGTCTCGCCGCCGGAGCCGAGGGTGCGATCTCCCTCGGAGCCGAGGTTGCCCGCGAGGTACTGGTCACGCGTCTTGCGACGCTGGAGTTTCCCGCTGCTGGTCTTGGGGAGCTGCCCGGCCTGGAGCACGACCACGTCGGCCACCTTCAGCGACAGTTGATCGGCGACCGCGGCGCGGACCGCGTCCGCGACGTTCGCGGGGGCGTCCGGCTTGACCTCCACCACGACCACGAGCTCCTCGCTGTCCTTTCCGGGGCGAGAGAACGCGACGACGTTGCCCTTCCGCACGCCCTCGACGTCCGCCGCGGCCCACTCGATGGTCTGCGGGTGGTGGTTGCGACCGTTGAGGATGATGAGGTCCTTGCAGCGGCCGGTGATGAAGATCTGCCCGTCGAGCAGGAAGCCGAGGTCGCCCGTGCGGAGCCAGCCGTCAGCGCCGTAGCTCGCCTGCGTCGCCTCTTCGTTCTGCCAGTACCCGGCGGTGAGCGACGGCCCGCGGAAGCAGACCTCGCCCTGGTTGCCTTCGGGCAGCTCGTTGCCGTCGGCGTCGATGATGCGGAAGCCGTGCCCGGAGAACGCCTTGCCGCAGCCGACGAAGGCGAGGGCGAGGGCGTCCGGCTCGGGGTTCTTCACGAGGCCCTCGGCGCGAAACGCCTCGGCGTCCACGAGGGCCACCGGGAGCTCTCCCTCCTGGCTCGCGAAGCTCATCGCGAGCGTCGCCTCGGCCATGCCGTACGCGGGCATGACCGCGTTGCCGGGCATGCCGCAGCGCTCGAACGTCTCGACGAACTCGAGCATCACCTGGGCGTTGATCGGCTCCGCGCCGCACCCGACGCACCGCATGCGGGAGAGGTCCCACGCGGCGAGCTCCTTTTCGGTCGCGCGCTTGGCGGCGAGGGCGAACGCGAAATTCGGCCCGAAGCTGACGGTGCCCTTGAAGTCGTGCATCGTCTGCATCCAGACGTTCGGTCGCTTCACGAACGACAGCGTCGGGATGAACACCGCGTCGACCCCGCGGATCATCGGCGTGATGACGAAGCCGATGAGCCCCATGTCGTGGTAGAGCGGCAGCCACGAGATCGCGCAATCCTGGCCGTGAACGAGGTTCATGCCCTCGGTGGCGATGGCCCAGCAGTTGGCGACGAGCGACCCGTGGGTGACCATGACGCCCTTGGGCGCCGAGGTCGAACCGCTCGTGAACTGGAGGAACGCGAGGTCCTCCCAAGTCAACGACGGGAGCGCACCGTCGAACCGCTTGCCGGACTGGAGCTGGTCGACCGTGACGAGGTCGCGCAGGGTCTTGACGCGCGGCACGACCTGCCAGAGGACGTTGCTCAGCGCCCGGTCGGTGATGATCAGCTTCGCGCCTGCCACCTGGAGGATGTTGACCGCGGAGTCGGCGTAGGCGTCGAGCCGGCCGAAGGACAGGGGCGGGAACATCGGCACGGGCACGAGGCCGGCCACCAGGCATCCGTAGAAGGTGACCACGAAGTCTTCGGGGAGCGACAACACCATCGCCACGCGGTCGCCCGACTCGAGGCCGTGCGCGAGGATGGCGCGGGCGCGATCCTGGGCGGCGGACCAGACTTGCTTCCACCCGAGCGTGGTCGGCTTGCCGGCGTTGTCCAGGAAGGTGAGGCCGCCCGTGGACAGCTCGGCGTTTCGCCGGAGGGCGTCGACGACCGTGAGCGGGGCCACGTCGAGTTCGGGGGGTTGCATCCAGCGCCTCGCTTGACCAGGGGACAGGCCCCTCTGTCTAGCACAGCCAGCGCGCTTCGTCCAAGTGCGCGTCGGTCTTCGATCTTCGACTGTCTGGTCGGTTTTCTGACCGGGCGGGAACATCCGCGCGGGTCGGTCTCGCGTGGGCGAAGGCGCCGCCGCCGCGAGATAGCTCCCGCCCATGCACGACCTCTGGCCCGGCCTGCCCGTCACCGTCCAGTCGACCCACATCGACATGTTCGGCCACGTCAACCACACGCGGTACCTGGAGTATTTCGAGTGGGCCCGGTTCGCGTGGGCCGAGTACCACGGCTTCCCCATCCCGCGCATGGTGGCGGAAGAGCACGTCGGCCCTGCCATCCTCCGTGCCCAACTCCAGTTCCGTCGCGAGTGTCGCATGGGTGACCGCCTGCTCGTGACGGCGCGCGCCGTGAGCGCCCGTCGCGGCATCGGACGGGTGTATCAGACGATTCAGCTCGAACACGGCGGCGAGCTCGCCTGCGAGGGTGAGCTCACCTTCGTGGCGATGGACCTCCGGGCGCGGCGCGCGGTGGCCTTGCCTCCGCAGTTCGTCGCGTTGGTGGCCCGGGCCTGACCGCTACCCCGGGGTGTGGCCCCGCCGGTCGCGCATCAGTCCTTCCTGCACCACGGTCGCCACCCGTTCGCCGCGCTGATCGTAGAAGGCACCCCGGACGAGGCCGCGTGCGCCGCCCGCGAACGGGCTGTGTACGTCGTACAACAGCCACTCGTCCATCCGGAACGGACGGTGGAACCACATCGCATGGTCGAGGCTGGTCACTTGCATTCCGGGCGTCGCCCAGCTCACGCCGTGCGGGAACATGGCGGTGATCAAGAAGTTGAAGTCGGACGCATACGCCAGCAGGTAACGGTGCACCGCGGGGTCGTCGGGGAGCGAGCCGGTCGCGCGGTACCAGCTGCGCCGGTGTGGCGGAGCGGGGCGTGGCGCCAGCAAGTTGTATGGTTCGACCGGTCGAATCTCGATTGGTCGCGGCGCGAGCGCGATGGCGCGGAACACGGGCGGGATGGCGTCTCCTGCGCGGCGGGCGAGCTCCAACTCCGAGAGCAGGCCTTCTGGGGCGGGGACGTCCGGCATCGGGTCCGCGTGCTCCAGGCCCGGCTCGTCCACCTGGAAGGACGCGGACATGACGAAGATCGGCTGCCCGCCCTGCACGGCGACCACCCGCCGAGTCGCGAAGCTCGCGCCGTCGCGGACGGGGTCGACCGTGTACACGACGGGCCGCGCCGCGTCGCCCTGACGCAGGAAGTACGAGTGCAGGGAGTGCACGGCGCGGTCCGGCGGGACGGTCTGGGCCGCGGCCGACAGCGCCTGGCCGAGCACCTGCCCGCCGAAGATCGCGCCCCAACCGAGGTCCTGACTCTGCCCACGGAACACGAGCGACTCGATTCGTTCCAGCCGGAGGAGGACGAGGAGCTCGTCGAGGACGTCGCGCATGGGGCGGCCCGCTAACCGGCCTCGGCGACGGTCGGCGCGTCGCCATCGGCCCGCGCTATGTTGACCGCGCTTTCGGGGTCCTCGTTGCTGCTCGCCGCTCTCGCCTCCTTCGCGCTCGCCGCGCCTCCCGCCGCTCCGCCGCCGCCCCCGCCCTCGGGGCCCCGCGTGGCGCCGATGGTGCCGCCCGGCGCGCCGATCCTGCCGGTGCCGCCGATGCTCCAGATTCGCGAGGAAGCGAGGAAGTTCCTCGAGGTCTACAACTCCCTCTATGTGTCGCTGTCCACGGTGTCCGCCGAAGCGGCCTGGGCGTCGAGCACCGACGTGCGGCCGGAGCACGAGGGACGGCGCGTGGCCGCGGATGAGGCGTTCGCCGCCTTCATCGGCGATCCCGCGGTCATCGAGCAGGCGCGCGGCTTCCTCGGCAAGAAGGACGCCCTCGACCCCTTGCAGGTGCGGCAGCTCGAGCGCCTCGTCATGCTCGCCAGCTTCGCGCCAGGGAACGCGCGCGACATCGTGCGGGCGCGCATCGCCGCGGAGGCCCGCGCGGCGGCCGTCCAGGACGCGTTCGTGTACTGCTTCACGCCGCGGGCGGCGGACGGGTCGTGCCCCGCGCCGAAGACCGCGAACGACATCGATCAGACCCTCGCCAACAGCACCGACCTCGAGGAGCGCCGCCGGGTGTGGGAGGCCAGCAAGGAGATCGGGCGCCCCCTGAAGGCCAACCTCGTCGAGCTGCGCCGGCTGCGCAACGAGATCGCGCGCGCAAACGGCTGGTCGTCCTACTTCGGCCTCATGACCGCCGAGTACGGGCTCACCGCCGACGAGATGATCGCCATCCTCGACGCGGTGTCCAACGACGTCATGCCCCTGTACGGCGACGTGTCGACGTGGGCCACGAAGCAGCTCGCGAAGCGCTACCGCCAGCCGGCGCCGCGGTCCGGCGTGCCGGCGCATTGGTACCCGAACCGCTGGGCGCAGGAGTGGGGCGGTCTCGTGCCGGCGTTGGACCTCGACCCGTACTTCAAGGACCGCAGCCCCGAGTGGATCGTGAAGACCGCGGAGGACTTCTACGTGGGCATCGGGTTCGCGCCGATGCCCGAGAGCTTCTGGACGAAGTCCGACCTCTACCCGGTGCCCGCCGGCACGGCGCGCCAGAAGAACTCCCATGCGTCGGCGTGGCACGTCGACCTCCGAAACGATCTGCGCTCGCTGATGAGCGTCGAGCCGAACGCCGAGTGGTTCTTCACGTCCCACCACGAGTTCGGCCACATCGTCTACTACCAGTCGTACACGCGGCCGGAGGTGCCGCCCATCCTGCGCGAGGGCGCCAATCGTGCGTTTCACGAGGGGGTGGGCGAGCTCATCTCCCTCGCCGCCGGGCAGACCCCGTACCTGCGCAAGCGCGGCATCCTTCCGGCCGACCTGAAGATCGATCCCAACCAGGCCCTCCTCGAGGACGCCCTCACCCGCACCGTCGCGTTCCTCCCGTGGAGCGCCGGTGTGATGACCCACTTCGAGTACGAGCTCTACGAGAAGGAGCTGCCGCCGGAGCAGTGGCAGAAGCGCTGGTGGGAGCTCGTGGCGAAGTACCAGGGCGTGGTGCCGCCGGACGCGGCGCGCCTGACCGACCCCGACCTCTGCGACGCCTGCACGAAGACCCACATCATCGACGATCCGGCGGGGTACTACGACTACGCGCTCGCGACGGTCATCAAGTTCCAGCTCCACGAGCACATCGCGCGCGACATCCTGAAGCAGGACCCGCACGCCTGCGACTACTCGGGCAACAAGGCCGTCGGCGACTACCTGAAGACGATCCTCGAGAAGGGCTCGACGGAAGACTGGCGCTCGGTGCTCCGCGAAGCCACGGGCGAAGACCTCAGCACGCGGGCCATGCTCGAGTACTACGCGCCCCTGCGGAAGTGGTTGGCGAAGGAGAACAAGAAGAAGTGATGCTCGTCGCTGTGTTCCTGGGGTGCACCACCCCGTCCGCGGACGACTCGGCCGACCCTGTCCTGCCCGTGAGCGTGCGCGTCACGCTCGCCAACGTGAGCGTGCCGGGCGCGCTCGACACGTCCAACGGCGCGGCGGACGCGGTGCTCGCCCCGGGTGTCATCGTCGTGCACGACGGGCAGACGCGGCTCTTCGAGGAGGGGCAGCTCGCCGGCGAGGGGATGGAGCGTGTGGCCGAGGATGGGGATCCCGCGGTGCTCGTCGCCGAGCTCCAGGGCCGCGACGGCGTCGTCTCCATCGACTACCTCTCCGCGGTGGACGACGCGACCTACGAGGCCGCGCCGATGTACTCGGGGGAGCTCGGGTACGAGGTGATCGACGCGCCCCAGGGCGCCGTGGTCGAGGTCGTGTTCATGTTCGCCCAGTCCAACGACATCTTCGGCGCGACGATCGCGCCGATCGCCGTGGCGGATCTCGAGGCCGCGCCCGCCTCCGGGCCGCTCGGCGGCGAAGGGGAGCTCGACCTCACCCCGCGCCTGGCCTGGTTCGACGCGGGCACCGAGGCCAACGAGGAGCCGGGGGTCGGGGGCGACCAGGCCCCGCGGCAGGTCGGGCCGGACGTCGGCACGTCCACGTCGGACCCCATCGCGCGGATTGACGGCCAGGACGCCGCGGGCTGGACGATGCCGCCGCTCGCCGACGTCGCGCGGCTCAGCGTGTCGCGGGAGCCTTGACGCCTGCGCGTCCCGCGATGCTCACCCGTCGCGCCGACGCGCATACAGCAGCGCCTCCGCGTAGCGCTCGCGAGAGAGCCCCCGGTCGTCCTCCGTCGCGTCGAGGAGCTCCTTCGCGGCGCGCGTCGCCACGCCGTCGCGGCTGGCGATGCGGAGCGCCCACGCCTGCGCCTCGGCGCGCGGGTCGGGCGCGACGCGGGCAACGAGCCCCCAGGCCGCGGCGGTGGTCGCGTCGATCGTGGCGCCGCCGAGGATCACCTCCTTGGCCCGTCCAGGGCCGACGAGGCGGGCGAGGCGGGTGGTGCCACCGGCGGACGGCACGATGCCGAGGCTGGTCTCGGGGAGGGAGAAGGTGGCTCTCGGCCCGGCGACCCGAAGATCGCACGCGAGCGCGAGCTCGAAGCCTCCCGCCACCGCGGGCCCGTGCACGGCGGCGATCGTGACGCAAGGCAGGCGGGCGATGGTCGTGAAGACCCGCTGCGAGCGGAGCTCGAGCGCGTCGAGGGGCGACGCCGCGCGAAGCTCGCGCAGATCCGCGCCGCCGCAGAACGCGCCGTCGCCGGTGCTCCGCGCGACGATGACCGCGCAGTCGCGCGCCAGGGAGACCGCCGCGTCGAGCAACGCGTCGAGGTGCGCGCGGTCGTAGGCGTGGGCGCGCTCGGGGCGGTCCAGCACGAGGTGTCCGACGGCGCCGTGCCGCTCCGCGTGGACGGGCATCCGACCGGATAACCTGTGCCGATGCGGTTCCGTGTCCTTTGGGACCAGCACGAGCGGTGCCCGTACCTGCCGGATCGGACGGCCCGGCTGCCGCTGCGCGTTCCGCTCGACCCCGTCGCGCCGAGCGACTTCGACGCGCTCCTCGCGGCGGGGGAGCGGCGCTCCGGGCGAATGATGTACCGCACGCAGTGCCCGTCGTGCGCGGCGTGCGTCCCGCTGCGGGTGCCCGTGGCCGATCACGCTCCGACCCCGAGCCAACGTCGCGTATGGCGCCGCAACGAGGGCGACGTGCGCGTCGCGGTAGGCCCGCCGGTCGTCGACGAGGTGAGGTTGAACCTCTACAACCGCCACAAGATCGAGCGCGGCTTGTCGACGGACGACCAGCCCATCACGGCGCTCGGGTACCGCACGTGGCTGGTCGACTCGTGCGCCGACAGCCGGGAAGTAAGGTACTACGTGGGGGATCGGCTCGTGGCCGTCAGCGTGCTCGACGTCGGGCTCGAGGCCGCCTCGAGCGTGTACCACTACTTCGACCCCGACGAATCACGGCGTTCGCTCGGAGTGTTCAGCGTGCTCGCGGAGATCGAGGTGTGCCGGCAGTGGGGGCTGCGCTGGTACTACCTCGGCTTCTGGGTTGAGCAGTGTCGAAGCCTCGCCTACAAGGCAAACTATTGGCCACACGAGCGCCGCGAGCGAGGAGAGTGGCGTCGCGTCAGCGGGCCCGAGAAGTAGCCGACGCCCCGGTCCGCAGCCGCTCGGTCTCGGAGCGGATGTCGGCGGCTGCGTCGCGCAGGCCCGCCGCGAGCGCGTCGAGGGCGGCGAGGGTGTCGGGGCCGCGAAGCGCGTCGGCGAGCGGGTTGGGCGCTGCCGGCGTCGCGGCGGCCTCGGCGACCTGCGCGACGAAGCCGCGCAGGGCCTCGCCGACGGCGGCCCCCACGCGGTCGGGGTCTCGCGCCTCGTCGGGGCGGAGCCCAAGCAGCGCGTCGATGCTGATCGTGGACGTCGCGCGCGGGGTGTCCCCGCGGGCCGCCGCCAGGGAACCTGCGAGGGTGGCGCCGAACGCGAGCACGTGGGCGCGGACATGGGCCTCCGCGTCGGCCTGCGAGACCTCCCAGGGGGCCATCGCATCGGGGTCGGCCTGCGCTTCGGCGCCGAGCACGGTGCGGACGGGCAGCGCGCCGGGTGGAGGCGTCGAACCGTCAGGAACGAGGAAGAACCTTGATTCTGGACCGCCTTCGGCGGCCTCCGCGATCCACAGGGTACCGGGGGGCGCGTCGGTCTTCACGCGTCGATGATAACGTCTACGGCGATGGAACGCCCCGCTTGCGCCGGATTGTGGTTGACGCCGATGGTGCATGTCGGCGGCGACCTCACGACCTGTTGCCTCGACGAGCGCCTGGAGAACCGCCTCGGCAACGTCACGCAGACCCCCCTGGCCGAGCTGTGGACGGGGCCCACGGTCGAGCGATGGCGCGCGGCGCAGGCCGAGGGGCGCTTCGAGGAGAGCGGGCCGTACTGCACGCGTTGCAACTGGCAGAGCGCGGGGGCGGTGCCGGCGGACGTGCTCGCGCGCTGGCGCGATGACGCGGCGCGTCGGGGGCGACGTGTCTGACGCGGCCATCCGCACCGAGAAGCTCTGCAAGACCTACAAGGTCGGCTTCTTCATGCGCCCGCTCGTCGGACTCATCGACCTCGACCTCGAGGTTCCACGCGGGTGCAGCTTCGGCTTCGTCGGGCCGAACGGCGCAGGCAAGACGACGACCATCAAGACGCTCATGTCGCTTCAGCGCGCCACGAGCGGCCGGGCGTGGATCCTCGGGCAGCCGGTCCCCACGCCGGAGTCGAGGAAGAGCGTCGGGTTCCTGCCGGAGCGCCCGTACTTCTACGAGCACCTCACCGCGGGCGAGTTCCTCGACTTCTACGGGCGGCTCGCCGAGGTGCCCTCGGTGGAGCGCGGCCGCCGTGTCACCCGCCTGTTGGAGCGCGTCGCCCTCGAGCGCTTCCGGGACGTGCCGCTCGGCAAGTTCAGCAAGGGCATGCTTCAGCGGGCCGGGCTCGCGCAGGCGTTGATCTCGGACCCCGACCTCCTGGTGCTCGACGAGCCCATGTCGGGGCTCGATCCCCTCGGGCGGGTGCTCGTGCGAGACCTCATCCTCGAGGAGCGCCGCGCGGGGAAGACCGTCTTCTTCTCGAGTCACATCCTCGCGGATGTCGAGGCGATCTGCGACAGCGTGGCCATCGTCGTGCAAGGCCGCCTTCGTGGCGTCGGGCCCGTGCGGCAGCTCGTCGGGCGGACGGTGGAGCACGTCGACTGCGTGTTTCACGGTGTCGAACGCGACGCATCGGGTGCCTGGGTTCGGCGCGACCACGCCGAGGCGCACATGCGCCTGCCCCCCGACGCCGTCGACGCGGCGGTGGACGCGGTGCGCGCCATCGGCGGCGCGGTGATCGCGGTGGTGCCGGCGCTGCGCACCCTCGAGCAGGTGCTCCTCGACGAGGTCGAGCGCGCGAAGCCCGTCGACGCGCGGAAATTGGGGGTGCTCGCATGACCCGCATCTGGGCCGTCGCCACCAACACCTTTCGCGAGGCCGTGCGCGACCGCGTCCTGCACAGCATCTTCTTCTTCGCCGTCCTTCTCGTCGTCGTGTCCGTGGCCTTGCGCGAGATCAGCATCGGCGACGTCGACAAGGTCGTGCGCGGCACGGCGCTCGCGGCCATCGCGGCCATCGGGGCGATCATCGCCATCTTCTTGGGGATCAACCTCGTCTGGAAGGAGATCGACCGGAAGACGATCTACACCCTGGCGAGCAAGCCCCTCCCGCGCTGGGAGATCCTGCTCGGCAAGTACCTCGGGCTCTGGCTCACCCTGGCCGCGGAGGTCGGCCTGCTGTCGGCGTTGTACGTCGGCGTGGTTGGCGTACAGCAGGGTTTGCCCCCGGTCCAGGTGTACGTGGCCCTGGGCCTGCTGTTGGTCGAGCTGACGGTGTTGTGTGCGTGGGCGACGATGTTCTCCACCTTCGCCGCGCCCACGTCTGCCGCGGCGTACACCCTCGCGATCTACGTCATCGGCCACTTCTGCGACGACCTCCGCGACTATGGCGAGGCCGCCGACAGCCCGCTGTTCCGCAGCGTGGCGCTCACGCTCTACCGGGTGCTCCCGAACCTCGACGTCTTCAACCTGCGCGCGGAGGCGGTGCACGCGGTGGTGGTGCCGTGGTCCGAGGTGGGCTGGGCGCTCCTCTACGGCGCCGGGCACACGGGCGTCGTCCTCGCCATCGCCTGCTGGATCTTCAACGAGCGGGACTTCAAGTGAGCGTCGTCCGGCTCGCCGACCCGTCGCGGCGGCACGCGCGGGTGGCGGCCGAGGTCGAGCGGCGGGTGGCGGAGGTGCTCCGCGGCGGGCGGTACGTCGGGGGCCCGGTGGTCGACCACGCGGAGCGGGCCCTGGCCGGGGTGTTCGGCTGGGCCCTCGGGGTCGGGGTGAACAGCGGGACCGACGCCCTGATCTACGCCCTGCTGGCGTTGGGGGTCGGGCCGGGCGACGAGGTCGTCGTGCCGGCCGTCACGTTCTTCGCCACCGCGGGGGCCGTCGTGCGTGTGGGTGCAACGCCGGTGATCGCGGACGTGCGGGCGGATCTTCCGCTCATCGACCCGGCGCGGCTGCCGATCGGGCCCCGAACGCGGGCGATCGTGGTCGTCCACCTGTTCGGAGAGGGCGCCACCCTCGGGCCGGTGCCCGTGCCCGTCGTCGACGACGCGGCGCAGGTGGCAGGGGCGGACCCGCCGCCGCGCGTCGGGGTCATCGGCGCGACCAGCTTCTACCCTACAAAAACGCTCGGCGCGGCGGGCGACGGGGGGCTCGTGCTGACCGACGACGCGCGCCTCGCCGACGCCGTGCGCCGCCTCACGCACCACGGGATGACCGAGCCGAACGTCGCGGAGCGGGTGTCGGGACACGTCGGCGGAAACTCGAGGTTGGACGCGATCCAGGCGGCCGTCCTGCTCGCGCACCTCGACGACCTCCCCGCGCGCGTCGCCGCGCGTCGACACCATGCCGAGGTGTACGACGCGGCGTTCGCCTCGTGCTCTGGCGTCCGCCTCGTGCGGCGTTCGCGCGGGCATCCTGTCCACCAGTACCTCGTGCGCGCCGAGCGGCGGGACGCCTTGCGCGCGGGCCTCGCCGCGCGTGGCGTGGAGACGGGCGTGTACTACCCGCGGTCGCTCGCCGCGCAGCCGGCGCTGGCCGAACACGCGCGCGCGACGCCCAACGCCGACGCGTGGTGCGCGGAGGCGCTCGCGCTGCCGGTGCACGAGTGCCTCACGCCTTCCGACGTCGGTTACGTCGTCGACGCCGTTCTGGCGGAGGTGGGCCGATGAGCCCGGACACGATGGTGTACGCGCTGTTCGCCGCCTACGCCGGGCTGTTCGGCCTGCTCTTCGGCAGCTTCATGAACGTCTGCATCGCGCGGATGCCGGCCGACCGCTCGATCGTGTTCCCCGGCTCGGCGTGCCCGAAGTGCGGCACGGCCATCAAGCCCTACGACAACGTGCCGGTGCTCGCGTGGCTGTGGCTCGGAGGTCGGTGTCGGGCGTGCAAGGCGCCCATCTCCGCCCGTTATCCGGCGGTCGAGGCCGCGTTCGGCGTGCTCGCGGTGCTGTTGTTCCGGCACCTCGTGCCCGACCTCGCCGACGTCGACGCCGGCCACCTCGTGGCCTTCGTCTGGTACGGCTGGCTCGCGTTCTGCTTGATGGCGCTGACGTTCATCGACCTCGAGCACCAGATCATCCCCGACCCCTTCAGCATCTACAGCGTGCCGGTAGGGGTCTTGGGCGCGCTCGCGCTCCCCGCGCTCGGGTACCACGACACGATCACGTGGCAGCAGTCGGTCGTGGGCGCGATGGTCGGCGGCCTCGGGCTCTGGGCGATGGCGGCGGCAGCGTCCTGGTGGTACGGGCTCGAGGCGATGGGCACGGGAGACGCGAAACTGATGGCGTTGATCGGTTCGTACTTCGGTGCGGTGCCCGCGCTGGTGTTCATCCTGGTCCTCGGTTCGGTGGTGGGGAGCGTGGTCGGCGTGACCGTGGCGGTCGTGCGCCGGCGCTCGTTGAAGCTGGCGATGCCCTTCGGTCCATTTCTGGCGCTGGGCGCTCTGGTTTGGCTGTTCTTCGGAGACGAGGTGCGCGTGACCTTCTTGCCGTGGGCGTTCTGGGGATGAGCGCGGGGACGGTGCAAGGCTGGCGGTGGTACGCGAAGCAGCAGCTGCTCTACGCGCGCGCGCTCGCGCGGCATCGACAGCTCGATCCTCGAGAGTGGCTCGTCTTTCCGGATCGCCGCCTCGCGTTCCTCGTGCTGTCGAAGAACGCGTGCACCTCGATCAAGCGCGCGATCGGGCAGCGCTACGGGGTCGACGCGCCGGACATCCACGCCGCGTCCGGCTGGAAGCCGTACAAGCGTTGGGGCCTGCTGGCGGGCGAAGAGCGCGACTACGAGGGCTTCGCGTTCGTGCGGGATCCCTTCGCGCGATTGGTGAGCTGCTACCGGGACAAGATCCTGTGGGAACCGGGCGACGCGGTGTACCCCCGGCCCTACTTCGACATCGTCCCCTACTCCTTGCCGACGAACATCCCTTTCGCGGAGTTCGCCGCGCGGGTCGCGCGCATCCCCGATCGGGTCGCGGATCGCCACTTCAAGAGCCAGTCGTCCCACCTCTACCGGCGCGGCGCGCGCGTCGTGGGCTTCGTCGGACACATGGAGCGGCTCGACGCAGATTGGCGCGCGCTCGCGGCACGTCACGACCTCCCACCGACGCTCGAGCGCGCCCACTCCACGAAGGCCAAGGGCCCCCACGCGGACTGGCGCGACTACTACGATCGCGCGACCGTCGAGCTCGTGGCGGTTCGGTACGCGGAGGATCTCGCGCGGCTGGGCTACGAGGGCGCGCGCGAGGAGCTCCTCGCGCACCTCCGCTGATCGTCGCTCACGAACCGTTGAGGAAGACGTACGCCTCGCCGGCGTTCGACGTGTACTCGGGGTCGCCGACGCCGTAGTCGCGCTTGCCGTCGCCGTCGAAGTCGCCCGGGAGGGGCGCCGCGCCGTACCCGGCGTTGCCGTTGCCGTAGTCGCTCGTGCCGGACATCTCGCCCGAGACCGCGTCGTCCTCGTCGATCGTGGTCGTGTGGTCGCCCGAGTACATCTTCATCTTGCCGTAGCCGCCGTCGTCCTCGAGGAACACGAACACGTCGCCGATGCCGTCGCCGGTGTAGTCGCCGGTGTTGCGGATGAGCTCGGCGTCGGACGTGCGAGAGCCCCACTGGAGGAACCCGCTGTGCGCCGTGGAGGGGTTTCCGAAGGCCGAGCGGCGGTCCGCGCCCCCTTCGATGATGTAGATGCCCTCGTCGAGGGTGTAGGTCCAGAGCTCGTCGTCGCCGTCGGCGTCGCGATCTTCGATCATCTGGGTGGACCAGCCCACACCGTCGGACGACGTGGTGCCGTTCGCCACGCGGGTACCGGCGGAATTCGCCGAGGCGGAGCCGGAGTATCGCGTGGCGCTGCCCCACATCACCCAGATCGCGCCGCCGTCGGTGGCGGCGGCGTCGGACTTGCCGTCGCTCAGGACGAGGTCGTCACGGCCGTCGCCGTCGAAGTCCCCGCCGACCGGCGCGTTGCGGTAGAACGCGACCTCGCTGCCGTCGGTGCTGAAGATGGCGTCGAAGGTGGTCGTGCCGCCGCTGCTCAGCCCGCCGCCGTACTCGACGCCCGCGTAGTTGTAGCCGCCGCTCGCGTAGAGGATGACGAGCTCGTGCAGGCCGTCGCCGTCGAGGTCGATGTCGCTGCCGATGCCGCGACCGAGGTAGTTGCTCGACGACCCGGTGTATTGGGCCGAGGCGCGGCGGAGGTCCTCCCGCAGTGCGTCGGGGCCGCTGAGCACGTACACGCTGCCCTGGTTGGACGTCATGGAGGGCGCGCCGATGGCGAGGTCGTCCACGCCGTCGCCGTCGATGTCGCCGGGGCTGGCCACGAACTGGCCGATCAGGTCGGTCGACCCGGTGCCTTCGATCCACGAGTCGGAGCGGTCGATCTGGGTGCCGCTCGGCAGGGGCGACGCGCCGCCGAAGAAGATCGCGACGCCGCCGGGGCCGGAGCCGGTGCCGCCGTTGTACGGGGCGCCCACCACGAAGTCATCGGCGCCGTCGTCGTCGAAGTCGCCGAACGCCGTGGCGAAGCCGGTGCGGTCGGACCGCCCGTCGGCGTAGTACACGTACGAGGCGTACTCGACGGTGGCGGCGATGTCGGTGTCCCCGTCGCAGTCGTCGTCCTTGCCGTTGAAGGTCTCGTTGCCGTCGGTGTTGACGAGCGGGTCGTCGTCGTCGCAGTCGAAGCCCTTGTTGTAGGCCGCGGAGCCCGACCCGTCCCCGTCGGCGTCCCAGTCGTTCGAACCGTCGCAATTCGTGTCGCGGTTGTCGTACGGCTCGTCGGGGGCGCCCGGGTAGTACTCGGGGTTGGTGTCGTTGCAGTCGGGACCGTCGTCTTCGCGCAGCCACTCCCAGCCGTCGCCGTCCTGGTCGGAGTCGTTCCCGTCGCAGTTTTCGTCGATCCCGTTGTACCACTCCTCGCGCGCGGTCGGGTTGACGGCCCCGTCGTCGTCGTCGCAGTCGTCGCCGCCGGCCTCGAGGGCGTCGTGCCCGTCGCCGTCGACGTCGCGCACGACGTCCGCCGTGACGGGAATCTCGATGGTGCCGATGCCGTCGACGTCGGTGACGATGACGAGGGTGCCGGCGACATCGGCGAAGTCCACCGGCTGCAGGTACACCGTGATCGTCGGGTCGGTGCCAGCGTTGGCGGTCATCGAGCCGGGGGACACCTGAAACGGCGGATCGATGGTGATCGACGACACCGACACCGGCTCGGTGCCGGGGTTGTGGAGGTGAACTTCGGCCGAGTAGAGCTCGCCGACGATGACGGACCCGAACGCGATGCTCGTCTCGTCGACATCGAGGAACGCGCCCTCTTGCTGGGCCGCGGTGTCGGTGTCGTCGTTGCTGAAATCGGTGCCCTTCACCGGGCCTTCGCACGCCGCCAACCACAGGAGAGCAAGCACGGTCACGGGGACCTCCTCAGCCCGGCAGGATACCCGTCCTTCGCGACGGAGGCTATGTGTCCGACCGACTCTCCGCTGCGCGCGACTACGTCGCGCGCAAGCCCACCGACCGCTTCGGCCTCTACACGCTCGGCATGGAGCTTCGAAAGGTGGCCGCGTGGTCCGAGTGCTTCTCGACGTTCGACCGCCTGATCGAGCATCACCCGGACTACGGCGCGGCCTGGTACCACTACGGCATGGCGCGCTACGAGTCCGGCGACAAGGCCGGCGCGCTGCGCACCCTTCGCGGCGGCCTGCCGGCCTGCGATCGGACGTCCGACGCGCGCACGCGCAACGAGATCCTCGGCGCGGTGGAGACGATCGAGGCGTCGGACGACGAGGCCTGAGCTACTCCGCCGGCAGCACGAAGCCCGCGATGAGCCGCTCCAGGAGCACCGCCCGAAGCGTGGTGTCGTCGCACGGCGCGGCGCGGAAGGTCCCGTGCAGGTCGATCGCCTCGAAGTCGAACTCCCCGCGCCAACGGTCGGCCACCGGCGGGTCGAGGTGCAGGGTCCCGTTGACCCCGTCGAACAGCGCGGCTTCGAACTCCGTCGGGACCTGGGTGACCGAGAGGTCCTCCAGCGGGTCGCCGGTGGCCTCGTACACCACCCAGTACATGCCGATCCCCAGCCGGTCGGAAGACAACGCCGCCGCGAGTGGGTCGGCGCCGCGCGTCCCGTCCAGCCGGTAGTCACCGGCCCATGCGCTGTCGGGGTCGGACACCAAGAACGCGGTCAGAATGGCGCCCTCGCGGTAGAACGCCGCGCTGATCTGGGCGTTCCACCACGCCACCGCGGCCGCGGCGTCGTCCACGGGGGTGGCCGGGTCGTTGCTCGCCTCGTCCGGGCCGCACGGCAGCGCGGAGTTCCCCACGACCACCGCCCGCGCTTGCGGGGCTCCGTCGATCTCGAGGATCCACGCCGTCCGTACCTCGTCGGGCGCACCGTCCAGGACGACGTTGCCGAGGCAGCCGCCGAGGAGCAGCACGAACATCAGAAGCTCCCCGGCAGGCGCACCTGGGTCGCGAGGCCCACCTCGCGACAGGCGTCGGCGTGCAGGCGGTCCGCGGCGGCCTGATCGCCCGCGTTCAGGCGCCGAAGGTAGATGGCGTCGCGGTCGCGCGCGGGCCAGTCCGCGGTGAGGCGCCACCGGGCGCCGGCGGCGTCGAGCCGCTTGGCCCAGTGATCGACGAACGCGCCGACCTCGTGTGAGTTTCCAGGTTGAACGACGATCGCGAGGTGCACGCGCGGCCACTCGCCGCCGGTCGCCGCGCGCGCAGTGAGGAAGCGTTCGACGTTTCGATACACGAGCTCGCGACGATCGGCGCCTTTCACCCACGCGTACGCCTCGCGGCTCCAGGCGTCGATCGAGAAGTGGATGGCCTCGAAGGTGTCGGAATGTTGGCCGGGGCTGCGCGCGAGCCGCACGAGGCGCTCCGCGCGCGCCGGCGGGAGGATCACCCCGTTCGTATGCAGCTTGAACGTACGAAAGAGCGCGTTCGCCCGGTTGACCGCGAACGCGTACTCCACGAACGCGTCGAACTGCGGGTGCAGGGTCGGCTCGCCCAGCCAGTGCGGGCAGAGCGCGACGTCGGGCATGCCGCGCAGCCCCAGCACGCCCTTTCTCCAGGTTTCGAAGTCCATGAAGCGCATGGGGGTGTCGTGCGCCTGGTCGCGCATCGACTGGCTGCACATGCGGCAGGCGATGTTGCAGTGGTCGGTGAGCTCGAGGTTGACGTTCACGCGGTAGCCTCGGGCAGACGGTCGCGGATCGACCGCTCGTGCGCGAGGATGTTCTCGCTGCACTCTGCGCAACGGGCCGTCGCGCGCCCCTCGCGCATGCCCGCGCGGATCGCGTCGAGCGCCGGGCCCCGCCATGTTCCGGCGAGCGCGCCGGCCTCCACGGGGTCGCCGGTCCCCGAAAGGACGCAGCACGGCGCCGAGACCCCGGCGGCGTCGACGACGAGGTGGTGCCACGCGCGGAGGCAGGGGGCGCGCGCCGGCCCCACGGGCCCGTCACCGGCGGCGATCGTGCGGGCGCCGCGGTCCACGGCGTCCGGAGCGCCGAACCGGTCGAGCGTCGTCTCGAGCCCGAGGCGGTCCGCGAGCGCCTGCGCGGCGGCGATCCGCGCGGGGAGGCGCGCGCGCTCCCGCGGCCCGAGGGCCAACGCCTGTTGCTCGGGCCGGTACGCCACGAGGGCGTCGAGCTCCCAACGGTAGGCCCCGAGCGCGTGCGCGAGGTGGGCGAGCGCCGCGAGCTCATCCACGTTCTTCCGGGTCAGGACGGTGTGCAGCGCGAGGCGCGGCGCTCCGGCCACCCGACGCAGGTGGCACACGTTCGTGATCGTCCGGGCGAAGGCGCCGTTCTTGCCTCGCAGCGCGTCGTGGGTCGCCGCCGTCGCGCCGTCGACCGACACGTGCACCTCGTCCCAGCCCATCGTGGTCAGGCGGTCGCGCGCCGCGGCGTCGAGGCGCGTGCCGTTCGTGGTGAGCGTGCCGATGAGCCCGCGCGCCTTCGCGCGCGCCATGAGCGGGAGCGTGGCGGCGGCGAGCAGCGGTTCACCGCCCCCGAGCACGAGGATCCGACGCGCGCCGAGGTCGGCGGCCTCGTCGACCACCGCGCACCACCACGCGGCGTCGCGCTCGGCCACGGCGGGCCGGTGGCGCTCGGTCGTGTCGCAGAAGCCGCAGTCGAGGTTGCAGCGGAGCGTCGGGTACACCTCGATCGTCCACGGCCCGACCGCCGCGCCCGACTCCGTCGCGCGGACCCTCGCCGCGATCGCGATGCGCTCGTCCACGTCGACACGCTACCACCGGGCCGCCGTGCGGTACACTGCGGGGCCATGCGTGTCCTCTTCGCCTTCCTCCTCGGCTGCACCGGCAACGCGGCGATCGACTCCTCCGGCGACTCCGCCGCGGTCGACGAATATTGCGACACCCTCGACGAGGGCGGGCGCTTTTCGACGGCGGAGGGCGGCGCCACCGGCGCGAGCGGGCTGCTCGCCGCGCGGGTCATCACCAGCGAGTCGGAGGTCGCGCGCGATCCGCTGTACACGGCGTTCAAGCAGTACACCATCGAGAACGTCGACAGCGGCGGCGTCCAGACCACCGGCGAGACGACGGGCGACGGCCTCGTCGAGGAGGTGCTCGGCGCGGGCACCTGGGCGCTGCGCGTGAGCTACCCGCGTGGGAGTGCCGCTTGCACCGCGGAGATCGAGGTGCCGATCGTCGCCGGATCGACCACCAACGCCTGCGTCGTGATGGACTGCCCGTAGTCGATCGCGTTCGGCTTGAATGACCGCGCGGCCGCCGCGTCCGAGTGCACGAACACCTCGGAGGCACCATGAACCGCGCCATCTTCGCCCTCGTCGGCCTGCTCACCCTCGCCACCGCCGTGGCGCCCGCCCCCGCGGAGGCCGGCGTGCTCGTCCGCGTCGCCGGGCCGCGCTGGTCGGTGTCCATGAACCCTTGGCACCCCTATTGGCGCCCCGCGCCGCGGGCCGGGTGGGTCTGGGTGGACGGCTACCACGACCGCTGGGGCGCCTGGCACCCCGGACACTGGCAGCCGGTCGACACCCGCCCCGGGTACACCTGGGTGCCGGGCCACTGGAGCGGGCACAGCTACGTGGACGGCTACTGGCGTCCGTACACCCGCTACGGCCACGGCTGGGTCGGCGGCGACTACGACCGCGACGGCAACTGGCGCGAGGGCTACTGGAAGGAGCGCCACGACCTCGCCCAGCAGCGCGAGCGGTGGGAAGACCGCCGTGAGTACGTCGAAGATCGCCACGAGCGCCGCGAGGATCGCGAGGAGCGATGGGAGGACCGCGCGGAGCGCTGGGAGGACCGCGACGAGCGTCGCGAAGACCGCTCGGACCGCGGCGACGACCGCTCGGATCGCGGCGACGACCGCTCGGACCGCGGCGACGACCGCTCGGATCGCGGCGACGACCGCGGCGACGCGCGGTCGGATCGCGGGGACGAACGCTCGGATCGCGGTGGGAGCGCCGAGCGTGACGGCGGCGAGCGGCGCGAAGGGGGCGCGAACAGCGGCGGCGGTCGTCGCGAGCGTCACCACGACATCGACTGACCCCGGATAGATCGGGCCTCCCACGGAGGCCCGATGCCGGAGTTCGTGTTTCAGGAGATGTTCCCCCTCACCGACGACGGCACCCCCTACCGGCGCCTCGAGGCCGACGGGGTGGGGGTCGAGTCCTTCCGGGGGCGTGAGGTGCTCGTCGTGCCGGGGAGCGCGCTGACCACACTCGCAGCCGCCGCGGTGCGCGACGTCTCCCACCTGTTCCGCCCGGGCCACCTCGCGCAGCTCCGGGCGATCCTGGATGACCCGGAGGCGAGCGGCAACGACCGCTTCGTCGCCCGGCAGATGTTGTCGAACGCCAATGTGTCTGCCGGCATGGTGCTTCCGTCCTGCCAGGACACCGGCACCGCGATCGTCGTCGGCAAGAAGGGCCAGGCGGTGTGGACCGACGGCGACGACGAAGCGGCGCTGTCGCGCGGCGTGTTCCGCACCTACACCGAGACGAACCTCCGCTACAGCCAGCTCGCGCCGATCGACACCTACGAAGAGGTGAACACCGGCTCGAACCTCCCCGCGCAGATCGAGCTCTACGCCACCCCCGGCGCGGACTACCGCTTCCTGTTCATGACGAAGGGTGGGGGGTCCGCCAACAAGACGTTCCTCTACCAGGAGACCAAGGCGCTCCTGAATCCCAAGACTCTCCTGACGTTCCTCGAGGCCAAGATCCGTTCGCTCGGCACCGCGGCGTGCCCGCCGTACCACCTCGCGATCGTGATTGGCGGCACCAGCGCCGAGCACACCCTCAAGACCGTGAAGCTCGCGAGCGCTCGGTACCTCGACACCCTCCCCACGCGCGGCTCGAAGGCGGGGCACGCCGTCCGCGATCTCGAGCTCGAAGCACAGGTCCTCGACCTCACCCGTCGCCTCGGGATCGGCGCCCAGTTCGGCGGCAAGTACTTCTGCCACGACGTGCGGGTCATCCGCCTTCCGCGCCACGGCGCGAGCTGCCCGGTCGGCATCGGCGTGTCGTGCTCGGCGGACCGGCAGGCGAAGGGAAAGATTACGAAGGACGGGGTCTTCCTCGAGGCGTTGGAGACGAACCCCGCGCGGTTCTTGCCCGAGGCGACCGACGCGGAGCTGGGCGACGAGGTGGTCCGCGTCGACCTCAATCGGCCCATGAGCGAGATTCGGACCCAACTCTCGCGCTACCCAATCAAGACCCGCCTCTCCCTGAGCGGCACGATGATCGTGGCGCGCGACATCGCCCACGCGCGGGTCAAGGAGCGCCTCGACCGTGGCGAGCCGCTCCCGCAGTATTTCAAGGATCATCCGGTGTACTACGCCGGCCCCGCCAAGACGCCGGACGGCATGCCGTCGGGCAGCTTCGGGCCTACGACGGCGGGCCGCATGGACAGCTATGTCCACCAGCTCCAGCAGGCCGGAGGCAGCTTCGTCATGCTCGCGAAGGGCAACCGGAGCAAGGCCGTGACGGATGCCTGCAAAGAGAACGGTGGCTTCTACCTCGGTTCCATCGGTGGGCCCGCCGCGCTCCTCGCCCGCGACCACATCCGCAAGGTCGACGTGCTCGACATGGCGGAGCTCGGCATGGAGGCGGTGTGGCGCATCGAGGTCGAGGACTTCCCCGCGTTCATCGTGGTGGATGACAAGGGGAATGATTTCTTCCGCGACACCCTCGGCTGACGACCCCCTACCAGCTCCCCACATTGGGCATGCTCACCCACGGCTCGGCGAGGGCGAGCGCGGGGCCGGCCTGGAGCAGCTCGACCGACTGGTCGTCGGGGCTGCGTACGAAGGCCATTCGGCCCTCGCGCGGCGGGCGGAGGATGGTGACGCCGTGCGCCTGCAGTCGCGCGCAGGTGGCGTACACGTCGTCCACGGCCACGGCGACGTGCCCGAAGCTGCGGCCGACCGAGTAGGGCTCGGACTGATCCCAATTGTGGGTGAGCTCGAGCTCGGCCGCCCCGGCAGCGTCGTCGGGGGCCCGGAGGAACACCAGGGTGAATTGGCCGGACTCGCTGGAGGAGCGCCGCACCTCGCGGAAGCCGAGGGCGTCGCACCAGAAGGCGAGGGCGGCGTCGAGGTCGCGGACCCGGAGCATCGTGTGCAGGAGGCGCATGGGCCTGGGGATATCCCGAGTTGCCAAGGCTGCGGTAGTGGTTCGCCCGGCGCGTGCCACCCCCGGCGCCGCGATACGCTGCGGCTCACTCCGGAGCTTCGATGTCCCGTCCCGAATGGCTCGCCGCGCGCACCGACGCCGCCTACCTCGAGGGGCTGCTCGCCGTCGCCTGGGCCAACGGGTCCTTTTCCCCGGAGGAGTACACCACGCTCGAAGTCCTGCTCGACGCGGCGGGCGTGACCGCGGGCGCCGCCGAGCGCGTGTCCTGGTACACCACGCGCCCAGATCCGGTCGCGGTCGCCGCGGGGGTCACCGACCCTACGATGCGGTCGTTCCTCCTCGATCGCGCGATGACCCTCGCCTGGGCGGACGGGGCACCCGGCCCGGGCGAGGACGCGCTGATCGCGGTCTGGGCGGAGCATTGGGGCTACACCGACGAGCAGGTCGCGGTGCTGCGCGAACGGGCGCTCGCCCGGCTCGGGTGAGGCGGGCGAGCGCGGCGTCGCCTCAGGCGACGACGTAGCCGAGGGTGTTCGTGATGGGGTCGAGCGGGGTGATGAAGGTGCGGTAGTTGCCGTTGAAAACCGCGGCCGCGCTCACGATGCCGACCGCGTACGCGCCGGTCGCGTCGGTGAAGACCACCGGCGCGCCGGAGTCGCCCGGGCACGCCTTGAGGTCCGCCACGATCATCGGGGCGAAGCGCGCCGTGCGCCCGCGGCCGTACTTCCAGATCGCGTCGCCGTTGAGGCTGACGATCGTCCCGGACGTCGTCCCCGACGCGGCGCCGTACTTGGTGACCTGCATTCCGATCGTGAGGTTCGCGAGGAGCTTCTGCCCGACGAGGTTGACCCCGTGCACCTGGCGCCAGCTGGCGGGGCGCGCGCCGCCGATGACCGCGGCGACCGCGGCGTCCATCGTGTTCGGGAAGGGCTGCAGCTGGATGTTCCCGAAGCCCGCCAGTTTCGCCACGACCCAGCCCGCGGTCGCCGCGGCGCTGGACGTCGACGTCGCGCCGGGCTGCACGACACACGCATCCGGGCCCGCGGCCTCGTCGAGGTAGCGGAGGACGTGCTCCGAGGTGAGCAGGTAGTCGGGGCCCACGTCGCGCGTCAGCGGTCGGCGAGCGACGAACCCGAGGGTGCCCGACGCGCCGTGGCGCGAGCCGATGGACACGCCGCCGCGGAGGTCCGGGCTGAAGCCGTCGACGGGCGTGAAGGCGAGGGCCTCGAGCTCGCCGATGACGCGCGTGCTCGGGTTGGCCGCGCGGACGGCGTCCAGGGCTCGGTCCGACCGCATGGCCTCGGTCACCGACCGCTCCGTCGCCTCGTCGCGCACGAGGATCTCGAAGCCGTCCTTGGTCTCCATGACGCCGGTGACGCCGCGGTCGACCAGGGCGTCAAGCAGGTCGGACGGGGTTCGGCGCTTGGTCTCCATCAAATGCTCCTCGCCAGCGTCTGCGGCTGGCAACTCTGTTGGTTCGGGTCGGTGGGATCGTGCAGGGGAAGCAGGAGTTCGAACTCCACGCCGGGGCCTTCGTCCCCGGGAGGTGCGCAGGACAGCCAACCGCCGTGGCGGGTGACGTACACCTTTGCGAGCATCAGGCCGACGCCCAGCCCGCGATAGGTCGCGGCGCGGGCCCCGTCCACGGGCTCCAAGGCGAGCGAACGACGGATGCGCGCGAGGGCCTCGGCGCGCGCCTCGGGCGCCACGCCGCGGTCACGGATCGTCAGGCGGTAGAACCCGCCGCCCGCGGGCCCGCCGACGAGGTCGATGTCCTGGCCGGGCGCGTGCAGCGCGCAGTTGGTCAGGATGTTCGCGAGGGAGCTGCCGTGCCCCGACGCGATCCACACGTCGGCGGGCCGCAGCCGCGTGACGACGGTCGGGACCGGAGCCGCGGCGTCGCCGAGCGCCGCCGCGGCGGCGACCTGCGCGCGCTCGACCAGGTCGCCGATGGCGGTGGCCGAAGGACGTTCGGGGCGCCGCACGGCGAGCGCGAACTCGCCCGCCATGGCGTCGATGCGCGCCACCGCCTCTTGAACGTCGCGCACCAACTCCGGCAGCGCGCCCGGCGGCGCGGCGTTCGCCAGCTCGTGGACGGTGTGCCCGAGCTCTTCGGCGGTGAGGCGCAGCGCGGCCACGGGCCCCGCGAGGTCGTGGCTGAACTTGGTGGCCACCAGGCCGTTGGCGATGAGCGCGGAGCTCGTCTGTACGACCTCTCGCTCCTTCGCCATCAAGCTGAGGGCGCGCTCGAGGCGCGCGCTGCTCTCGGCGAGGCGGGCGCGCTCGTCCACCTCGCGGCCTACCCACCGGATCAGCCACAGTGTGGACGCCGTCATGACGATCTGGACGGCGACGAAGGCCAGCGCATGCGTGTAGTCGTGGCTGAACGCCCAGATCAGGCCTCGGCCCCCGGCTGCGTCGACGGCGAGGAGCGCGATGTCCATCGCCGGCGCCGCCGCCAGGTACACCGGGGCGATGGCGTGCCCCGACGCCGTCCATGCGTCGTGGTAGGCCCACACCACGAAGAGGGTGGCGAGCACCACCGCGTAGAACGGCGGAGCGGCCCACGTGAGGAGGCCGAGCCACACGAACATGGTGACGCTGAGCAGGACGCTCCAGAACCAGAACGCTTGCCGCGCACGGGTCGCGAAGAGCCGCGCCGTGAGGAGCGTGAGCGGCACCTGGCACGCCAGAGCGAGCCACGCCGGGGCGTATTGGCCGCCGTGCGGCGCGACGGTGTCTGGGAGGAGGTACGCCAGCAGCATGCCGATGCCGGTGACGGCGGCATGAAACGCGAGCACCGACGCGATGCTCGTGGGGCTGAAGCCGGCCAGGGCGACGTCGTAGCGAGCGGGGTCGTCGAAGATGTCGCGGCTCATCCGGGGAGCACGAGCAGCCGGGAGGCGGCGAGCGTGTCCGAAGGTCGGAACGGCGCAAACGCGGGCCAGACGGCGCGAGCGGCGGCGCACGCGTCCGCGTGACGTACCGCCCGGTGAGGCTCGTCGGGATGCTCGACGAGCGCTGGAGGCGGCGTTCGAGCGCGCCGTCGCGTCGCTCTGGCCCGCGTTCCAGCCCATCGTGCACGTCGCGTCGCGTCGCACCGTGGGCTACGAGGCGCTCCTCCGCACCGACGAGGCCTCCTTCCGAGGGTCTCCGCAGTTCATCGACGCGGCCGAGCGCCTGGGTCGGGTCTACGAGCTCGGACGCCGCATCCGCGCCGCCATCGCCGATGCCGCGAAGGACGGGCCGTCCGACGTCGACATCTTCGTCAACCTTCACCCTTCCGACCTCGCCGACCCCCAGCTGCGCGACCCGGACGCGCCCCTGAGCGCCCTCGCGTCGCGCGTCGTGCTCGAGGTCACCGAGCGACACTCCCTCGACGGGGTGACAGACCTCCCCGCGCACCTCGCCGCCCTGCGCGCGATGGGCTTCCGCATCGCCGTCGACGACCTCGGGGCCGGCTATGCCGGCCTCACGAGCGTGATTCAGCTCCACCCCGAGGTGGTGAAGCTCGACATGTCGCTCGTCCGAGGGTGCGACCGCGACCTCGCCCGGCGTCAGGTCCTCCAGTCCATGAGCGAGCTCTCGCGGTCGCTCGGCATGAAGGTCGTCGTCGAAGGCGTGGAGACGGCCGGCGAGGCGGACGTCTTGTCCGCGATCGGCTGCGAGCACCACCAGGGCTGGCTCTACGGCCGCCCAGGGCGCGGCTTCGCTACTTCGTGACGAGGACGGGGATCGGGCAGGAGCGCAGCACGCGCTCCGTCACCGAGCCCAACACGACGCGCGCGAGGCCCGTGCGCCCGTGGGTGCCCATCACGAGGAGGTCGTACCCGGCGTCGGAGCCGGCTTCGGCGACGATCTCCTCGGGGGGGTAGCCGTCGCGCACGACCGCGCGCCAAGGGACGTCCTCGGGGATCTCCTCCCGCGCCAGGCGGTCGATGGCGTGGCGACGCTCCTTCGCGAAGTCGTCGACCATCTCCGGGAAGATCGGCGGCACCGGCACGCCGTAGGTGTCGACCACCGGCACGCCCGGCGCCATGCCGACGTGCAACAAGGTGATGCTGCCCTTCGAGGCGCGGGCGACGCGAATGGCGAGGCGGAGGGCGTGGTTCGCGCCGTCGGAGAAGTCGACGGGCACCAGGATCGAGCTGAACATGGACTCTCCTCGAGGTGTGAGTGCAGGATGTTCACGCGAGATAGGCGAGGGCCTTCGCCTCCGCCGTGAGCGCGTCGCGAAATCGTGGATGCGCGAGGGTGATCAGCGCGTGGGCCCGCTGCCGGACGGACAGCCCGTGGAGGTCGACGCGGCCCCACTCCGTGACGACGAACCGGACGTCGGCGCGGGTCGTCACCACCCCGGCCCCGGGGGCGAGCGTGCCCACGACGCGGCTCACCGTGCCGCCGCGCGCGGTGGAGGGCAGGGCGACGATGGCCCTGCCGCCGTCCGACTGCGCGGCCCCCCGCAAGAAGTCCGCCTGCCCGCCGACGCCTGAGTAGAACCGGTGGCCGACGCTGTCCGCGTTCACCTGACCAGTGAGGTCGATGCTGATCGCCGAGTTGATGGCGACCATCTTCGGGTTCGCGGCGATGAGGGCGGGGTTGTTGGTCACGTCGCTGGGCTGCATCTCGAGCGCGGCGTTGTCGTCGGCCCACCGGTACAGCGCTTCGGAGCCGAGGATGAACGAGGCGACCGCCTTTCCAGCCCACCTCGGCTTTCGTACGCCGGTGGCGGCGCCGCACTCGACGAGGGCCATCATGCCGTCGGAGAACCACTCGCTGTGGATGCCGAGGTCCCGGCGGTCCCGGACGCGGGCGAGCGTCGCCTCGGGGATGCTGCCGAAGCCCACCTGCAAGGTCGATCCGTCCTCGATCAGCTCCGCGATGCGCTCGGCGATGCGCTGCCGCGACGCGTCGGTGGCCTCGGGGCTGAAGGTCGCGAGCGGCGTGTCGGACCGCACCAGCGCGGTGAGCCGCGAGACGTGGACCGACGAAGCCCCGTGGGTACGGGGGACGCGTGGGTTCACCTCGGCGATCACGATGGGGGCGTGGTCGACGGCGGCGCGCAGGACGTCGACGCTCGGCCCGAGGGAGCACCATCCGTGGGCGTCGGGAGGGGAGACCTGCACGAGCGCGGCGTCGAGGGCGAGCCGGCCGCCCGGACGAAAGAGCGCGGGGACGTCGGAGATGAACACCGGGGTGTAGTCCGCGTCGGCGCGCGCCACGGCGTCGCGCACGGCGGGGCCGATGAACACGGAGTTGATGCGGAGGTGGCCGCGCAACGCGGCCGTGACGAGGGCGTCGGCGCCGAAGGACAGGGTCTGCACCACCTCGAGCTCCCGGAACCGGGCCCCCGAGGCGGCGAGCGCGGCGACGAGGGCCGTGGGCTCGGTGGCGTTTCCGCCGACCGCGACGCGCCCGGAGCGCGGCAGGCGGGCCACCGCCTGGGCGGCGTCCACCCACGGCAAGACGTCGCTGTCCGTGCCGTTCAAGGAGCGGCCTCGTGGCACGACGGCGCGTCGGCGCGCAGCTGGGCGCGCATGCCGATCGACACGAGGCCCGCGGCGAGGACCGCGCCCGCGACGCCGCGCCGTACCCACGGGTGCGCGCCCGCGAGCCGACGCAGGGCCACCGCCGCCACGCTCAGCGCGGGCAGCGTGCCGACCCAGAACACCGCCATCACCGCCGCGCCCCCCGCCACGGAGGCGGCCGACACCGACAAGGCGAGGGCGCTCCAGACGAGGCCGCACGGCAAGAGGCCGCTGACGACCCCGAACCCGAAGTGGCCCAACGGGCCGCCGCGGCGGAGGAGGTCGGACCCGGCGCGCAGCAACCACGGCGCGTGGATCGCGGGGCCCTCGACGAGCCCGGCCATTCGGGCGGCGAAGGCGACGAGGAGCACGCCGGAGACGATGGCGGACGCCGTAGAATCGACAAGGAAGCTCGCCATTCCTGCCGACCCGGCGAGCGCGCCGAGCGTGGCGTAGGTGAACATGCGCCCGGCGTGCCACCACGGGCCGGTGGCGCTCACGAAGGGGCCGCACATGCCGACGCAGTGTGGGCCACCGAGCAGCGCCGCCGTGGCGGCGCCCGCGAGCAGCGGGATCATCGGTCGAACTCGACGGCGAGCACGCGCAGCCCGGACCCGTGGGGGCGCGCCGCGATCTCCACCTCGGGCTCGCCCGCGGCGGCGAGCGCGTCGCGCACGGCGACGGCCAGCGCGTCGGCGGGGAGGCTCTGGGGTACGCCCAAGGTGACGGCGGCGAGGCGGCCCGGACGCGTACGCTGATGCGCGCGCACCGCGTTCACGATCTCCTGGGCCTGCTGTTGTAGCCGCACGACGCCTCCACGAGCCTCCTCAGCAAGGGCCGTGCCGCCCCCTGTGGGGCCGTGGGGCGGTGTGGGTGTGGGATCCCACACACGATCTGTGCGGTCTCACACATGAACCCGGATCGTCGCGCTCCGTCCGGCTGGCCCGGATCTTGCTAAGCTTCCGCGTGATGTCCGACACGATCCTGGTCTGCGACGACGAAGAGCTCATCCGCTGGTCTCTGTGCGAGCACCTCGAGCTCGAGGGGTTCGGCACGCTCTCGGCCACCAACGGCAAGGAGTGCCTCGAGGGGGTGCGTCGGCACGCGCCCGCGCTCGTGATCATGGATCTGAAGATGCCGGAGATGGACGGGCTCACCGCCCTCCGCCACCTTCGCGAGACCGACCCCGATCTCCCCGTCATCGTCATCACCGCCCACGGCGGCGTCGAGAGCGCCATCGAGGCCACGCGGCTCGGCGCCGCCGGGTACATCGCCAAGCCGTTCGACCTGCGCGAAGCCACGCTCGCGATCCGGCGGGCCCTCGCGGAGGACCGCCTCAAGCGCGAGGTGCACTACCTGCGCGCGCGCGATCGCGGCGGGTACGCGGAGATCGTGGGCGACAGCCCTTCGATGCGCCGCCTGTTCGAGACCCTCCAGCGTCTCGAGCGCATCGACGCCCCGACCGTGCTCATCCAAGGCGAGAGCGGCACCGGGAAGGACCTCGTCGCCCGCGCGATCCACAATCGGGGCCCCCGCAAGGCCGCGCCGTTCATGGAGATCGACTGCACCGCCCTGCCCGAGCACCTCATCGAGAGCGAGCTCTTCGGTCACGAGCGCGGCGCGTTCACCGACGCGCGCTCGACCAAGCGCGGGCTGTTCGAGGTGGCCAGCGGCGGCGTCATCTTCCTCGACGAGATCGGCGAGCTGCCGCTCGGGATGCAGGCGAAGCTGCTGCGCGCGCTCGAGAACCGTCGGTTCCGGCGCGTGGGCGGGGTCGCCGACATCCCGATGGACGCCGCGATCATCGCCGCGACGAACCGGAACCTCCGCGACGAGGTGAAGGGCGGCCGGTTCCGCGAGGACCTCTTCTTCCGGCTGCACGTGGTGCCGATCGACGTGCCGGCCCTCCGCGAGCGCCGCGAGGACATCCCCGTGCTCGTACACCACTTCGTCGAGCGCCTGAACAAGAGCTTCGGCCGCTCGGTCCGCGGCACCAGCGGCTCGGCGATGGAGCTGTTGCAACGGTACGCCTGGCCGGGGAACGTCCGCGAGCTGCGGAACGTCATCGAGCGCACGGTCATCCTCCTGCAAGAAGACGTCATTCAGCCTTCGGATCTGCCGTCGGAGCTCCGGCTTCACTCCGGCGGTCAGGCGCCAGGGACGAGCCCCGGCTGCCCCTTCCTGCTCCCCGAGGAGGGGGTCGACCTCGAGGGCGTCGAGCGCGGCCTGCTCGAACAGGCGCTGGCCCGCACCAACGGCAACCAGTCCGCCGCGGCGCGCCTGCTCGGGATCTCGAGGTACGCACTGCGTTATCGGATGGAGAAGCTCAAGCCGGCCTGAGCTGGAGCTCGAGCAGGAACGCCGCTCCGGGCAGAGGCCCGCGCGACAGGCTGAGCTGCGCGCCCATCGCCGAGGCCGCCTTGCGGCAGATGGCGAGCCCGAGGCCCGTGCCGCGGGTGCGGGTGGTGAAGAACGGCTCGAAGATCTTCTCCTGGTTCTCCGGTGGGATTCCAGGGCCGGAGTCGTTGACCAGGATGCGTCCGGGCTCCATGAGCACGCGCACCTCCCCTTCGGACTGGATGGCCTGAACGGCGTTGAGCACGAGGTTGAGGACGATCTGGTGCGTGAGGTTGAGGTCCGCGAGCCCGACGCCTGCGCCGCTCGCCACGAGGGTGACGCCGGGGTGGTCGCGCTGCACGAGGTCGACCACCTGCCGCACCACGTCCTCGAGCGGGATCGCCGTGAGGCGCGCCTCGGTCGGGCGCGCGAAGTCGAGCAGCTCGGTGACCAGGGTGTCGAGGCGCCGCACCTGCTGCTCGACCTTCTCCATGATGGGCTTGCGTCGGTCGTCCGCGGCCAGCGAGCGCGTGAGCACCTGGATGGCGCCGGAGATCCCGGCGAGCGGGTTGCGGAGCTCGTGCGCCACGGCCGCCGAGAGCGCGCCGAGCTGCGCGAGGGACTCGGACCGCCGAAGTCGGGCTTCGGCGCGGATGGCCTCCGTCAGCTCCTCGAGGTGCACGAGCATGCGCGCGTGCGGGTGGTCGAGCGGCACGAGCGAGATCTGGAAGTGGCGCGTCTCGCCGTCGAGCGCGACGTCGACCCGCGGGAGGGTGATCTCTCGGTTGGTCGCGAGCGCGTGTTGAATGACGCTCCCCAGCTCGGCGGCGGCGACGAGGGCCGGCGGGAACGCGTCCTCCCAGCGGCGCCCGAGCACCGGCACGTCCCCGAACAGCCGCGTGCCGGGGCGCGTGGCCGCGGTGACCACCCCGTGGGCGTCGAGCATGAGCACCGTGACCGGGAGGTGCGACACGATGAGGTCCTGCGCCGTCATGAGCTGCCGGGCCTCGCGAACGGAGACGTAGGTCCCGGTCATCAGCGCGAGGTCGATGTCGGTGATGCGGCCGATGCTGCGCGCCGTGAGACGCGCCTCTTCCGCGGGCAACGCGGCGAACGCGAGGTCTTCGAGGGCGCGGCGGAAGACGTTCATGGCGGTGAACATGTACCGGCTGGGCAGGCCCACCTCGACGTGGACCCGCCCGATGCGCTCGCGCCGCTCGGCGTAGGCGTCGTCCCACGGGCCGCGCACGAGCTGTTGCGCCCAGAGGCGCAGCGTTCCCTTCAGGCGTTCGACCTGTGCGTCGTCACGCAGCACGGCGGCGGCGCCGGGATGCGCGAGGATGTGGTCGTAGAAGCTGTCCGCGAGGGCGCCGAGCTCGGGGGCGACGAATGGCCAGAGCGCGACGAGGCGCGCCTCATCGTCCCTGGTGAACCCGACCCAGGACTTCATCTCGTCGAAGTGGAGCATGCGCGGCCACTGTGCCGCGCCGCGCGTTGACCGGCAATCTGTGTGGTTCCACACACCCGGCGTGTGCGTGCCTACACAGGCGACCGCCCAGCGGGCGCGCCAGCGCTGGCACGATCCTTGCCAAGGTGGGCCGCGCGAGGAGTGTCAAACGTGTCAAGCGCACCGACAAACTACGACGACGCCACCGTCCGTCGATTCGTCACTGCTACGGTGGTGTTCGGCATCGTGGGCATGCTGGTCGGGGTCATCCTGGCCGTGCAGCTCGCCTGGTGGCCCGCGAACATGGGCCTGCCCTGGACCACCTTCGGACGCCTGCGTCCGCTCCACACCAACGCCGTCATCTTCGCCTTCACGGGGAACGCGTTGTTCGCCGGCATCTACTACTCGATGCAGCGCCTGCTCAAGGTGCGGATGTGGTCGGACGCGCTGTCGGCGTTCCACTTCTGGGGGTGGCAGGCGATCATCGTCTCGGCGGCCATCACGCTGCCGCTCGGCATGAGCCAGAGCAAGGAGTACGCGGAGCTGATCTGGCCGATCGACCTCGCCATCGCCGTGGTTTGGGTCGCGTTCGCCGTCAACTTCTTCGGCACCATCTTCACACGCAAGGTCAAGCACCTGTACGTGGCGCTCTGGTTCTACATGTCGATGGTGATCACCATCGCGGTGCTCCACATCGTCAACAACCTCGCGATGCCGGCCACAATCCTCCGGAGCTACCCCATCTACGCGGGCCTCACGGACGCGCTGGTGCAGTGGTGGTACGGACACAACGCCGTCGGCTTCTTGCTCACCACGCCGATCCTGGGCCTGATGTACTACTTCCTGCCGCGCGCGGCGGAGCGTCCGGTCTACAGCTACCGCCTGTCGATCATCCACTTCTGGGGCCTCGTGTTCCTCTACATGTGGGCGGGCCCCCACCACCTGCTCTACAGCGCCTTGCCCGATTGGGCGCAGACGCTCGGCATGGTGTTCTCCCTGATGCTCCTCGCGCCGAGCTGGGGCGGTATGCTCAACGGCCTCCTGACGCTGCGCGGCGCCTGGGATCGCCTCCGCACCGACCCGGTCATCAAGTTCTTCGTCGTCGGCATCACGTTCTACGGCATGTCGACCTTCGAGGGGCCGATGATGTCCATCCGCGCCGTCAACGCCCTCTCGCACTACACCGACTGGACCATCGCGCACGTTCACCAGGGCGCGCTCGGTTGGGTCGGCATGACGATGTTCGGCATGTTGTACTACCTCGCGCCGCGCATCTACAATCGTCCGCTCTACTCGGTTTCGCTCGCCACGACGCACTTCTGGCTCGCGACGATCGGCATCGTGCTCTACATCGTCGCCATGTGGACCGCGGGGGTCACCCAGGGCCTGATGTGGCGCGCCACGACGCCGGACGGGCTGCTGCAGTACCCCAACTTCCTCGACACGGTCACCGCCCTGATGCCGTTCTACTGGATCCGCGTGCTCGGCGGCACGATGTACCTCGTCGGCCTGTTGTTGCTCGCCTTCAACCTCTTCCAGACCGCCACGTCCAACGCTCCGAGCGTCGCGAAGGAGGCCGCGTGAGCTCCGAACAAGACACCAACAAGGACGCCTTTCACCGCCGGGTCATCGAATCGCGGGGTGGCCTCATGGCCATCCTCACGACGGTCGCCATCTCCGTGGGCGGGCTCGTCGAGATCATCCCGATGTACGTCATCCCCGCGGAGCCCGAGGCCGTGAACGTGACGCCGTACACCCCGCTCGAGGTGGCCGGCCGCGACATCTACGTCCGCGAGGGCTGCTACAACTGCCACTCGCAGATGGTTCGGCCGTTCCGGGCGGAGACCCTGCGCTACGGCCCCTGGACCCGCGCGTGGGAGTACACCTACGACCGCCCGTTCCAGCTCGGTTCCCGCCGCATCGGTCCAGACCTTCAGCGTGTGGGCGGCAAGTACCCGGACGCGTGGCACTGGGAGCACCTGCGCGACCCGCGCAGCACGTCGCCCGGCAGCATCATGCCGCCGTACGCGTGGCTGCTCGATTGGAAGGTCGACCCCGCCGACGTACGTGCGTCGATCGGGGCGCTCGCCGCCCTCGGCACGCCCTACGACGACACGAGCCTCGAGGGCGTCACCCAGGCGGTCGACGCCCAGGCCGCGGAGATCGTGGGTCGCCTTTCGACCGCGAAGATCGACGCCGAGCCCCGGAGCGAGGCCGTGGCGATGATCGCGTACCTCCAACGCCTCGGCAAGGACGGCCGCGCGGCCATCGAGAAGGCCGAATGAACCCGATCAAAGACGCCGTCGCGGGCGCCGCCGACTACGGCTGGATCCCCGGGGTGATGACCCTCGCTTTCCTCCTGTTCTTCGTGGCCTGGGTCCTCTGGGCGTGGTGGCCCTCCAACCGCCAGCTCATGGAAGCCGCGGCCCGCCTTCCCCTCGACGATGGAGATGAGTCATGAGCGCCGAACGTGATCGCGTCCTCGGGCACGCCGACGAGTGCGACGGCATCGAGGAGTACGACAACCCGCTCCCGGCCTGGTGGCTCGGGCTGTTCTACGTCACCATCGTGTACGCCGTGGTGTACGCGACCGACTACCACTTCGTGTCGCAGCGCTCGCAGACGAAGTCCTACGACGCCGAGATCGCCGGCGCGCCCATGCCGACCGCGGTCGCGATCGCGGCGCCCGCGAGCGTCACCCCCGAGCTCGTCGCGGCGGGCAAGGCCGTGTACGACGCCAACTGTGTCGCGTGTCACGGCCCGGAGCTCAAGGGCGGCGTCGGGCCCGACCTCACGGATGCGACCTGGGTTCACGGCGGCACGCTCAATGACATCACCACGACGGTCACCAAGGGCGTGCCCGAGAAGGGCATGCTCACGTGGGGGCCGATCCTCGGGCCCGAGAAGGTCGCTCAGGTGTCCGCGTTCGTCCACCAGGCCGGCGGAGGGCAGTAGTCATGCGCCAATGGGTGTACCCGCTCACCGTGAAGGGCAAGTATCGCGACATCCGGCGTTGGGTCGGGTACGCGCTGCAGGCCTTCCTGCTCGTGGTTCCCTGGATCACGGTCGGTGGCCACCCCGCGGCGCAGTTCGATCTCGTGTCGCGCCGTGCGTTCGTGCTCGGGTACGTGTTCACCCCGCGTGACACGATCTTCCTCGTGCTCGCCGGGCTCTCCGCGGCGTTCACCCTGTTCTTCTTCACGGCGCTGTTCGGGCGCCTGTGGTGCGGCTACGCGTGCCCGCAGACGGTGTTCCTCGAGGAGTGGGTGCGCCCGGTCGAGACCTTCTTCGAGGGCGACCGTGGGGCGCGCATCGCCCGCGACCGGAAGGGGTGGGTGTGGGACGTCATCTGGCGCAAGGCCGCGAAGTGGTCGGTTTTCCTCGGGATGTCGGTCGTGGTCGCGATGACCGCCACGAGCTGGTTCACCGGGGCGTGGCCGCTCTGGTCCGGGTCGGCCGGAAGCGGCGCGTACGTGGTCGTGGGCGTGCTCAGCATGGTCATGTTCTTCGACTTCGCGTGGTTCCGCGAGCAGTTCTGCAACTACCTCTGCCCCTACGCGCGCTTCCAGGGCGCCCTCGCGGACGACGGCAGCCTCGTCGTTGCCTACGACGAGGGCGCCGGGGAGCCGCGTCGCAAGGGTGGGCGCTGCATCGGCTGTGAGAAGTGTGTGGTGGTGTGCCCACAGGGGATCGACATCCGCCAGGGCTTCCAGCTCGAGTGCATCTCCTGCGCGAGCTGTGTGGACGCGTGCGAGAGCGTCATGTCCAAGCGCGGGGAGCCGAGCTTGATCACCTACAAGGCGCTCGAGCCCCGCCCGCTCGTCCGTCCGCGTACCGTCGCGTACGCCGGCCTGCTGGGCCTCCTGGCCACCGCGGCCATCGTGATGTTCGCAAACAAGGGCGAGCTCGAGGCGACGGTCGCGCGCGCGCCCGGCACCCTCTACACCGTCGACGGTGACGGGTGGATCCGCAACACCTTCCTGCTCCGCGTGTCGAACGACAGCTTGCACGCGGTCGACGTGACCGTGGTCGCGCAGCTCGACGCGGCCGAGCTGCTGGTGCCCCCCGTTCACGTGGCGCCCGCCGGTAGCGCCATGGCCCCAGTCGTGGTGCGTATTCCGCCAGACGCCGCCCACGGTGACCGTACGCTCCCCCTGCACTTCACGGTGACCGCCGGCGACGCTTCGGTCGACCTCACCACCACCTTCAAGTCCGGAGGCTGACATGCGCTGGCCCATCGGGATCGCCGTCGCTCTGCTCGTCGTCGTCGTGGTTCAGCTCGCCTTCGCCTACGTGGCCGTCACGCGGGCGGACGCCGTGGACCCGACCTACCTCGCCGAAAGGCGCTGACCGTACGCGTGGGGGCGCGCATCGCGAGCACCTGTCCGCACTGCGGGACCGGCGTCGAGACGCCGGGGTACTGCTGCACGGGCTGTGAGATGGCCGCGGCGATCATCCGCGGCGCCGGAGTGGAGCGCTACTACGCGGATCGCGCCGCCCCGGCGCCACGCCCGACGATGGACGCCGCGGCGGTGGCGTGGTCCGAGGTGCCGGTGGAGTCGATGGCCGACGGCACGCGAGAGGTTCGTCTGCACGTCGGCGGCCTGACCTGTGCGTCGTGCGCCTGGGTGACCGAGCGCGTGGTGCTGGACCTGGCGGGCGTGCGCGAGGCCACGGTCTCGCCCGCCACGGGGCGCGCGCGCATCGCGTGGGACCCCGAACAGACCTCGCTGAGCGAGATTTGTGAGCGGATCGCGGCGGTCGGCTACCGCCCTCGGGCGGTGGTCGCGGGGGCGCGCCCCGACCGCGAGCTCATCACGCGCTTCGGCGTCGCGGCGTTCATCGCGATGAACGTGATGTTGCTGTACACCGGCCTCTACGCGGGGTGGCTCGAGGGCATCGGCGCGCGCGAGTCGGCGCTGCTCCGTTGGACCGCCCTCGCGCTGTCCACCCCGTCGGCCTTGTGGTGCGCCGAGCCGTTCCTGCGCGGCGCGATCGGCGCGCTCCGCCGGCGTCTGCTCTCGGTCGACCTCCCCGTCGCGGTCGGGATCGTGGGGATGTACGGGCACGCCGTCGTCGCGACCTTCCGCGGTCAGGAGGCGTGGCTCGACTCGCTCACGATGCTCGTCGCGCTCCTCCTCGGCGGCCGACTGCTCGAACAGGGCGGTCGCCGACGGGCCGTCGCGGCGGCGGAGGCCCTCGCCGGCACGGCCCCCGCGGTCGCGCGGCGGATCGACGGCGCCGCGGTGACGCGGGTGCCGACGAACCAGCTCGTCGCCGGCGACCACGTGCTCGTGGGCCTCGGCGAACAGGTGCCGGCGGACGGCGCGGTCGTCGACGGTCGCGGGCGCGTGCGCATGGCCCTCCTCACGGGTGAGTCCGAGCCGATCGAGGTCCACCCTGGTGATCGCCTCGTCGCGGGCGCGGTCGCGGAGGAAGGCGCGTTCGAGGTTCGGGTCACGGCGGCGGGGGACGACACGCTCGTGGCGCGCATGGCCGCGGAGCTCGCGCGGGCGGCGGACCGGCCGGCGGCCCCGGTGCTCGCGGATCGCCTCGCCCCCGCGTTCACGGTCGGCACCCTGGCCCTCGCCGCCCTCGGATACGCGCTTCACGGCGGCGAGGTGGCGGTGGCCGTCCTCGTTGTCGCGTGCCCGTGCGCGCTCGCCCTCGCCGCGCCGCTCACCACGGCGGCGGGCCTGGGCACCGCCGCGCGTCGGGGCCTCGTCGTGCGGGGCGGCGACGCCCTCCGGCGCCTCGCCGAGGTCGATCTGGTCGCCTTCGACAAGACCGGCACCCTCACCGCCGGGGAGCCGGTGGTGGTGCAGGCCGAGGCGTCCGTGCTGCGAATCGCCGCCGCGCTCGCCCGATACTCCGCGCACCCCGTGTCGCGCGCGATCGTGTCGGCCGCGGCGGCGCGCGGGGTGCCCCTCGCCGACGCGCGTGAAGTGCGCGAGGTGCCCGGCGAGGGCCTCGTCGGCCTCGTGGACGGCCGAGAGGAGCGCCTCGCCCGCGGCGCTCACGGCGCGGCGGTGGTCGGACGCGGCGAGATCGAGCTTCGCGACGCGCTTCGTCCCGACGCGGCGCGGGTGGTCGAGCGCTTGCGGGGCCTCGGGCTGCGCGTCGCCCTGCTGTCGGGCGACACCGACGCGGTCGCGTCGCGCATCGCCGCGGAGGCGGGGATCCACGAGTGTGTCTCCGGAGCGCGTCCCGACGACAAGGTCGCGTGGATCGCGGCGCGGCGCGCCGAGGGGCGCGTGGTGCTGTTCGTCGGCGACGGTGTGAACGACGGGCCGGCGCTCGCCGCCGCGGACGTGGGCGCCGCGATGGCCGACGGCGCCGCGTCGAGCGTGCTGGTGGCCGACGCGGTGCTCGCCGGAGAGGGCTTGGTGCCGATCGTGGCCGGCGTGGAGATCGCGCGCGCGGCGCGCGGCGCGATGCGGGCCGGGGTCGCGCGCGCGGCGGTCTACAACGTCGTCGCCGTCACGGTCGCCCTCGCCGGGTGGATGAACCCCCTGGTCGCCGCGGTCTCGATGCCGATCTCGAGCGCGGTCGCGGTGTGGGGCGCCCGCCGTGTGGAGGCGACGTGAGCGCGCTGGTCCTGCTCGTCCCGTTGTCGGTGGCGCTCGGCGCCACCTTCGCGGTCCTGTTCCTGCGCGCCGCCCATCAGGGCCAGTTCGACGATCTCGACGAGGAAGCTCGAAAGATCCTCGACGACGAGGGGTGATCCGCCGCGTCCGGCGGCTACGCGCCGGGTCCTCCGCCGGTCCGATTCCACACGCCCTCCGCCGCGCGCGCGCGCCCTTCCGCCCGTTCGGCCGCTCGCGCGGCCTGCTCGTAGGCGGCGCGGAGCTTCTCGACGCGGGCCTCGAAGTCGGCGACATCGTAGGCGCCTCCGTCGCCGACGGTCTGGAGGAAGCGCGCGCGGGCGAGCTCGATCTCGCTGGCCCGCAGGTCGGCGAGCGCCCCGGCGGCGTCGGCGCGATCGTTCGCGGCCTCGAGCGCCGCCTGCTTCCAGGCGACCTTCGCGGCCGCGCGCGCGACGGCGTCTCGGGCCTCGGCAAAGCCGCGTTCTGCGGCGTCGATCCGCGCGTCGTCCCGCGCGTCGCGGGCGGCGCGGATCTCGGCGTCGACCGCGTCCTGGCGGGCCTCCGCCGCGCGTTGCTCGGCGCGCGCGGCGTCGAGGTCGCCCTGGGCGATCGCGATCGCCGCCTCGGCGCCGGCGGCGTCGCGCTCCGCCGTCATGTGCGCCAGGACCGGCTCTCGTACGGCCCCGTCGACCGCGGTCGCGTCATGGCGCGCGAGGTCCGCGAGCTCGACCTTCGGCTGCCGCGTCGCGCACGCCGCCAGCAGGATCAACAAGAATCGAGGATCCATCCGTCACCTCCCTTCAACGACCACTTCGCGCGAACCGGAGCAGACGCGCCCAGGTCCACGCCGGAGCCTCGACGTGCGGGACGTGACCGCACCGCGGGGTCTCGATGGTGGCCGGCAGGTTTGCCCGCCACCAGTCGAGCATGGCCGGCGGGAGCACCCGGTCCGACCTGCCCCATGCAAGCAGCGTGGGAACGCGCAGCGCTCGCACGTCCGGGGCGGAGAAGCTCTGCTCGTTGGTCACGCTGGCGATGAGCGCGCGGATGTGTGGGCGATCGAAGCGCGCCCGGACGTCCGCGGACAACAATCGCAAGAGCCACAAGGAACCGGGCACCGACCGACCGTCCGCCACCTGCAGGAGCCCGTCGCACAACGGGCGCAGCGCGGTCTCCTCGAGGGGGGTCCCCGCCGGAGAGGTGAGGAACAAGCCCGCGGTGGGGCGGGTGAGCCCGTACTTGAGCGCCACGGCACCGCCGAGCGAGTTCCCGTATACGAACGGCGGGGCCGACACGAGGCGGTCGATGGCCTGGGCCGCGGCGTCGTAGAGCCCCAGCGGGTCCATCTGGGGGAGCGGAGCGCTCTCCCCGTGGCCGGGGAGATCCAACGCCACGACCCTCGAAAATAGTCGTTGTGCCGCGATCATCAGCGGAACGAACTCCGCGCGGCTGCCGAGCGCGAGCCCGTGGACGAACACGAGCGGCGGGAGGGTGCCGCGCCCCTCCGCGGTCCAGGCCACCACGGGCCCGTGGGGGAGCTCCACCGCGCTGCGCACGAACCCGGCGGCGCGCGCCATGCGGTGCAGGCTCGCCTCGATGCGGTCCAGGACTCCTCTCACCACGCCTCCTCCGCGCATCGCGTGTCGGCCATGCGCTTAGGCTAGGCGCCCCGACGGCGCGGCCAACCCTGCGGAGCGCGCGGCACGACGATCGAGGCGGGTCAATACGACTGGAGGGCGAACCACATGCTCTGGACCACGACGTAGACCAACGCTCCACCAACGAGGAGCGTGATCGCTCCGGCGGTGCCCAGGCGCTCCCAGTAGGGGCGCAGGGAGGCGGGGATCAGCGCGTCCACCACACGACTGCCGTCGAGCGGCGGGATGGGGAGCAGGTTGAACACCGCGAGCGCGAGGTTCATGGAGGCGACGTCGAGCAACGAGGCCGAGAGCCAATGTCGGCCTTCCAGGTCGATCGCGACCGAGAGCGCCCACGTCCAGACCGCGAGGAAGGCGTTGCTGGCGGGCCCCGCGGCGGCCACGACCATCATCGCGCCGCGACCCGACCAATCGGCGCGCAACCGCAGCACGTTCACGGGGACCGGCTTCGCCCACCCGAACGGCACGCCCACGAGCGGCAGCATGAGGCCGAGGGGATCGATGTGCGCCGTGGGGTCGAGGGTCTCCCGCCCTTGCGCCCGCGCGGTGTCGTCGCCCATCGCGCGCGCGGCGCGGGCATGGGCGTACTCGTGCACCGACAGTGACAACAGCAGGGCCACGAGCGTCGGCAGGCGATCGAGGAGCAGTCCCGCGAGGTTCATGCGGTCCCCGTCACGCGGTTCGCCCACGGGTCGACCGCCGGCGCCGACACGAGCTCCGCGGTGCCGGTGAGGGCACGCAACGTGCGCACGTGACGCTTCGCGAGGACCACGGGGCCCGCTTCGGTGTTCACTTTCAGGAACGACGCGTCGACCCAGACGATCTCGCCGGTGACCTCCGTGCCGTCGCTCAGCGTGGCGCACACCCTCGCCGCGCCGTCCGGCTGGGCGAGCTGGCTGGCGCTGTCGAGCAGCGCGCCGTCCACGGCGTCGAAGCGGCGACCGGCGCGCGCGCGCCCTTCGAGCACCCGCTCCAGGTCCGCCGGCGTGATCAGTGGGTCGACCCCAGGCCCCGCGCCGCGGGTGCGACGCAGCGCGTGCATCGCGCTCTCGTTGCAGAGGTGCTCGATCGCCGCGCCGGTGAGCCCGGCGATGCGGCCCGCCAGAGCGGGTAGATCGACGTTGTCCAGGACCTTTCGCCCACGGAGATGGATGCGCAGGGCATCGAGGCGCTCGTCGGCGGTGAGGGGGGTCATGCGCAGGATGACGTCGAAGCGGCCGGGCCGCAGCAGCGCGCCGTCGAGCAGATCGACCCGGTTGGTGGCGGCGATCACCACCACCTTGCCGCCGGTCTCGAAGCCGTCGAGGGCGACGAGCAGCTGGTTGAGCGTCTGCTCGCGCTCCTCGTGCGCCATGCCGATGCCGGCGCCGCGCCGGCGCCCGACCGCGTCGAACTCATCGATGAACACGACACACGGCGCTGTCTTCTTGGCGGTCTCGAACAGGTCGCGCATGCGCGCCGCGCCGACGCCGACGAACATCTCGACGAACTCCGACGCGCTGATGACGTGGACGGGTACCCCCGCCTCCCCGGCCACGGCGCGCGCCAGGAGGGTCTTCCCGCACCCCGGGGGGCCTTCGAGCAACACGCCGCGCGGCGGTCGCACGCCCGAGCGCGCCCAGCGATCGGGCGCGCGGAGGAAGTCGACCACGTCGGTGAGCCGCTCCTTGGCCTCCGCCGCCCCGGCCACGTCCGCGAAGCGCGTCTTCTCGTCGCCGGGGCGCACCACCGTGGCCTTGTTCTTCCGCAGGTCGAAGATGCTGTTCTGTTGGGTCTGCTGGCGCGCGCGGAGCCACACGATCGCCGCGGCGATCAGCGCGACGGCGATGACGAGGATCACGACCGTGTCGAGCCACGCGGGGGTCGACGCCTGTGGCTCCCACGCGTCGACCGGCTCGACGTAGCCGAGCTCCGCCTCCGGGATCGAGAGCTGGGGGTCGACGGTGGAGGCGCCGCCGTACTTGCGATACGACCCGTACAGGAAGAGCAGGACGAAGCTCATCCATACTGAAAATGTCCGCAGCGGACCAACCACGCGCGCTCCCTGGGGCGGCGAGTCTATTCCGTTGACGGTGGAGGGCCTGCGTGACATCATGCGCGCGCACGGAGACTGCAATGCGCCTCGACATCCTCCCGTTCCTCCTCGTCCTCGCCGCTTGCGACGGCGCCAAGGATGACGCGGATGACTCCGCCGACACCGATGCGGATGCCGACACCGACACGGACTCCGACACGGACTCCGACACGGACTCCGACACCGATTCCGACACGGACGCCGACACCGATTCGGACACCGATTCGGACACCGATTCGGACACGGACACGGACACGGACACCGACACGGACACGGACACCGACACGGACACGGACACCGACGCGGACTTCGCGGTCACGCTCGTCGCGGACGACGTCACGTTCTTCGGCTACACGTCCTTCTCGGTGAGCACCACCGGCTCGGGCACCCTCACCGGCACTTCCGGTGCTTGGACCGGCTTCTCCGGGGACGCGACGCTCTACACCACGGACCTCTCCACCGGCGCGACGGTGTGTGACTTCGACGTGTCGCTCAGCGGCACGCCCTCGTCGACCACCTGCGACAACTGCGAGTTCCAGTTCGACATCACCTCGACCGTGTCGCGCGATGCGTCGACGGGCGACTGCGACCCGGACCTGCTCCACCACCTGACGTGGATCGACACGACGGACGCGTACGACCACTACATGTGGTACCGGAACGAGTACACCACCCCCGAGTACACGTACACCTACACCAACCCGCGCACGGGTCGGGAGTACACCTACACCTGGGGCGGCTACGAGATGCCGTCCGCGTTCGGCAGCGGGTACACCGAGGTTTACTCGGGCTACTACGGCACCTACGTGTTCACCGACCGGTTCACGATCGCCGGCGGCTACGGCTACGACGGCGGCGTCGACACCGCAGGGCCTCCGATGCCCGACACCGGCGCGACGACCGACACCGCCCGCTGGGACACCGCGTGGGACACCGCGTGGGACGTGGACACGGGCGATTGGGACACCGGCGGCGGCTGGGGTTCCTCCGGTGAGGTCGCGTTCGACCGGGATCTCGGCCAGATCTCCTGGAGCTACGAGGGCTCCGACGAGATCGAGACCTACAGCTACCTCTACCCGGAGTGCGGCTACGACTGGTCCACGGAGTCCCGGGCGGTCGCGCCGCAGGTCAGCGTCACCGGCGAGATCGTCGATTGTGGGTACAACACCGGCGACGTGTGGGCGATCGACCTCGTCGCGGGAGACCGGCTCGGCGCGTCGGCGGACACCGTCACGGCGCGCAGCGCGTTCCAGACCGCGCTGTGGGTGAACACCCCGAGCGAGTGCACCGAGGTGCTCGCGTCGGAGAACTTCACCTGCTCCTACGGGCGCGGGTACACGTGCGCCTCGCTCGAGTACGTGGCCGCGGAGACCGGGACGCACCAGATCGTGGTGTACGCGCTCGAGTGCAACGGCGGGAGCGGGGAGTACCAGCTCGACGTCCGCATCGACTGAGATCTGCGGTATGCTCGCGGCCTCCGGAGCATACCCATGGCCCTGTTCATCCTCGCGATCGCCGCCTGCACGCCTTCGGGCGCGGGCAAGGCGGCGGAGCAGCTCGCCGCCGAGCTCACGTGGCTCGACACCGACGACGACACCATCGTCGACCAGCACGAGGGCTTCGTCGACCCGGACGCGCCGAACGCCGAGGACAGCGGCGGCGAGGCCGAGTCGGTGGACAGCGACGGGGACGGCAAGCCGGACTACGACGACAAGGACAGCGACGGCGACGGCGTTCCCGACGAGATCGAGGCGGGCGACGACGACCCGCTGACGCTCCCGTGGGACAGCGACGGGGACGGCATCAAGGACTTCCGTGACCTCGACTCCGACGCGAACTGCATCGCCGACGCGGACGAGGGCATGGACGACCTCGACGGCGACGGCATCGTGGCGAGCTCCGACCTCGACGACGACGGTGACGGCATCAGCGACTCCTGGGAGATCGGCGCGGACTGCGCGCCGCCGGACTCCGACGCCGACGGCACGGCCGACTACCTCGACCTCGACAGCGACGGCGACGGGGTGGGCGATCTGTACGAGAGCGGCACGTCGGCGTGGGGCGACGCGCCCCGCGACGCCGACGAGGACGGCACCCCCGACTACCTCGACCCCGACAGCGACGGCGACGGCGTGTCCGACACCGACGAGTCCGGGGGCGGCGGCGCGGACAGCCCGCCGCGCGACACCGACGGCGACGGGATCTACGACTTCGTCGACCTCGACAGCGACGGCGACGGCCTGAGCGAGCTCGAGGAAGAGGCGCTCGGCACCGATCGGTACGACAGCGACACCGACAGCGACGGCTACAGCGATGGCGCGGAGCTCGAGGCCGGCACGGACCCGAACGACGCGAGCTCGGTGATCTCCGGCTTGTACGTCACGGTCCCGGAGCGCAACCGCATCGAGGAGCGCTTCGAGTTCGAGCTCAACGTGCAGCGCGGCGACGTCGCGTTCCTGCTCGACACCACCTGCTCGATGTCGAGCACCCTGACGGGCGTGTCCGGCGAGTTCAGCCGCATCGTCAGCGAGCTGAGCGCGGCGCTGCCGGACGCCCAGTACGGGGTGGCCAACTTCGACGACTACGCGTACAGCGGCTACGGGTCGGCCGGGTCGGACAAGCCGTTCAACCTCGATCAGCAGGTCACGAGCGACACGTCGCGGGTGCAGAGCGCGCTGAGCGCCCTGAGCCTGCACAACGGGGGCGACGGCCCGGAGAGCGGCATGGAGGCGCTGTACCAGAGCCTCACCGGCGCCGGCTACGACCAGGGATGCAACGGTCGGTACGACAACAGCGTCGACGTGCGGCCCTTCCTGGCCACGGGCGCCGACCCCTTCGGCGGCAGCGGCGGCCAGTTCTACGACAGCAGCTCGGCCGGGGGCGGCAGCCTCGGTGGCTTCGGGTTCCGTGACTACGCGCTCCCCATCGTGATCTACGCGACCGACAACTACATGCGCGATCCGGACGCGAGCAGCGGGTCGTACCGGGGGTCGCCGGGCGGATGTCCGCTCGACGCGGGCCGAAACGACGTGGTGTCGGCGGCGGGCGCGCTCGGCGCGTACCTGATCGGCATCTCGGTGTCGGGCACCACCCCGGTGCCCCAGATGAACGACCTCGCGGACGCCACGGGCAGCCTCGCGGACACCGACGGGGACGGCATCGCCGACGACCGCCTCGTGTTCACGTGGAGCGGCTCGAGCAGCACCTTGCGCAGCACGATCGTCGGCGCCGTGCAGGACCTGGTGAGCTCCGTGCAATTCGGCACCGTCTCCCTCGTCGTCGACGGCGACGAACACGGGTTCATCGCGGAGATCGAGCCGGAGTCGTACACGCTCAGCTCCAGCGCGAGCGGCCAGGTGGTCGACTTCGTGCTCACGTTCCGCGGCGCGGTCGCCGCGACCACGGAGGATCAGGTGTTCCGCGTCACGCTCAACGTCGTCGGCGACGGGTCCATCCTCCTCGACACCCTCGACATCTTCGTCGTCGTCCCCGGGAGCGACTCGTGATGGCCCTCTTCCTCGCGCTGCTCGCCTGCAACGAGCAAGGATTCTCGAAGATCGCCGACTACGGCGGCGTGTACGAGTCGGTGCTCACGGGCCGCGTGTGCGACCCGGACAGCGGGCGGTGGCTCGAGGGCGCGCTCGTGTACACGCACATCATCACGGACGAAGGCGCGCTCATCGACACGCGCGAGACCTACACCGACGCCGACGGCAACTGGTCCCTCGAGGACATGCGCGGCGACCAGCAGTACACGATCTATGTGCAATACGGCAACGTCATCATCGACATGCGCGAGGTCACCGTCGACAACTCCGAAGAGGTGGAGGTGCGCACCCCGGAGTGTGGTGCCTCCCTCGGGCGCGTGGCCGTCGTGTCGGGCAACTACGACGATTGGGAGACGGCGCTGCCCGAGGCCGGCATCACCAACTACGAGCTCATCGACGGCCTCGCGGCGGAGGAGCTCGGGCAGTTCCTGTCGGACGTGACGAACCTCCAGGAGTACGGGGCGGTATTCTTCGCCGGCGGGCACCTCGAAGAAGACGTCATCTACGACACCGACGGCAGCGACGCCGACGGGCAGGTCGACGCCGTGCACGCGGCGATCAAGGCCTACGTCGCCGGCGGCGGTGTGGTGCTCGGGTCGGACTGGTCGTACGACGTCATCGAGGTGTTGTGGCCGAACAAGGTCGACTTCCTCGGGGACGACGAGGAGCCCGACGCCGCGCAGCTCGGCGAGCCGGAGACGGTGCGCGCGTCCATCGTGCACGAGGGCATGGTCGAGGCGGTCGGCGGCGACGCGATCAACGTCAACTTCGACCTCGACACCTGGCCGCTGGCGACCTCGGTGGCCGAGGGTGTGAAGGTGTACGTCCGCGCCGACGAGGTGCCATACCGCGTCGGCACCGAGGCCTACACCCAGGACCGCACGCCCCTGGCCTTCGCGTTCACGCCGGAGGAAGACGGCGGGCGCGTGATCTTCCTCTCGTGGCGGGTGGCCGCCAACCTCGAGAACCGCGGCCCGGGCATCCTCCGCTACCTGCTCGGCGACTGAACGCGTCTCGACTTGTCGGCGCTCGGGGCGAAGTTCGAACGGGCTGGTACGCTGTCCACATGTCGCGTCCCAACCCTCTCGCCCTGCTCTTCACCGCCCTCGTCGGCGTGCTGCTCGCCATCGGCTGCAGCCGCGCCACCGCTCAGCCCACGTTCACCTCCGCTCGCCCTGACGCGGTCTCGGTGCCGGCGGAGCGATGGCGTGAGCTGTTGAGCGCCAACGAGCACCGGGTCCTCCGCGAGGCCGGGACCGAGCGCGCGTTCTCCGGCGATCTCTGGGATCATCACGAGGACGGCGTGTACGTGTGCGCGGGCTGCGGGCTGCCGTTGTACGACAGCGCCGCAAAGTTCGAGAGCGGGACGGGGTGGCCGAGCTTCACCCAGCCCATCGCGAAAGGGGTCGTGGCGGACCGCCAGGACCTGTCGCTCGGCGCGGTGCGCACCGAGAACGTGTGCGCGCGGTGCGGTGGGCACCTCGGCCACGTGTTCCCGGACGGGCCTCGGCCCACGGGCTTGCGGTACTGCATGAACAGCGCCGCGCTCGACTTCGTCCCGCGGTCGAAGGTGTCGCAGCTCCAGGGCGAGCCGGTCAAGCTGGGCGGCTGGGAGGTGGCCCGATGATCGCGCTGGTCCTGCTCCTCGTGTCGTGCGCCGCGGACGCCGGCGGCTACGGAGTGGCCGCGCGCACGGAGGCCGCGGCGCCGGCGCCGGCCGGCAAGGAGGTCGCAATCTTCGCCAGCGGCTGCTTCTGGTGCTCGGAGTCCGACTTCGAGAAGGCGGCGGGGGTGCTCCAGGTGGAGAGCGGGTACATCGGCGGCACCGTGGAGCACCCGCGCTACGAGGACGTGGGCGCCGGTCGGACGGGGCACACCGAGGCCGTGCGGGTCGTCTACGATCCAGGGATCACCTCGTATACCGCCATGCTCGACTGGTATTGGACCCACGTCGACCCGTTCGACGGTAAGGGCCAGTTCTGCGACCGCGGGTCGCAGTATCGTCCGGCGATCTTCCCGATCGACGCGGCCCAACGCGCCGCCGCCGAGTCCTCCAAGGCCGCGATCGGCAAGCGCGCGCCGCAGCCGATCGCCGTCACCATCGAGCCGACCGCCACGTTCTGGGTCGCCGAGTCGTACCACCAGGACTTCTACAAGACCAACCCCGGTCGCTACAGCACCTACCGCGCCGGCTGTGGCCGCGACCGGCGCATCGCCGAGGTCAACGCCATGCTCGCCCCCGGGGGCGCGGCGGTACACTGAGGCGTGCGCGCCCCTCCGTCGCTCCCTGGCAGCTACCTCGTCCTCGAGACGACCAATCGGTGTTCGCTGGCGTGTGTGCATTGTTCCGTGTCCGAGGCCGCACATCCGCACCACACGCGCACCGGCATGCTGGGCCTCCACACCGTCGACGCCTTGTACGCCGACCTGACGCGCGTGGGCGCCCGTTTCGACACCCTCATCCCGTTCTGGCTCGGCGAGCCCCTGATCCACCCCGAGTTCGGGGCGATCTGGCAGGCTTCCCTGCGCGTCGCGACCGAACACGGCGTGTTCGGCGCCGTCGAGCTGCACACCAACGCCACCCACCTCGACCGCGCGCGCGCCCGCCTCGCGCTCAACGAGGCGCCGGTCCGACAGGTGTGGCATCTCTCGCTCGACGCCGCGACGCGCGACACCTACCGTCGCGTGAAGGGGCGCGACCTGTTCGAGACGGTCGAGGCCAACATCACGGCGTTCCTCGCAGAGAAGGCGCGTCTCGGCGCCGTGTGGCCCCGACCGGTGTTCCAGTTCATCGTCGGGCGCAACAACGCGAACGAGGCGGAGGCCTTCGTCGAGCGTTGGACGCGGGTGTGTCGGGACCTCGGCATCGTCGCGCGCGTCGCCGCGCAGGACGTCCCGCCGGGGGACGACCCCGTCGTGTATCTCCGTCAGCTCGACGCGCCGACCCCCGAGGATCAGAGCTCGGAGAACCGGATCTTTCGCGATGTGGCCGCGCGCCTCGGGCTGCCCCTGCCTCGGCCGGAGCTCTCGCCCGCGGTGGTCGTCGGCCCCAATCGTGCCGTGTGCGCGTCGCCATGGAAGAGCCCCACGGTGGGGTGGGACGGCACCGTGACCATGTGCACGCGGGACAACGCGCATCGCCAGGCGCTGGGGAACCTGCACCAGACGCCGTTCTCCGAGCTGTGGTGGGGCCGGGCCATGGGCGCGCGTCGGGCGCGGGTTGCGGCCGCCGACTACGGCGGGCTCGAGGTGTGCGCGTCGTGCTTCATCCCGCGTAGCGGGAACACGACGGGGATTACAGAGGGGGAGATTCGGGGGTGGTTACAGGGGCCGCATGGTGGATGACGTCGCCCTCAGAGCCTACTACCGCGCCATCGCGGAGCGCCCGCTTCCTCCTGGCGATCCGGCATACATCCAGATCTATCCCCAAGACTCGAGCGACCCTGTGGAGAAGCTCGCGACCGGGGTGGAGTGGGCGTCCAACGAGAGCGCGCAGATCTTCAGCGGCTTCCGCGGTTCCGGAAAGAGCACCGAGCTGATGCGTCTGCAAGAGCGGCTGAGCGGCCGCGGGTACACCGTCGTGTACTGCGACATGGAGGACTACCTCAACCTCACGACGCCGGTGGACGTGTCCGACTTCCTCCTCTCCACGTGCGGCGCGTTGGGCGAGGCGCTCGCCAATGGGCCGCTGAAGGGACGTCACTTCGAGCGCGAGGGCTACTGGACCCGCATCGGCGCGTGGATGACGAAGACGAACGTCGTCGTCGACGAGCTCGGGGGCGATCCGTACGCGCTGAAGATGAGTTTGAAGCAAGATCCGACCTTTCGTCAGCGCCTGCAGGAGCGCATGGCGGGGCACCTCGGCGCGCTCGTCACCGAGGCGCGTGCGTGGGTGCAGGAATGCGCGAAAGCGGTCGACGGGGCCCACCCCGGCAAGCCGTTGGTGCTCCTCCTCGACAGCCTCGAGCACATCCGCGGCACGACGGTCAACGCGGAGGACGTGGCCAGGTCCCTCGTCACCTTGTTCTTCGGGCACGCGGACAAGCTGCGCTTCGCGAACCTGCACGTCGTCTACTCCGTCCCTCCCTGGCTGAAGATCAAGGAGCCGGGAATCTGCGCGAGGTTCGACGCGGCGGTGCAGATCCCCTGTGTTGCGGTGCGCGACCGCGGCGGACACCCCGACCGGAGCGCCTGCGACAAGCTCCACGCGGCGGTCGCGGCGCGGGGCCCGTGGGCGACGTTGGCGAGCGACGCCGACCGCGAGCGGCTCGTGCTCGCCTCCGGCGGGCACCTGCGCGACCTCCTTCGGCTCGTGCGCGCGGTCCTGGTCGAACAGCGCGGGCGGGACTGGCCCGCGGGGGAAGCCGTGGTCACCGCGTCGATCCGGCAGGTGCGCCAGCACTACCTGCCCCTCGCGCAGAGCGACATGGCGTGGCTCGCGCGCGTGGCGAACACCCACACCACGCAGCTCCAGGACGGCACGCAGCTCCCTGACCTCGCGCGCTACTTCGACAGCTTGCTCGTCATGACCTACCAGGACGGCGAGGAGTGGTGGGACGTCCACCCGCTCGTCCGCGACGCGGTGCTCGCCGGCGCGCCCGCTCCCTCCGGTGTCTGAGGTCGGCCCCGCGGCCGAGGAGGCGTGGGGCCTCCTGCGCGCCCACGCCGAGTGGGCCGACGCAGCCTGGTTTGGCTGGGTGTTCACCGTCGGCCTCGGCGAGGTGGAGGAGCTGCGCCGACGCGTGGACGCCCTGCCGGACGGTCGGGCGACGTCTGCCACGGTGCGCTTCGGAGACGTGGACGAGGCTTTGGGCCGCCTGTTCAGTCCGGAGTGTACCAACCGGCGCGCGGTGTGGGTCGTCGGGGACGGCACCGATTCGGAGCCATGGGAGCGGCTGCACCTGCGCCTGAACGAGCGTCGGGAGCGGCTGCGGCGCCACCTCGCGGGCGGACTGCTCTTCGTCGGGCGCCCGGACTGGAAGGAGCCCACGCGGCGAGCGGCCCCAGACCTCTGGAGTCAGCGGACCGTGGTGCTGGAGTGGGCGCCGGCGCCGCGTGGCCGCGCCGCGGGCGAGGGTGCGCTCGACCTCGCGTTGCCGGAGCATCTGGTACCGGACGCCGACCTGGCGCTGCGGGGCCTGCGGAGGGCCGAGGCGCGCGGGGACCCCGACGCCCAGGCCGTCGCCCGCGTTCGACTGTCCCAAGCGGCGCTCGCGCGTGGCGCGGCCGCGGAGGCGCGTGACGAGGCGCTCGAGGGGCTACGCGTGGCCAGCGCGGCCAGCGTGCGGGCCACGGCGTACGCCGCGCTCGCGGAGGCAGAGGAGGCCCTCGACGATCTCGTCGGCGTCGAAGCGCACTTCGCCGCGGCCTTGCGGGAGGTGGGTGAGGTGGCGAGCGACGAGGCGGCGTGGTGGGCGCTCCGTCGCGCGCGCGCGCTCTTCTCCCTCGGCAAGCTCGACGCGGCGAGCTCGGGAGCCGCGGAGGCCGCTCGTCGTGCGCGTTCGCCGCGGACCCAGGCCGCGGCCATGGTCGAGATTGGGGACGTGGCGCTGGCCGAAGGCGACCTCGCGGGGGCGCGCGCCGCCTTCGCCGAGTCGCTCGACCTGTGCCGTCGGCTCCGGGTGATCCGCGGAGACCTTCCGGAGGTCCTTCGGGATCTGTCGGTGGTCGCCGCTGGTCTTCACGCAGTGGCGCCCGACGCGGCCCTCGCCGCCGAGGCGCGCGCGGCCGCCGACGCGCTGATGGAGCGCTGGCCGAGTCCCGACTCCGAGCGCGTTCGGACCTTGGTCTACGAGGCCACCACCCCATGACCCTCCTCGCGCCCTTCCGCCTCGCCCCCGCGCCCGGCCGCCCCGTGCAGGTGCACCTCTCCGTCACGGATCGGTGCTTCCTGCCGTGCACGCACTGCGACATCTGGAAGAACAAGGCGGAGGATCTGCCCGAGGAGGTCTGGGCGCGGGTGATCGACGAGCTCGCACGCTGGCTGGGGCCGGCCGCGATGAACTTCGTGGGGGGCGAGCCGCTGCTGCGCAAGGACCTCGAACGCCTGATGGCCCGCGCGACCTCGCTCGGCTTCGACGTCACTTTCAACTCGAACGCGTGGCTGTTGACCGACGCGCGGGCACGGGCGCTGTGCGACGCCGGCGTTCGGGTCGCGCACCTGTCCCTGGACGGCGCGCGCGAGGAGACCATGGATCGCCTGCGCGGGCGCGCCGGCAGCTATCGAAAGGTGCTGGAGGCCTGCGACCGCCTGGACGCCCTGCCCAACCCGCGGGTGGTGTTCGGCAGCATCCTGCACGCGCAGAACGCCGAGGAGATCCCGGCCATCCTCGATCTTGCGAAGGCCCGCGGCTATTTTTTGGTGGTGCAGCCGCTCTACCAGAGCTTCGGCGAGAACGCGTACGAGCCCGAGTGGTACCGAAGCTCGCCGCTCTGGCCGCGCACCGAGGCACAGTTCGCGGCGATCGACCACGCGATCGACGTCCTCACGGCCGAGCGGCAGGTATGGGGCGCGGTGTGCAACCCGGTGGAGCAGCTCGACGCCTTCCGTCGGTACTTCCGTGCTCCCGACCAGGCGAACGGCCAGGTGTGCAAGGCGGGGCACGCCGACATCGCCTTCGATCCGGCGGGGAACGTTCGCCTCTGCTATTTCCTCGAGCCGGTGGGGAACATCCTCGACGGGCGCGCGCTCCCGCGCATCTGGTCCAGCGTCGGCGCCATGCGGCGGCGCTACGAGGTCAGTCGTTGCACGCGGACGTGCAATCTGTTGAATTGCAACTTCGAGCGCGCGACGTGACCACGCCCGGCTGGCGTTCGGACCTCGAGGAGCGGGGGTACACGCACATCCCGCGCGTGTTCTCCGCCGCCGAGTGCGCGTCGATCCGAGCGGCGGGCGCGCGCATCGTCGCGGTGTCGGCCGGCCATTCGTTCGAGGAGCGCTTCGGGAACGTCCGCTTCTTCATGGGCGCCGCGCCGGATGCCACGCTCCGCAGCGCGATCTGGTGCGCCCTGCTCGACCCGGAATTGGAGCGGCTTCGACGCGATCCGCGCTTGTTCGCGTACCTTCGGCCCCTCCTCGGAGACTCCGTCCGCCAGGTCACGAATCAGCTGCACTTCAAGCTGCCGGGCAGCCGCGCGTCGTTCCCCTTGCACAGCGACCGGTCGAGCCGCGACCGCGCCCAGGGCGGCGAGATCCGCAATCTCGACCGAAGCTTCTACCAGACGGCGATCGTGGCGGAGCGCATGGGGCGGCACAACGGTGGGGTGTATTTCCTGCCCGGGAGCCATCGCTGGTCGCCGGGCACGCCCTACGCGGCCCACGTGGACGCGCGCCGCCGGCCGGAGGAGGACTTCGCCGGCGCGATGCCCGAAGGCTGCGAGGCGATCGAAGCCGACGAAGGCGACCTGCTGCTGTGGCACGGCGACGCCGTGCACGGGTCGGCGGTGAGCCACGATCCGACGAGCGCGCGCTTGCTGTACCTCAACGGCTACGCGCGCGCCGAGGACTGCCTCCGCGGCTACTTCGCGTGGATCGACGTGGCTCCCGTGCCGATGCCGCCGATTGGCGTGCCCGTGCTGGTGTACGGGCCGCCGGACCTCGACGCGTTTCGGCTCGACGAGGGGGAAGCCCTGAGGGCCCGCGTCGACGCGCTCCGCGGCGCGACTACGCCGCCTTCCCCTGCCACATCCCTTCGATGAGCGCGCGGGCGGAGTCGGCCGTGAGGCCCGCGGGCGGCACGGGCTCGCCGACGGTGAGCGACACCTCGCTGCGAAGCCCCCGGCGGAACGGGGACTTCATGGCGCCGCCGTCGACTCTCGAGAAGAAGCTGCCCCAGAGGCCGTTGAGCGCCATCGGCACGACGGGCACGGGGTCGCGCTCGAGGATGCGCTCCATGCCCTTCTTGAACTCCATCAGCTTGCCGTCCCACGTCAAGCCACCCTCGGGGAAGATGCAGACGAGGTTGCCCGCTCGAAGCTCGGCGGACACGGTGTCCATCGCCTTCTCGACGAGGGCAGGATCGTTCTTGAAGCTCGTGATCGGGATGACGCGCGCCTGGGCGAACAGGAAGCGGATCAGCGGCAGGCGCGACATCTCGCGGTCCATCACGAAGCGGATGGGCCGCCACACCGCGCCGTGGATGATCAGGAAGTCGACGAAGCTGACGTGGTTGCAGATGAGCAGCGCCGGGCCGGACTCCGGGACGTTGCGAAGGCCTTCGACGCGCTGGCGGTAGAGGACGTTCCCCAGGACCCAGGCGACGAACCGCAGGGTGAAGTCGGGGACGCGCTGGTACATGTACGCGGCGACCGCGAGGTTCGCCACGCCGAGCACGGCGAAGGCGGTCAGCTCGTCGAAGCCCTGGGTGGCCAGGCCCACGAGGGCGCCCTGCAACAGCACGATCAGGACGCTGTTGGCGATGTTGTTCGCGCCGATGACCCGGCTGCGCTCGTCCGGTCGGGCGGACTCCTGCACGTAGGCGTAGAGCGGCACGGAGAAGATCCCGGCCGAGGCGGCGAGGCCGAAGGCGTCGAACATGAGGCGCCACGCCATCGGGCGTGCGACGAAGCCCGCCACGTCGAGGGGCTCCGGTGTGTGGGGCCACGGCGCGCCGACGAGCCACATGTCGAAGAGGAACAGGCTCATCCCGAAGGTGCCGATGGGGACGAGGCCGATCTCGACGCGCCCGCGCGACAGCCGCTCGCAGAGGAGCGAGCCGACGCCGACACCGACGGCGAAGACCCCCGTGAACAGGGCGTACACCCCCGGACCGGACGACAACGCCGCCTTGGGCCACGTGCTCAGCAGGGTGGTGATCGCCCCGGCGAAGGCCCAGAACCAGGAGATGCCGAGCACGGCGTGGAACACCCCGGTGTCGCGCCCGAGGATGCGAAGGGAGGCCCACGTGGCGGACACGGGCTCCCAATGCACCTTCAAGCCGGGGGACTCGGCCGCCACCGCCGGCACCTGGCGGGCCGCGTACCAGCCGGCGACGCCGATGAGCACGAGGGCCACCGCGAAGCCGACCAGCGGCGAAGGGAGCAGGAGCAGGGCGGTGCCCGCGCCCATGCCGGCGAGCACGGCGAGGTTCGTACCGAGCTCGATCCAGGCGTTGGCGGCGACGAGATCGCCCTGCTCGCGGAAGAGCTGCGGCAGGATGGCGTACTTGCTCGGGCCGAACAGGGTCGCGAGGGCGCCCATGACCGGGACGAGCGCGAGCATGGCGAGGACCGCCTCTTCCGGGCGGCCGTTGGCCGCGAGGAGGAGCGCCGCGCCCGCGAGGATCATCGCCACGATCTCCCCGGCCTTCGCGACGACCATCATCTGGTGCTTCGGGTACCGGTCCGACAGCTCGCCCGCCGTCGCGGAGAACAGCGCGAACGGCAAGATGAGGAGGAGGCTCGCGACGGGCGCGATGGTCTGCTCGTCCATGCCGAACGGCGCGACCGGACGCCCGACGAGCTCCGGGCCCCACGCCACCAGCGACAGGAGGGCGTACTTGAAGAGGTTGTCGTTGAACGCGACCCCGAACTGCGACCAGAACAGGGGGGCGAGGCGACGATCGACGAGGAGCGAGGTGGAGGAGCTCACGCGCCGCAGTATCCTGCTCGGGCCCGCGCGCGGCCGCGCGCAACGCAGCGTTGCGGAGCGCGTCCTTGCCCCACCGAGCGGCCGTGGGTACTGCGACGGGGTCGGTGGTGGCGATTGGGTGACGGGCAGGACGGTACGCGTCGGGCGCTCCTGAAGGCGCTCGCCCTCGGGGCGGTCGGCGCCGGAATCGCCCCGGCCCACGCCGCGCGACGTCGAGCCGCGTCGCCGTCGCCGGTCGCGGACCCGACGCGGGTCATGGGCACCGCGGCCGGACGCGCGGCGGGCGTCGCCGACGGAATCACCGAGACCGGGGTCGCGTCGGTCGGGTGGTCGCCGCTGGAGCGGTTCGTCGGCACGATCACCCCGACCGACCTCGCCTTTCAACGCCACCACGCGGGCGTGCCGTCCATCGACGCGTCGTCGTGGGCCCTGCTGGTGCACGGCGGCGTGAAGCGTCCGCTGCGCTTCAGCTACGCCGACCTGCAACGCTTCCCCATGGTCACCCGGGTGCACTTCCTCGAGTGCGCTGGCAACGGCGAGGCGGGGATCGCCCGCGGCCGGCCGAAGATGCGCGTGCAGAAGGTCGAGGGGCTCGTGTCGAACATGGAGTGGACCGGCGTCCTCCTCCGCGACGTCCTCGCGGAAGCGGGGATCGACGACGCCGCGCGTTGGGTCGTGGCCGAAGGGGGCGACGCGTCGCGCCTCGCGCGCAGCGTGCCGCTCGCGAAGGCGCTCGACGACGCGATGATCGTCTACGGCGCCAACGGCGAGCCCCTCCGCCCCGCGTCGGGCTATCCGGTGCGCCTGCTCGTGCCGGGATGGCAGGGCAACATGAGCGTGAAGTGGCTCCGGCGCCTCGAGCTCACCACCGAGCCGCTGCAGTCGGCCTGGGAGACCGCGGTGTACACCCAAGACCTCCCGGACGGTACGCTGCGCCAGTTCACCTTCGTGATGGACGCGAAGAGCACGATCACCCAGCCGACCTTCCCGACGAAGCTGACGGGGCCGGGGTGGTGGCCCATCACCGGGCTCGCGTGGAGCGGCCGCGGGCGCATCGCCCACGTCGACGTGAGCACCGACGGCGGGGCGACCTGGGCCCGCGCGGAGCTCTGCAACGACCCGGCGCCGAAGGCCATGGTGCGGTTTCGCCACCTCTGGCAGTGGGACGGCGCCGAGTCGGTGCTCATGAGCCGTGCCACCGACGAAACCGGCTACGTCCAACCCTCCTGGCAGGAGTTCGTCGCCGCTCGGGGCGCGGGGGCGCGCTACCACGTCAACCCGATCCGGGCCTGGCGCGTCGGGTCGGACGGCGCCGTGACCTACGTCCCTCCCGAGGACGCATGATCCTCGCCCTCGCGCTCGCCTGTGCCGGGCCTCCGACCGCCTCGCCCGAGCCGGTGTTCGTGGCAGCGGCGGCGCCGGCGCTGCCCGCTCCCGGATCCCTGGGGCTCGGCACGCCGGCCACGGCGGAGCAGATCGCCGCGTGGGATCAAGACGTCTCGCCGTCGGGCCCGTGGCCGCCCGGCTCCGGCGACGCCGCCACCGGCCGGGCGATCTACGCCGCCAAGTGCGCGAGCTGCCACGGGGAGCACCTCGAAGGGGGGGCCGGACCCCGACTGTCGGAGCCGGGCGTCTTCGAGGTCGGCGCGTCGCACCGCAGCATGCGGAGGAGCTGGCCGTACACGTCGAGCGTGTTCGACTACCTGCGGCGCACCATGCCGCTCACCCAGCCCGGCTCCCTCACCGACGACGAGGCGTACGCCTTGTGCGCGTTCCTCCTCGCGGAGTCGGGCGTGGTCGGCCAGTCGTTCGTGGCCGACGCGACCACTCTGCCCGCGGTCGTGATGCCCGCCTCGCGGCGCCTCGCGGCGGATCAGCGCGAGGCGCGCTGAACGGTCAGGTACCGGGCCGGAGGCTCGTCCTCGCCGCGGGGGCTCACCCGGGGAAGACTCAGTCACGGTTCGTGCACACGCCCGGTCAGCTCGGCGCGCACGTGGAGACGCCGGCCCCCACCACGTCGAACCCGACATCGGCGAGCACCTTGGTCATCGTGCCGGACGCCGTCACCTCGTACACGTCGGTGGTGCGGCCGAAGCCGTGTTCGCCGACGAAGACGTAGAAGTCCCCGCCCCAGGTCGCGAACGCAAAGGTGTCGATGTTCACGGGCTCCGGGAACGAGCGCATGGGGATCGTCGTGAGCGCCGAGCCGTCGGCCTTGTCGATCTGAATGATCTTCGCGGGGGACTCGAGCGGGAGCACCGCCCACAGCTCGCCGTCTGCGTTCCCGGTGAGCTCCGACTGGCTCGGCATGCCGCCGATGGGGGTGATCGTCCACGAGGACGTGTCCAGCACACCCACCGTGTCGCCATTGGCGACGTAGAGCTGGTCGCGCCAGGTGTCGGCGCTGTCCGTGGAGTACCCCATGCCGAAGCTGTCGAAGCGCGTGGCGCGGTCGGAGTAGGCGGTCGCCGTGCAGTTCATCGTGTCCAGATCGACCGCATAGACCTTGTCGTCGCCGTAGCGGACGTACATCGTGCCGTCACGACGGACCGACATCGACGCCGCGGTGTACGTCGTCGGGCACGACACCCGGCCCACGGACGCGAACGTCAATGAGGACGGGTCGAAGGTGTAGAGCGTGCCGTCGTCGCGCGAGAGGGCGTAGATGAGGTCGTCGGTCTCGGTGCAGTCGTCGGCCGGCGGCGGGTCGTCGTCGACCTCGGGCGGCGTGTCGGTGTCTTCGGGGACGTCGGTGTCCTCCTGGATCGTGCCGGTGTCCCACGACGCGGCGTCGGTGTCGTCGTCGGGAGCGTCGGTGTCCACGGGCGGATCGGAGTCATCCGGCAACGCCGTGTCCACCGCTTCGGGCTCGATCATCTTCTGGACCGCGAAGTCGTTCGAGCAGGCGACCAGGGCGAAGACGGTGAACATCGTTGACCTCCGCTCGTGTCATAAACGTGACGCGCACATCACGGAAGCGAAATGATCTGCGCGAATCGGTCAACGATTTTGATGGTGCTCCACGATCACCTGGATCAACAGGCTCGCGGCGCGGCCGGGGGGCTCGTCGCGACGCGTGATCAGCTGCGGCTCGTAGGTCCAGTGGTTCCCATCCGGCAGATCGAGCACGACGAGCGCGCCGCTGCGGAGATCGTCGGCCACGAGGTGCTCCGGCATCCAGCCGAAGCCGACCCCGGCGAGCAGCGCCGCGCGCTTCGAGTGGAAGTCGGAGAAGCGGACGACGTGCTGGGTGCCGAGGAACGTCGGCCGCGGGCGCCTGGCGAAGGCCGCGGCGGAGTCTCGGACGACGAGATCGACGTGGTTCGACAACGCCTCTCGGGTGACGCCCCGCGCGTCGGCGAGGGGGTGCCCGGGGGCCACGACGAGCGCCATCGGCAGCGCGCCGAGCGGCACCGCCTTCAGGCGGCCGCCGTCCTCCAGGCCCAGGGCGATCATGATGTCCGCATGATCAGCCTCAAACCGGTCCAAGACGCCGTCCTGGTACTCGACGTCGAGGTGCACCTGCGTGGGCACGCCACGGTCGGCGAACACGCGCAGCGCCCGCAGCGCGGGCGCCATTGGGAACGCTCCGTCGATGACCACGCGGATCTCGGGCTCCCACCCGTCCGCGAGGGACACGGCCAGCCGGTCGAGCTTCCGGGCCCGGGAGAGCACATCGCGCGCGTCGTCGGCGATCTGCCGACCCGCGGCGGTCAGCGTGGCGCGGTGCCCGGAACGATCGAACAGCGGAACCCCGAGGGCGTCCTCGAGCGCCTGCACGGTGTAGCTGACGGCCGAAGCGACGCGGTGCAGCTCGCGCGCCGCGGCGGCGAAGGAGCCGGTCCGCACGATCGCGTCGAGCACCACCAGCTGGTCGAGCGTGTGGCGGGGCGGGCGGGCGGCGACGGACACGGCCCAATGTAGCAGCCGAGTGTCGGGGTCGCCGCGGTTCGGTATCCGCGCCCCCGCGCGGGTCGCCGGCCGACGGTGTACCGTGTTCGGCCGGAGTCTCGATGCTGTTCCTCCTCCTCGCCTGCACTCCCGACGAAGCGTCCACCCCGAACGACACCACCGACTCGGCCGACACCGCGCCCGTCGGCGATCCGTACTGCACGGAAAACGGCTTCTCGCCGGTGGCCGCCTGGGACGCCGTCGGCCCCTACGGCGAGCTCCGCCACCAGATCGCCGACGACTTCAGCGTGCCGCTGACCGACGGAACCATCTGGATCTTCTCGGAGCGCTACACCGGCTGCGACAGCTACGTGCTCATCCCCGACAGCATCGCCCGGGCGAGCGACGACGACCGGTCGATCTGGACCCGCGACGTCAACAAGCTCATCGAAGGATCGCCGAAGAACGTCCACTACTTCTTCGTGTCGACCCAGCGCGCGGACGAAGACGCCCTCGTGGCCACCGACGGCGTGTCCGCGAAGATCGCCGATGCGCTCGCGGACCTGCCCGCGGACGACGCGACGTGGTGGGCCGAGCACCTGCACGTCGTGTCGGGCCCCGCGAAGAGCCTGAACAATTGGGTGGAGAGCGTGATCCTGCGCGGCCACGGCACCGGCGGCTTCGCCGTGGACCGGTTCCAGCGCGTGCGCGGGGTGGGCTCCACCGCGGACGTGAGCCGGTCCGACCCGGGGTCGTCCTGGCCCTTCCAGAACAGCCTGCACTACTTCGCCCACGAGGCGCGCTACCTCGAGATGGAGGCGCGTCGCCAGGAGCGCCTGGACGCGGCGGACGCCACCCTCGTCCCCCTTTGGACCGGCGAAGTGATCGCGGAGTACGCCGACATGGAGGCCGCGCTGCCGTCCGCTGCGGAGATGGCCGGGTTCGACACCTTCGAGATCGACGTCGACATGCGCTGCCCGGACCCCGAAGCGGCCGAGTTCGCGAACTGCGGCGCGTGGGACTACATCGCGGCGTTCTACGTCCAGGAAGCCGATGAGAGCTGGACGGAGCTCGGGCGGTTCATCACCTCGTACCACCGAGAGACGCGTTGGGTGTTGGACGCGACGCCGATGATGGCGCACCTCCTCGATGGCGGCACGCGCAACTTCCGCTGGTCCTGGGCGCCATCGTGGAACACACAACCCACCGAGACCCGCATCAACCTGCGGTTCTCGAACCAGGGCAAGGGGTTCGCCCCGCGCGCGGTCACGAAGGTCGCGTCGGGTGGATCGTTCGGATCGGCGTACAACGTGGGTCGTGAGCCCGTCGACGTGCCGGTGTCCGCGGCGGCCAAGCACGTGGAGCTCTGGGCGGTCACGACGGGGCACGGAGCCGGCACGAACTCGTGCGCCGAGTTCTGCAACTCCGAGCACGAGTTCACCATCGAAGGAACGTCGTTCTCCCAGGAGTTTCCCGAAGCGTCGACCGCCGAGGGGTGCATCTCGCAGATCGAGGACCAGATGGTGCCCAACCAGGGCGGCACGTGGTGGTACGGGCGCGGCGGTTGGTGCCCGGGGCAGCAGGTGGAGCCGTACCAGGTCGACCTCACGAGCCTCGTCACCCCGGGCGATTCGGCGACCGTCGGGTACCGCGGGCTGTTCGCTGGCGGCGAACCGCCCGACGGCAGTGGCGACATCGTCCTGAACGCCTGGTTCGTGGTGTACGAATAGCCGACGCCGTCGTCATCGGCGCCGGGTTCGGCGGGCTCGGCGCGGCCTTGTCGTTGGCGGAGGCCGGCGCCGAGGTCGTGCTGTTCGAGGCCTTGACCTACCCGGGCGGCTGCGCGAGCACCTTCACTCGCCGCGGGTTGCGGTTCGAGGCGGGGGCCACCCTGAGCTCCGGCCTTGGGGAGCAACAGCTGTTCGGGCGCTGGATCCGGCGCCACGAGCTTCCGGTCGAGGTGGATTGGATCGACCCCGTCGTCGAGGTCCGCGCGCCCGGGTTCGCGCTGCAGGTGTCGCGTGACCGCGCCGCGTTCGTCGACGCGCTGTGCGCCCTCCCCGGCGCCCCCGTGGGCGCGCTCCAGGCGTTCTTCGAGGAACAACGCCAGTTGGCCGACGTGCTCTGGGAGTTGTTCGACGACCCGGAGCTGCTCCCTCCCGTGACCCTGTCGTCGCTCGCGGCGCACCTCTGGCGCTCGCCGCGCTACGCCCCGCTCCTGCCGTGGGTGGCGCGCCCGCTCGCGGCCGGGCTGCGCGCGCGCGGCCTCGAGGGGTGGGCGCCGCTCCGCACCTGCCTCGGCGGGCTCTGCCAGATCACCGTGCAATGCCCGCCGGAGGAGGCAGAGGCGCCGTTCGCCCTCGCGGCGATGGACTACTACTGGCGAGGCACCGGCCACATTCGCGGGGGGATCGGCCGCCTTGCCGAGGCGCTCGCCGGCGCGGTGGGCCGTCTCGGCGGGCAGGTACGCTTCGCGCAGCGGGTGCGGAGCCTGCGTCGGGAGGGGGCCGTGTGGCGCGTCGAGGCGCGCGACGGCGCGGTCGAGGCGCCCGTCGTCGTGAGCAACCTGCTCCCCGGGGACACGGCGTCCCTGCTCGATCCTTCGACGATGTCATCGGCCCGCGCGGCGCTCGAGCGGCGTCATGCGCCCGTCGCCGACGGCTGGGGCGCGGTGATGCTGTACGGCGTCGCCCCCGAGGCCGCGCTGCCACCCGCGGCGCATCACTACGATCTCACGGTCGACCCGGACCTCCCGCTCACGGACGGCAACCACGTGTTCGTTTCCCTGGCGGCCCCGGACGACGCGCGCGGGACCCCGCCCGGCGGTCGCGCGTACACGGCCTCGACCCACGTTTCCCTCCGCGACCTTCGTGACGGGGACCCGGGGGCGATCGTGGCGGCGATCCAGGCGCGCATGCGCGGCACGATCCGGGACCTCGCGCCGGAGCTCGGCCCCCCGATCCTCGAGATGACGGCGTCTCCCCGAACGTTCGCGCGGTTCACCCGGAGACGCGACGGCGCGGTGGGCGGGGTGCCACGCCGCGCCGGGTGGGCAAACTACGCGCACCTCTGGCCGGAGTCGCCGGCCCCCGGCCTGTGGTTGGCGGGCGACACGGTGTTCCCCGGCCAGAGCACGTTCGCGGCCGCCTTGGGCGGGACGCGCGTGGCGCGCGCGATTCGGGGCTGACGCCTACGCCGAGGCGGACGCCCACACCGCGAGGCCGACCCCGAGCGCGGCGATCCGTCCGGCTTCCGAGGCGACGAACGCGCGTGTGCGCCCGTCGAACAGGAGCCCGTAGCCGACCACCGTCCACGCCGCGTACAACCCCAGCGCGAGGGCCAGTTCCGGGCGTTCGACGTGGATCGCGAGCGCCCCGCTCAGCGCCGCCACCGCGGTGAGGAACCACACCCCGGTCCACGCCGCCGCCCCGACCGACACCGGGGCGCGCCAGCGCAACGCTCCGGTCGGTACCGGGATGGTACGCGGGCCCGAGGGCGTCCACTCCGGCGGTGCAAACCAAAGGTAGACGCCCGCCCAGCCGCCCGCGGCGACGCTCCGGCGCCCGAGGGACAGCAGCGGCTCGACGTTGGCCCACAGGGCGTTTCCGCTCCGGAACGGCTCGACCGTGCCGTACACCGGCTCGTCGACTTCGGGCGTGAACGTTCCGAACAGGCGGTCCCACACGATGAACACCCCCGCGTGGTTTCGGTCGATGTACGCCGGGTTAATGCCGTGGTGCACCCGATGGTGCGAGGGCGTGTTCAGCACCCACTCCAGGGGCCCGAGGCGACCGACGAGGCGGGTGTGGATCCAGAACTGGTAGAGGGTGTCGAGCGCGGCGCAGGTCGCGAAGACGACAGGTGGGACACCGATGATCGCGAGGGGGAGGTAGAAGGGGATCGTCGTGAGCGCCTCGAGCACGGTCTGTCTCAGGGCCACTGCGAGGTTGTAGTCCTCGCTCTGGTGGTGGACGACGTGCACCGCCCACAGCGCGCTCACGCGGTGGCTCGCGCGGTGCCACCAGTAGAAGAGGAAGTCCACCGCGATGAACGTGCCGATCCAAACGAGCGGATCGTTCGCGTCGAGCGGCGTCGGGGCGACCCCGAACACCGCTCCGTAGAGGGCCAGCGCGACCCGATGACTCAGGTACAACCCCGTCACCTGGCTCAGCACCCCGCACGCGAGGTTGGTCAGGGCGTCCGACCAACGGTAGAGCGGGCGGTCGCCGCCGAGCCGGCCGAGCGCCCATCCGGCGCCGAGCTCGACGCCGATGAGCGCGATGAACACCGGGATCGCCAGCGCGATGGGGTCGAGCACAGGGGCCTACTTCTTGGGCTTCCGCGCGTAGTCGAACGAGACCCAGAGCTCTTCGTCCAGCACGAGCATCTTCTCGTAGTACACCGATTGACCGCTGAGGGGGAGGTCGACCTTCACCGGCTCGACGCCGCTGCCCAGGGCGCCGGAGGGCGCGGCTTGGGCCTGGCTCTGGCGCATCACGCCGCTCGCCGCGGCGTCGGTGACCACGTTGTCCGGCAATTGGGGAGCCTGCGAGAAGTACGACACGTTCGCGACGGTGCCTTCGTGGGACTTCTTGTCGATCTTGGCGTCCGCGGGGAACCACACGGTCCACGTGAGCTGGCTCGCGGGCGCGTCGGCGCGCGGCAGGGTCAGCTTCGCTTCCGCCTTGCCCGACTTCGCGAGCGCCGAGCCCTCCTCCACATAGATGATCTCCACGAGGAACGCCGCGAGCGCGCCACCCGCGCCGCCGGATCGCACGAGCGGGATGAGCACGCCGCCCTCCCCCTTGGCGACCTTCACGCCGCGCCCGGCGACCGACGCGCTCCAGACCTCCGCGCCGGTGGGCAGCTGCAAGCGGAGGTACTGATTGCGGTTGTTGCGCACGGCGTAGCGCACGCGGGTCATCCGGCGGCCGTCGGCGGTCACGAGGGTGTCCGCCGAGGCCGTGTCGAGCAGCGTGACGAGCATGTCGACGTCCGGATGGGTGCGGACCTCGAGCGGGATGTTGACCTCGCCGCCGCGGGCCTTCCACGCGAGCAGGACGGGGTGATCCGTGCGTCCGACGATCGCCGCGGGGAGCTCGCGCACGTCGACGGGGGTGGCGCCGGCGGCTTGCCCAGAGACGAGCTCCACGGCGGACCGCGCATCGACGCCGATCCAGGTCTTCTCGCGGGCGACGGCGAGGGCGCGGGGCAAGGGGAGGTTCGCGCTCGCGCCGCCGAGGGCGCGCTCGTAGTCGACGGTCAGGCGGTAGGCGCCGAGGGCCTTGAAGTTCAGGGCGACCGCGATGACGCCGTCCTTCCCGACCGTCCAGTCGCGGATGCCGGTCCCCTGCACGTCGAGGACGGTCACGTCGGCCGGCAGGGCCACCTTGAAGTTGTCGACGCCCGTGTGCAGGACCGTGTAGTTCACGGTCGCGCTGCCCTGCAGGACGCCCTCGCCCACGCCGACGAGCGCGTGGGTCTCGGCGTACACGCGCGGCTCGACGACCGCGGCGGCGGCGGCGGCCTGCGTCACGGCGCGCTGCCACGACACCGCCAGGGAGCCGAGGCTGGGGATCGCCGCCTCGACCCGGGTCTCCTTGCCGTCGTGCGTCACGACGACGCCCTTCCCGCCGGCGACCTTGGGCTGGACCTTGTCCGCGCCGGGGACCGTGAAGCGCAGCTCCGTGGCGCCAGAGGCCGCGACGGGCATCGCGAAGGACGTCTCGCCGTCCGCGCTGGCGAGGTTGACGGCGAACTCCACGTCCACGGCGAACGCGCCCACCCGGTTGGTGACGAGCGTGTAGAAGCCGTTCTGGAGGAAGATCGCGGCGTCCTTGCCGTCGATGCGCGCGGCGCGGAGCGCGGCGTTCGTCGACAACAGCGGGATGGTGGTCCACCCGTCCTTCTTGAGCACCTCGACGCGAAAGGTGGCGTTGAACGAGGCGTGCGCATCGTCGCCGTCGCCCACCGCGCGGCCGGAGTACACTGCGCGGTCGATCGTCCACTCGCGTGGCGCCTGGGGGTCCGGCTTGACGTCGGGCGCGACACCGCGGCGATAGAGCTCTTCGAAGCTCGCCCAGGGCAGCTTCACCTCACCACCGGGCGCATTGAGGCGAGGTGGCTCGGCGGCGAACGCAGGGAGAGGGAGCGCCGGCGTGGCGAGCAGGAGGGCGAGGATGGGGATCAGGCGGCGGATCATCGTGGATCTCCCTTGAGTTTTCTGTAGGAAACCGTGAGTGTCGGGAACGCGTCGGTGCGCAGGAGCGCCGCGTGGTCTTCCACGCGCGCCCCGGAGAGCGGCAGCGCGACGGTGAGGGGTGCGGCGCGCACCTCGAGCGCGGCGCGGGTCTCGACCGGGCGCGGCGCGCCGGCGGACGGGGCGCGCGTCGCGTCGGGCACGGCGGGCGGAGGAGGCGGCGGCGCCGCGGGCTTCGCGGACGCTCGCTCAGGCGCGCTTCGCGCTGGCGCCCGGGCGGGGCCGGTGACCGTCTGGTAAGAACGTCCAACCGGGATCTTCGCCAAGAACTCCTTCTGGACGACAGCCTCGGTCGCCATGGCCGCCGGCTCCGGGCTCGGCGGCGCCGGGGGCTCCTCGGGCGCCGCGAGCGAGAGCGTCTCTTCGCCCTCATCGGAGTCGCGCATGGCGAATCCCTCCGCGGTGCCGCCGCCGCCGAGCCCGGTTCCACGCGCGCCGAGGCCGCCCAGGCCGCCGATCAGGCCCCCGATGCCGTCGGCGGGCGCGTTGTGGGTGTCTTCGACGCGCTCGCCGCCGTTCTCCTGGAGCCAGAGGTCGGCGTCGGCGACCAGGTCGTCGTCGTTGGAGGTCGCCGCGGCGACGGGCTCATCGCGGGGCGGACCGCTCGACGACCGTCGCTCCTGCTTCGCCTTCTTTGCGAACGACGACGCGGCTTCCGCCTTCTTCGACGCGTCCCGAGACTCCTTGTGCTCGGTGACCGCGATGTTTCGGGCGAGATCGGCGGCTTCCTCGGCGATGGCCGCGGCTTGTTCGACGTCTCCGCGCTCGTAGGCCTTCTCGGCTTCGTCCATCTTGCGCTCTTGCTCGGCCTCGAGCAGGACGGTCTTCGCGTTCGCGAGCTCGCGTACGCGGCGCGATTGGGCGTCGTCGCCGCTTCGCTTGTCCGCCAGGACGTCGAGGTTCGACTGCAGACGGTCGACGTTCGCGTCCTTGCTGCCGACGGAACGCGCCTGGTCGAGCCACTGCTGCGCCTCGTCGAAGCTGTTCGACTTGTAGGCCTGCACCGCGTTCTGAACCGCGGTGGCCGCGCTGTCGTCCTCCATGTCGAGCACGACCTCCGCCGGCGGCGGGGCCGCGGCGCCCTTGCCCAACGCCAGGAAGCGTCCGGGGCCCGCTGGGACGGCGCCCCCCTTTCCGTCGCGCGCGTACCCGCGCGGCAGGTGCACCTGCCAGAGGACCTCCTGGATCGGCGCGTCGATCGCCGGGACCACGAGCTCCCGCGCGCCGCGACGCTCCCAGGCCGAGCCTTCGGCGACCCAGGTGACCTCGACCGGGAAGGTGAGGAGGCCCTCGACCGTCTCGATCGACTTCTCCATCGGGACGTACAGGCCGCCGGCGCCGTCGCTCGTGGGCGTCACCGGGATGCCCGAAACCCGCGCGGTCAACGCCCGGAACCCCGGAGCCGGCCGCACGTGGAGGAACTGCTTCCGCTCGTTGCGCACGTGCCACACGGTGCGCACGAACGCGCGCCCCTCACGGGCGTTTGCGATGGTGAAGACCGCGCGTTCCACCACGGTCTCGGGGTTCTGGACGGCGGTCAGCGTGGCGAAGCGGACCTGCACCGGCGCGTCGCCCTCCCAGCTCGCCACGGGAGGCCGCTCAGAGAGGCCGCGCGCCCACTCGGGCAGGTCGCGCGGCGACACCGACGGGCGCGACTCTTGAGGCACGAGCTCGCCTTCGTCGGAGCGCGCCAGGGTCTGCCACGACGAGGTCCGAGCGGCGCCCCGTGGGGTCGGGCCGGGGATCCCGACGGTGCGACTCGCCGCGAGGGCGGCGCGCGCCGACACGTCGAGCACGAGCAGGCCGCGCACCGGCGCGCGGGTGACCACGGTGCGCGTCGCGCCGCCGCCCTCGACCCTCGCCACGTTCGGCCCCGTGACCACCACGTCGGTGAGGCCCGACACATCGAGGGTGAAACTGGAGACCTCGCCGCGCAACACGCGCCAGCGCACGCGGGCCCGAACCTCGAGCGCGCCTTCTTCCGCCCACGCCGCGATCGAGCGCTCCGCGACCAGGACCGGCGCCTCCGCCCTCGGGGCGCGCGGGGCCGCGGCGGACCAGGTCACGTGAAGCCCCTGTTCGAGCCGCCCGTCCCAGGCGGTCGCGTCTCGCCGGACCGCCCCGACGACGCGCGCGTCGAGCCCGGGCGCGACGACCTCGACGGTGTTGCGGGTGCCCGGGGTGATCGGAAGGTCGAAGCTCGACCCCGACGTAGGGACGCGCAGGCGGGCGCGCACCGTGGTCAGGCGGCCCGACGGGGCGAGGAGGGCGCTGTAGCCGTCGCGGCCAGCGCTCAGGGGGACGCTCGCCTCGTCGACGAGAGCGGCGGGCCCGGCGAGGCGAAGCTCCATCCACGCCGCGCGCATCGGCCGCAAGGTCCACGTCGCATCGACGCGGGCGTCCTGTCCGGGCGGGGGCACGGTGACCACGAAACGGGCTTCGTCGACGATCCACGCGGGCACCTGCTCCGGCACCTCCTGCGCCTCGGGCGGCGCCGCGGACGCAGGCGCGCCGATGAGCGCGAGGAGCAGGAGAGTGGCGGGGAGGGTGGTCATGACACGAGGGCGAGCGTAGCCCCGGAACGCGACCGGCGGTGCCGGCCTTACACCTCGACCGCGAAGATCCGGTTAGCGCCGGTCCATGAGCACCCCGCGGTTCACCACCTTCGCCGACTTCTACCCGTACTACCTGTCCGAGCACGCGGACCCGGTCAACCGTCTGCTGCACTTCGTGGGCACGAGCCTGGTCATCGCGCTCCTCGTCGCGGCCCCGCTCGTGGACCTGCGGCTGTGGATCGCGCTGCCCTTCGCCGGCTACGGCTTCGCGTGGGCCGGGCACTTCCTCGTCGAGCGCAACCGCCCCGCGACCTTCACCTACCCGGTGTGGTCGCTCGCTGGAGATTTCAGGATGTACGCGGATGTCTGGCTAGGCCGGGTGTCGGTCGCGCCGTTCGCGACGCGCTGACCGCGCGGATCGTGGGCGCTGGGCGCCAGGGGCGAGATCACCTCGGTCAGCCATTCCATCACGGCCCGCACGCGCCTCGGGGGGGAGCGGCCGTGGGTGTGGTTTTTCGAGACAGTGTGGCAGGAAGCGGGCCCTACAGGCCCGATGCGCCCCATCTTAGACCGTTCGGGCAGTCAAATGGAGCCGCATGAGCAAGTGGACCACGTCGAACATTCCTCGTCTGGACGGCCGCGTGGCGGTCGTGACCGGCACCGGCGGCCTCGGGTTGGAGACCGCCGTCGAGCTCGCGCGCGCCGGCTGCGAGGTGGTCGTCGCCGGGCGAAACCCGCAGAAGGGGGCGGAGGCGGTCGCGCGCGTCGCATCGGAGGTGAACGCGGCGAAGGTACGGTTCGAGGCGGTGGACCTCGCGGACCTCCGCTCGGTCGCGACCTTCGCGGCGCGCCTCGCGGACACCCTCCCGAAGCTCGACCTGCTCGTGAACAACGCCGCGGTGATGAACCCACCGCAGCGTGAGCGCACCGTAGACGGGCTCGAGCTACAGTTCGGGACGAACTACCTCGGTCACTTCGCCCTCACCGCGCGCGTGCTGCCGTTGCTGCGCGAGGCGCCGCGCCCGCGGGTGGTGTCGCTCTCCAGCGTCGCGGCGCGGGGTGGTGCGATCGACTTCGACGACCTCCAGTCCGAGAAGCAGTACGCGCCGATGCGCGTCTATTCGCAGTCGAAGCTCGCGTGCCTGATGTTCGCGCTCGAGCTGCAGCGGCGGAGCGACGCGGGTGCGTGGGGAGTGGCGAGCATTCCGGCGCATCCGGGGATCTCGCGTACGGACCTCCTCCACAACGCGCCGGGCCGTTGGAGCCTTCAGGGCTCGGCGCGAACCTTCCTCTGGTTCCTGTTTCAACCCGCGGCGCAAGGCGCGCTGCCGACCCTGTTCGCCGCCACCGCGCCGGAGGCGCAGCCGGGCACGTACTACGGGCCGGACCAGCTGGGCGAGACGCGGGGGTACCCCGCGCCCGCGAAGGTCCCGCCACAAGCGCTCGATCGGGCCGTGTCCGAGCGCCTGTGGCAGGTGTCCGAGCAGCTCGCCGGGGTCACGTTCGGCTGAGACGGTCAGAGCGCCGCGAAGATGGCCATGGGCCGTGCCACGCGCGCGGCCCACGCCGCCTCGGAGTGCGCCGCCCCGGGCTCGTGCCAGTGCCAGAGATCGACCTCGTAGGCGTACCCCTCGGCGGCGAGCAGGTCGCGGAGCTGCACGTTTTCGCAGTAGTTGTCGCGCGCGGTGGGATCGTCGTCGTCGGTGCCGTCGCCGTCGGCGTCGGCGCAGCTCGAGCCACTGCCGCCGGAATCGAGGTACAACGTCGTTGAACGGCGGCCTGCGCCCCTCACGCGGTCGAGGATCGTCTCGTTCTGCGCGCCGATGCTGCCCCACCCCATCGTGCCGGAGAGCGAGGCCGCGAAGTCCCAGGCGGCCGGGTCGCGATCCATCAGGACGAAGCTCACGAGGCCACCGAGGGAGCTCCCCATCGTTCCGACCACCGGCGGCTCGCCGTACACCGCGTCCACGCGCGCCCGCGCGGCCTCGACGACCGCCGCGTAGTCGTCGGCGCGCCCGCCCACGGTCACGCCGTCGATGCGGTCGGGGACGTGGGTGTACTCGTCCATGCGCGCCCACGGGTCGTTGTCGATGCCGACGACGAGCACGCCCTCGGGTGCCGATTCCTCAAGCTTCCAACTACCGAAATCGCCGCCTGGGCCGAACAGGTTCTGACCGTCGTGCACGTAGAGCGCGCGGTCGACCGGGGCGTCGGGGACGAGCACGCGCACGGTCCGCGCGGCGAGTCCGCCCCCCTCGACCCCGAAGTGGCGCTCCATGCGGCGTCCCTCGGCGCGCGCCCAGGACATCTCGCCGTTTTCGTCCCACCCGTACACGCGCGACCACGGGTCCGCCACCCACGCGTCGCCGTCGGTGAACTTGTACGCTCCAAGCGCGTCGCCCGTGAGGACCGCCCAGGAGAAGTCGTCTTCTGCGGTCATCGGGGCGCCCGCCCAGCCGTCGTGGGCGCCGGCCACACGCCACGTTCCGTCGCAGCCGGCGCACACCACGAGCCAGCCGGCCTCGGTGTACAGCGGCCACCCGGCCGCGATCGACCCGTCGAGCAACGCGGCGTCACGGTCCTCGCGCAGGTAGGCGAGCCAGAGGTCGAGATCGCCCCCGTCGCCGGTGTCCGCGCCCGTATCGGTGTCCGCGCCGGTGTCCTCGCGCGTATCGGTGTCTCCGTCGGCGCGGTCGTCGGCCGGGGCGGCCGACGTGCACGCGAGGAAAAGCACGATCATCCGGCGATGTCCTCGCCCCCGTCGACCCGGATGACGTTTCCGGTCATCCACGCGGTGCCGGGCCGGGCGAGCTCGACGAGGCAGCTCGCGACGTCGTCCGGAGTGGTCAGGCGGCCGCTCGGGTTGCCCGCCTCCGCGCGCTCGATCAGCCGCTGCGCACCGGGGATCTTGTCGAGGGCGGGGGTGCGCGTGACCCCGGCGAGGATGGCGTTCACGGTCACGCGGCGGGGCGCGAGCTCGACCGCGAGCTGCCGAACATGGGCTTCCAGCGCCGACTTTGCCGCGCTGACCGGCCCGTAGCCCGGCCACACGGTGTGGCTGCCGCTCGACGTCATCGCGTACACCCTGCCGCCATCGGCGAGCAGGCCGGCCGCCACGACGTCCTGCGTCCACCACACGAGCGTGTTGGCCATGACGTCGAGGGTCATGTCGAGCTGCTTGCGCGTGACGCCCTTCGCGCCGGGATCGTCGGGGATGAACCGGACGAGGCTTCCGAACGCGAGGCTGTGGAGCAGGACGGCGAGCCCGCCGGGCGCCACGCGCGCGCGAAGCTCCGCGAGGACCTCGGCGCGGCGGTCGTCGTCCGCCGCGTTGAGGTTGAAGAAGCAGGCTTCGCGCCCGAGCGCGCGGAGCTCCTCGGCCAGCGCGTCCGCCGCGGCCTGACCGGCACGGCGATCGAGGTGGACGCCCGCCACGTCGTAGCCGGCGCGCGCGAACGCCCGCGCGGCGGCCGCGCCGAAGCCGGACGACACGCCGAGGATGAGGACCCAGCGCGACATGTTCGGGCTCAGTGCGCCGCGGGGGGAGCCGCCGCGGGGGCCGCGCCGGCCGCGCCCGGGGTGACCGTCGCGCTGGCGCCCGGCGCGCCCGGCGCGGTGATCGTCGCGCCGCTCTTCAGCTCCTCGATGTACTTCTTCAGCACTTCGCCGCGAAGCTGCTTTTTGATCTTGTCGGAGGCCTCTTCGACCGGCACGGCCTCGCGCTTGTCGAGCACCTCGATGACGTGCCAGCCGAACTGGGACTTGACGGGGCCGACGATGGCGCCCTTCTCGGCCGCGAACGCCGCTTCGGCGAACTCGGGCACCATGCGCTGCTTCTCGAACCAGCCGAGGTCGCCGCCCTCCTTGCCGGAGCCCTTGTCCTTGCTGCGCTCCATCGCGATCTTGGCGAAGTCGCCGCCAGCCTTCACTTCGTCGAAGATGGCCTTCGCGGCCGCCTCGTCGTCGACGAGGATGTGGCGCGCCTTGACCTGCGGACGCTTGAACTGCACGAGGTGCTCGTCGTACCAGGCCTTGACGGCGGCGTCGTTCGTGCGCTCCTCGACCACCTTCTCCAGGACGGCCTGCGCGAGGGTGTTGCGCTGGGCGAGCGCCATGGCCTGCTTCATCTCCGGCGTCTCGTGGAGCTTCTGCTCGAGCGCCTTGGAGTAGAGGAGCTCGCCGATCTCGAGCTGCTCCTGCACGTCCTTCAGCTGTCCGCGCGCGATGATCTGGTCGCGCACCTCGGTCGGGAGCTGCGAGAGCGTGGCGTCGACCATGCCCTGGGTGATGTTCTTGCCGTTGACGACGGAGACGACCTCGCCGGTGCGCTCGAGCTCGCCAGGAGTCGGCGGGGGAGGCGGCTCACAGGCGGCGAGCAAGGTGAGAGCGAGCACGGCGAGACGCATGGGGACCCTTGGTGAAGCGCGCGGTATAGCCAGACCGCGGGCCGACCGCACGCCGCGCGGGGCCCCTCGCGGTGAGACTCGGTTAGTCCTCGAATCATGGTCCAGGTGCTCACCGCGCTGGCAGTCGTGGTGTTGAGCGGGGTAGCCGCGCTCGCCCTGGCGTACGACACGAGCGTTCGGGGGGTGCGTGCGCTGCGTCGGGCGATCCGGACGCTCCGCGGCGCAGCCCCGGCCCGCATCGCCGCGCCCGTCACGGCGGACCTGTCGGAGTACCCCGCTCGCCTCGAGCGCCTCCAGACCTCGTTGCGCGAGCGGATCGGGGTGGTCGACACGCAGCGAAAGATCCTCGAACAACGCCGCGATGAGTTCGGCGCGAAGGGTCGTGAGGCCCTCGCTCGCAAGTACGAGTCCGACGCGAACCTGCTGCATCGTCGTTCGGCGAGCATGCGGCGGGTGCTGGCGCTGGTGTGGAAGACCCGGGCGATCCTGCTCCTTCGCGTGCACCTCGCGATCACGGCGCGCCGCCGGCCCGTGCTCGACGCGCTTCCGCAGCCCAGCTCGGCCGGGGTCGATCTGGACGCCGCCGCCCGGCAGTACGAGGACGCGGCGTCGTCGGTGCGGGCGTACCTCGAGGTCGTGTCGGCCCGGGCGCGTGAGCTCGAGGACACCGTCCCGCCGCCGCCGGACGAGATGGACGCGGAGGTCGAGGTCCAGGGCTCGATCGACCGGGAGCGCGCCGCGGTGAACGCCGCGTACGCGGAGCTCGCCGAATGCATGGATCACCTCGCCGACAACCTCACGTTCCTCGGGGATCACTTCCAGACGCTCCGCGTCGCGGACTCGGGACCCGCCGAGGTCGGCGCCGTCGGCCCGGGGCCGCTGCTCGAAGAGGTGTCCCGTGCGCTCGCCGAGCTCAACGAGCTCGCGGGCCGCGTCGATCCGTCGGTCGTCGACGACGCGCTCACCCACCTCGCGGACGACATCGGGCAGCTCGAAGAGGCCGGCCTCGAAGCCGAAGCCGAGGCCGAGGCCCACCTCGAGGTCGAACGCTTGCTCGGGAGGCTGCAACACTCGTGACCCTCGACCCATTCGCCCCGATCCCCGCCGATCATCCGGTGCTCGTCGCGCTGGACGCCCTCCCCCCGGGAGAGGCGGTCTTCGACCTCGACGGCACCCTGCTGAACGAGGACATCGGCGAGGCGGTGTTGCGCGCGCGCCTGGCCGCCGGCCCCCTCCCGGAAAAGGCGAGGTCGATCCTTGGTGACGACGACCCGTGGGGGGCATACCTCGCCCTGGAGCCCTACCCGCAGGCGGTGGCGGCCGCCCAGGCGCTCGCCGGGCTCTCGGCGTCCGAGGTCGACCGCCTCGTCGACGCCGCGTGGGCGAGCGGAGAGGTGACCGCGAACCCGGCGGTCGCGGCGCTCGCGGCCGCCGTCGGGCGGCGCCACCGGGTCTGGATCCTGACCGGGAGCGCGGAGGTCCTCGGCCGCGCGTGCGGCGCGCGCCTCGGCATCCCGAACGTGGTCGGCGTGCGGCTCCGCGTGGCCGACGGCCTGCTCACGGACGAGGTCGACGAGCCGGCGTCTTGCGCCGAGGGAAAGCCGCTGGAGTGTCGGCGGTGGATCACCGACCGTCCGGTGTTCGCGATCGGCGACAGCCCCTGGGATGCCCACATCCTGCGAATGGCCGCGGTCGCGCGTACCTGTGGCCGCAGCGCCGGTTTGGGGTTTCCCGCGTTCCCCTGACGACGTCGCGATCGACAACGGGGTCACGCCCCGCGTGGGAACACGTTATGCCGCCGGGCTTCCGGGCCCAAGGACGAAGGAACAGGCATGAACCGCGTCGAGACTGCCATCCAAGAAGGGCGTTGCGTCCTCGTTTTCGGGGCGCGAGCCCTCCAAGACGCCGACACCGTGGGCGAGCTGCGTCGCCGAAACTCGATCCCGAGCATCGTGCTCGCGGGGGAGCCGGTACCCCCGGCGCTCCTGCCGAGCGTCGAGGCGCTCGCGCCCGCGCTTTCGCGCGATGGGGGCGTCATCGCCCTCGTCGAGGCGGACACGACGGACGCGGCGGGGCTCAACGCCATCGCCATCGCCGTCGCGGAGGCCAAGCACAAGCCGCGCCTCGTCGTCGTGGCGCGTGCGTTCAACCCCTTCAACCTCCCGGCGGCGCTGCGGATGTTGAAGTTCGACCACGAAAAGAAGAAGGCGAAGGAGTTCCTCTTCTCGCTGCCCGTGCCCGCGGCGTCCGTGCCGGCCGTCGTGGCCGCCGAGGAGCCCAAGGACAAGGACAAGGACAAGCGGAAGGGTGGCGCCCCCCGCGCCGCGTTCGTCGGTCGCGAGGAAGAGCTCCCGCAGCTCCGCGAGATGCTCGCCGCCGGCGGGCCCGTCGTCGTGAGCGGCCCTCCGGGCGTCGGCAAGCGGTGGCTCGTCGAGCAGGCGCTCACGGGACAGCCGTACACGCGAATCCCGGACTTCCTCGTGGGCTGGGGCTGCGAGACCGACGCGCTCCTCGCGCGCATCGCGCTCGCCGGCGAGAAGGCCGGCGACGGCCGCCTCGCCGAAGCCCTGCGCTCCCCCGACTCCCGCCCGGCGCCCGTGGCGCTCGCCGCGCTCGCGGCCGACGTCCTGGCCGCCCTGAAGGACACCGTCATGGTGGTCGACCGCCTGGAGCACGTGCTCCGGCGGGACGGCACCTTCCATCGGGAGAGCAGGTTCGAGCTGCTCCTTCGCGCGCTGCTCCTCGGGCGCGCGCGGGTGGTGTTCCTGAGCAGCGTTCGCCCCCGCTTCTACCGCGAAGGGGAGGGCGCGGAGCTTCGCGTACTGCCCCTCGCCGGCCTGAAGGGCAGGGAGTTGCACGCGATCTTCGACGCGTACCGCGTCGAGGACTTCGCGCGCGACAACTTCGGCGACATCCACGAGCGCATCCACGGCCACCCGTTCGCGGCGCGCATGTTCGCCGTGGCCGTGCGTGACCCCGAGCACCGCGACGAGCTCCTCGCCAACAAGAAGTTCATGCGCCTCGACGCCGTCGAGGACCTCGAGCCGGTCAAGCGCCGCGTTCAGAAGCAGCTCGAGTCGCTGAGCGACGCGGAGCGTGCCGCCCTCACCCAGATCGCGCACTTCCGCCTGCCGTACACCGCGGCCGACGCGAAGTTCATCGAGATCGATCGCGACGTCCGCCTGTCTCTCCAGGCGCGCGGTCTGCTCGACCAGCTCCCGGAGACCGGCGGCGAGCGCCAATGGCACGTGCACCCGCTCGTGCACGCGCAGCTCCCCCACCGCGAGACGAGCGACTACGCCCTGCTCGAGGCGTTGGGCGATCACTACGTCCGCCGTGCAGAAGCGGCCGAGGGGCTCCAGAAGCTCGTCCTCGCCCAGGAGGGCAACCGCCTCCTGTTCGAGGCGCACCGCATCCGCAACCGTCACCGCATGCCCTACCCGGACAACGACCCGGCCCTCGAGTCGATCCGTGGCATGGTGCGCAGCAAGAAGCCGCGTTTCGACCTCGCGGAGCAGCGCCTCGCCGAGACCCTGAAGATGGACCCGGCGAACACCGAGCTCCACCTGCTCCGCGCCGAGCTCGGCGTGGCGACGAAGGCCGCGCCCGAGCTGGTGCAGGAGGTCTTCGAGGGCGCCCAGACGAAGGCGCCGACGCCCGAGGCGTTCCACCTCGAAGCCAACTGGCATCAGTCCCGTTCGGGTGGCCGTGGGCGCGCCGCCGCGGCGCTCGAGCGCGCCATCGTGGTGTTCCCCGAGAATGCCCGCCTGCGCCGCCGCCTTGCCGGCATCCTCGTCGACCAGAACAAGTTCGACGAGGCAGTCGCGACGCTCAAGGTGGCGATGGACCTCGAGCCCATGATGCCGGACACCTACGGCCTCCTCGGCGAGATCCACATGCGCCAGGGCGCCGCCGGGTACGAGGCGGCCGAGGCCGCGCTCACCGAGGCGCGCCGCCTGGATCCCGAGAGCCCGCTCCACATGGGGCGGCTCGGCGCCCTCATCATCGAGCGTGGCGAGCTCGACGACGCGCGCGCCGCGACGGCGCAGGAGCTCCTGACCAGCGCGATCACCGCGGACGGCAAGTCCTACGCGGCGCTGCTGTACCTGGGCCGCATGTTGATCGACCGCGAGGGCGACCTGGACCAGGCGTCGTGGGCGCTCAAGAAGGCGACCAAGCTCGACGATCGCGCGGCGATGCCGCTCGTGGAGCTCGCGCGCGTGGCGATCCGCAAGGGCGACCTCGTCGAAGCGGGTCAGCTCCTCGACCGCGCGGTGCGCAACGAGCCGTCCTGCCACTCGGCGTTCTACGTCCGTGGCGAGCTCGCGTGGGCCATGCAGAACCCGTTCCTGGCCCTGTCCGAGTTCCAGCGCGCGGTCGAGCGCAGCCAGAAGGACAGCAAGGCCCGCGGTCGCTACGAAGAGGCGATCGGTCGCATGCGCGTCCTGATCGAGAGCGGCGCCTTCGCCCACATGCAGAAGGCCGCGGAAGAGGCGGCGGCGGTCGAAGCGGCGCAGGCGGCGGCGTCCGCCGCGGGCATGCGGCGCGAGCCGGGCAAGACGACGCAGCGCCGCCGACGCGGCCGCGGCGGCGAGCGCGCGGCCGAGGGCGCTCCGGGCGACGGCGTGTCCGCCGACGGCACGGCTGTCGACGGCGCGTCTGTCGACGGCTCGGAGGCCGCCGAGACCGCGGGCGCCGAGGCCGCGGACCTGGGCAACGAGGTTGTCGAGGCCGACGGCGGCGAACGCGCGGACGACAACGGTTTCGCGCGTGACGGTGGCGACGACGCGTCGGCCCCGATCGACGACGCGCAGCTCTCCGAGGCGGCGGCGGCGGCGCTCGAGCCGGGCGCCGAGTAGTTCGGGCGACGGGATGACGCCTCCGACGCTCTCGCCGGAGGCGGCGCGGCGCCTGCTGCTCGGCGCCGCGGGTCTCGGGTCGGTGCACGGCGTGGGCGAGTCCGCGGTACCGGGCTTGCTCGCCCGGTTGGGCTGCATCCAGCTCGACCCGATCGATCGTTGCGGCGCCAACGCGGACCTCGTGGTGGCCGCGCGGGTGGACGGGGTTCATCGCGGCGCAGCCCACCGATCCACGCGGGGGGTCGCGTTCGAGCACTTCGCGAAGGAGCGTTGCCTGATCGATGCCCGGCACTGGCCGGCCTATCGGCAGCGCGCCGGCGAGCCCGGCTGGTGGAGGAGCGCAGAGCGCCTTGCTCGCGTGTTGGAAGACACGATCGCGGAGGTGTTGGCCGAGCTGCGGGAGCGCGGCGCGGCGGCGACGCCGTCGGAGCTCACGGATCGGGGCGACGTGCCCCCGCTCGATTGGCACGGCTGGCGCGGCACCGGCAAGGTCACCGCCCTCGCCCTGGAGGTGCTGTGGACGCGCTGCGCGGTGGTGGCGTCCGGCCGCGACGCGCGCGGACGGCGCGTGTACGACGTTCCGGAGCGCGCCCTGCCGGAGTGGGCAGATGCGCCGTTCGACGGTCACTTCGAGGAAGTTCAGCTGGTCGAGCGGGTGCGCACCGCGGGCCTGCTCGCCCGCGCCACGGGCCCCGCGTGGTCGGTGCTGGCGTCGGCCCGCACGGACGGCACCGTGGATCGCCTCGTGCGCGATGGGCGCTTGTGCGCCGTCAGCATCGGGGGGCGACCGTATCTCCGCGTGCCGGACGTGGCGGAGCCTCCGGCCGACGACGGGCGCTTGCGCGTGCTCGGCCCGCTGGATCCGCTGGTGTGGGACCGCGCGCTGGTGCGCTTCGCCTTCGACTTCGACTATGTCTGGGAAGTGTACAAGCCCGCTGCGAAGCGGATCTACGGGTATTACACCTGCCCGATGCTGCATCGGGGCGCCCTCGTCGGCCGCGTCGAGGCTCGGCGAGACGGGTCGTGCCTCGTGGTCGAGCGGGTGGACGGGGCGGCGGACCCCGACGCCCTCCGCGACGCCTTGGAGCGCCTCGCGGCCTTGAACGGTTGTGACATGGTCGTCGCGGCGGGTGACGCCCGCCGTGTGTAGAATGCCGGGCAGCCGGGGTGCCGCATGTTCCTCTCCCTCTTGTTCGCTTGCATCTGGATCATCGACGACAAGGGCGTGTCCTCGTCGAGCGCCGGGCTCTCGGACACCGGGTGGGGCTGTACGGCGGACGCGGTTCCGTCGGTCGTGGTCGACGTGGTCGACGTCGACGGTCAGACCTTTTCGGGGGAGCAGGTCACGTGGCGCCTCGACGGCGGCGATCCCCGCCCCGCCGAGTGCGGCGACGACGCGTGCGACCGCTGGGTGGCCGGGTGGGACCGGCGCGGCGTCGTGACCGTCGAGGCGCAGGCCGTGGTCGGGAGCGAAGACGGCGGCGCGACTCGGTACTGGGCGACCGACAGCGTGAACGTCACGGGGGACGCCTGCCACGTCGACACGCAGTACCTGACCCTGACGATGTACGGCTCCCGCGAGGGCGACCACGACATGTGACCCGCTCGTCGGATTCTCCCGCGGTCCGCGACGCGCACGTGTAGCCTGGGTGCATGGCCGCTCTCCTCGTCCTCTTCGGATGCGTGCGCCCGGTGGTCGCCACGGCTCCTGCGCCGGAGCCGATCGTGGGCGCGGTCGTGGACTGGTACACCCTCGACGGCGCCGACCGCGTCGAGCTCCTCGAGTCGTGCATGCGGCGGTGTCCTCGGGATGACCGGGGGAACCTCGTCAGCTCGGTGACGACCTGGCGCCTCGCCTGGCAGTGGACGCGTACGTCGGCGGACACGTGCGAGGTGGCGGGGGCGGTCGTGGACGCCGACATCACCGTGCGCCTGCCCGAGTGGGAGCCCCCGGACGAGGCCGACGCGGGGCTCGTGGAGGACTGGCACGCCTGGAGCGTCGCGCTCCGACGCCACGAGCAGGGGCACGTGGACGTCGTGCGGTCGATGGTCCACGACGCGGAGGCCCGCCTCGCCGAGGCCGGCTGCGCCGGCGCGGACGCCGCCGGCAACGGCCTCGAGCGGGCGGTGTGGCGCGCCCAGCAGGACTACGACCGCCTCACGGCGAGCGGACACGCGCAGGGCGCGAGCTTCTGGAACTTCCAGGTCTTCGATTGACGCGACGGCGCGGCGCGGCGCGTTAGCTTCCCTTGCGGCGCGACGGCCGGGCGGCGAGGTACTGCGAGGGCCAGGGCACGTCGACGCCGTAGTGCGCCGCGGCGCGCTGGGTGAGCACGGGGTCGGCGAGGTGGGCGCGCGCGAGCGCGACGAGGTCCGCGCGCCCCGCGGCGACGATCGTGTTGACCTGGTCCATGTCCTGGACGTTGCCGACCGCGATGACGGGGACGCCGACGGCGTTGCGGATGAGCTCCGCGAAACGAACGAGGTACATCCGTCCGTATACGGGCTGCTGCCACGGCACGACGCCGCCCGCGGAGCAGTCGATCACGTCCGCGCCGGCCTCCACCAGCGCGCGGGCGATGGCGACACGATCGTCGTCGGTGTGCCCACCCTCCGCCCACTCGGTCGCCGAGATCCGTACCGACAACGGCTTGTGGGCCGGCCACGCCGCGCGCACCGCGCGCACGACCTCGAGCGGGAAGCGGAGCCGACCCTCGAGGTCGCCACCCCACCGGTCCCGACGGTGGTTCGTGAGCGCCGAGACGAACGTGTTCAGGAGGTAGCCGTGCGCGAGGTGCAGCTCGACGAGATCGAAGCCGGCCTCGTCGGCGCGCACGGAGGCGCGCACGAAGTCTTCTCGCACGCGCTCCATGTCGGTCTCGGACATCGCGCGTGGCACCTGGCTGAGCGCGTTCCACGCGATCGGCGAGGGCGCGAGCAGCTCCCAGGCGCGGTCTGCCGGCAGAGGCCGCCCGCCGTCCTCCCAGGGCACCTCGCAGGCGCCCTTGCGGCCGGCGTGGGCGAGCTGCACGCCGATCTTCGCCGGGCTGTGGGCGTGGACGAAGCGGACGATTCGGGTCCACGCCTCCGTCTGGGCGTCGGTCCACAAGCCGGCGCAGCCCGGGGTGATCCGGCCGTCGGGGGACACCGCGGTCGCCTCCGCCATGACCAGGCCGGCGCCGCCGATCGCGCGCCCGCCGAGGTGGACGAGGTGCCAGTCGTTCACGAGGCCCCCGAGGGCCGTGTACTGGCACATCGGCGACACCACGACGCGGTTCGGAAGCTCGACGTCGCGCAGACGGAAGGGCGTGAAGCCCGCCGGGGCGCCGTCCCACCGTGCGCGGGTGCCGGCGATGAACGCCGGATCACGCTTCTCCAGCTCGTCCCACGTGATTCGCTTGCTCCGCGTCAGCAGGGAGAAGGCGAAGGTGTCGCGATCGAGCAGGATGTGGCGGTCGACCGCCTCGAACCACTCGAGGCTGGTCTGCGCCGCCGCCTGGAGCCGCTCGACCTCGGGGCGCCGGGTCGCCTCGTACGCGTCGAGCACCTCCGCGATGGGCGCCCCGGGGTGGGCGCGCATGGTGTCCACGAGCCCGATCGCGTCTTCCATCGCCAGCTTCGTGCCGCTGCCGATGCTGAAGTGCGCGGTGTGCACCGCGTCGCCCATGAGCAGCACGTTCTCGTGGCGCCACCGTGCGTTGCGGATGGTCGGGAAGGTGCGCCAGATCGTGCGGTTGCGCAGCAGGCGGGCGCCCGCGAGGTCGTCCGCGAAGAGGCGCTCGAAGTACGCGATCGTGGTCTCTTCGTCGGCGCCCTCGAGGCCGGCCGCGCGCCACGTCTCTGCCCGACCCTCGACGATGAAGGTGCTGCGGGTCGCGTCGAACGGGTACGCGTGGACCGTCCACCAACCGTGGTCGTCCCGGCGGAAGTAGAACGTGAACGCCGAGAGGGCGCGGTCCATTCCCAGCCAGGCGAAGCGGCAGTGGCGCCAGTCGACGGTGGGCCGGAAGGTGTCGGCGTAACGCTCGCGGATGCGGCTGTTGACGCCGTCAGCCGCGAGTAGCAGGTCGCACTCGCGCCGGAGGGACTCCACGTCGGCGACGTCGACGCCGTGCCGCACGTCGCAGCCGAGCTCCACCGCGCGCCGCTCGAGGATGTCGAGCAGGCGCAAGCGGGACATGCCGCAGAAGCCGTGACCGGTCGAGCGCGACACGTGGCCGTCCACCACCACGTCGATGTCGTCCCAGTACGCGAAGCTCGCCTCGATCGCCGCGTACGACTCGGGGTCGGCCTCGCGCAGCCCGCCGAGGGTCTGCGCGGAGAACACCACGCCCCAGCCGAAGGTGTCGCCCGGGGCGTTCCGTTCGAGCACGACCACCTCGTGGGCGGGATCGGCCTTTCGCGCGAGGATGCCGTAGTAGAGCCCGGCGGGGCCGCCGCCGACGAGGATCGTTTTCATACCTGACGCTAACGTGAGGCCGCGCCGACGGTCGCCGCGCGCGACGCCCGGCACGGTCGGGTCCGCGCCTCCCGTCAGAAAAAAGATCCGGGGAAGCGGCCGACGCGCCACTCGTCGAGAAGCGCGACCGGCGGCTGATCTTTGGGGGCAAACGATCCGCGGAGGTGGGCCGCGGGCGACGCACCTGCGTAAAATTCTGCGCACCCGGGCCTTGCCTGGGACTCCGGAGAGGCGGTAAGGTCCGGGCTCACCCTCGGAGCCCTGTCTGTCCCTCGCCCTCGCGCTCATCGCCACCCTCGCCGCGGCCGAGTTCGGTCCGTCGCTCGAAGGTGAGCTTTCCGCGTTCGAGCCGGCGGACACCGGGGGCGACACGGCGACGTCCGGGTGCTCGAGCGACTTCCTCCGCGAGGGCGTCCAGCTCCCCGAGCTGCCGTTCTTCTACTCGCGCACCCAGCCGGACGCGTCCTGGGGCACGCAGCAGATGGTCGACCTGCTCGTCTCCACCGGCCGCCACATGACCTGGGCGATGCCGAACGCGTCGCCGTTCGTGGTCGGCGACATCTCTCGCCGCAACGGCGGCCCGTTGTCCGGGCACTTGTCGCACCGCGGCGGGATCGACGCGGACGTGGGGATCTACAAGAAGGGGGCCTGGCAGTCCCCGCACATGTTCGTCGACCTCACGCCCAGCACGCTCGACGTCGAGGCCACTTGGTTGATGATCCGCACGATGCTCGACACGGGCCTCGTCGACTTCATCCTCCTCGATCACGGGCACATCGCGGCCATCCGCAGCTACGTGCTGCGCTCCGGCCTGCTCAGCGAGGCCGAGGCGAACCGCATCTTCGTGGCCGACGGCTCACGCGACGCCTGGTCGCTCCGCGGCGTCGTGCGTCACGCGCCGAACCACCGCGATCACCTGCACGTCCGGGTGTTGTGCGGGGACGGCACGCGCGCAGGCTGAGCGCCCGCGGCGCCTGTCACGCCGGCAGATCACCGCCCAGGTTCATCGCGAGGGACTCGATCGACCGGATGCGGTCGCGCAGCTCGGCCGCGCGCTCGAAGTCGAGCTTCGCGGCGGCGGCCTTCATCTCGGAGCGAAGTCGCTTGAGCTGCGCGGGGATCTGCTCGACGCTCACGTCCGGCATCGACGCGAGCTCCGTCTTGTCCTTCGGCACCTTGACGTAGTCGGCGTCCAACAGCGCCGCGAGCGGGCTGTCGATGTTCTTCAGGATGGTCTGCGGCGTGATGCCGTGCTCGGCGTTGTAGGCCATCTGCTTCGCGCGACGCCGGTCGGTCTCGCCGATCGCGAGGCGCATGGAGGGCGTGACGGTGTCGGCGTAGAGGATGACGCGCCCCTCGGCGTTTCGGGCCGCGCGGCCGATGGTCTGGATCAGAGAGGTGCCGCTCCGCAAGAACCCCTCCTTGTCCGCGTCGAGGATGCCGACGAGCGCGACCTCCGGCAGGTCGAGCCCCTCGCGGAGCAGGTTGATGCCGACCAGGACGTCGAAGTCGCCGAGGCGCAGCTCGCGCAGGATCTGCATGCGCTCGAGGGTGTCGATGTCGGAGTGCAGGTACTTCACCTTCACGCCGAGCTCGTGCCAGTAGTCGGTGAGCTCCTGGGCCATGCGCTTCGTCAGGGTGGTGACGAGCACCCGGAAGCCGCGCGCGACGGTGTCACGGATCTCGCCGAGGAGGTCGTCGACCTGGTGCGTGGCTGGTCGCACCTCGATGATCGGGTCGAGCAGGCCCGTGGGGCGGATGACCTGCTCGGCGACGATGCCGCCCGCCTGCTGGAGCTCCCACGCCGCCGGGGTGGCCGACACGTAGATGGCGCGGTGGACGCCGCTGAAGAACTCCTGGAACATGAGCGGCCGGTTGTCGAGCGCGCTCGGCAGCCGGAACCCGTACTTCACGAGGGTCTCCTTTCGCGCGCGATCGCCGGTGTACATGCCGCCGAGCTGCGGGATGGTCACGTGGCTCTCGTCGACGATGAGCAGCCACTCGCGACGGAAGTACTCGATCAACGTCGGGGGTGGATGGCCCGGCACGCGGCCGGTGAGGTGTCGGGAGTAGTTCTCGATGCCGTTGCAGAAGCCGAGCTGCTCGATCATCTCGAGGTCGAAGGTGGTGCGCTGCTCGAGGCGCTGCGCCTCCAGCAGCAGGCCCTTGTCGCGGAGGTCCGTCAGGCGTTCCAGCAGCTCGTCGCGGATGGACGCGATGGCGCGATCGAGGCGCTCTCTCGGCGTGACGTAGTGGGACGCCGGGTAGATGCACAGCTTGTCGAGCCGCTCGAGCTTGCGCCCGCGGAGCGGGTCGAAGCTGTGGATCGCCTCGATCTCGTCGCCGAACAGCTCGATGCGCATGGCGCGATCGGACTCGTGCGCGAGCACGATCTCGATGACGTCGCCGCGGGCGCGGAAGGTGCCGCGCCCGAGATCCTGTTCGTTCCTCTGGTATTGGAGCTCCACCAGCCGCGCGAGGAGCTGTCGCCGCTCGATCGTCTGGCCCGGCTCGAGCTGCAGCACCATGCCGTCGTAGGCCTCGGGTGACCCGAGGCCGTAGATGCAGCTCACGCTGGCCACGATGATGACGTCGTTGCGCTCCAACAGGCTGCGGGTGGCGGAGTGCCGCAGCTTGTCGATGTGCTCGTTGATGAGGCTGTCCTTCTCGATGTAGGTGTCGGAAGACGGGACGTACGCCTCGGGCTGATAATAGTCGAAGTAGCTGACGAAGTACTCGACCGCGTTGTTGGGGAAGAGCGCCTTCATCTCGCCGAAGAGCTGCGCCGCGAGGGTCTTGTTGTGCGCGAGGATGAGCGTGGGGCGGTTGTAGGCCGCGATGACGTTCGCGATGGTGAACGTCTTGCCGGTGCCGGTCGCGCCGAGGAGGACCTGGTGGGGGTCCCCCCGCTCGAGCCCGCTGATGAGGTGGGCGATGGCGGCGGGTTGATCGCCGGCGGGCGCGAACTTCGTGGCGAGCGTGAACGGCATGTGGGTCAATGTAGCGTGTCCGTTACGGAACGCATGTTCAGACCAGGATGGTGGTATCGTCCCCGCGCGCGCGGACGTCCCGAGCGCTACAGCCAAAGGAATACAGTATGAACCAGGACTATCTCGACAAGGCCGCCCACGACCTCAACCTCGAGCAGGTGCTCTCCGGTTCCATCGCGGCGCTCAAGGGCGTCACCGACGACGACGCCGCGGCGATGTCCGAGGCGTTCGGGGTCACGACCATCCGCGCGTTCGCCGGCCTGCACCACCCGAAGTGGGCGGTGGCGATCGTGGCGGGCGGCGACGCCGTCGTCGACCCCAAGTGGGTCGACAAGGCCGGCGAGGGCAAGTCCTGCGCCGAGATCGCCGATTCCCCCGTGGCCGTGCTCCAGGGCCTGTCGGATCGCCAGGCCGCGCTGCTCGAGCGGGCCTTCCAGATCAAGACCGTGCGCCAACTCGCGAACTGCCGGTTCTTCCGCTGGGCGCAGGAGCTCCGGGCCGAGTCCGAGGTCTGAGACCGAGGTCTCAGCTCCCGTACTTCACGCCGCAGCCGTAGGGCTTCGTGGTCGCCGTCTTCACCGGGCGGCCGGCCGCGAGGTCCGCGAGGGCCGCGTCGACGTAGTTGACGGGGGCGCCATCGGGCTTGCCGAGGGGCGCGTTGTCGAGCGCGCCGGCGTACACGAGGGTGCCCTTCGGGTCCACCACGAACACGTTCGGGGTCGTGGTGGCGCCGTAGGCGTGCCCCACGGCGCCCGACTCGTCGAGGAGCACGGGGTAGTCGATGCCGTAGGTCTTCACCGCCTCCGCGTTGCGCGGCAGGCCGTGGCCCTGCTTGCCCGGAGCGCCGGAGTTGACGGCGAGCCACACGACGCCCGCGGCCTTCGCGCGCGCCGGCTGCGACGCGAGCGGCCCACCCTGGCCGTGGGCGTACACCACGAACGGGCACTCGGGGTTGAACCACTCGAGCACCACGGTCTTGCCCTTGAACTGCCCGAGGCTCAGGGGCTTGCCCGTGAGGTCGGTGAGGGTGAAGTCGGGCGCGGGCGCGCCCACGCGGGCTGCGGGCGCGGCCGCCGGCGCGGGGCTCGTGGTGGTGGGCGCGGCGCCGCCCGCGTGCGCGAGGAGGGAGCTGGCGAGGAAGAAGGCGAACATGGTCACTCCGGAGAGAGGGTTGCGACGTCGAGCACCCAGGCGCGGCGGGAGGGCCCGGCGCCCCGCGTGATCACGAGCTGCGTGTTCGGAGGTACCTCGGTCAGCCGCGCGCGCACGTGCAGGCCCGCGGCGTCGACCGCCGACGTGGGCGCCCATACGGACTCCAACGGCACGGTCGGGAACAGCTCGTACGGCCCGGCCCCCGGGACGTCGACCCGCAGCGCGCCCTCGGCGAAGGAAGCGGATCCGCCCGACTCCGCGAAGGGGGCGGGCAGGTCGCGCCGCGCGGGGTGGGGCCGGACGGGGCCGGGCGGGCGCACGCGCGCGCGAGACACGACGCGACCTTCGCCACGCACGCAGACGTCCTTGCACAACAACCACGTGCCCGTGGCCTCGATCGAGGTCCATCCTGCGGCCTGCGCCGGCACGGCGACTCGATGCACCGCCGCTGCCCGCTCGCCGTAGCCGTAGCTGGTCAGCCCATCGGTCACGAAGCGCGTCGGCGCGGTCCAGTCGGGGCCGCTGACGACGAACGTGGGGTCGGTCGTGAGCGTCACCTCCGTCGGAAGTCCGCTCTGGCCGGGGTTCTGCCAGTAGACGTGCCACCCTCGCGGCACGTCGACCGCCACGACCACGTCGGTGGTCGTGCCGGCGCGCAGACCTCCGGCGGCGATGAGGACGGAGAGCGTGGCCGCCGGCGTCGCCACGGCTTCAGACCCGGATCGTGACGAACCGACGGATCATCCAGCCGCCGGTGATCTGCAGCGCGAGCATGACGAGCAGGAACACCCAGCCGAGCCACGTGGTCCACAGGCGCGAGATGAGCACCGGGTCCATCAAGTAGAGGACGAACGCCAGCACGAACGGCATCGCCGTGATCACGACGCCCTGCGCGACCCCCTGCGCGGTCAGGCTCGCGATTCTCCCTTCGACCTTCTTCCGCTCGCGGATCGTCGCGGCGACGGTGTCGAACGTCTCGCTCAGGTTCCCGCCGGACACGCGCAGGATGTTGATGCTCGTGACGACGATCTGGATGTCTTCGCTCCCGACTCGGCGCTCGAGGTTGAGCAGCGCTTCTTCGAGCGGCACGCCGAGGCGCTGCTCATTGAGGGTCAGCGCGAACTCCTGCGCGATCGGGTCGGGCAGCTCGTCGCGCACCATGTCCATACATTGAAGCAGGGACAACCCCGACTTCAGGCCGTTGGACATGAACGCGAGCGCGTCGAGCATCTGGTCTTCGAAGAGCTGGAGGCGGCGGTCCCACATCCGTTCGACCACGAAGCGCGGGAGGTTGTACCCGACCGGCAGGCCGAAGGGACCGAACACGAGGATGGCGACGAGGAGCGCGCGGATGATGTGGTAGCCCCACGGCGCCCACGGCAGCCCGGAGGTGAGCAGGAGGCCGAGCGCCGCGAACACCAGCACGCTGGCGACGATCGACGCGCTGCACCACGAAGCCGGAACATCGAGGAACATGCGGTCGAACTGGGCGCGCATCCAGCGGACGTACCCGGACGTCGCGTCCTCGAAGCGTCGCCACACCCAGTCCGCCGAGGTGAACGCCGCCCCGAACCACGCGAGCCCGCCCACGGCGAGGCCGAACGCCCACATCAGCGTCCATGCGTCCCAGAACTTCGGGAGGACCTCCCCCACTCAGGACCGCCCTCGCGGCACGCTGTCGGGCCGCTGCTGGAAGATCCCCTGCGGAAGCCGAATGCCGAGGGCCTCGAGCTTCGGGACGAACTTCGGCACGAAGCCAGTCGCGACGTGTTGGCCGACCACCTTCCGGTTCCCGTCGACCCCGGACTGCTTGTAGACGTACACGTCCTGGAGGGTGATGGTCTGCCCTTCCATCCCGGTCACCTCGGACACCGCGATGACCTTGCGCGAGCCGTCGGACATGCGCGTGGTCTGCACGATCATGTGGACCGCGGCCGCGATCTGCTCGCGGATGGCGCGGCTCGGGAGGTCCAACCCGGCGAACATGACGAGCGTCTCGAGGCGGGCGATGGCGTCGCGGGGAGAGTTGGCGTGTACGGTGGTGAGCGAGCCGTCGTGGCCGGTGTTCATCGCCTGGAGCATGTCGAGCGCTTCGGCGCCGCGACACTCGCCGACGACGATGCGGTCCGGACGCATGCGCAGCGAGTTCTTCACGAGGTCGCGGATCTTCACCTCCCCGACGCCCTCGATGTTCGCCGGGCGCGACTCGAGGCGCACGAGGTGGGGCTGCTTGAGCTGGAGCTCGGCGGCGTCCTCGATGGTGACGATGCGCTCGTCTTCCGGGATGAAACTCGACAACACGTTGAGCAGGGTGGTCTTGCCGGACCCCGTGCCGCCGCTGATGAGCACATTGAGCCGCGCTTCGACACACGCGCGCAGGAGATCGGCGAGCTCGGGGGTGAACGCGCCGAAGCGTACGAGGTCCGCCACTTCGTAGGGCTTCTTCGCGAACTTTCGGATGGTGATGCTCGGACCGTCGATCGCGAGCGGCGGGATGACCGCGTTGACACGGCTGCCGTCGGGGAGCCGCGCGTCGACCATGGGGGACTTCTCGTCGATGCGACGGCCGAGGGGCTGCACGATGCGCTCGATGACCGCGAGGAGCTGGGCGTCGTCGGTGAACTGGTGCTCGGTGCGGTGCAGCTTGCCGCCCATCTCGGCGAAGACGTGCGTGCGGCCGTTGACCATGACCTCGGTGACCCGCTCGTCGGCGAGGAGCTCCTCCAGCGGGCCGAGCCCGAGCGCCTCGTCGATGACCTCCTTCACGATGCGCACGCGCTCGTTCCGGTCGGTGACGTGGCCGCCCTCTTCGTCGAGCAGGCGGGACACGGCGGCCTCCGCGCGTTGGCGCAGCACCGCGTCGCGATCCTGGTTGTTCGCGAGCTCTCGGTCGAGCTTCTTGAGGTCGAGCACCTCGACGAGGCGCTTGTGGATGATCGCCTTCAGGGCGTTGCGGCCGTCGTTGTCGGAGGAGCCGCGGGCGCGGTTGCCGCGGGCGCGCATCCAGCCGGGCTGCTGCTGCTTGGAGGCCTCCGCGCGCTGCCGCAGCTCCGCCACGGCGACGTCGCGGGGGCGCGCCGTCTGGGAGAGCTGCTCGAGCACGCCCTTCTCGACGAGCTGGCGCGCGAGCTCGTCGTAGTGGCGCGAGAGGCTCTCGCGCGGGCTCTCGACGACGAACGGGGCGCCGCGGGCGGCGGCGTTCGCGCAGAGGGTGTCGTTCTTGGGCAGCGTCACGAGGACCGGCCGGTTGAGGCGTCCGACCGCGATGTCCTTGGTGATCGGCCCGGCCGCGTCGAGGCGGTTGAGGACGATCTTCACGAGCTGCTGAGGGAACTGCATGCGTTGCAGCTCCTCGACGAAGCGGGCGGTGGCCGTCAACACCGTGATGTCGGGCGTCGTGACGGTGAAGATGCCGGCACACCGTTCGAACGCCGCCATCGCGAGCGGGTCGGCGCCGGCGGCGCAGTCGACCACGAGGTAGCCGCAGAGGGGCCCCACGAGGTCGAGGAAGGCGCCGAACGCGGCGCGATCGACCGCCTCGGCCGCCGCAGGCGTGGCGGCGAGCGGCACCACGCCGAGCCCGGAGGCGTGCGCGGCGATGTACGGACCGAGCGTCTCGGGGGTCAGCTGCGCGAGGTACGGCGCGAAGTCCGCGACCGATCGCGCTTCGGCGAGGCCGAGGAGGGACGTCACGTCTCCCGCTCCGAAGCGGTCGCCCTCGACGAGCAGCACGCGCTCCTGCGTCTCCTTGAGCAGCGCGAGCGCCATGTTGACCGCGAACGTCGTCTTTCCGACGCCGTCGCGGGGCGCGGCCACCGCGACCACGCGCGCCATTACTGTCGGACCTCGGAGAGGTTGAACCGCTCCTGGATCTCCCGATTCGCGGTCGTGCTGGACTCGTGGATCTCGGGCGTGAGAAAGACGAGGAACTGCGTCTTCTTCTTCTCGTACGACCGCGACTTGTACAGCGTGAAGAGCCCGGTCGACGTGTAGACCCCGTCGGGGTTCCGGTTGTAGTCCGTGCGGTCGCGGAGCCGATGCAGCCCGCCGATGACGATGCTCTCGCCCGCGCGGCAGAACTGCGACGTGGTCAGCTCCGACATGTCGATCGTGGGGTAGCCGGTCGCCAGGCTGTCCCCGAGGGCCGACTGCTCGATCTTCACCTGGAGGTCGACGTCGTTGCCCTGCGCGTAGGGCGTCACGTCCATCGTGATGCCGACCTCTTCGAACTGGATGGTCTGCGTTCCGTTCTCGATGAACACGAACGGCACCTTCTGCCCCGAGAAGACGTGGGCCGTGTCGCCGCTCTTGACCGAGACCGTCGGGTTCTCGAGCACGCGGACGTACCCGGCGGCGCGTGCCCGATCGATGCGCGGGAGCAGCGAGCTGACCGCGGCCGTGGCGTAGCCCGTGGCGTCCGCGAAGGTCCCGCCGGTGAAGTCGCGCTGGTAGTACAGGCTCGGCCCGTCGACGACGAGCGGCGACCACTGGACGCCCCAGGCGTCGACGAGGGTCTTCGACATCTCCACGAAGTGCACCATGAGCACCACGGTCGGCGCCTTGCCGGGCACACGATCGACCTCGCGCACCTCGAGGACGTTGACGACGTCGGTGTAGTAGGCCTTGGCGATGGCCTCCGCGCGCTCCGACGCGCGCTGGGAGTGCACGACGCCCTCGAGCATGATCCGCCGGCCGATCAGCCGCACGTTCACGCCGGGCGAGGCGATCTCCTTCTGGATCATCCCGGCGAGCAGCTTCTGCGCGATGGGCGACAGCGTCACCATGCTCTCGACGAGCGGCTCGCGGGCCGCGAGCGAGTCCACCCGCTCCTTCTCGTCGTCGAGGCTGACCTCGCCCTGGATGTACACGCGGTCGTTGAGGATGCGGAACGAGAGGCCCTCGATGTCGTTGAGGAGCTCCTGGACGTTCTTCATCACCTTCGCGAGGTTGGCCGGGATGACCGTGATCTCGAACTCGTCGCGGCGCGCGCCGCGGGTGTCGTAGATGATGACGTTGGTGGTGCCCTCTGCACGGCCGGCCACGAGGAGCTGCCGCGTCTCCCGCAGCGCCACCACCTTCGCGATCTCCGCGCTGCCGACGGAGATGTCGCCAAAGGCATAGGGCACGTCCACCGCGGACTGCGTGTTGATGACCACCACCTGGTCGGGCACGCCGTCCGCGGCCTCGACCGTCGGGGTGAGCGCGAACAGCAGCGCGGCGACCGGCGCGAGCAGCGCGACGCCGAGCACGAACGAGCGGAGCGCGCGCATCAGAAGCCCCCTTCGAGCACGCGATAGGACGGACGGCCCTTGTACCGGACCTGCTGCACGATGCCGAGGGTGCTCGCGATCGTGGCCTGGTCGAGCGTGATCGCGCCCTCGGCCTCCCACAGCGAGCGCAGCACGACGGTCAGCTGGCCGAGCTCTTGCGCCATGATGAGCTTCTGTGCTTCTTCGGGCTTGACGGCGACCTGCACGGTGGCGGCGCTGCCCATCTCCTCGCTCGGGCCCGGCGGCGGCTCGGGCGGCTCGGCGCCTTCGACCGGCATCGGCACGACGTCGCGGGTCGTGGGCTTCCCGATGTTGTCGACCACGGCGAGCACCCGCACGTCCTGCATGAGGGTGACCGTGCGGAGGTCGGACTTGTCGCCGCTTCCGAAGTCGAAGGTGCCGAGGATGTCGACGTGGTTGCCGGGCTTCACGTGGCCGCCGACGGCGTTGTAGACGTCGACGCCGATGGCGACCGCGCGGTAGCCCTTGGGCACGAAGAACGCGAGACCCGCGTCGTCGGGACTGACGAGCTTGGCGGCTTGGATTTGTTCGCCCGCGAAGATCGGCACCGCCGTGATCTGCCCGACCGCCTCGTCGATCGAGGCGAGCGCCTTGGGCTGCTGCCAGTCCCGCGGCACCTCCTTGACCTCGATCATCGTCTCGTCCACGCGTACGTTCGGCGGGATGTCCTTGGTGGCGACGAGGGTCTTCAGCGGCTCGGAGCGGAAGAGCAGGTCGGTCTCTCGCGACGCGACGTAGCGGCACTGCATCAAGGTCGCGATCAGCGACACCAGCAGCGCGAACAGGAAGGCGCGGGGGTTCTTCACGCGGTCCTCGGGAGCCGCGGAGTCTACCACGCGCCCATGGGTCGGCCCGTGCCGCCCGCGTCAGCGCTTGCCGTTCATGCCGGAGCGGGACGGGACCAGGAGCTCTTCCGCGTCGTCGGCCAGACCCTCGGCGCCGTCGTCGAAGAGCGGGACGAACACCCATGCGGCGGCCACGAGGGCGATGACGAACACCGCGAGGAGCACGAAGTACTCGGTGGTGGCCTGGCCGCGGCGGACGTTGCGCATCGGCGCGCCATAACGCGAGGGGCGAGCGCGGTCAGCCGAGGTCGGGCCAGTCCCAGAAGCGGGCGAGCAACGTGGCCACCGCGATGACGGGGCCGTACGCGACGAGCGTCGGGTCGCTCCGCTCGCCCTTGACCCAGAACCGCCACAGGCGCCCGAGCCGGCCGCGGGCGAGCAGCACGGCGAGGCCGAACGGGAACGCGAGGGCATAGCTCCAGAGTACGGCTCGCGCCCCAACTTCGGGGCCGGTGAGGGCCCCGACGGCGAGCAGGAGCTTCACGTCTCCCGCGCGGATGGCGCCGCCGAAGCGCCACCCGGGCACCGCCAGCGCAAACGCGACGATGAACCCGGCGAGGCCGGACCACCACGCCGGAAGGAAGAACGGCGACGCCACCAACCCGGCGACGATGGCGGGGAAGGTATGGATGTTCCGGATCTTCTGCTCGCGGACATCCGTGATGCACGCCGCGACGAGCAGCGCCCCGAGCACGACGTCGTTGGGGTTCACGGGTAGGGTTGCTTCACCGTGACGCGCACGTTCTCGAACACGGCGCCCATGCCCTCGCCGAAGGCCACGAAGCCCGCAGCGAGCGCGATGGCGACGACCGAGATGGCGAGCATGTACTCGGCGGCGGACTGGCCGCGGCGCGGACGGCGGTTCATACGTCGACTCCGATGGCGCGCGCCGCGTCCTTCACCAGTGCCTCGGCGAGATCGCTGAACCCCGAGAGGCGCGCGTTGCCCCACAGGACGAGCCCGACGACCACGATCGTCAGGGCGAACATCCATTCTGCGGAGGAGCGCGCGTGCACGGGAGGGGGGTAACGTGGTCGGGCCGCCGCGTCAGGAGATGCCGAGCTCCGCGGCGAGCGCCACGAGCTCCGGCGCTTCGGGGAGCAGGCCGAGGGCGTCCCGGAGGCGCGCCCGCGCGTCGAACGTGCGACCCCGGGTGGCGTGCATGTTCACGAGGTTGGCCCAGCTTTGCGGATCGTACGGGTCGAGGCGGATCGCGCGCGCGATCGCGCCGATCGCCTCGCGGTCGGCGTCGCCGCGGGCGTGCAGGGTCGTGGCGAGGTCGAGCCAGGCTTCGGGGTGGTCCGGGTCGAGCGACACCGCCATCCGGAACGCCCCCTCGGCGCGCCGGAGGTCCCCCGTTTCGTAGGCGGCTTCGCCTTCCGCGATGAGCTCGTCGCACGCGGTGGGCGCGGGGCGATCCGGCGCCTCCGCGAGGAACGGGTAGCTCCGGAGCAGGAACCGGGTCTCCGCGGTGGTGGAGCGGGACCGGTCGGCGTCGGTCGGCGTGGGGAGGATGTGTCGGCCGGTGAGCACCGCGTCGGTGATGGCGTCGAGCGTGGGGTGGCGCCCGTGAGCGAGCTCGTCGGGGGACTTCCAGTGGAGCTCTCCGGCGCCGCCCTTCACGAGATCCGTGACGAGGGGGAACGGGATGGCGCGCTCACGGTGAATGCGGTTGAGGAACCGGAAGGTCTGCACGGCGATGCTCCAGCTTCGCGGCGCGGGGAGGGCTTCACGGATCATCCGGGCGTAGTCGGCGGGGTTCGTGCAGGAGCGCACCATCGGCATCCCGCCGTACCAGCCCTGGGCGACCGCGACGACCGGCTGCCCGCGCGCGGCCATCTCCATCCCGAGCGTGGTCATGTACGCCACACCGACAGCCGCGATGTCCGCGAGGGTGTAGCTGCTGATCGGGTCCGCGGGCATCACGATGCGCACGTTCTCGGGCAGGTCGCGCGCGAGGCGACGCGCCTGCTCCAGCGCCTGGTCGTTCTGCCCGTAGCCGACGAGGTTGGGGTGCATGCGGATCACCCATTGCGCCTCGGGCATCTCCCGCGCCGCGGCGATGGACGCCGGAATCCACTCCATCGAGTCTGGGAACGCGCCCGCGCGGAGGGCGGGCATGGCAGCGACCTCGTCGTCGGACGACGTGAACACCGCCACGATTGGGCGGGCGTCGAGCCTCAGCGCCGCGCGCAGGGCGTCCTCTTCCTGGGGCTTCGGGCTGAACGGCCGCCACGCGAGGTTTCGGTGGTAGCGACGGTCGTCCAGCCAGGACCAGGTGTCGTACGCCTCGGTGGCGGTCAGGGGCGCGTCCACCCACTGGCCCGCGCGATCGTAGCTGGATCGTTCGAACACGTTCGTGCCGGACATCACCGCCAAGGTGTTCTTCCGGACGCCGCGCTCGTGGGTGATCACGCGCACGCCGCGCTCGGCCGCGAGCTCCAGCGCGGCACGTTGGGCGAAGAAGCGTCCGTTGAAGGTGAACAGGACGTCGGGCTGGATCACGTCCCAGGCTCGCGTGAGCCCCTCGTACGCCAGCACGGTGCCGTACACGTGCTCGCGCAGGCTGGTGACCACCACGGGGTCCGAGAGCTCGAACCGCGACATCCGGAACTGGTAGAACGCCGAGCTCTGCGCCCACTCGCCGACCGGGCGCCCCGCCCACTGGGCGGTCATGAGCGCGTCCGTCGGCAGCGAGTCGGCGAACGAGCGGATCTGCGCGTAGAGGTCACGGGGAATGTAGACGCCGAGCCACTCGAACGGGTTGTCAGCGCCGGCCTGCGCCCAGGCGGCGAGCGCCTGACAGCGTTGGCACGCGTTCCTCGGACGACCCTCGGGCGTCCAGTTCAACCCGCGACGGTAGATGTCGCACTCGTTGAAGAGCCCGTTGCACAGCAGGGTGTGCACGGAGGCGCCGCGTTGGCGCAGCGCCTCGGCGATGGTCACCTCGTAGCAGGTGTGGAGGTGCCAAGAGGCGTAGGGGGACCACAGGAGGACGCGCATGGGCGCGCGTAACGTGAAGAGGCGCGGGCGCACGAGCGGATGGCGGGTGTCTACGGGTAGAAGCGTTGAAACACTCGCGGGTGCTTCTCGGCCGCCGCGCGCAGCGTCGGGTGCACGTCGGCGCGCGGATGACGCTGATAGGGCGCGCCGAACAGTGAGCTTGCAAACTCGAATTGCAAGACCAGTCGTTCGCGCGCGGTCGGCTCGGTACCCTTGTGGAAGGCCGCGGTGTCCTCCGCGAACATCGTGCCGGCGGGGCCGACGAGGCGGCGCTCGCGCTCACGACCGAAGCTGGCATACACCTCCTCGTCCGTGTGACGCCCGTCACGCATGCGGTCGGCGGGGCGCTCGCGGTGGGAGCCCGGGATCATCGCGTGCGGCCCGGACGTGTCGTCGGTGTCGAGCAAGTAGATGAAGATCTTGACGAAGTTCGGACGGTCCATGTCGAAGTGGTAGAGTTGGGCGGACAGGCTCGACGGTCCCCCGCCGAACGGAGCGCTCCACCACATGGCGATCAGGTCGAGCACCGGCTCGCACCCGAGCGTCTCCCTCGCGAGCGCTCGAAGGGAGGGGTCCGCGGCGAGGGCCGCGACATCGGGGTGCGTGACGAGGAGCGACTCGTCGAGGTCGCCGGTCGGGGCCAGAGGGCGCGACCGGTCCCAGCGTTCGTGGCGGACCACGCCCGACCGCGTGCGCGTCATGCACGGCGCCTCGGATGCAAACGTGACGAGCCGCGCGCATACGTCGGACGAGACGACACGGCCGATGAGGCTCACCCCATCTTCGCGGACGGCCTGGGCGTGGGCCGCCACGTCCGCTCCGGAGCCCAGCAACCCCGTCGGGTCCTCCGGCACCGGCGGGTACGCCTGCGCGGCGACCGCCCGCAGCGCGTCGCGTAGCGCTCCCCGTGTCGCGCAGTACAACTGTCGGTACAGTTGGTACGCGTGGTGCGGCGTCGTCCCGGTGGTGGCGAAGGTGCGCCACCCGCTGACCATCCGGCGGCCGGCTTCGCGGTGTTCGGCCGGGGCGCTGGCCAGCACCCGGTCGACGGTCGTCGATACGCCGTCGAGTTCGTCGAGCGCGGCGGCGAACGCGGAGAGATCGGCGATGTCGACGACGTGCGCCCCACGTCGTCGGGCGTCATGCAGCGCCGCTTCCTCCGCGCGGCCGGTGCCGGCCCGCACGAGCAGGGGGGCCGTGGAGAGCAAGGTGTCGGCCGGAGCCCCATCTTCCAGGCACACGGCGGGGCCGCCGTCGATCGTGAGTCCCTCGGCCTCGTACGCCGCGACGAGCGCCTGGTAGGCGTCGTCCAACGACACCGCGGCGCCCGTGGGCCGCAGCACGACGAGCTCCATGCGCCGGTTCGGGGCCCATGCGCGGAGGTAGGCGCGGGTCGCCGCGATCAGACGCGCGGGGTCTCCCGACCAATCGACGGCGAGGACGAGCCGGACCGGATCGGGTGAGGGCACGCGCGCCGATGCGGTGGCGGCTGCGTAGGACGGGTCTCGGACGAAGGTGGTGTCGAACAGCCGCATCACCCGCGCGACCGTCGCGCGCCGGACGTGCCGCTGGTCGTGATCGAAGGGATTCGGCGAGCCGTACATCACCTGTTCAAACGCGGGGAAGTACCATGCGCCCGGGGTGGAGGTGCAGAATTGTTCGGCCGCGACCCTGAGGACCGCCTTGGCGTGCGCGCTTGCTTCCACCACATGGTGCGTGTCGCCCCGGAACGTGGCGAGCAGGGGGACCGGCGAGACGCTCACCACGAATTGCACGTTCGGGTTGTGCCGCCGCAGCAGAGCCGCCATCGTGCGGAGCTCTGCGACGTTGTCTTCTACGCTGAGGACGTGACGCTCGACCAGCGACGACGACAGTCGCCACGGCACGCGTGACAGGACCGAGCCGTCGGCCCGGACCCGCCAGATCTCGGTGAGCCCGAGCGTGATGACGAAGACCTCGGCGGCGAGCAACGCGTCGCGACACGCGTCGATGTGCCGGTCGTACCCGTCTTCGTACTCGGCGACGGACGCGAACTCGATCTCTTCGCGGTACGGGTCGCGGTAGACGATCTTGCCGTCGGACTCGACCCGCCAGAGCAGGCGGGGCAGCTCCCGCGCGCGGAATGCCTTCTCGACGAGCTGGCGCATCGCCGCCGCGTTGAAGATGGTCCCCCAGGCGGCGCTCGACATCGCCCACCGGGACCCCGCGTGGACGTACGGTTCGGTGATCACGTAGTTGAACCCGAGCGCCTGCAGCCGGTGCGCGATCTCCATCGCGAAGCACGAGCCCGCCGACGTGATCGGCGTCGAGCGGTCGATGATCTTGTGTTGGCGGGCGTAGAGGTCGACCTGCTCGACCGATCCGGGGTGGGGGAAGCGCAGCGGGTTGGGGTACCACACGGCGTCGGGGTTCTCGCGTCCGGCGGTCAGGTACACCCCTGCATTTTCCGCCGTGCGCGCTTCGTGATCGAGCACCTTTGCGACACGTCGAAGCTCCTCGGGCGTGTTCGCCTGCGCCGCCAACGCCTTCCGGAGCGCGGCGGACGCCGCGGCGGGGGACACGGCCACCCCCGGGCGGAACAGCGCGCGGGCGATCGCGGTGACGTCGCCCGCGGGAGCGTCGGGGAGGATGCACCGTACGAGGAACTCGGAGGCCGCGAGCGACCGTAGGGGTTCGGACTCGTTGAAGAGGAGCGTCGGCTGCGGCATGCCCGTATCTATCCGGCGTCAGGCCAACAGCGCCCACGACATCGGCGTGCCTCGCCGCACGGCGCGCCCCGCGCACCGCCCGACCACGACGTCGAGGTGCTTGGGGGGAAGCCCGAGCCCCGGTCGGATGGCCCGCACGTTCTCGTGCGTGAACCGCTCGCCCGCGGCGACGTCTCGCACGACGTACAACGAACGGCGGAACACGACGGACTTCTGCTCGGCGCTGGTAGCGCCGTAGCGCACCTCGCCGGTCGCCAGCCACGCGCGCTCGGTCTCGACCACGAGCGAGGCCATCTCCTCGGGTTCGAGGGAGAACGTCGAGTCCACGCCGCCGTCGGCGCGCCGGAGCGTGAAGTGCTTCTCGACGACCGTGGCGCCGAGCGCGACCGCGGCCACCGCCGCGCCGACGCCCATCGTGTGATCGCTCAGGCCCACCTCACAGCCGAACAGCTCGCGGAGGTGCGGGATGGTCCTGAGGTTCGTGTTCTCGGGGGACGCCGGGTAGGTGCTGGTGCACTTGAGCAGGACGAGGTCGCGGCAGCCGGAGTCGCGCGCGGCGCGTACGGCCTCGTCGAGCTCGGCGACGTTCGCCATGCCGGTGGAGATGATCATCGGCTTGCCCGTGCGGGCGACGCGCCGGATGAGCGGCAGGTCCGTGTTCTCGAAGCTCGCGATCTTGAACGCCGGGACGTCGAGCGACTCCAGGAAGTCGACGGCGGTTTCGTCGAACGGAGTCGAGAACGCCAACATGCCGTGCTCTTTCGCGCGGGCGAAGAGCGGGGCGTGCCACTCCCAAGGGGTGTAGGCCTCGCCGTAGAGCTTGTACAGGGAGCTTCCCGCCCAGAGGCTGTCGGGGTCGTCGATGAAGAACTCGCCGCGATCGAGGTCGATCGTCATCGTGTCGGGCGTGTAGGTCTGCAGCTTCAGCGCGTGCGCACCGGCGGCGGCCGCCGCGTCCACGATCGCGAGGGCGCGGTCGAGGGACTGATTGTGGTTGCCGCTCATCTCCGCGATGACGAAGGGGCGCGCGTCCCGGCCGATGCGACGATGTCCGATGGTGAAGCCGCTCACGAGTCCTCCTGGCCGGTCGCTCGTATCGCCGCGGCCACCCTGGCGGCACCGCGGCCGTCGACGAGCGCGCGTGAGCGGGCGACGAGCGTGGAGCGCCGCTCGGGGTCGAACGCGAGGCCGGCGATCGCGGCCGCGAGCCGCGTGGCCGACAACGCCTCGACGCGCCCAAGGTACACGTGCGCCCCCGCCGCCGCGAGGGCCTCGGCGTTGGCTTCCTGGTTCGGGGCGACCGCCACGCACACCGTGGGCACGCCCGCCGCAGCGCGCTCCCACGTCGTGCCGCCTCCGGCGCCCACGAACACGTCGGCGGCCGCCATGGCGGCCGCGAAGTCGGCGATGTGGCGGTGCAGGCGCCATTCGGTGCGTCCGTGCACGCGTGCCACGAGGGCGTCCCACGCCGGGTTGGACGCGCCGGCGACGATGTCGGCCGTCAGCGCCGGGAGCGTGTCGAGGGCGTCGAGCGCCACGAACGTGGCCCCGGGGAGGTCGGCGCCACCGAAGCTCACGAGAACGTGATGTCCGTCGGCGCGCACCGCCGCCGAGGGCATCGCGAACTCGGGGCGGATGAGCGCGAAGCGCGGCCCGAGGAGCAGGGTGCAGCGCTCGGGCACGCGCGCGGCGTAGCGCGCCGCCGTGGCGTCGAGACTCTGATCGACCAACACGTCTGCGTCGTGCGCGCGATTCGCGAGATCGTCGATCACGACGATGCGCCGGGCGAGGCGCCGCGCGGCGACCTCCCAGCGCGCGTCGAGCGCGTAGTGATCGACCACGAGCGCATCCCAGCCGCCCCCGGCCGCGGCGCGGAGCGCGTCCACGTCGGGCGCCCACGGGATTGGCGCCTCGATGTCCGTGGTGGTGATCTCGCCTTCGTACGCCGAGGGCAGCTCGATCAGCCCGAAGCCGCGCTCCCGCACCCGGTCGGACACGTTGCCGGGCAGCCCCCGCGACGCGAACGTGACCGACACGTCGAGCGCGCGCAGGGCGTCCGCGAGCGTCAGGCAGCGCGCAACGTGGCCGGTGCCGATGAACACCGACGCGTCGGCGCGGATCAGCACGCGTTTCGACGTCACATCGCAGCCCGCAGCGCGGCCACCACCTCGTCCTGCTGCTCGTCCCGGAGCGCCGCGTACATCGGCAGGCTCAGCGCCTCGCGGCCGTAGGCCTCGGCCGCGGGGAAGTCGCCCGGTCGGAAGCCGAGGCGGCGGTAGTAGGGTTGGAGGTGGACCGGCATGTAGTGCACGTTCACCCCGACTCCTGCCGCGCGCATCCGCGCGAACACCGAGGCCCGGTCCTCCACCCGCACGACGTACAGGTGCCACGCCGACGCCGCCTCCGTCTGACGACCGGGGAGCGCGACCGGAAGCGACGCGAGGAGATCGTCGTAGCGCTCCGCGAGCGCCCGTCGCCTCGCGACGAACGCGTCGAGCCGCGTGAGCTGGGAGGCGCCGAGCGCCGCCTGGAGATCGGTCAGCCGGTAGTTGAATCCGAGCGCCACCTGCTCGTAGTACCAAGGGCCTTCCGGCGTCCCTTCCATCTGCGCGGGCTCGCGGGTGACGCCGTGGCTGCGGAGCAGCCGCAGGCGATCGGCGAGCCGCTCGTCGGAGGTCAGGATGGCGCCGCCCTCGCCGGTCGTGACGATCTTGACGGGGTGGAAGCTGAAGACGGTCATGTCCGCCCACTCGCCGCTGCCCACCGGAGAACCCGCATACGCCCCGCCGACGGCGTGCGAGGCGTCCTCCACCACCAGGAAGCCGTACGTGCGCGCGAGCGCGCGGATGCGGCGGAGGTCGGCGCTCTGGCCGCCAAAGGCGACCGGGATGACCACCTTCGGGACCCGGCCGGCCGCAGCGGCTCGCTCCAGTTTGACCGCGAGCGCGTCGGCGTCGAGGTTCCAGGTGCGCGGATCGATGTCGACGAAGTCGACGTCCGCGCCGCAGTATCGGGCGCAGTTCGCGCTGGCTACGAAGGTGTTCGGGGTCGTCCACACGAGGTCGCCCGGGCCGACACCCGCGGCGAGGCAGGCGAGGTGGAGGCCCGCGGTGGCGTTGGAGACGGCGACGACGTGCGCGGCGCCCGTCCGCTCGGCGAGGGCGCGCTCGAAGCGGGGCACGGCGGGCCCCTGCGTGAGCCAGTCGGAGCGGAGCACCGCGACGACCGCGTCGACGTCGGCGTCGCTCACGTCTTGACGCCCATACGGGATCATGGGGTCTCGCGGTCCAGGCTGCGCAGGGCCTCGACGTCGAGGAACTGCGGGTTCGTGTCGCTCACGTACTCGAAGTCTTCCGACGCCGGCACGCCGCGCGCCCCGGTCCCGTCGACCGCGTAGTCGGCGGACACCACGAACTTGATGGAAGGCGCGATCACGAAGTGGCCGGCGAACGCGTACGTGTGGGAGGCGTCGTCGCGCGAGATCATCATCTCGTGCAGCTTCTCGCCTGGACGGATGCCCACGATGCGATGCGGCAGCTCCGGCGCGAGCGCGCTCGCGAGGTCGACGATGCGCGCCGACGGGATGCGGGGGACGAAGATCTCACCGCCGTGCATCCGCCGGAACGCGTCGCGCACGAAGTCCACGCCTCCTTGGAGGGTGATCCAGAAGCGCGTCATGCGTGGGTCGGTGATGGGGAGGGAGTCGGCGCCGTCGGCGATCAGCTTCCGGAAGAACGGGAGCACCGAGCCGCGAGACCCGACGACGTTGCCGTACCGGACCACGGCGAAGCGCGTCGCGTGCCCGCCCGCGATGTTGTTGGCAGCGACGAACAGCTTGTCGGAGAGCAGCTTGGTCGCGCCGTAGAGGTTGATCGGGTTGGCGGCTTTGTCCGTGGACAGCGCGACGACCTTGGCGACGTCGTTCTCGAGCGCGGCGTTGATGACGTTCTCCGCGCCTGACACGTTGGTGCGGATGCACTCGGTCGGGTTGTATTCTGCCGCGGGCACCTGTTTGAGCGCAGCCGCGTGCACGACGTAGTCGATGCCGCGCATCGCCTGCCGGAGGCGATCGAGGTCCCGCACGTCGCCGAGGAAGTACCGCATGCAATCGGCGGAGAACTCCTGCTGCATCTCGAACTGCTTGAGCTCGTCGCGGGAGTACACCACCACGCGGCGCGGCCGGTGTTCGCGCAGGAGGGTGGCGATGAACCGACGCCCGAAAGAGCCGGTGCCACCGGTGACGAGGATCGCCTTGTCTTCGAAGAGGTCCGTGGGCCGCATGGTCGTCCGGGTTGGCGGGAAGCTCGAGCGCTTCCGTGGTCGGGAAGTATCATGCCGTCCGTCGCCCTCCGACACGACCGTAAAGCCGGAGACCCGCCGACCGATGCACCGGTGCGGTCGCGCGTGGGTTCGCGTAGACTTCCGGCCCGGAGTCACCCATGATCGTCTCGCTGCTCCTGCTGCTCGGGTGCCCGCAGGACGTCTCCGTCCTCAAGGCGAGGGTGGACAACGACGGCGACGGCTACACGGCCGAGGCCGACTGCGACGACATGCGCGCGTCGGTGCACCCCGACGCCGACGAGCTGTGCGACGGCGCCGACAACGACTGCGACGGGACCGTGGACGAAGAGGGCGCGGTGGACGGCACGACGTACTACGTCGACGCCGACGGCGACGGGCACGGCGTCGACGGCCCGACCCTCGTCGCCTGCGACCTGCCGGACGGTCGCGCCGCCGTCGCCGACGACTGCGACGACGCCGCCGCCGAGCGCTTTCCGGGCAACGACGAGGTCTGCGACGGCCTGGACAACGACTGCGACGAGGCGGTCGACGAAGACGCGGTCGACGCGAGCACCTGGTACGTCGACGCCGACGAAGACGGCTACGGCGACGGAAACGTGGCGATCACGTCGTGCGATCCCCCGGTCGGCTACGTCCTCGACGGGACGGACTGCGACGACGACGCGTACCCGATCCACCCCGACGCGCCCGAGACCGACTGCGCGGACCCGACCGACTACAACTGCGACGGGAGCGTCGGGTACGCGGACGCCGACGGCGACGGCGTGGCCGCGTGCGAAGATTGCGACGACACGACGGCGGAGCGGAGCCCGTACAACGCCGAGCGCTGCGACGACGCCGACGTGGACGAGGACTGTGACGGGGCGTCGGACGACGCGGACGACTCCGCCGAATCCACGACGATGACCGCCTGGTACCGGGACTATGACGGCGACCGCTGGGTGAGCGGCACCGGCGTGGCGGTGGTGCAGTGCGACACGCCGAGCGACGCCTACGCGTCGGCGCTCGGCGACTGCGACGACCTCGACGACGCCATCAACCCCGGCGCCGACGAGGTGTGCGATCCGGACGACGTGGACGAAGACTGCGACGGCGCGGCGGACGACGCCGACGGTTCGACCGAACCGTCGAGCTTCCTAACCTTCTACGCGGACGTCGACGAGGACGCCCACGGCGACCCCTCGCGCTCGATCAGCCAGTGCGACCCCATCGCCGGCTTCGTCGCCGACGCGACCGATTGCGACGACCGCGACGCCGCCCGCAACCCCGCCGAGGTGGAGGTGTGCGACGCCGCCGACAAGGACGAAGACTGCGACAGTCTGTCCGATGACGCCGACCCGAGCGTGAGCGACGCGACGCGCTGGTTCGTCGACGCCGATGACGACGGCTACGGCGACGACGCCACCGTCGTCACCGCGTGCGACCAGCCCGCGGACACGGTGTCCGTGGGCGCGGACTGCGACGACGCGGAGGCGAGCATCAACCCCGGCGCCGACGAGGTCTGCGACGCCGCGGGCACCGACGAGGATTGCGACGGGCTCGCCGACGACGACGACCCCTCCACGCTCGAGGCGAGCCGCGCGTCCTGGTACCTCGACGACGACGGGGACGGCTTCGGCGATCGCGCCGAGGAGCTGCGCGCCTGCGACAACCCCAGCCCGTCGACGCGCGTCGCGGACGGCTCGGACTGCGACGACGTCTCCGACAGCGACAATCCGGCGGCGACCGAGATCTGCGACAACGGCGACGACGACGACTGCAGCGGCGTCGCCGACGACGGATGCGGCGTCGAGTACACCTTGGAGTCCAGCTCCTCCGCCGACTCCGACGCTACCGGCATCGTGTACGGCGAAGGTACGGGCGCGGGGCTCGGCGCCGCGATGACCGTGGCGGATCTCGAGGACGACGGGTCGCTGGACGTGATCGTGGCGTCGCAGGGGTACAAGACCTCGGGACGCGGCCGCGTGTACGCCTACGACACGATGCCGACGGGCGTCGCCGAGGCCGACGCGGGGGCGAGCGCGGTGGTCGCGGGGTCGACCGTCAGCTCGTTCGACATGGGCTACGGGGTGTACGGCCTAGGTGACTTCGACGCCGACGGGCGCGACGAGCTGGCGGTCGTCGCGCAGTGGGGTGCCACCCGGTACGTCTATGTGTTCCAGGGCGAATCGCTCGTTGGTTCGGTGTCCTACGGCGTCTGGTACGACTACGAGACGTGGACCGGTCCCGCGGCGCCCGCCGGCGACTTCGACGCGACGACGGGCAACGACGAGATCGCCATCGCCTACACGAGCAGCAGCTCGTCGGCCGGGGCGGTGCTCGTGTACGGCTACGCGTCGTCGGGCCTCACCCTGCGGACGACGATCAGCGGCGAAGACGCGAGCGACTACGCGGGCTACGGCCTCGCGGGCGGCGCCGGGAACGACGCCGACGGCGACGGCTACGACGACCTGTTCGTCGGCGCCTACGGCGACGACACCGCGGCGTCCAACGCCGGGGCGGCCTACATCGTGACCGGGCCGGCCACCAGCGCGTACGATCTGTCGGCGGCGACCAAGATCACCGGCGGTGCGGCGACGGACTACTTCGGGGTGGGCGTGTTCGCTCCGGGCGACGTCGACGGCGACGGCGCGGTCGACCTCGTCGTCGGCGCCTCCGGCGCCGA
>CAMAXZ010000010.1 GCA_945862325.1 Klebsiella pneumoniae
GGCGCCCGCCGTGGCCGCGCCCGTGCTCGCCGCGCCCGCGCCCTCCCCCGTCGCCGCGCGCGCGCCCGTGGCGCCTGTCGCCGCGCCGCTGCGCCCGACGCGCGTGGTCCTCCCGGATGTGTCAGTGGACGAGGATGTGTCGGCCACGGCCCCGACGCACGCCGCCGTCCTCGACACGCTCATGAGTGTCATCGCCGCGAAGACGGGCTACGACCGTTCGGATCTCGAGCCGTCGTTCGAGCTCGAGGCGGATCTCGGCATCGACACAGTGAAGCAGGCCGAGATCTTCGGCGAGGTGCGCGACCGATACGCGTTGCCGCGCGACGACGGGTTCCGCCTCGCCGACCACCCCACCATCGAGAAGCTCGCGGGGTGGCTCGCGACACAAGCCGCGCGTGTGTCGCCGGCCGCCGTGGCGTCGCCGCCCGCCGTGGCGTCTCCGCCCGCCGAGACGTCGCCGCCCCCCGTCGCCGCGCCGGCGCCGGTCGCCGCCGAGGATCACGGGGTCATGCTCGTGCCCGCGCTCGCCGAAGGCGGGCCCGCCGCTGCGGCCGCCGCGCACCTGGACACCCTCGTCGACGACGGCCCCCCCGCCGCGGCCGACCCGCTGTTCGACGCCGGAGAGCCGGTGGAGTCGAACGAGCGCCTGCTCACCCCCGCCCGCCCGCGGGCGGCGATCGACGTCGCGGAGGCGATCATCGGGCCGCGCGCGCGCACGCCGGTCGAGGTCGCCCTCGAGCCGCGCTTCGACTCGGCCACGATCGCCGCGTCGCCCGCCGTGTTGCCCGCTTCGTTCCGCGTGCGCCGCCCGATCCTGGTCGAACGCGCGACGTTGACCTGGCCGAGCGTGCGCGGCAAGACCGTGTGGGTGCTCGGCTCCGGCCCCGTGGCCAACGCCCTTCGCGAGGCGATCACCGCGGGTGGCGGGTCGCAGGACGGTCGCCCGGACGTCGTCGTGGACGTCGGGATGCCCGTTCTCGAAGGGTTCGCGCAGGCGCGGTCGCTCGACCCCGAGCCGCCGCGTCAGTGGTTCTGCCTCGTGCTGCCGCACACCGATGTCACGTCGGCGCGCGACGCGGGGGCCCGCGCCGGGCTCTGCAAGGCGCTCGGGCGTGAGTGGGGCGCGTGTCGCGCGCGGGTCGTCGATGTCGACCCCGACCTGTCGCCGACGGAGGTCGCCGCGGCGGTCCTGCGCGAGCTCTCCGAGACGGACGAGGCCCTCGAGGTCGCGCTCGGCGCCGAGTATCGCCGTGTGTCGGTGCTCGCGACGGAGCCGATGCCGGCCGAGGGGCGACTGGCCCCGGGCAGCGTCGTCGTGCTGACCGGCGGGACCCGCGGGATCACCGCGCGCGTGGCGCTGACGCTCGCGCAGTCCGGGCCTTGCACCCTGATCCTCGTCGGTCGCACCGCGCCCGCGGTCGGGCCGCTCGACGAGGAGGCCGCCCGACGGTCGATCCGCGCGCAGCTCGAGGCGGCCGGGCAGCGCCCGACGCCGAAGAAGGTCGAGGACGCGCTCCGCCCGCTGCGGACCGCGGACGAGGCCCGCCGAACGGTCGAAGGGCTCCGTGCCGCCGGCGCCACGGTCGAGGTCGCGAGCGTCGATCTCGCCGACACCGCCGCGGTGGCGTCGATGGTGGCCGACCTGCTCGCCCGACACGGCCGGATCGACGTGTGCGTGCACGGCGCCGGGGTGGAAGAGTCGCGCCTCTTGTCCGACAAGGACGAGGCCGCCTTCCGCCGGGTGTACGGGGGCAAGGCCGACGGGGGGCTCGCCCTCGTGCGCGCGCTGCCCGCGTCGACCTTCTTCGTGTCGATGGGCTCGATCGCGGGTCGCCTCGGGAACCCCGGCCAGGTGGACTACTCCGCCGCTAACGAGGCGATGGCGCGCGTGTGCCTCGCGCGACCGCGCGCGCTGCACGTGTGCTGGACGGCGTGGGGCGACGTGGGCATGGCGGTCCGCGGCGGAATGGAGACCCTCCTCACGTCGCGAGGCGTCGAGCTCCTGCCCGCCGAGGCCGGCGCCGCGCTCCTGCGCGATCTCGTCGCCGCGGGGGTGACGGGCGAGGTGTTGGTGGCGGGCAAGCTGGGCGATTTCCGCCTGCCCCCGCTGCACCCCCTGCTCGACGCGTTGGAGCTCGACGGCGACAGCGCCATCGCGCGACGCGAGCTGAGCCTCGAGTCCGACCCGTGGATCGCCGACCACGCGATCGACGGTGTGCCGGTGTTGCCGGGCGTGATCGGGCTCGAGCTGATGGTGGCGACGGCGCTGTCCGCGTCGCCGCGCGGCGAGTACGTCGGCCTCGAGGACGTGCGCTTCGAAGCGCCCTTGAAGCTCTACCGCGACGACCCGACGACGCTCATCGTCCAGGCGGTGCCCGAGGCGGACGGCGCGGTGCGATGCTCGCTGTCGAGCATTCGTAAGGCGAGGAACAACCGCGAGATTCGGACCGACCACTTCAGCGCGCGGGTGCAGCTCGAGTCGATGCCGCTGCTCGCGCGCCTGCCGTCGACCTTCTTCCCCGAAGAGCGCGTGTCGCGCCGCGACATCTACCGGCGCTTCTTCCACGGGGCGCGGTTCCAGGTGCTGACCTCCGCGGAGGCGGTGGCGGCCCAGGGCCTCCTCGCCGAGGGGGCGGTCGAGCACGCGCCGATCGCGGAGGGGCTCCTCACCGACCCGCTGGTGCTCGAGGCGGCGTTCCAGGCGGCCGGGCTCCATCGGATGGCGATCGAAGGGGTGATGGCGCTGCCCGCCTCGATCGACGCGGTGGAGCGCGTTCGCCCGGTGATCGAGGGCGATCGCCTGCAGATCACCGTGGTGCGCCGCGGCGAGTCCTACGACGTCGACGTCGATGGCGCCGACGGTCGTGTGCTCACGATGCGCGGCTTCCGAATGGTCGACCGCGGGCCGCTCCCCCCGGGGGATCGGTTCCCCGCGCCGGACGGCGGCTGGCCCGCGGCGGGCCTCGCGTCTTCCGGCGAGGCGCGCGCGGAGCTCTCGGCGGCCGAGGTGGACCGGTTCACGCAGCGCGGCACGGAGCGTCGGCAGGCGGATCGGCTCGCCGGCCAGCTCGCGGCGCGGCGCGCGGTCGCCGCGCTCGTGGGCGCGAACGAGGCGTTCCACGTGGAACGGCGGATGTCTGGCGAGCCTGTCGTCGTCGGGGTCGGCGACGTCCACGTCAGCATCAGCCACCACGCGGGCGAGGCCGTCGCCCTCGCGGTGCGACACGCCCGCGCCGGCATCGACCTCGAGGCGATCGAGCCTCGACACCCCGGCTTCGCGGCCACCTGGTTCACGGACGACGAGCTCGCGGTGCTCCGCGGAGACGCCGCGCTCACCCGGGCGTGGGCGGTGAAGGAGGCGGTGCTCAAGGCGCTCGGCGTCGGGATGGCGGTGTCGCCCCGAGACGTCGAGGTCCTGGAGCTCGGCGCGTCGACCGCGCACGTTCGGCTTCGCGGCGAGGCCTCCGCGCTCCACCGAGCGCTCGGCGGGGCGCCCCTCCGCGTGCGCGTGACCGAACATCGCGGCCTCGTTGTGGCCACCGCGGTGTTTGCGGCATGATCGCCCCATGAAGACCATCATCGAGCGCGACGACGGGGTCTCGGTCCTCCTCCTCGAGACACCCGAGGACGGCGAGCTCTGGCGCGTCCCCTTCGTGGGGGCCTACCAGGCGATCTGGAGCGAGCCGCCCTACAACGAGCGGTTCTTTCCCGACGAGGCCGAGGGCGTGCTCCGCCGCGCCTTGCGGGTGCCCGACAACATCACGCTCCTCGCGGTCCGTCCGAGCGGGGTGTGTGTCGGCTTCGGGGTCGCGTACCCCGTGCTCTCCAAGAGCGACGTCGCCCGGGAGATTCGCGGCTTGCTCCCTCCGGAAGACACCTTCTACCTCGCCGAGCTCGGCGTGCTCGACGGCTGGCGCGACCGCGGCCTCGGCCACCAGCTCGTGGAGCACCGCCTGAATCGCATCGATCGCCAGCGCTACCGCTACGCGCTGCTTCGCACCAGCGCGGTTCGCAACGCGAGCTACGAGATGTATCGACGCATGGGGTTCGACGACACCGGGGTGTACATGGAGGTGTCGTCGCGACGCGTCGATGGTAGCACGCGGACGGACCGTCGGCTTTTCCTCAGTATCGTCCTCTGACACCGTGACACATCGCGCCGCGCATCTCGTCGCCCTGCTCGAGGCCCTCCGCCCGGCCGACGTCGTAGAGGGCGCGCACCGCGCGGACATGCTCGCCCTCGCGCGCGCGCCGGCGGGCGACCCCTTCGCGCGCGACCACTGGGACCCCGGCCACTTCACGGCCAGCGCGTTCGTGCTCTCGCCCGACGAGCGCTCGATCCTCCTCGTTTTTCACGGGAAGCTGCACCGCTGGCTTCAGCCCGGCGGGCACGTCGAGCCGGGCGACGCGGACGTCCTCGCGGCCGCGCGGAGAGAGATCGCCGAAGAGACGGGGCTCATGGACTGCACCGTCGTGGGCGACGGCCTGTTCGACGTGGACGTGCACGTCATCCCCGCGCGCAAGTCCGACCCCGCGCATCGGCACTTCGACGCCCGAATCCTGCTCCGCGCGCCGAGCTTCGCGTTCGCCGCCGGGTCCGACGCGGTCGCCGCGCGCTGGGTGCCCCTCGGAGAGGTGCACACGGTCGAGACGGACGAGTCCGTGCTGCGGGCGGTGCGGAAGTTGGGGTAGAGCCCCTCACTCCTTCGGCACCTCGAACGTGTCGATCACGTTGCCCGCGAGGTCGTACGCCGTGAACGACACGGTGTCGCCGGCCGCCTCGGCGATGATGTAGTGCTCGATGGGGTTGGCGACGGCGCCGAACCAGGAGTTTTCGGTCTCTTCGTAGAGGGGCGCGCCCGCGCCGCCGCTGACGACGTACACGGTGCCGTCGCCGCGCGCGACCTCCGCGTCCGCCTCGATCGGCACGCTGCGCTCGTAGATGTGGTTGTGGCCGCTCACGACAAGATCGACGCCGTGCTTCTCGAAGGTGGGCACCCAGGCGTCGCGGACGAGGGTGTTCGAGCCGTGGGTGGTGCAGGTGGAGTACGCCGGGAAGTGGTGCTCCACGACGCTGAAGCGCCCGACCGCGGCGGCGAGGTCGGCGTCGAGCCAGTTGTTGATCTCGCCGTAGACGAGCTCCTGGTCCACGTTCATGTCCGCGAGGGACACGAGGTGCATGTCGCCGTAGTCCGCCGAGAAGTACAGCTCGGCGCCGGGCAGGGAGAACTGGGCGAAGTAGTTCGGGGCCAGAAACTCGTGGTTGCCGACCGCGGGCAGGAACGGCTTCCGCGCGAACACGTCGCCGCTGGCGGCGAACCACGCGTCCCACTCGTCCTGGTTCGTGCCGAGCTCGACCATGTCGCCCGAGAAGATGTAGAGGTCCGGGGCGTGCGTCTCCATGGCGTCGACGAGGGCGCCCCAGGTCTCGTAGGACCCCCGTGAATCGCCGGCGATCGCCACGGTGTACGTGTCGAAGGAGCCCGGCGCGCCCGGCGTGGTGAAGCTGTAGGTCGGGCTCCAGGAGCTGTCGCCACCGACCCGGTAGCTGTACTGGGTGTTCGGCTTCAACCGGCCACAGAGCTTGACCTCGTGGACGCGGATGAGCGAGTTTCGCCCGCCGCTCTCGAACGTGTAGCCCTCTTGGCGCTCCGTCAGCGTGGTGCCCTCGCCCCACTCGACCACGGAGGCGAGCGTGTCGTTGTCCGTGCGCCACACGAACGAGGCGCTGGTCGACGGGTCCGAGGCGGGCCAGCCCAGGACGACCTGGAAGGGGGTCGGCGAGGCGCCGTACGTGTCGGTGTGGGCGTCCGCGACCGTGGCGTTCGTCAGCTCGCTGAGGCTGATCGGCAGGTAGACCTTCTCGTCGCACGTGGCCGCGCCCACGTCGCCGGCGGTGTCGACGGGGTCTTTCTCGTAGAAGCTACAGGCGAAAGCGAGGATGAGCAGCATGGTTGCCTCAGAACGCGAAGTGGGTAGCGACGACCAGCTCGTCGTTGTCGAAGGTCTGGTCCTCGAGCTCGGAGATGATGTTGTAGAAGACGCCGACTCGGATGTCGTGTGGGGATTCGAGCAGCGGTGCGCCGAGGTACACCTGAGCGCCGAGCCCGATCTTGCGGTGCTTCTGCGCCGGATCGGTCGGCCCCGCGAGCGGCACGTCCACCTGAATCGGCTCGTACAGGTCGCCCTGTTCGTAGCGCACGGCGAGCGCCACGTGCTCCTCGGCCCACGGAATGCCCGGGATGTAGGAGCCGATCTGTCCGTACCAGCCCGTGGTGTCGTAGTCCGCGATGGCGGGCGCCTCGTACTTCGTGGTGGCGAGCATCCACTCGCCCTGCGCCGTCACCCAGCGCCACGTGAAGAACAGCTCAGCGTTGTGGGCGAGGTTCGCCTCTTCTTCGCCTTCGCTGCCCTTCGTGTTGTACCGGAACGAGTACCCCAGGGCGAAGGCTGGCCGTCCCTCGTTCGCGTCGGGCGCGTACAGCTCGTCGCCCGTGGGCGGGCCACCGAGCGGGCTCACCACGACGCGCCCGGCGTACATGAACTTCTGGTTGACGTTGCTCAGGCGGTTTCCGCCCTCGCCGTCGAAGACGCCCACCTGCCACTCGACGTGGTTCGCGCCGACGGACCCGCCGAGCTGCGCGCCCATCTCGCGGTCGGTGAAGTAGGTCGAGACCGTGGCGCGCTCGGGGAACAGCGTCCGCCGGTCGCTCGTGAGCGGCGAGCGGGCGAAGGGCGCCTTGAACTGCCCGAGTCGCAGGCCGATGAGCTTCCCGAGCGACACCTGCGCGTAGGCGTCGCGCAACGACGGCTCGGGCATCATCTCGAGGCTGAAGTCGGTCTTCAGCGCGAACGCGCCGGTCCTGAACTTCCCGCTCGCCTCGAACCGCGCGCGCCGCACCGAGAACCCGAGCTCGCCGAGGGAGCCGTGCTCTTCGTCCGGTTGGATGAAGGTGAACCGCGGCGCCATGAAGCCGCCGACGTCGAGCGCGGCCTCCTCGAAGCCCGTGGCCTTGGGGAGCGGCACCTCGAGCGCGTACGCCGAAGCCGGGGCGAGCAGGGCGGCGACGACGACCGAGCGGCGGAGGGCAAGCAGCATCCACACATCCTCTCGCACGCAGGTGACGCGCGCGTGACGCGCAGTCTACTCCTTGGGGCGAGGCCTCTCCAGGCGGCGTGGAGCGCGCCGCGCGAGGTAGATTGCGGTCGTGATCCTGCTCGCGCTCGCCCTCGCCGCGCTCCTTGGGTGCGCGTCGCCCGAGGCGGTCGACACCGACGTCGCGGTGCCCGACTCCGCGGACACCGAGGCGCCCGATCCGTTCTGCGAGGGGGTCCCCGTCGTCGACTGGGACAACTTCGGCCACGGCTTCCTGATCGAGTCGTGCCAGGGCTGCCACGCGCGCACCGCGCCCGAGCGCTTCGGCGCGCCGCAGGACGTGTTTTTCGACACGGTCCAAGATGCGTGGGCGCGCGCCGACGACATCCTCGACACCGTGACGGGCGAGGATCCAACGATGCCTCCGCGCGGCGGGGTCACCGAGGACGATCGTACGCGCCTGCTCTGGTGGCTGCGGTGCGGAACGCCGGGCAGCTGACGACGCGGTAGAATGCGGCGGTCGGAGTCCCGATGGTCCTGTTCCTCATCGCGGCGTGTGGGTCGCCGGCCGCACCCGCCGACGACACCTCTCCGGAAGACACCGACCTCGAGGCCGCCGACACCGACGTGGCGGACACCGACACCGGCGTCGACGGTGGCGACAGCGCCGACACCGCGGGCGACGATCCGAGCCCCTACGTGCTCGACGACTCCGGCGCGGTCGAGCAAGCGATGTTCGATGCGGGGGAGGTCGCGCTCGCCATCACCGCCGCGTTCGAGGCGACGTTCGCGCTCGACCCGATCCTGTTGGCCGACGCCCACGACACGATCTGGGCGCAGCGCGACGAAGGTTGCCCCGCGTACGACGAGGACTACCTCCTCGCCTACTCCCGCTACTCGTGGAACGACGACTGTGTGTCGGAGTCCGGCGCGCACTTCGACGGTCGTGCGTACTTCCGGGGCGAAACCGCCACCGTGTACGATTCGTACGTCTACGACCGGTACCTGTACCTCAACACCTCGTCGATGTTGATGACCCGCGCCGACGGACAAAGCCTCTCCGCGGCCGGCTATGCGTACTATTACGACATCGACCGCAGCGCGAGTGGGTACGTACAGTCGTATCTTCGTCTGTATGGGGCGTTTCAGTGGGAAGGCGCGGACTACGCCTCCGCCTGGTTCGGCGCGCCCCCCCAGATGGACCTGTCGATCAGCACGACGCAGTACACGGCCGGGTCGACCTACACCTCGCTCGACGGCAGCCTCAGCGCGATCTCGGCCGACATCACCGCGGTCAACTTCTCTTCGATCTGGTACGAGAACTCCACCTCCAACGCGTGCGCGGTCGAGCCGGGCGGCACGGTGCGGCTCCGCGACTCCGAAGGGCGCTGGTACGAGGTCACCTTCGACGGGCCGGTCCGCAACGGCGCGTCGTCGTTCCCGGCCTGGTGCGACGGCTGCGGGGCCGTGTGGTGGCGGGGCGAGTACCTCGGCGAGGCCTGCCCGGACTTCACCCGACTGCTGGACTGGGAGAGGCGCCCATGGAATTGATCGCGTCGATCCTCCTTGGCTGCGCAGCGCCCGAGGCGACGGAGCCGGCGCCGGCGCCCGACCCCGTCGTGGAAGACACGGCGCCGGCCGAGCCGCCCGTCCCGCGCACGCTGCTGTCCGCGGTCGAGGTGCTCGAGCGGGTCAGCCTCGACCTCCGCGGCGCGCGCCCCACGATCGAGGAGATCGAGCGGGTCGAGGCCGATCCTGCGGCGCTTGACGCGTTGATCGAGGAGCTGTTGCTCGATCCTCGCTTCCCGGCGCGCATCCGCGACCTGTGGTCCACGATCTACCTCACGCGTTCGGACTACTTCTACGTGGGCGCCGAGGCGTACGGACAGACGGACGAGGCCGCCTTCGCGCGGGCGGTGGGCGAGGAGCCCCTGTACGTCCTGTCGCAGATCGTGGCGGAAGACCTCCCCTACACGGATATCGTGATGGGCGACTGGTCGATGGCGGACGAGACCATCGGTCGCGCCTGGTCGACCGACTACCCCACCGACGCCACGGGCTGGCGCAAGGTCCGCTACACCGACGGGCGGCCCGCGGCCGGCGTGCTCGCCACCAATGGCCTCTGGTGGCGCTACGGCACCAACGAGTCCAACGCCAATCGGGGTCGCGCAAACGCCATCTCGCGCATCCTCCTGTGCGAAGACTACCTCGCCAAGGGTGTGAGTTTCGACCGCAACATCAACCTGCTCGACCAGGGCGCCGTCAACGACGCGCTGCGGTCGAACCCGGGCTGCGTGGCGTGCCACGCCACGTTGGATCCGTTCGCGTCGTACCTTTGGGGCTTCTACTACATCGACTACGACAGCGCCGCGGACACGACGCCGTACCACCCCGAGCGCGAGCCGTACTGGACGGAGGTCACCGAGGTGGCTCCTGGGTACTACGGCGTCCCTGGGTACGACCTCGCCGACCTCGGGCGTCAGATCGCGGCCGACCCGCGCCTCCCGGCGTGTGTCGTCGACCAGGCGCGCTCGCTGTTCGTGGGGCGCGACTCCACCCTCGACGACACCACGGAGCTGACGCGCCTCCGCGAGGTGCTGCTCGCGAACGATCTCCGTCTGCGGCCGCTGATCTCCGCGGTGGTGGCGTCCGACGACTACCGCGCGGCCTCAGTAGACGGCGGGGGTCGCAAGCTCCTCTCCTCCGACCAGCTCTCCACGGTCATCGAAGACCTCACCGGCTACCGGTTCACCTACGGCGGCTACGACATGCTCGCGACCGACGAATACGGGCTCCGGACGCTCGCGGGCGGCGTCGACGGCGTCTACTCTACCCGGCGCGCGGCCACGGCCACCGCCACGATGGCGCTCGTCCTCGAGCGTGTGTCGCAGGCCGCCGCGTCCCACGTGGTCGAGGCGGATCAGGCGAACCCGAGCGCCCCCCGGCTGTTCACGGAGGTCGCGCTGACCGCCACGCCGCAGTCGGATCCGGAGGGTTTCGCACGCCAGGTTCAGGCGTTGCACCTCCGCATCTACGGAAAGCGCGTGGCCGCCGACGGTGCGGAGGTGGCGGCGAACGCCGCGCTCTGGACCGACCTCTACACGCTCGAGGGCTCGGGCCCGCGCGCGTGGGCCGGGCTGCTGTCGGTGCTCCTGCGCGATCCCGACTTCCTCTTCTACTGAGCCGAGGGTCCCATGCGCCGTCGCGAATTCCTCGCCGCCTCCGCCCTCGGGGCCACCATGCTCCCCCTCCGCCGCGCCTTCGCGGAGGACCTCGTCCCGCCCACCGGTCGCAAGTTCTTGTTCGTCGTCAACAACGGCGGGTGGGACCCGACGCGTGTGTTCGCCACGGAGTTCGGCAATCCCAACGTCGACATGGAGCGCGACGCGGAGGAGGCGGAGCTCGGCGACCTGCGGTTCGTCGATCACGCGGATCGTCCGGCGGTCCGCACCTTCTTCGAATCCTGGGGGGACCGCTCCCTCATCCTCAACGGCGTCCTCGTGCCGAGCGTCGCGCACGAGAACTGCATGCGCCTGAGCATGACCGGCTCGACCCGTCAGGACGGGTCGGACTGGCCGGCGATCATCGGCGGCTCGCGTGGCAGCGCCTTCGCGCTCCCGCACGTGGTCGCGTCGGGACCGAGCTACCCCGGGCAGTTCGGCGCGTTCGTCACGCGCACGGGCACCAGCGGCCAGCTCCCGGGCTTGTTGGACGGGGAGATCCTCGACTGGTCCGACCTGCCGGTCTCCGCCCCGGGCTCTCGCGCCGAAGAGGCGATGGATCGCTACCTCGAACGCCGAATCCGGGGCTGGAACGCCGGGGCCACGGGCGTGGACGTCGCGGCGGGCGAGGCGTACCTCACCGCCCACGCGCGCGCGTCGTCGTTGAAGTCCCTGCGCACCCTCGTGGACTGGTCGAGCTCGAGCAGCTTCACGGACCAGGTCGACTTCGCGTTGGACGTGTTGTCCCTGGGCGTGTCGCGGTGCGTGACCGTGGCGTTCTCCCACAACAGCTGGGACTCCCACAAGGACAACGACCGGTACCAGGGCGAGAACTTCCAGGAGCTGTTCACGGCCCTGCACGGGCTCGTCGGGCGTCTGCGCGCGCTCCCGGGCGAGGCCGGCGGCACGCTCGCCGACGAGACGGTGCTCGTGGTCCTGTCCGAGATGGGGCGCACGCCGCAGCTCAACGCGACCGACGGCAAGGACCACTGGCCGTACACCTCCGTGCTCATGGTGGGCTCCGGGTTCACCGGTGGGCGCGTGGTCGGCGGCCTGGACGACTTCTACTACGGGCGGTCGGTCGACGTCGCCACCGCCGAGATCGACGATCGAGCCGGGCAGTCGCTCTCTTCGGACGTCGTCGGCGCCACGTTGCTCGCCCTCGCGGGGGTCGACAACGAGGAGCACCTCCCCGGCGTGGCCCGCCTGGATGGCGTGTTGGTCTAAGGGCGTCGGCGGCGAAGCGCGGCGGCGGCGCCGAGCACGCCCACCCATGCCACGCCGCCCGTCGACGCGCAGCCGCAGCCGTCGGGTGCGTCGGTGTCGGTGTCGGCGTCGGTGTCACTGTCGGTGTCGCTGTCGGGGTCCGCGCCGGTGTCCGACGTGTCGGTGTCGGGCGCGTCGGTGTCGTCGCACGGGCCGACGACCGTCGGGTCGGTGTCGTCGCAGTCGTCCTCGAGGGGCGCGCCGTCCCCGTCGGCGTCGTCGTCGTCGTTGCCCGCGCAGTCGGAGTCCCAGCCGTCGTACCACTCGTCGGCCGCGCCGGGGTGCGTCGTCTCGTCCAGATCGTCGCAGTCGGTGGTGCGATCCCACCCGTCGGCGTCGAGGTCTTGCACCCAGACGTCGGGGCCGCCGAAGGCGCCGATGTCCGCGCGAGTTCCGTCGGGGTCGGTGTGGAGGGGATCGCCGGCGTCCCGCATCGCGCTGTCGGCGCGGAGCACGAAGCTGTCGTTCGCGCGGCCGTCGTCTTCCCAACGGGCGAACGCCGGGTCGACCGCCATCGGCCCGTCGAGGACGAGCTCGCCGCCGGCGTCGCCGTCGGCGTTCCCGTAGAAGTTGCTGTAGGTCAGGTAGAGGTTCGTGGCGGTGGCGCTGTCGAACGCGTGGAGGGCCGCGCCGGACACCGTGTGGGCGAACACACTGTCGCCGAGCTCCACGGCGATCTCCGACAGGCAGAGGCCGCCCGCGGCGTCCGTCGCCGCGTTGCCGACCACGGTGAGGTGGCGGAGGGTGGCCGACACGCCGCGGACGAAGCACGCGCCGCCGCCGACCCGGGCGCGATTTGATGCAAAGATCAGGTTGTACCAGTCGTCTGGCACGTCCAGCGCGGCCGTGCCCTCGAAGTACATGCCGCCCCCGAACCCGCCTTCGTTCCCCTCGAAGCTCGTGTTGCCGATGTCGACGCGCCCCGTCGTGTCGCGGAGATACAGGCCGCCGCCGAAGGCGCGGTCCTCCGTCACGTTGTCGTGGATGTCGGAGCGGTGCACCTCGACCACGTCGGCGTAGCGGACCATCAGGCCGCCGCCGGACGCCGCGGCGTAGTTGTCCTCCACCACCGTGTCGTGCATCAGGAAGTCGGCAGCCTCCGAGGAGTAGGCGTCGTAGTACAGGCCGCCGCCCGAGTAGGTGTTGGCGGTGTTCAGCTCGATGATCGTCTGGTCGATCGTCGTCTGAACGGGGTACAGGATCGCGACGCCGCCGCCGTAGTTCTTTGCCTCATTCCTCGAAATGTCGGCGCGCGTCAGCGTCAGTCCGTCGCCACGGTTGATGTACACCGCGCCGCCGCTGCCGTTGGTCGCCACGTTGTCGGTGAAGGAGCAGTCCTCTACCGTCACGTCGCCGTCGGCAGAGTACGAGTACAGTCCGCCGCCGTCCCGGTACGCGAGGCCGCCCGCGAAGCTGCACGAGGCGAACCGAAGCGGGCCGCCGTTGTACACGTAGACCGCCGCGCCGTATCCACGGACCGCGGTGTTCTCGTCGAACACGGTGCCCGTCGCGTCGATCGTGCTCTCGCCGGTGGCGTACATGCCGCCGCCCGAGGTCGACGCGGAGCTCTCGCTGAACACACCGCCGACCTCCGTGAGCGCCGACGCGTCCCCGAGGTACAGCGAGCCGCCGTGCTCCGACGCCGTGTTCAAGGTGTAGGTGACGCCGTTGGTGTTGACCGTGGAGCCCGTCGCGTAGAGGGCCCCGCCGTGAAACGCGAGGTTCTCGGTGAAGGTCAGGGTGTCGAAGGTGACGACGGACCCGGCCGCGTACACCGCGCCGCCGGCGTTCGTCGCGGTGTTGCTCGTGAAGGTCGAGCCGGCGACCGACAGCGTGGCCCCTTCGCCGACCGCGAGGGCCCCGCCGTCGCCCGCGCGGTTGCCTTCGAAGGTGCAGGCGGAGACGTCGAGCGTGGCGCCCCCGGCGGCGACGTGCACCGCGCCGCCGGTGTCGGCGGTGTTGTTCGTGAAGCGCACGTCTTCGAGCACCGCCGCGCCGCCCTCGACCGCGAGCGCGCCGCCGCTCACGCCGGTGCCTCCAGAACCTTCGAGGATCGAGCTGCGGATCGTGCCGCCCGCCCGGAGGACGACGGCGCTCGCCCCCGCGGACGTGAGCGTGAGGCCTTCGAGGGTGACCGCGGCGTCCGCGTCGATCGCGGGCGCGCCGGCGCCGTCGACCGTCGTCGCGCCGCCGCGCGCCCGCACCGTCACCGCCCGATCGAGCACGAAGGGCCCCCACGTGCCGTCGCCGAGCACCAGCTCGTCGCCGTCCTCCGCGGCGGCGACGGCCTCGGCCACGGTGACGAAGTCGCCCGAACCGTCGGCTTCGATCGTGATCGTCCGCGCGTGCGCGACGGCGGCGAGCAGGAGCAGGTGCACCGCGACTCCGTGTGGCCCGTCGGTCTATCCTCGCGTCAGCGCTCGCGGCGGCTCGCCCCGATCGCCGCGTCCGGGCGGCCTTCCTCGTCGAGGTACCCGAGCGCCTGGAGCTGTGCGCGAAGCTGGTCGTCCGCGAGGTCGCCGCTCTCTGACGGTGCGAGCGAGGGGCGCTCGATCAAGCGGGTGGAGACGGGTGTCGGCGCGGCGGGGAGGTCGAACAGGGTGTCCATGAGCCCCCCCGGCATGTCGGCCGCCACGGGGTGGCCCAACAAGGTGTAGATCGTCGGCGCCACGTCGAACACGTGCACCTCGGCGCGCGCGCCGGCGCGCACGCGCGGCCCCACCGCGTAGAAGGCGGCGATGTCGTTGTGGGACCCGTTCAGCAGCGGCTGCGCGCTCGACTCGCGGAACCCGTGGTCCGAGCAGACGATCAGCGTGGTGTCCGGCGCCAGGACCGCGCGAACGCGGCCCAGGGCGGTGTCGAGGTAGCGGTAGTAGTCGGGCACCCAGGTGGCGCCGGCGTCGAGCGCGTCGACGCGATCGGCGTATGGGTAGGCCCGGCGCCCTTCCTTGCGCTCCGCGGCCGCGGCGGCGACGCGGGCCTCGGGGTCCTTCCGGATCTTCTCTCGCGCCGCGGGGTCGACGAACGGCCAGTAGAGGTGGCTCACCTGGTCGGCGCCGTTGAGGTACACCGCGCCGAAGCGGGCCTCGCTGCCCGGCCACGTGGACTCGAACACGCGCAGGTGCGTCTCGTCGCGGATGAGCGGATGGAAGGGCGCGCCGTACTCCTGAACCTGGTAGGCGAGGGGGTGCGCGGCGATCCAGGCGTCGTCGGGGCGCAGCGCCGAGGCGCGGTCCGCGAGCGACGGCGGCGAGGTCGTCCCGGACAGCGCGAGCGGCGCGGCCTGGGCGGACCGCTCGTTCGGGTCCTTGTTCATGGGGAAGGACCAAACGAATCGCTCGGACAACATCGACCCGCGGATCGGCGTGGCCGGCCATGTCATCAACCACCCGCTCACCACGCTCGGCTCGTTCGCCGCGGTCAGGACGTCCCAGATGCGCAGCGCCCGCACGTCCGCGCCCGAATACGCGTGTCCCCGACCCGTGGTCCAGCCGCCGATCCCGTGCTTCTCACCTGGATATCCGGACGCGATGGTGGTCCAGAGGATGGGCGACATGATGGGCTCCGTCACGCGCATGTCGGCGCGGGCCCCCTCGCGCGCGAGCGCCTGAAAGTTCGGCAGGTCCCCCGCGGCCATCATTCGGTCGAGCAGGCTGTGCTCCAGCCCGTCGAGGCCGAGCACCACGACGCGCCCCTCGCGGGCCGCGGGCGCGCCGCCGCACGCCACGACGAGGGCGAGCAGCCACACGCTCAGGGCCGCGTGACCACGAGGCGCGCCGAGGCCGCCTCGAGCGCCTCGAGCTCGCCGATACGCTCGGGCATCCCTCCGGGGCTCCACGTCGGCAGCGTGACCTCCTCCGGAGCCTGAACAAGGGCGTTCCACGCCGCATACCCACCGTAGCGCGCCGACAGGCGGACGAGGCCCGGGGCGCGCCCCGCGGTGTAGTACACCTGCGCGACGCCGCCGATGTCGGTCGTGGCCGAGGTGGGGAACGCGCCGTCGCCTGCGTCGAGGGAGAGGTCCACCGCCAGGTTCGGCACGGGGTGGCCCCAGGCGTCGAGCGCGTGCACTGCCACGGGGATCGACGAGAGGCCGTCCGGCGTCGTGCGCTCGGCGCCCACGACGAGCACGAGCCGATCGAGCGGGTTGCCCGCCGACGCCGTGGCGGCGCGCACGAACACCTCGATCGGGCCGTTGCCCGTCGTCATCAGCGGGATCTCGTACGATCCGTCGCCGAGATCCTTCGGGACGCCGGCCGACTTCGCGCCGTTGGCCTCCACGCGGATCGACCGACCGGTGAGGGGCACGCCGGCGGGGCCGTTCACCCGCGCGACCACCTTGAAGAGCTGGTTGGGGCCGGCGGGCGCGACCGTGGGCTCGAGGGTGACGCCGGGCGGGCGGAGGCCCACCACGTCGACCGGCATCGCGTCGCGCTGCACGGTGGAGCCCCCCGCGAGCTGCGCGGTCAGCGTGGCCTTGGCGATCAGGTTGCCGTCTCCCGGCGCCCACTCCGCCACGTACACGCCGCCGCCCTCGAGGCGCGCCGGCCCGATCGTGCCCGACGTCGCGGAGAGCTCGAGGCTGGCGTTGTCGTCGGGGCGACCGTCCGCGGTGACCACGAACACGCGCACCGGCACCTTCAGCCGCGCGTCCGCGGGGATGGCGCCGCCGAGCGGGAACCACGCGACGCGCCGCTTCTCCGAGACCTTCAAGGGGAGCGGCGTCTCGGCGGTGGTGCCGTCGGCGGCCATCACCACCTGGGTCGCCTCCGTGACCCCGGGAGGAACGACGATCTGCAGCTTCGCCCGTCCCTTGCTGTCGGCGGCGATCGGCCCGAAGTCCCGGCCGCCCGCGCGGACCAGCACGCGGGTCCCCTTGCCGGGCGCGAGCGCGAGGTCCATGCGCCCGTGCATGGGGAGCGCGAGCGCCGTGTAGGCGCGCGTCGGTTCGCGGCGATCCACCGCGGTGACGAGCGCGACGTTGGGCTGCGTGGCGTCGAGCGGCGGGGTGTACAGGCCGGTGAAGTTCCCCGAGCCGAGGTTGGTCACGGCGCCCACGGTGCCGGCGCTCGTGCGCACGACGACGTCCGCGAGGCCCGACGCCATCGGATCGGACGACTTGAGGAGGAAGCTCACCGAGCCGCTCTTTTCCTGGCCGAGCGCGAAGGGCGACGGGCTCGCGAGCCCGGTGAGCGACTCCTTCGGCGCCGCCGCCACCGGGACGTCCCACGACTTGTAGACGGTGGACTTGTCCGGGAGCTTCCCCTTGAGGAGGATCTGCGCGGTCGTCGGGTCGTCGCTGCGCGAAGGGACGAACTCGAAGGTGTAGAGCCCGCCGCCCGCGTCCACGAGCGGCGTCGCCTTGCCGGCGCCCGTGGCGGGCACGAGCCCCGCGAGGCCCTGCAACGGCGAGCCATCCTGGCGCAACGCGAGGATCTGGAGGCGCGCCGCGGTGCCGCCGTCCGCGAGGAGCCCGTTCGCGGGCAGGAGCTCGAGCACGCCACCGGGGAAGGCGGCGTTCGGGTCGACCGCCTCGCCCTTGCCGGGGCTCGGCAGCGGCAGCGGAATGCGGGGGAGCTTCGCGGCGGCGGGCGACGCGCAGAGCGCGAGGAGGACCAGGGGAAGGAGCGGGCGCATGCGACATGGGTAATAGCGCGCGCGCGCGGCCGCCGCGCAGATAGGGTACGGTGCGGCCGATGTCCGCCCCCTGTCGAATCGCCGGGCTCGGCGCCGCCGTGCCCGTCACCGTCATCCCGTCCGCGACGATCGACACGCGCCTCGGCCGCGAGCCCGGGTGGACGGAGGCCCGTCAGGGCGTCCGCGAGCGTCGCCATGCCGACCCCGCGCTCGGCGAGACCGCGGTTTCGCTCGGTGTGGCCGCCGCGACCGAGGCGCTCGCCGATGCCGGCGTGGGCGCCCACGAGGTCGACCTCCTCCTCAACGCGAGCGGGACGCCGATCCAGGCGATCCCCGACGGCGCCGTGCTGCTTCAGCGCGCGCTCGGGCTCGGCGCTTCGGGTCGCCCGGCCTACTCGGTGCACGCCACCTGCCTGAGCTTCGTCGTGGCGCTCGATGTCGCGTCCATGTGGATCGCGTCCGGGCGCGCCCGCACGGTGCTCATCGTCAGCACCGAGCTCGCCTCACCAGGCTTGAACCTCGATGATCCGGAGACGGCGGGTCTGTTCGGCGACGGCGCCGCCGCCGCCGTGATCACCGCGCCGGCGCCGACGGGCACCCTCGACGCGTTCCGCCTGGAGACCTACGGCGATCAGTGCGAGCTGGCGCAGATCCCCGGCGGCGGCTCGGCGCGGTCGCCCATGCGCGGCGGCACGGCGCTCGACGGCGCGTTCCAGATGAACGGGCCCCGCCTCCTCCGCGCCACGCTCGAGCACATGCCGGCGTTCCTCGATCATGTCGTGCCGGATCGCGCGGTGCCCGACCTCGTGGTGCCGCACCAGGCCAGCCGGGTGGGCTTGGAGATCGCCGAGCGCTCCGGATTCCGGCCCGGCGTCGTCGCGCGCACCCTCGAGACCTTGGGCAACGTGGTGGCCGCGAGCATCCCGCTCACCCTGCACGCGGCCGCGCGTGAAGGCCGCCTCCGCCGCGGGGATCGAGTGCTCCTCGTCGGGACGGGAGCCGGGCTCAGCCTCGGCGCGGCGCTTCTGACCTGGTAGGGGTCGTCAGACTCCCCACCCGGCCGCGGTCATCGCCGCCCGCACACGCTCCACCCGCGGCGCGATCTCGTCGGCGGTGAGGGAGCGATCCTTCGCGTTGAAGCTCAGTCGCAGCGTGAGTCGGGCCCCGGAGTCCATCGGCCACACGTCTACCACCGTGGCCGTGGCGAGGTCGGGGAGGGTCGGCACCACGTCGAGCACGGCGGCGGCCTCCACCCGTAGGGGGACCGTGACGTTGAGATCGAGTGTGATCCCCGGGAAGCGCGGCGGCGGCACGTAGCGGATCTGCGGCGGGCGCGCGTCGAGCACGGCCTCGAGATCGACGAGCAGCACCGTCGGGGCCTCGCGGAGCCCGGCTTCCCGGGCGATCCGCGGGTGGAGCTCGCCCGCCACCGCCCACGCGCCCACGCGGAGGGTGCGGCCCGGATGCAGGTGCGGGTGCGCGTCGCGGGCGACGTCGAGCGACGCCCCGAGGGCGCGTCCGAGCGTGAGGAGAAGCTCGCGCGCCTCGCGCACGTCGAGGGACGACGCGAGCGCGCCGAGGTGCAGGCGCTCGGCGAGCGCGCCGTCGGGCAGGCGGGTGTAGGTGCGCCCGACCTCGAAGTAGGCGAACCGCTCGAGCTCCTTGCGGTTCTCGACCGCGGCCTCGACGAGGTGGGGGAGTGAGCTCGGCCGGAAGTACCGGAGCTCTTCGGTCAGCGGGTTGGCGAGGGTGACGAGCCCTTCGCGCGCGTATGCGTAGCGCTCGACCTCGGCGTCGCCGATCCACACCGGCAGGTAGACCTCGTCGAACCCCGCCGCCGTCAGGACGCCGCGCGCGGCGCGCGGCACCGAGAAGCGCGGGTTTCCGCGGGGAGACGCGAGCTCGACGCGCAAGGACGTCGGGACGACGTGCTCGTAGCCGTGCACCCGGCCGATCTCTTCGACGAGATCGGCCGGGATGCGGAGGTCGGGCCGGAACTCCGGAGCGAGCACCTCGTCTTCCCCCACCACACACCCGGCGGCGACGAGGATGCGATCGATCGACGCGTCGTCGACCGTCATCCCGAGGCGGCCCCGGATGGTCGCGCGATCGAGCCGGATCGGGAAGCGCTCCACCGCGGGCGCGCCCGCCCGCGTCATGGCCACGGGCTCAGCCCCGGTGACTTCGCGGAGGAGCCACGCGAGGCGCGCGGCGGCGGGCGCGATCCCGCCGACCGGCAGGCCCTTCTCGAAGCGCGCGCTCGCCTCGGTGCGCAGGGCGAGGCGGCGGCTGGCGCGCCGCACCGCGGCCATGTCGAACGCGGCCACCTCGACGAGGAGCTCCGTCGTGTCGGCGCCGACCTCGGTGCTCGCGTCCCCCATCACGCCGGCCACGGCGACGGGCCGGTCCGCCCCGTCGCACACCAGCAGGCACTCCGCGGTCAGCGCGCGACTCACACCGTCCAAGGTGGTGATCGTCTCGCCGTCCGTCGCCATGCGGAGCACGATGGCGTCGCCTCGCAGGCGGGCGCGGTCGAAGGTGTGCGTGGGCTCGCCGAGCTCCATCATGCACAGGTTCGCGGCGTCGACCACGGCGTTGATGGGCCGCATCCCCAGCTTTCGAACAGCGTTCTGCAGCCACTGCGGGGACGGTCCGACGCGGACGCCGCGCATCGCGAGGGCGAGGTAGGCGCGCGCGCGCGGCGTCGCGAGGTCGATCGTCGGGGACGAGAGCGGAGGGAGATCCGCGAGATCGAGGCCGGTCGGGCTCGTGTACGGCAGGCCCCAGATCGCGGCGATGTCGCGGGCGATGCCGGCGAGCGAGAAGAGGTCGGGGCGGTTGGGCTCGAGGTCGAACTCGAGCACCACGTCATCGAGCTCCAACGCCGACCATGCGTCGGCGCCGACGGCGGTGTCCGGCGCGAGGCGGAGGGGGCGCGCCGCCTCCTTGCCGACCCCGAGCATCGCCTCGCTCATGAGGGCGCCGTCGCTGGGCAGGCCCGCGACCGATCGTGCTTCGACCTCGGTCCCGTCCGGGAGTCGCCCGCCCGCGAGGACCGCGGCGTAGCGCTCGCCCGCGCCTACCTCGAACCGGTCTCCCACGACGATGTGGCGCCCGTCGGTCAGGCGCCAGCGGCCGTGGCCCTCGCGGCGCTCGACCACCTCCGCGAGCTCGACCACCTCCACCCCCGCGAACTGCTCGCGGGTCGGGTACCGGTGCACGTGCTCGACCTCGCTCACGCGCGTGTTCATGCGCAGGACGAACGTGTCGAAATCCTCGGGGATCGGGACGAAGCGGCGGAGGAGCGAGAGCGGAGCGCGCATCCGGCGCGCTTATCGCGCGCGGGGGCACGCCGGCTCAGCCGCGCTCGGCCTTGCGCTCGCGGCCCATGAGGTCCCGAAGCACTTCGGAAGCGGGTTTCCCCTCGTACAACATCCGATAGACCTGCTCGGTGATCGGCATGTCGACGCCCACGCGCTGCGACAGCTGCCAGGCGCTCCGCGCCGTGACGACGCCCTCCGCGACCTGCCCGAGCTCGGTCAGGATGTCGTCGAGGCTGCGCCCGCGGCCCAGCGCGAGCCCGACGCGGCGGTTTCGGGAGAGGTCGCCGGTGCAGGTGAGGACGAGGTCCCCCAGGCCCGCGAGCCCCATCATCGTGAGGGGGTGGCCGCCGCGGGCCACCGCGAGGCGGGTGATCTCGGAGAGGCCCCGGGTGATGAGCGCCGCCCGCGCGTTGGTGCCCAGGCCGGCGCCGTCGGACACCCCGCACGCGATGGCCATCACGTTCTTCAGGCTGGCGCCGTACTCGAGGCCCACCACGTCGTCGGAGTGGTACACGCGGAACGTGCCGCCGTGCAGGGCGTCGGCGACCCCGTGGCAGGCCTGCTCGTGGCGCCCGGCGACGACCACCGCGGTCGGCTGGCCCTGGGCGACCTCCTTCGCGAAGGACGGGCCTCCCAACGCGGTGATGTGGCGGTGCAGGCGCTCGGGCAGCACCGCGTGCATCACCTCGTCCATGGTCTGCAGCGAGTCGACCTCGATGCCCTTGCTGGCGCAGCAGAGGGGCACCTCTGGCAGACGATCCGCCAGGGACGCCAGGACCGGGCGAATCGCGGGGCTGGGCACGACGGCGAGGACCACCTCCGCGCCGTCGAGGGCCAGGTCGACGTCGGCGGTGACCGAAAGGGGCTCTGGGAAGCGGAGGCCGGGGAGGTAGCGCGCGTTCTCACGCGCGTCGTGCATGCGCGCGGCCCGGTCGGCGTCTCGGTCGATCATCCAGGTCGGATTTCCGTTCCGCGCGAGCTGCACCGCGAGCGCCGAGCCCCACGAACCCGCGCCGATCACCGCACACTTCACGCGCCCCTCCGACTCGGCTTGCTATCCGCCCGCCGCTCGTGCGCCCGGTTCAACCGTCGCGCCAGTCGTCGAAGAACGCGGCGCGCCGGGTGTCGACGCTCGCGGGCCGCGCGCGGGGACGCGCCCAGTCGCGCAGCTCCTTCAGGCGGTCGTCCATCGTGACCGCGAGCGGGATGGTGTCGCGCGCGACCCGGATCAGGTCCTCCTGCTCCAGCTCGCGATCGGCGGCAAACGCCCGGAACATCGCGGCGATGATCAGCTGTTCGAGCTCGGCGCCGGAGTAGCGCTCGGTCTCTTCGGCCACCGCGAGCAGATCGAACCGTTCGGGATCGCGCTTGCGACGCCGCACGTGGATGTCGAGGATCTCCAGGCGCTCGTGGGCGTTGGGAAGGTCGACGAAGAAGATCTCGTCGAAGCGCCCCTTTCGCAGGAGCTCAGGAGGAAGCCCGCGCACCTCGTTGGCAGTGGCGACGACGAACACCGCCTTCGTCTTCTCCTGCATCCACGTCAGGAAGGCCCCGAACACCCGACCGCTGTCGGCGCCGCCGCTGAGGAAGGCCTTCTCGATCTCGTCGATCCAGAGGACGGCGGGCGCGAGGCTCTCGGCCACGCGGATCGTCTCGCGCAGGCCCTCGTCGGCCCGCCCTTCGAACAGCGCCGCGACGTCGAGGCGCAAGAGCGGCACCCGCCACAGGTCGGCGACGGCCTTGGCCGACAGCGACTTGCCGCACCCCTGGACGCCCAGCAGAAACAGCCCCTTGGGCTCCGGCAGCCCGAAGGCCCGGGCGCGCTCGCTGAACGCGGCGCTGCGGTCCCCCAGCCACTCCTTGAGGTTGCCGAGGCCGCCGACGTCGCCGATGCGCACCGACCCGCGGATGTACTCGAGGTACCTCGACTTCCGCAGGAGCGACTCCTTCTCGTCGATCATCAGCTCGAGGTCGGCCTCGGCGAACCGCCGGCCGTCGAGCAGCACGCGGGCGTACGCGCGCTTGATTTCCTTCTCGGCGAGCCCGAGGGAGGCGGTGACGAAGCGCTCGAAACGCTCGGGAGGAAGGTCGATCTTCTGCGACATGCACAGGAGGCCGAGCAGGCGGGCCACCTCCTGGCGGCTCGGCAGCGGCACGTCGAGCACCACCACGTCCTTCTCGAGGTCCGGCGGGATCGCGAGGCGCGGCGACAGCACGAGGATGACCTGCCGCCGCTCCGGGATCTCGCGGCATGCGTCCCGCAAGCGGCGCACGACCATGGCGTCGGTCAGGAGATCGCCGAGGTCTTCGAACAGGAACATCGCGGGCACGGTCACGGTGCGGACGGCGCCCAACGCGTCGTGCACCGACTCGGTGCCGGGGAACCCGACGCCGTTGCCGCCGACGAGCCCGGTCGTTCGGCGCCACCGGAACACCTCGAAGCCGCTGGACGCGGCGATGCGGTCGAGCCCGCGCTCCACGCGCTCTTCTTCCGCGCTCAGCAGCCAGAGCAGCGGGTAGCGCGCCGAGACGAGGCGCGGGATGCGGTTGAGGACGTCGTCCACGACGCCCGGTAATCTGCTGGGGCCGGGGGTGCTTCCGCGGCGCGTGGCGGCGCGATAGGCGGCGTCGGTGCGACTTGGCATCGTCATCACGAGCGCGGCGGCGGCGGTGCCGACCCACACGACGGTCCACGTCGCGCACGCGGCGCTGCGCGCGGGCCACCTCGTGCGCATCTTCGAACCGTGGGACTTCGAGGTCGACGAGCGTGGGCGCCTCCGCGGGCGCGCCCACTGCTTCGACGCCCCGACGGAGTCGCGCGAAGCCCTGGTCGAAGCGCTGGTGGCGCGGACGTCCCTGCGCCGGAGCGTCGAGGTCGACCGGCTGGACGTCCTCCTCCTTCGCATGAACCCGCTCGACCTCGCGGTGCTCGCGTTCGCGCAGCTCGCGGAGGACGCTGGGGTGAAGGTGCTGAACCCGCCAGCCGCCGTGCTCCGGACCTCGCACAAGTCGTGGCTCGCCACCCTGCCCGGCGTGCAGGCGCCGCTCACGGTGGTCACGCGGTCGCGCGCCACGGTCGAGCGCTTCGCCAGCGCGTGCGAGGCGGGCGTGGTGCTGAAGCCGGCCCGATCCTGCGGCGGCAAGGGCGTCACGATCGTACGGGGGCGGCAGCGGCGCTCGCTCGACGGCGCGATGGCCGCCGCGACCCGGGTGGGCGACGGCTACATCGTGGCCCAGGCGTACGTCCCGGAGGCCGTCGTCGGCGAAAAGCGGCTCCTTTGGGTCGATGGCGAGGTCGTCGGCGGCTACCTGCGGCGTCGCGCCCCTGGCGAGCTGCGGCACAACCTCAAGGTCGGCGGCCAGCCTCACCCGACCACGATCACCGAGGGCGATCGCCGAACGGCGGCCGCGCTCGGGCCTCACCTCACCCGCGCGGGCATCTGGTTCGCCGGGATCGACGTCATCGGCGACCGCGTGGTCGAAGTCAACACCCTCAACCCGGGCGGCGTGCACTACACCGCCCACTTCAGCGGCGACGACGTCGCGGCGCGCCTCGTGGCGAGCCTCGAAACGTACGGACGCCCGCCGGATCTGGTCGACGCAGCCTCATGAAGCGCAAGCAGAACCCCCCGTCTCCTCCCGCCGACTCCGCCAACGACCCCGACCGCGAGGACTTCAGCGCCGGGCGACCGCTCGCGCGCAAGCAGGTCCTCGAGATGATCAGGAAGAAAGAGAGCTTCCTCGACACCGACCTTCGCGGGTGCGACCTCGTCGGCCTCGTGTTCGACGGCGTCGATCTCTCCCGTGCCAAGTTCGCCGAGGCCAACTTGTCGCGATGCTCCTTCCGCGGGTCCAACCTCACGGGCGCGAGCTTCTTCGCGGCGACCCTGAAGGACGCCACCTTGGAGGACGCCAACCTCGAGGAGGCCGACTTCGACTACGCGAACCTCGACGGCGTGTGCTTCCGGAACGCGAAGATCCGCAAAGCGGTGTTTCCCCTCAGGAAGCTGCCGCTCGACCAGATTCGCGAGTCGGTGCGCACGGGGGCGCGTGTCCGCATGGAGGCGCTCGCGCTCGACGAGGACGAATAGGGACGGAACCGCCGGCGCTCGTCGGTGTCGAATACGGTGTGCCGAGCGCCATGACCCTCCCACCCTCCCGTGCGTCGCGCCTGGCGACCGTGTCCGACGAAGAGCTCGTCGAGCGGTTTCGCGCGGGCGATCGCCCGGCCTTCGACGCGGTGGTCACCCGCTACCAGGACCGCGTGTTCGCCATGTGCGTGCGGTGGCTTGGCGAACGGGAGTCGGCGGAGGACGTCGCGCAAGAGATCTTCGTCGCGCTCTTCCGTTCGCTCCACGACTTTCGCGGGGACGCGCGCCTGTCGACCTACGTGTTCCGTTGCACCGTCAACCACTGCCGGAACCGTCGCACACACCGGGGCCGTCGAGGCTGGGGGCGCCACGACGCCATCGACGACGCGCGGGAGCTCGCGGCGGACAGCCCGGGCACCGACGGCGGTGTACACGCGTCGGAGGCGCGCCGCCTCGTCGACGTAGGCCTGGCACAGCTCGACGACGATCTGCGCGCCGTGGTGCTGCTCCGCGACCTGCAAGACCTCGACTACGACGAGATCGCCGCGGTGCTCGACGTGCCCCGCGGCACGGTGAAGAGCCGGCTCCACCGAGCCCGCTCCGAGCTCGCCGCGGCGATCACGCGGCACACCGCGAGGGGACCCCGATGAACGACTTCTACGCCAGGAATCGCCTCTCCGCGTGGCTCGACGACGAGCTCAGCCAGGAAGAGCGCCACCAGGTCGACCTCGCGCTCGAGGACAGCCCGACCCTCCGCGCCGAGCTCGACGCGATGCGGACAGCGCGCGACGCACTTCGCGACGTCGTGCGCGCGCCCGCGGGCTTCGGGGCGCGCCTCGACGAGCGCCTCCGCGACGAGCGGGTCCCCCCTGCGTGGCTGCGCCTCGTGCGCCGCGTTCGTCTCGACGCGGTCGCGCTCGCGGCGGTGGCCGCCGTCGTGCTCGTCGTCGCTGGCACCACGGTGAACCGCGTCGAAGAGGAGCCGCCTCCGCTCGTGGCGGACGCGTCGACGCCGGAACCGGCCCCCGCCCTGGGCGCCGCCGCCGACGCCCCGGCCGACCCGGGTCCCGCCGTGGCGATCGGCGTGGCCGCCCCGACCGCCCCGACCGCCCCCAACGCGACCTCGCGCGCGCTCCTCGAGCGCACCGAGGGCCGCGCATCCGAGCAGGTGGCGCCCCCCTGGACGGGCCTGCCGGCGGGGACGACGGGGCTGTCGAGCGGGGCGCGCGCCGGGTCGTGGCGCAACGGGGTGGGCGCGGACGCCCCCGCGGCCAAGGCCCCCCGCCCGCCGTCGGGCAGCGTTCCGAAGGCGCCCCCGCGACGCTCGGGGGTCGAGGTCGAGCCGTTCCGCCCGGCCTGGGAGACGCAGGAGGTCGTGCCCCTCGCGGTCTCCGACCCCGGCCTCAGCTACCGGTTGTCGCCGGCGACCGACCTCGGCTTGAGGGAGCTCCAGAGCATCGCGGCCTCCCTCGGGGGGCAGCTCGTGGACGCGTCGGGCCGCGCGCTCGCGCCGTACCCGATGGAGTCGGGCGAGCGCCGTCGGGTGCAGATCCTCATCCCCGCGTCACGCGCGGCGTCGGTCGGGGCTCGCCTCGCCTCGGTGGGGGCGGTCGAGGTCGTGTCCGAGTCGACCTCGATCGGCCTGCACGCCGCGGACGCGAAGGTGCCGGTGCTCGTCGAGATCACCCAGCCCTGAGCCTACTTCGGCGGGGTGGTGCCCGGCACGGAGGGGGCCACCGGGGGCGCCGACGCCTTCACGGTGCCGGACTCGACGCTGATGTTCACGACGGACGGCGTCGCCGGCTTCGCCCCGGCCACCGCGTCCCACGCCCCGCCGACGAAGCCGAGGATCGTGCTCTCCAGGCCCGCTTCCTTGTTGAGCATGCGGGCGCCCTTCCCGGCCGCCTCGTACATCTGGAGCTGGTGCGGGCCGACCGCGTTGGCGTCGAGCGCAGTGGCGCTCGAGGCGCCGTACTTGTCGTCGCGGCTGGCCACGAAGAGGATCGGGCGGGCGCCGTAGCGGCGGATCGCGTCGGTGGTGACGATGCCCTTGTAGTCCATGCCCGGCGAGAGCAGCACGACGCTGCTCACGTCGGCGTCGTCCGCGGCGACGTTCAACACCAGGTTGCCGCCGAGGTCCGCGCCGATCAGCGACACCTTCTTGGCGCCTTGGGCGCGCACGTGCGCGAGCGCGGCGTGGACGTCGCCGATCATCGCGGCGTAGTCGTTGGGGGTGAGCTCCGCCGGCGTGCCGACGACGCTCGCGCCGTGCCCGCGGAGGTCGACCACCGCCACGATCAAGCCCGCCCGAAAGGCTTTTTCGGCCGTGGACTGCCAGTCGGCCCCGCTACGCCCGGCGCCGTGTACGAACACGACGGCGCGGTCGGCCTTGGCCGGAGCCGCCCACGAGACCTGGAGCTTGACCCCGTCCGCGCTCGCGACGGTGGCCACGGTGGGCCAGGTGGCGGCCGCGTGCGCCGCGACGACGAGAGCGAGCAACCAGGACATGGGTTCGGCCTCCCTGTGGGGCGTAACCGGACCGCGCGCCCGGCAACGAACCCACGCCCCTCGGACGCGTCAGGCGCGCGGATCGTCACCGAGGATCGCGAGCAGCGACCCGAGATCGACGCCCTCCGCGCTGGCGGCCTCCTCGAGGGTCTCGTCGGCGCCCACGGCGCACGCGAGGCAGGCGGGCAGGCCGTGCGCCGCGAACCACGCGCCCACGCGGGGGTCGGCGTGGTGCGCGGCGTGTACGGTGGTGGCGCGGCCCACCGGGCGCGGGTCGAGCCGCGCGAGGTCAGCCCGAACTCGGTGTTCGAGGTCGATGATCGCCGTGCGCGCCGCGTCGTGCTCCGCCTCGACGGCGCGCTGTGCGTCCCGGCGGGGGGCCAACGCCGCGCGCACCGCCGCCTCCAACGGCCCGTCCGCCGCCGCTCGCGCGCGCGCGAGGAGGCGGCGCCCCCACTCGCGTGCGCGCTCCACGGATGCCTGCTATCGCGAGCCGGACGTTGACGCGGCCGCCCTCGCGGCATAGTGCGGGTGGTCCCCGGAGCGTCCGCGCCCCGGGGGGCTCTTTGATGGTCTAAACAATGAAGGAATCTCCTGTCGTTCTGCTTGACGACGCGGCGTGGATGCGCCGTGCGATGTCCCTCGCGGACGAGGCCGCGCGCCTGGGCGAAGTGCCCGTGGGGGCGGTCGTCGTCGACGCCGAGGGTCGAATGCTTGCCGTCGGGGCGAACACGCGCGAGCGTGAGCGCGACCCCTCCGGGCACGCCGAGCTCAACGCCATTCGCGCGGCGGCGCGGGCACTGGGGGACTGGCGGCTGGAGGGGTGCACCCTCTACGTCACGCTCGAACCCTGCCCGATGTGCGCCGGTGCGCTGGTGCTCGCACGCGTCTCGCGCTGCGTGTACGGCGCGTCGGATCCGAAGGGTGGCTTCTGCGGCACCCTCGGCGACCTGTCGCGGGTGCCCGGCTTGAACCACCACTACGTGGTCACCCCGGGTGTGCTGGCGGACGAGTGCGCGGCTCAGCTTCGTGCGTTTTTTGCGGCCTTGCGCGCCGGACGTGCGGCGGCTCGACGCGCCGACGAAGGCGCCGGCTCCTGCTGAGCGACGAGAGATTCCTGACTTTCATGCGGAGAGGTGGCCGAGTGGTCGAAGGCGGTAGACTCGAAATCTACTGTAGGCTGACGCTTACCGTGGGTTCGAATCCCACCCTCTCCGCCACCTTGGAGGGGTGACCGAGTGGTTGAAGGTGCACGACTGGAAATCGTGTGTATCCAAAAGGTACCGTGGGTTCGAATCCCACCCTCTCCGCCATAGCGCGCGCGCGGGCCTCGTCCTGACGCGCGGCCCCATGTGCCCGCGCGCGTGGAGGTGATGGTCGGGTCTCCATGACCGGACGTCGTGAACCCCGCCAGGTCCGAAAGGAAGCAACGGTGTCGGCGCGCCGGGGTGTGGAATCACCCGGCCATCACCTCCGCGCGCGTCGGACGAAGGGTCCACACCCTCCTTCTCGACGAGAGGTACGCGTGTCCGAAGCCACGAACTACGTCGCGATCGCGCGGAAGTGGCGCCCTCGGACGCTGGAGGACATGGTCGGGCAGACGCACGTCACGCGCACCCTGGCCAACGCCCTCGCGTCCGGACGCATCCACCACGCCTTCTTGTTCACTGGCGCCCGTGGCGTCGGCAAGACGACGGCGGCGCGGGCGCTCGCGCGCGCGCTCAACTGCGCGACGGGGCCGACCGCCGAGCCGTGCGGGGTGTGCGGGGCGTGCGTCGACATCCTGGCCGGTACGAGCCAGGACGTCGTGGAGATCGACGGCGCCAGCAACAACAGCGTCGAGAGCATCCGCGAGCTTCGCGACGGGGTCCGCTACGTACCGGCCTCCTCCCGCTTCCGGATCTACATCGTGGACGAGGTCCACATGTTGACGAAAGGCGCGTTCAACGCCCTGTTGAAGACGCTCGAAGAGCCTCCGCCGCACGCCAAGTTCATCTTCGCGACGACGGAGGTCAACAAGATCCCGGAGACCATCCTCTCCCGCGTGCAGCGCTTCGACTTCAAGCGCATCCCCGCGGGGGTCGTGGCGGCCCGTCTCGGCAGCATCTGCGACGCCGAGGGCGTGAAGCTCTCCGACGTCGCGCTGCGCATGGTGGCGCGCGCGGGCGAAGGGTCCATGCGCGACGCGCAGAGCCTGCTCGATCAGGTCATCTCCTTCGGAGGGCCCGCGCCCACCGACGTGCAGGTCGCCGAGCTGCTCGGGCTCGTCGATCGCGGGCTGCTCTACCTCATGCTGGAGGGCCTGCTGCGGGGCGAGCCCGACCGATGCCTCGACGCGATCGCGCGGGTGTTCGACAGCGGCTACGAGATGGCGCAGTTCACCTCGGAGCTCATGGAGCTCCTCCGCAACGCCGCGCTGGTGGCCCTGTCGCCCTCCGCGCACCGCCACCTCGACGTGCCCGACGAAGAGAAGGAGCGCCTCGCGAGCCTCGCCGAGGGCGTCTCCGCCGAGCAGATCTCCCGCATCTTCGCGGTCCTGCTCGAGGTGCACGACCAGGTGGCCAAAGCGAGCCGCCCGCGCATCGTGCTCGAGATGGCGGTCGCGCGCCTCGTGAGCGTGCGCCCGGCCCAGCCCGTAGGCCAGCTCGTCGACCGTCTCGTGGAGCTCGAACGTCGACTTCGTGGGTCCGGCGTCACGGCGTCACCGCCCGCGCGCGGAGCGCGCGGGCGTGAGTCGTCCGACGATCCGGAGGGCGAGAGGTAGCGGCCCCGCCTCGCTCGGTCGGGCCGCCCACCCCAGAGCCCCCACCGGCGCCGCAACCCCCGCCGGCTCCGGCGCCCCCTCCGGCGCGTCGCGAGCCGACGCCCCCCGCGCCGCCGGTGCGCGACCCGGCGCCGCCCGCGCCGACGCGACGGGATCCGCCCCCCGCGGAGGATCCGCGGCGGGATCCGCCGCCCCCCAACGTCCCCGTGGGCGACCCGCCCGCCTCGGCGCCGCCGGTGCAGGTGGCCGAGCGCGTGGCCCCGTCCCGCGCGTGGCGGCAGGCGCTCGAGGTGCTCTCGCCGTACGGTCGGAACATCGTCGACGAGTACGCGGGGTTCGTCGAGTATGTCGACGGAGATCTGCGCTTGAGCGTCCGCGACGAGCGCGCCGCGTCGACGGTCCGCGAACGGCTCCGCGACGTCGATTTCTCCTCGCACCTCCCCGGTTTCCGGAGATACGAGGTGGCCGTTCGGTCCGTGGGTCGCACCGGGCGCGAGCTGCGCGCGGAGCACGAGGAGCGCCGGCGCCTCGAGGCGACCGCCGCCGCCCACAAGCATCCGGGGCTCGCGCGGTTGCGCGTGCTCCTCGGCGGCGAGATCGAGCGCGTCGAGGCGCTGCAGCTCCCTGGCGAAACGTTGATGATCGAGGAGGAACGTTCCGATGACTGACTTCTCCGGCATGATGGGGCCCTTCCAGGCGCAGATGAAGGCGCTTCAAGAGAAGGCGGAGGCCGAGGTGGTCGAGGGCGCCGCGGGCGGCGGGCGGGTGCGGGTGCGCATGAACGGGGCGCAGGTCGTGCAGTCCGTCACGATCGACCCGAGCACGATGGCCGACCGCGAGCTGCTCGAGGACCTCCTGGTCGCGGCTACCAACGACGCTTCTCGCCGCAGCAAGGAGGCCGTCGGCCGACACATGGCGGCGATGGCGCAGGCCATGGGGCTTCCGCCCGGGATGTTCTGAGCGTGGACGCCTTCCGTCGCGCCGTCACGCAGCTCGCCCGGTTTCCCGGCGTGGGCGAAAAGACCGCCACGCGCTTCGCCTATTGGCTCCTCAAGCAGCCGCCGGAGGTCGCGGACGCGATCGCGGACGCCTGCCGCGGCCTGCGCGCGGCGGTGCACGAGTGCCCGCGCTGCCGCGACCTCACCGACGGTGCGCTCTGCAAGCGCTGCCAGGAGCGCGACCGTGACGTCGGGCTCGTGTGCGTGGTCGAGCGGCCCCAGGACGTCGGCGCGCTCGACGCGGCGGGGGCATGGAGAGGCACCTACCACGTGCTCCACGGGGCGATCGCGCCGCTGGACGGCGTGGGGCCGGCCGACATCCGCGTGAAGGAGCTGGTTGCGCGGGTCGGCGAAGGCGGGGTGCGCGAGGTCGTGCTCGCCACCGACCCCGACGTCGAGGGGGACACGACCGCGCTCTACGTGGCGCGCCTGCTCAAGCCCCTCGGCGTGCGTGTCACGCGCCTCGCGCACGGGGTCAGCGTCGGCACCGAGATCGAGTACGCGGATCGGGTGTCGCTCGCGCGCGCGCTCGAAGGCCGCCGCGAGCTCTGAGCCCCGAGGCGCTCAGCCGCCGCCCACCGCGCGGATGACCTCCACCCGGTCGCCGGGGTGGAGCGGGCGGTCCTTCCTGGAGGATCGTGGAACGACCTCGCCGTTCACCGCCACCGCCACGCCGTCCTCGGGCGCGCCGAGCGCGGCGAGCAGGTCGCCGAGGGTGGCCCCGGCCAGCTCGTAGGGCGCGCCGTTGACGACGAGGCTCATCGCGCCGGCGCCGCGGAGCGAGGCGCGCCCATCTCCTCGAACAACATCGGGTTGTTCGTGATCCGGATCGCCTCTTCACGCGTGATCTTGCGGCGGTTCGCGAGATCGCGCGCCGCGCCCTCCATCGTCTGCTGCCCCTCGGCCTTGCCGGCCTGCATCAGGCTCGGGATCTGGAACAGCTTGTTCTCCCGGATCAGGTTCCGGATTCCGGCCGTCACCAGCATGATCTCCTGGACCGCCACGCGGCCCGGTTCGAAGGCCTTGCGCACCAGGATCTGGCTGACCACCGCCATCAGCGACTGCGCGAGCATGCTCCGCACCTGGTTCTGCTGCTCGTGCGGGAAGGCGTCGATCACGCGGTCGACCGTCTCCGGGGCGGAGTTCGTGTGGAGAGTGGCGAACACCAGGTGTCCGGTTTCGGCCGCGGAGATCGCGAGGCTGATCGTCTCGAGGTCGCGGAGCTCGCCCACGAGGATGACGTCCGGGTCTTCTCGGAGCGCGGAGCGCAAGGCCGCCGCGAAGCTCAGGGTGTCGCTGCCGACCTCGCGCTGGTTGATGATGCAGCGCTGCGGGGCGTGCACGAACTCCACGGGGTCTTCGATGGTGAGGATGTGCTCGGAGCGTGTCCGGTTGATGTAGTCCACCATCGCCGCGAGGGTGGTCGACTTGCCGGACCCCGTCGGGCCCGTGACGAGCACGAGCCCTCGCTTGAACCCCGAGATGCGCTGGAACACCGGCGGCAAGCCGAGCTCCTCCATGGTGCGCACGCGCGTCGGGATCTGCCGCATCACGACCCCGATCCCGCGCGTCTGCGTGTAGACGTTCACGCGGAACCGCGCGACGTCCCGGAAGGAGATCGCGAAGTCGCACTCGAGCGCGACCTCGAAGTGCGTCCGATGCTTCTCCTGCATCATCGAGTAGGCGATGCGTTTGGCGTCGTCGGCGGTCAGCGGCGCCGCCGACATCCGACGGATCTCCCCGTCCACGCGCACCGCGGGCACTTCGCCCGCGGCGAAGTGGATGTCGGAGGCCTTCGAGTCGATGGCCAGCTTGATGAGGTCGTGGATGCGGACCGACATGACCGCGCATGGTACCGCACGGACATTAGGTTGCGGCGCGGGGAGGTCGAGAGATGGGCGGGATCGCGGGCGTGTTGTGCTGGGGCGGGCAGCCGGACGCCGAGGAACGGGCGATCGCCCCGGACGGCAGCAGTTTTGGAGGGGAGGGGCTCTACGTGGCCGCTCGCGCGCGCTCCACCCTCGCGCGCAGCGAGCGGTTCGTGGTGGCCGTCGCCGGGCGGTTCGACCGCAGCCCCGCCACCGGTCAGAGCGCGGCGGAGACCCTCCTCGAGCGCTGGACGGCCGAAGGGCCGGACGCGCTCGCGCACTTCGAGGGCGCGTGGGTCGCGGCGGTGTTCGAGCGCGGCTCGCGCCGCCTGCACCTGCTGCGCGACCCTTTCGGCGTTCGCCGCCTGTACTACGCGCACAAGGACGGTCGCCTCGCCTTCGCGACGACGGTCAAGCCGTTGTTGAAGCTGCCGTGGGTCTCGCGCGAGATCGCGAGGGAAAACCTCGCGGAGTACCTTTCGTTCCGGTACGTCCACGCGCCGCGCACCCTGCTTCGGGACGTGCGCGCGCTCCCGCCCGGGCACCACCTCGTGTACGACGGCGACGTGCGGCTGAAGCCTTGGTTCTCCCTCGTTTACAGCCCCCCGTACGCCCCGCTCCCGGAGGATGGCGCGACGCTCGAGGACCTCGAGCGCCGCATCAATCGATCCGTCGCGGCGCGCGCGAGCGGCCGGGAGCGCGTGGGGGTCCTGCTCAGCGGCGGCCTCGACTCGAGCGCCATCGCCCTGTACGCGTCGCGCCTCGGGCCGGTGCACACGTTCACCGTCGGGGTCACCGACGCCGAGGGCGACGAGACGCCCTACGCGGGGCGGGTGGCCAACCTCCTGCGCACCCGCCACGAGGTGCTGCGGGTCGATTTCCCCCAATACGAAGAGGCGTTCCACACCGTGGTCGGCGGCTCCGACACGCCCGTCACCGACCCCGCGTGCATCCCGCAATACCTGCTGGCGCGGCACGCCCGGCAGTTCGTCGACGTCATCCTCGCGGGCGACGGCGGCGACGAGGTGTTCGGCGGTCGCATGGCGGGGTTGCTCGCGCGCGAGGTGCGGGTGTCGACGGCCATGCAGCGGCTCCCGTCCCCCATCGTGTCGGGCCTCGCGATGTGGCTCGGGGACCGCCGCCCCGAGCTGCGCGATCCCGCGACCCCCTTCGGCCTCGCCCGGCTCATCGGTGGGGTCCACGTGTTCGACGCGCCGGGCCGGCTCGAGCTGCTCCGCGATCCTGGCTGGGTGCGAAGCGGCGTTCGCCGCCTGTGTCTCGAGCCGATGTATCGCGAGGTGGTGAGCGATCCGGTGAACGAGATCCTGCACGCCTACCTGCGCGGGCGCATGGTCGAAGACGCCCTGCTCCGCTCCGGCACCGCCGCGTCGCTCGCCGGCATCGGCCTGCGCGCGCCGATGCTCGATCGGGATCTCGTGGCGTTCTGCGCGCGCCTCCCCGGGCCGTGGAAGGTGCGCACGACCCCCTCCGGGGTCATCACCAAGTGGCCGCTCCGCGAGATCCTGCGCCCTCGCCTCGGGCGCGCCCTCGTCAGCCGGCCGAAGCGGGTGTTGCCCGGGCCGTGGCGCCGCTGGTTCGCTGGCCCCGCTCGCGCCTTCCTCGCCGAGCGGGTGGCGCTCCTCGAAGAGGATCCGGCGCGGCTGTTCTTGCCCGGGGCGCTGCGCTCCCTCGCGCAGAACCCCGATGTACCCGGCAACGACGCGAAGCTCTGGACGCTGCTGTTCTTCGACGCGTGGCGGCGGGAGATGGGCGCGGGCTAGCCGGCGCGGCGCGTTCGGTAGCCCGTCCCACCCCCAACGACGGGCCTCGGCGCGCGGCGTTGACTCGCCGGACGGCTACGGCTAAGAACCTCACGTTCACGTAAGGGTTGGAGTCGTGGCCGAGGACGGGACGAACATCGCGGCAGCCGCGCCGATGCGCATCGGAGAGCTCTCGGAGCGCTCGGGTCGCACCGTTCGGACCTTGCACTTCTACGAGGAGCTGGGCCTGCTCGCGCCGGCCACCCGGACGAAAGGCGGCTTCCGCGTCTACGACGGCAACGCCCTCCTTCGCATCCACTGGATCTCCCGCCTGCAGGACCTCGGCTTCTCCCTGCCGGACATCAAGGACTTCCTCCAGGCCCTCCAGGGCCGGTCGAGCGCCCCGGAGATGATGGGCGATCTCCATCGGTTCTACGCCGGCAAGCTGGAAGAAACCCACGCCCAGATCCGTCGCCTCGAGGCGCTCGCCGCCGAGCTGCGCGGCTCGATCGAGTACCTCGACACCTGCCTCGGCTGCGCGCCGAAGACCGCGCGGCACGAGTGCCCCGCCTGTCGCGCCGCCAATCACGCCCACACCGAGGCCCCCGCGCTGGTGGCGGCGGTGCACTCTCCTTCCTCGGAATGAACATGGCCGTCAAGCTTCCGATCTACCTCGACAACCACGCCACCACCCGGGTCGACCCGCGCGTGGTCGAGGCGATGCTCCCGTACCTCACCGAGCTCTTCGGCAACGCCGGCTCGCGCAACCACAGCTTCGGCTGGACCGCGCAAGAGGGCGTCGAGCGGGCGCGCGAGCAGGTCGCCGCGCTCGTCGGGGGCGACCCGAAGGAGATCGTGTTCACCTCTGGCGCCACGGAGAGCGACAACCTCGCGATCATGGGCGTCGCCCGGTTCAACAAGGACAAGGGCCGCCACCTCGTCACGGTCATGACCGAGCACAAGGCCGTGCTCGACGCCTGCCACGCCCTCGAGAAGGAAGGGTTCGAGGTCACCTACCTCCAGCCCGACAAGGAGGGGCTCGTCTCCGCGGACCAGGTCCGCGAAGCGCTGCGCGACGACACGGTGCTCGTGTCGGTGATGTGGGGCAACAACGAGGTCGGCGTCGTGCAGCCCATCGCCGAGATCGGCGCGGTCTGCCGCGAGCGCGGCGTCATCTTCCACTGCGACGCGGTGCAGGGCTGCGGGCGCCTGCCGTTCGACGCCGCCACGATGAACGTCGACCTCGTGTCGCTGTCGGCCCACAAGATGTACGGGCCGAAGGGCATCGGCGCGCTGTGGGTGCGTCGCGGTCGCCCGCGCATCCGGCTCGAGCCCATGCTCTACGGCGGCGGCCAGGAGCGCGGCCTGCGGTCGGGCACGCAGCCCGTCCACCAGATCGTGGGGTTCGGCGCCGCCGCGGTGCTCGCCGGCGAGGCGCTCACCAACGGCGAAAACGACCGCGTGCGCGCCCTCCGCGACCGCCTGTGGGACGGCCTGCGCGCCAACATCGACGAGCTCTACCTCAACGGCTCCTGGGAGCACCGCCTCCCGCACAACCTCAACGTCAGCTTCGCCTTCTGCGAGGGCGAAGCGATGATGATGGCCATCAAGGACCTCGCGGTGTCGTCGGGCTCGGCCTGCACGAGCGCCTCCTTGGAGCCGAGCTACGTGCTCCGTGCCCTCGGCGTCGACGTCGAGCTCGCGCACACGTCGATCCGCTTCGGAGTCGGCCGGTTCAACACCGAAGAGGAGATCGACTACGCGATCCAGCTCGTCACCGAGAAGGTGAAGTGGCTGCGCGACATGTCACCCCTCTACGAGATGGTGAAGGAAGGCATCGATCTCAAGTCTATTCAGTGGACGGCCCATTAGGCCGAAAGGAACAGGATCATGGCGTACAGCAACAAGGTCGTGGACCACTACGAGAACCCCCGCAACGTCGGCTCGCTCGACAAGAACGCGGAGGACGTCGGCACCGGCATGGTCGGCGCTCCGGCGTGCGGCGACGTGATGAAGCTCCAGCTCCGCATCAACGACGACGGCATCATCGAAGACGCGAAGTTCAAGACCTTCGGGTGCGGCTCGGCCATCGCGTCGAGCTCCCTCGTCACCGAGATGGTGAAGGGGCGGAGCATCGAGTACGCGATGACGATCGAGAACAGCCTCATCGCGGAGGAGCTGAAGCTCCCCCCGGTGAAGATCCACTGTTCCGTGCTCGCGGAGGACGCCATCAAGGCGGCCATCGCCGACTACCAGAAGAAGCGCGCCGCGAAGGCGTCGAAGGCCGTGGAGTCCACCGCCGGGGCGTCGGAGTAGGCCATGGCGATCGAGCTCACCGAACGCGCCGTCGCGCGTGTGCGCGAGTTGGCGATGAAGCGCCAGACGCCCGAGGCGTTCTTCCGCATCGGCATCCGAGGCGGGGGCTGCTCCGGCCTCAGCTACTTCGTCGACTTCGCCGAGGCGGCCGACCCGAAGGACAAGGTCTTCGAGTTCGCCGACGGCGGCGGCGCCGTGAAGGTGCTGATCGACCGAAAGTCCTATCTGTTCCTCAATGGGACGAAGGTCGACTGGAAGAGCGAGCTGATGAAGACCGGGTTCGAGTTCTTCAACCCCCTCGCCGGCAAGAGCTGCTCCTGCGGCGAGAGCTTCTCGGTCTGATTCGACGCCCCGATGCGCTGTTGGACCTGTCACGAGCCGGTGTCCGGCGCCGTCTGCGTCGGCTGCGGCGCGGTGCAGCCGCCGCCGGCCAAGCCGGACCCGTTCGCGGTTCTCGGCCTCGCTCCTCGGTATCACGTCGATGCGGGCGAGGTCGATGAGCGCTATCGTGCGCTCGCGCGCCAGGTCCACCCCGACCGCTTCGTGTCTCGGCCGGCGGTCGAGCGTCGCATGGCGCTTCAGTGGACCGCGGCCGCCAATGACGCCCGCCGTGTCCTGAAGGACCCCGTGCGTCGCGCCTGGCAGCTCGCCACCGGCCGCCCGACTCCCCCGGAGCGTGGCGCTCGGCTCGACCCGGCGTTCCTCGCCGAGATGTTCGAGCTGCGTGAGGCCGACGAGGAGGCGCCGGGCTCCGCCGCCGCGCGCGCCGCGGAGCTACGCGACGAGCTCGAAGCTGAGCTCGACGCGCTCTTCACGACGTGGGAGCGAGGCGAGGGCGACCTCGCGCAGGTAGAAGACCGCCTCTCTCGATTGAACTACGTCGCGGACCTCGCGCACGGACCCCGGAGCCCCTGAATGGCCGCGAACATCGGCATCGACCTCGGCACAACCAACTCCCTCGTCGCCGTCGTCATGGGCGCGCGTGCGCGCTGCCTGCTCGACGAGACCGGCGACGCGCTGCTCCCCAGCGCCGTCCGATACGAGGCGGACGGCCGAGTGGTCGTCGGCCGGGTCGCGCGCGACGAGGCGCCCGCCTACCCCGACCGCACCTTCACGAGCGTCAAGCGCTTCATGGGCCGCGCGCCCTCGGATTGCGCGCTCGACGCCGCCACGCTGCGCTACGCGATGGACGAGACGGAGTCGCGCTTCGTCCGATTCCACGCCGGTTCGCGCATGGTGACGCCGGTCGAGGTCAGCGCGGCGGTGCTCGAGACCCTGCGCGCCCGGGCCGTCGAGTGCCTGTTCGGCGAGCCGGGCGGCGCCGTCATCACTGTGCCCGCCTACTTCGACGACGCGCAGCGGCAGGCCACCAAGGACGCGGCGCGCGTAGCCGGCCTCGAGGTGCTTCGCCTGCTGAACGAGCCCACGGCCGCCGCCATCGCCTACGGCCTGGACAAGCGCGAGTCGGGGGTCTTCGCCGTCTACGACCTCGGCGGCGGGACCTTCGACGTCAGCATCCTCGAGCTTAACGACGGGATCTTCCAGGTCCTCTCCACCGCGGGCGACACGCACCTCGGCGGCGACGACCTCGATCGCGCGCTCGCCGAGCTGGCGCTCGTCGAGGTGGGGTCCCCGAGCCTCGACGACGCCGAGCACCGCGCGCTCCTGCTCGCCGCGCGGGCGGCGAAGCACGCGCTCACGACGGAGGAATCGGCGACGATCGCGCTCCGCGGTGCGACCGTGACGATCTCCCGCGCGCGCTTCGAGGCGGCGGTCGCCCCGATCGTGGAGCGCACCGCGGCGGCCTGCCGCCAGGCCCTCGCCGACGCCCAGCTCGACGTGTCGCGCGTGGAGGCGGTGGTGCTCGTCGGCGGGGCGACCCGGGTGCCGCTCGTGCGGCGCTACGTCGCGACGCTGTTCGGCCGCGAACCCTTCTCCGACCTCGATCCAGACCAGGTGGTCGCCCTCGGCGCGGCCCTCCAGGCCGACATCCTGACCGGGCACAGCACCCTCGGCGACGACATGCTGCTCCTCGACGTCATCCCCCTGTCGCTCGGGCTCGAGGTCATGGGCGGCGTCGTCGAGAAGTTCATCCCGCGCTGCTCGACCATCCCCGTGTCGTCTCACCAGACCTTCACGACCCACGTCGACAACCAGACCGCGCTCGACCTGCACGTGGTGCAGGGGGATCGCGAGCTCGCCAAGGACAACCGCTCCCTCGCGCGCTTCACCCTCTCGGGGCTGCCACGGCTCCCGGCGGGCGTCCCGCGCATCCGGGTGGACTTCACGGTCGACGCCGACGGGCTCCTCTCCGTCGCCGCGCGCGAGGAGTTCACGGGCGTGTCCGCGAAGACCGACGTCAAACCCTCGTACGGCCTGAGCGAGGAGGACATCGAGCGCATGCTCGAGGACTCCATCGATCACGCCGAGACCGACGTGGACGAGCGCATGCTCATCGAGGCGCGCGTGGAGGCCGAGGGCATCCTCGTCGCGCTGCAGAAGGCGCTCGACGCCGACCGGACCCTGCTCGAAGCCGACGAAGGCGCCACCATCGACAGCACCGCCGACGCCTTGCGCGCCGCGCTCGCCGGCGCCGACCGCAAGCGCATCGCCGACCTGTCGCATCGCCTCGACGAGGTCAGCGCGCCGTTCGCGCAGCGTCGGATCGAGCGCGACCTCACCCTCGCCCTCTCGGGCCGTGACGCCGACACCGTCGGGCGCGACCTCGGCATGCGGGAGTCCTGATGGGAAAGAACCCGTACCTCGTCCCGCCGGAGACGCGCCTCCCGAGCCGCGCCTACACCGTCGAGGTGGAGGGCCACGGCCCGATCGTGGTCGACCCCGGCGAGCTCCCGTACACCGAGCCTGGGCTCCCGGGATCGTTGTTGTCGACCTTGCTGCGGGCCGGCGTCGAGCTGGATCACGCCTGCGGTGGGGTGTGCGCCTGCTCGACGTGCCACTTGTACGTCGAGGGCGGGGTGTCGTCGTGCAACGAGGCGAACGACGACGAGCTCGACCAGCTCGACGCGGCCCCCGCGCTGCGCCGCAGCTCGCGCCTCGCGTGCCAGACGGTGCCCGACGGCACCGCGACGGTCAAGGTTCGGCTCCCGACCTGGACCCGGAACGAGGTCAAGGAGGGGCATTGAGCCGGGTGGGGTCTTCTACACACCCCTGGGCACGGCGACTTCCCGCGATCGACGGCGCAGGTGGGCTCGTCGTCGGCCTGCTCGTGCTCGGCCTGCGCGGCTTCGTGGCGGACCTGCACGGGTTCTCCGTGGAGCTCGTGACCTTCCTCGGGGCGGCCAACCTCGCGTACAGCGTGCCGGGGCTCACCCTGAACGCCATGCGGCGGCGGCCCGCATGGCTCCTCTACGGCTTGATCGTGGCGAACCTCGCGTGGTCCGTGGTGTGCCTCGTCCTGCTCGGCACGGTCGGGCCCTCCGCGAGGTTCACCGGGGTGCTTCACCTCGTCGCGGAGGGCGCCTACGTGGCGTGGCTCGCGATCCTCGAGATCAAGCACCGGCGGGAGATCCTCGCGGAAGGGCCCTGACGGAGGGTCCGTTCGGCCTCGCGGCCCTACTCCGCGGTCAGCTCGAACCGAACCCCTTCGAGCTCGGGCGGCGTGAACGTGAGCTGCCCGCTGCCGTCCGCGGTCAGGGTCGACGCGACGCCGTTCATCGTGAGCACCCAGCTGCTCCCGGGGGACACGTCCTGGACCCGGAAGCTGGCGGCCGACGACGAGGCGTCGGACACCGCCCACGCGCGGCGGCCCGCCTCCCACGCCGACACCGTGAAGGTGACGGAGCCGCGCGGCATGGTCGTGTACAGCGGCACCGCGCGGAGCGTGGCGGGGGCGGAGCCGGACGTGCCACGCCAGGTCGCTTCCGTCCCGGTGGCGTCGATCGTGTTGCTGACGGTGGCTCCCTCGGCCGCGTACGCCCGGAACGAGGCGTCCGTGAGCGTCGCGCGGCTCGACGTGTCCTGCAGGAGGGTCAGCTCGTCCGCGTCGACGAAGGTGGCCTGCGACGCTTCCAGAGCGATCCACGCGCTCGTGTTCTCCGTGACGTCGTTGGCGGACAGGAGCAGCCCCCCGCTCGCGTCGAGCAGGATCGGGTCGAGCGTGCTGTTCTGGATCGCGTTGGAGGCGATCGTCACGCCCTCGCTGCGCTCGACGACGATGCCCCGCTCCTGCGCGTCGAAGGTGTTCCCGGAGATCTCGCCGTCTTCGGTGTCCTTCAGCTTGATGCCGTAGCTGGTGGCGCTGCAGAAGGTGTTGTTCGTGAACACGTTGCCGGTGGGGTCGCCCGACGTGACGTACACCCCCTTGGGGTTGTCACACAGGGTGTTGCCGTCGAACACACTCGCGTCCGCGTACCCCATCTTCACGCCGTACTGGCCGTTCTCGGAGATCGTGGCACCGGCGAACGTGTTGGACGAGGGGCGCCCGTCGTTGATGGTGGGCGCGTCGCCGCCCTTGGTCATGTACACGCCGTAGGTGGTGTTGTTGGAGTACGACCCTCCGGTGACGACGTTCCCGGACGACCCGACGGTGAACCGGATGCCCTTGTCGTTGCGCATCGCGATGTTGTCCATCAGGACGTTGTCGTGACTGTCAAAGATCGCGAAGCCGGAGTCGGCGTTGTCGTACGCCTCGTTGTCGCGCACCACCGCCTCGTCCGACGCCCGATGCAGCATGAAGCCGTTCGCCGCGTTCCCCTCGGACACGTTGTCGCGGATCGTCAGCCCGTCGCAGCGCTTCGAGGCGATGAATCCGTGATTGCCGTTGCTGTGGAAGTGATTGCGCTCGATCACGAGGCGGTCGGAGTCGTCGTGCGGGTCGAGGCCGTAGCCGACGTTGGAGTGGATCTCGTTGTCGGACCACTCCATGCCGTAGGCGCCAAAGGTGTAGGCCCCGTAGTAGTTGTGGTGGATCTCACTGTCGGTGACGTCGCCGTACACCTCCACGAGGTCGTAGATTCCGCGCGAGGTCCCGCGAACCTTCCACGACAGCCCGTAGCTCTCCGCGGCGTTGTACCCGAGGTGCCGGAGGACGCCGCGAGCGGGCCCCCCTCGGCCAACGGATCACGTTCCTCCGAGGGCACACAGCCCACGAGAAGCGCCAGAACAGAGACCTTGAACGCCGGAATCGGTTGTGCCACGCCCACCCCCTCGATGGTGACACACCCAAAGCTGGCCCTCGCCGCCTGTCGGTCAACCGCCGGCGCGTGCGATCCGGGTGACCTTCTCGAGGAACTCCTGTTCGCACGCGACGATCCTCGCCGCGGTCAGCGGCGCGCCGCGCGCCCGCACGCGCAGCTTCGTCGGCGACTCCGCGTCCAGGCTGACGTTCGGCTCGAAGCACGCGAGGTACCCCTTGGGCGCCTCGCGGTCGTGCGCCATGGCGCGGGACTTCTGCGCGCGCACCGGGTTTCGTGCGCACACGAGGTCGTTGAGGCCGCGGTAGTCGAGGATCGCGACGTTGGGCAACACCCAGCCGGGGTAGCCCACGCCGCCGCGCGCGATGACCGGAACATCCGCAGGATCGTCGATCAACGCCCCTTGCGCGCGCGTGGGCCAGGTCGCAGGTTGGATGTGGTGCGCGTAGATGACATGCCCCTGGTGACGAATCCCGACCATGTGGGAGAGCATGTGCGCCTGCAAGCCGTCGAAGGCGGTCGCGATCGGACGCAGCGGCGTCGGGGTATGGGGGGCGAGCCGGAACGTGCGATCGGACTTCGGAGCGGTGAGGGTGTGCGTGTGCCACCAATGCGCCCACTGGATGGGCCAACCCAGCGCGAAGTAGAGCGCGAACGCCGTGACCGTGGTGCGCGGCGACCACCCGCGCTCACCGGCTGCCCACAGCAGCCCGACCGGGAGGAGCGTGACGAGCGGCAGGTACACGCGGTACTCGAAGTGGTCGCCGCCGATGAGGATCGTGTAGTAGGCCGCCTGCGCCACCAGGGTCAGCGGCACGATGGCGCGGGCGAGGTCGTGAGCCGCGTGCGAGACGCGCGTCCATGCGGCCGCCCCGACGAAGAAGGCGATCGCGGGAACCCACGCGCCGTTCTCGAGGAGGAAGCTCGCGAGGTAGGCCGCGCCCATGTCGGGCCACCAGCCCGTGTGCTTCGCATAGGCGGGGTTGGGCAGGGGGTAGCCGTAGAACGACAATCGCCACGCGAAGTGCGCGGCCGGGATGGCGAGCCAAAGCGCCGCGAGCGCCCGCCCTGGCGCGCGCCGCACCTCGAACGCGAGGAGCGCGAGCGTGGCGGCGAGGAACAGGAGGCCGTCAGGCCGGCACAGGTACAGCAACGCCGCGAGCGCGGCGAGCCCGTGGGCGCGGCGCGGGCCGTCCGTCCCCAGCGCGCCGACGGCGGTCCAAGCGACGACCAGCAGGTTGAACAGTCCTGTTTCGAGGCCTGAGCTCGCCCAGGTCAGGGTGTTGCGGTTCGACACGACGGCGAGCAGCGCGAGGCCCATCCAGAGCTCGGGCGGCGCCGTGCGGAGCGGCAGGCGCGCCGCGAGCGAAAGGGCCATGTGGGCGACGACCGCGAGCGTCCCGATCGAGGCGACCAGCAGGATCGGGTTGGCCGCCACGGGAGGTTCGACGCCGGTGACGCGCCACACGACGTCGAGCAGCGCGACCCAGAGGAAGCTCGAATACCCCTCGACGGGGAGGAACGGTGGGGGGTTCCAGACATACCCGCGCCCGGCGTCCGAGTTGGAGACGTAGCGGAACGCGATGTACGCGTCGTCGCACACGAACCAGAACAACGACCAGCCGAACGCGAGCGCCGCGGTCGCCGCGACGAAGATGAGGGCGCGGCGGAGGAAGGGGGGCATCGGGTCGGCTCGGACGCGATAACCGCCGGGCGGAGGTGGACCCATGTTCGCTCGCGCCTTCCTGCTCCTCGCCGCCCTGCTCCTCGCGGGGCCGCTCGCGTGTTCGGCGCGCGCGTCGCGCGCCTACGACGCGGCGGAGGTCGCCTACGCGCCCGCGGCGGACGAAGAGTACTCCGGCGCGCCGATGGCCATGCCCTCGGCGAAGGCCGCGCCGCGGCCCGCGCCGGCAGGCGGCGCCGCCCCGAGCCCGCAGCCGGCACCGCCCGCCACCTCCGCTCCCAGCGCGGCGGTGGCCGAGCCGGCCGCCGCTCGCCTCGTCCACTACGAAGGGTGGGCACGCTTGCGGGTCGGCAAGCTGGAGGAGAGCGCGGATCGCCTCGTGGCGATCGTCACGGAGGTCGGTGGCCGGGTGGAGAGCCTCTCCAACACCCGCCTCGTGCTGCGCGTCCCCGTCGACACCTTCCGCGAGCGCTTCGCGAAGGTGCTCGAGGTCGGCGACGTGCTCGACAAGACCATCTCCGCGCAGGACGTCACCGAGGCGTTCCAGGCGGTCGACCTTCGGCTCCAGGTGTCCCGCGCCGCGCGCGACCGCCTCCAGGTGCTGCTCGCGAAGGCCCGGGACGAAAAGGAGAAGTTGAAGTTGCTCCGCGAGATCCAGCGCCTCGGCGAGGAGATTGACCAGCTCGAGGCGCAGACGCGCACCCTGCTCGACCTCGCGTCGATGAGCCGCATCACGGTGGAGCTCGTCCCGCGGGAGGCGAACATCGCCGCGGGCCCCGTCGCGGAGACCGCGGAGTTCGCGTGGATCCGGCAGCTCTCCCCCTTCCACGACGTGGTGCTCGCGGGCGGGCGGCGCCTGCCGCTCGACACGCCCGCGGGCTTCGTCGCGTTGGACCTGAAGAAGCGCACGGTGTTCATGGCCTCTGACGGCGCGCGGGTGCGCGCGGCGCGCCTCTCGAACGAGCCCGAGGGGTCCACGCGCTTCTGGATGGACGCGCTCCAGTCTCGCCTGGCGCCGGAGTTCGCGAGCGCGAAGGTCGTGGATGTCGGCGCCTGGCAGGTGATTCGTCTGGTGGACCGGGGCGACCGGCCCTACGTGTACGTCCTCGCCGTGCGCGCCGACGGCCGCCACCTCGATCTCGTCGAGGGGTACCACCCGTCCGCCGCCGAAGAGGAGCGCCACGGGGCCGCGCTGACCGCCATGTTGTCCGGGGGTGCCTCGTGATCGCCGTGCTGTTCGTGGTGTGCGCGCTCGCCTTCGCCGAGGCGCCGATCGTGCCGATCGCCGCGCCGGCGACGACCCCTGCCGCGCCCGTGATCCCCTCCGTCGAGGCCGTGCGCGCGTCGCTCGTCGTGCAGGTCGACGACCGGGACGCGGCGATCGCGGCGCTGATCGCCGAAGCCGAGTCGCGTCGCGGGTGGTTCCAGTCCCTGCGCGCCGACGGCGTCACCCTGCGCGTGCCGGTGGCGGAGGCGGAGGCGACCGTGAGCGCGGCGCGAGCGCTGGGGCGCGTGGTCGATCGTACCTGGGGCCGCGAGTCCCTCGGCACGCAGATCGTCGACGCCCGCGCGGCGCTCGCCGGGCGCGAGGCCGTCCTGGCGACGTACTTCGAGGTGCTCGGTTCGGCGTCGGTCGAGGCGGTGGTCGCCGTGGAGAGCGAGATCGACCGGACGATCCGGGAGATCGAGACCTACCGCGGTCGTATTCGCGCCCTCGAGCACCGCGGCGCCAACGCGACGATCGACGTGGCGTTCCGCTTCCGAGAGCGCTCCGCGCCCGCGCCGGACGGAAACTCGGCGTTCGCCTGGGTAAACCAGGTGGATCTCGGGCGCCTTCTCCGGGACTTTCGCGGTGGCGCCTTGGGCCCGAAGCACACGGTCGCGCGGCCCGTGGCTCCGGACGGCTTCGCCACCTGGGACAAGAAGCGCCGCTTCCGCGCGGTCTCGTCGGACGACGTGGTGTACCGCGTCCGCACCGTGCGCAACAAACCGAAGGCAGACCTCGAGTTCTGGCGTGAAGCCGTTCGGCGCCGGCTCATCGACGCCGGATATCGCCTCGTCGCCGAGTCCGATGTCGCGGCTTCGGGCGCCCCCGGGGCCCTGCTCGAGCTGTCGGCGCCGGACGGCGAGCGCGACGCGACGGGGCTCGTGGCGGTGTTCGTCGACGGCAACGCGATCGTGGTGCTCGAAGCCGCGGGCGAGGCGGCCCGGTTCGCCAAGGCGAAGGACGCCGTGCTCGCGGCGATGAAGGCCACGCGCCTTTGACGTTCCCCGTGCTTCGCCCTGAGCTCTCGGCGAGCCTCAGGGAGCTCGCGCTCGATCGGCCCACGCCGATCCAGGCCGCCGCGATCCCCCCGCTGTTGGCGGGTCGCGACGTGCTCGCGCGCGCCGCCACCGGAAGCGGCAAGACCCTGGCGTACCTCTTGCCGCTCCTCGACGGCGTGCGCGCGGAGGTGCGGGCGCCTTCGGCGTTGATCCTCGGTCCAACCCGTGAGCTCTGCGCCCAGGTGGCGCGTGAGGCGCGGCGGGTCGGGCGCCGCATCGCGGGCCTCCGGGTGCTGGAGCTCGTCGGGGGCGCGCCGTTGACGCCGCAGGCCCGCGCGCTGGCGGAGGGCGTCCATCTTTGTGTCGGTACGCCGGGCCGGATCATCGACTTGCTTCAGCGCCGCGCGATGGAGACCGAGTCCATTCGCGTGGTGGTGCTCGACGAGGCGGATCGGATGCTCGACCTCGGATTCGCGCCGGCGGTGGAGGCCGTGCTCCGGGGTCTGCCCGGTCGGCAGATCGCGATGTTCTCCGCGACGTACCCGGAGGATCTACGGTCCTTGATGCGGGACCCCCTCGTCGTGGAGGCTGGCGCGGCGGCCCCGGTCTTCGAGGCGCTGCACCTCGACGCCGAGCCGGAGCGCGGCGCCGAACGGGTGTTGCGCGCGCGACAGCCGAGCTCGGCGCTGGTCTTCTGCGACACCAAGGTCGGCGCGTCCGCCTTCGCGCGCGCGCTCGGCGACCTCGGGCACGCCGCCGACACGATCCACGGCGACCTCGAGCAGGACGAACGCGACCACGTGCTCGCGGCCTTTCGCACCGGCGGGGTGCGCGTGCTCGTCGCGACCGACGTGGCGGCGCGCGGGATCGACGTCGGCGGCCTGGATCTGGTGGTCAACGTCGGCTTGCCGCGCTCGCCCGAGTCCTATCGGCACCGCGTCGGGCGCACCGGTCGCGCGGAGCAGCCCGGCACCGCGGTGACCATCGTGCACCCCGGACAGGCCGGGCGCGCCGCGGAGTGGGCCATGCCCGCGCCCGTCCCGCTGTCGGGCGACGGGCCGCCGCTGTGGTCGCAGTGGCGTACGCTGACGGTCGCGATGGGCCGCAAAGACAAGCTCCGACCTACCGACCTGCTCGGCGCCCTCACGGGCGACGGCGGCCTCTCGGCGGCCGAGGTGGGCCGCATCCTCATCGGCGAGCGCCGGGCGTGGTTCGCGGTGGACGTCGGACGCGCGGCCGACGTCGTCGCGCGCGTCACCGCGGTGAAGGGGCGACGGGTGCGGGTGGAAGGGTAGGTCAGGCCTTCGGGCCCAGGTGCGCGTCGCGCAGCGCCGGGGCGAGCGTGACGAAGCACACGACGACCGCGAGCGTGCCGACCCCACCGGCGACGATCGCAGGTACAACGCCGATCACCGCGGCGACGAGCCCCGACTCGAGCTCGCCGATCTCGTTGCTGATGCCCACGAAGAGCATGTTCACCGCGCTCACCCGCCCGCGCATGTGGTCCGGCGTGCCGACCTGCAGGAGGGTCTGTCGGATGACCACGCTCACCTCGTCGGCGGCCCCGAGCAGGACGAGCATCGCCACGGAGAGAAGGAAGTACTTCGAGAGTCCGAACGCGATCGTCGCGAGTCCGAACAGCGCGACGGCCCCGAGCATCACCCGTCCGGCGTGGCGTCGCGGCGGGTTGCGGGACATCCAGAGCGCCATCGCCGCCGCCCCGACGGCCGGCGCGCCGCGCAGGACCCCGAGCGCCTCGGGCCCCGCGCCGAGCACATCCGAGGCGACGGCCGGCAGCAGCGCCACTGCCCCACCGAGCAGCACCGCGAACAAGTCCAGCATTACCGCTGAGAACAGCACGGCGTTGCCGCGGAGGAACCGAAGCCCGGCGAACACGTCGTCCCAGCTTCGGCTCGCGCCTCGGCCCTCGGGCACCACGGGCGGCAGGAGCGACAGGCACACGACGGCGAGGGCGATGAGCCCAGCCGCGATGCCGTACACCACGCTCGCGCGACCAGAGAGCGCGTACACGGCGCCTCCGAGCGCCGGTCCGGCGATCGTCGCGACCTGCATGATGCTCGACGCGAGGGCGACCGCGCGCGGGAATCGCTCCGGGCCGACCAGCGCGGGCAGGATCGCCGAGCTCGCCGGCGCGGCGAAGGCGCGCGCCGACGCGAGCAGGACGAGGGTGAGGTAGACGGCCCAGAGCGGCGCTCCGAGCGTGGCGAGGGCGGCGAGGGTGGCCGCGGCCAGCATCTGCGCCGCGGCGCAGGTCCGCAGGACGCCGGTGCGTTCGACACGGTCGGCGACGAGCCCGGTGACGGGAAAGAGCAGCAAGGCCGGGATGAACTGCACGAGTCCCACCAGGCCCAGGTCCAGCGGGCGGCCGGTGCGCGCGTACACCTCCCACCCGACGGCCACGCTCACCATCTGGATTCCGAGCACCGACGAGAAGCGCGCGACCTGGAGGACGACGAAGGGGTCGAGGCGGCGCATCGGGGGCGGGTCTATCGTGCCGAAGTCGCGCGCCGCGTGTCCCCCGAAGGTCGCTGGGCGCGGGTCCGTGTCACAGTGACCACCGCCGTGCCTCTCGCCGCCTCCGTCGCCGCGCTCGATGACGACGCGCTCGTCGCGGCGTTGCGCGACGCGCTGCCCGGAGCGACGCTCGCCGCGCGGCGCATGCTCGGCGACGTGGCGGCGGCCGACGACGCCGTGCAGGAGGCGATGTTCCGCGCGTGGAAGAGCCGGGCGCGGCTCGAAGACCGTGCCGCGATCCACGGCTGGCTGCGCCGGATCGTGGTGCGCGAGTGCCTGCGGCACCTGCGCTGGCGGGCGGTGAAGCGGTTCGTGGGCTTCGGAGGCGCGATCTCCACCGACGAGCCGGAGGGCGTGGCGCTCCCGGAGCCGGGCCTGTCGGCGGAGGACGCGACCGAACGCGCGCAGCGCATCGCCCGCGTACACGCCCTCGTCGACCGCCTGCCGCCGCGTCAACGCGCGATCTGGGGCCTCCGGTTCGACGAAGGTTGGACCCTCCCGCAGATCGCCGAGGCGCTCGACGTCTCGGTGGAGACCGTGAAGACCCACCTCGGCCGCGCGGTCGAGCGGGTGAAGCGAGGGATGAATGACCACGTGTGACCTTACCTTTGCCGCGCTCGCCCGTGGCGACGCCCCCGACCCCGACCACCTCGCGGCGTGCCCGCGCTGCGCGGCGTTGCTCGCCCCGCGCCGCCCGTCTCGGGCGCCGATGCCGTCGCCGAACCTCGCCGCGTACGCGCGGCGCGCCCGGCGTGACGACGCAGCGCGCGCGATCGGCGCGAGCGCCCTCGCGGCGGCCGCGCTGTTCGTGGGCTTGTCGATCACGCCGCGCGAGGCGGGGCCGTCGCCCGATCTCGTCGGCGAGCTCGACCTCGCGTTCGCCGCGCTCGACCACGTGTCCCCCGAACCCGATGAGCTCGCGGTCCTCGGTCTGTTGGATCCGGCGCCGCCCGAGCAGACGCTCGACGCGGCCGATCTCTTCTTCGAACCCCTCTGATCTCTGGAGCAAACATGCGTTCGTTTCTCGTCGCCGCCGCCCTCGCCTTCTCCGCCCCCGCGTTCGCCGGCCCCCCGGAGCTCGCGGCCGCCCAGGCCTTCAACGGCCAGAACTTCGAGGAGGTCGCCGGTCGCCTGAACCTCAGCGCCGACCAGAAGAAGAAGCTGACCGACCTCGTCTACGCTTCGACCTCGAAGCGCGTCGACGTCAGCGCCCGGCTCGAGAAGGCCAAGATCGAGCTCAAGTATCAATTCGCGGCGGAGACCGTCGACGAGAAGGCGTGCCTCAAGGCGGTCGACGCGGTGAGCGCCGCCGAGGCGGACCTCCTCCGGAACAAGGTCGAGCTGATGCTCGGCATTCGCAAGGTGGTCTCGCGTGACCAGTGGCTCGCGCTCGTGGCGATGCGCGACGAGCGCCGCGACGAGCGCCGCGACGAGCGCCGCGAGCATCGGCGCGGGGACGAGTAGCGGTCACGAGAAGAGGCGCCGACCCTCCGCGATCACCTGGGTGACCGCCGGATGGCGCACCCGTCGCTCGGCGCTGATCGCCCAGAACCGTTCGCGCACCTCGTCGGTGTCCCCGAGGCGGACGAGCCCGCGCTCGATCACCTCGTCGGCGACCGCGCGTGGCGCGGCGATCACTCCGGCGCCACCTCGCCCGAAGGCCAGGAGCAACGCGGCGTCCGCGACCTCGGCGACGATGCGCGGGGTCCGACCGGTCCGCTCGAGCCACTCGTCGAGGCTGCGGCGCAACGCGCTGCCGGCGGCGGGCACGAGCATCGGCGCGCCGTCGAGGCTCGCGGGGAACCCCGCCGCGAGGTCGCCGAGCTCCGGCGCCGCGAAGAAGGCCACCCCACACTCGCCGAGGGCATGGTTGTACGCGCGGATCCCGCTTCCGGCGGACATCGGCGCGTCCGCCAGGACGAGCTCGACCCGCTGCGCGGCGAGGTCCGTGAGGAGGTTGGCGAGCTCGCCCTCGCGCACGTCGAGCCGTGTGCCGCTGGTGAGCACCGGCGCCAGCAGCCGGTGGACGACGAGCTTCGGCAGCGCGTCGGACACCCCGACGGCGAGCCGCGTCGCCCGCGCTTCGCCGCTGCGCACGTGTCGAACGAGCTCGCGCCCGAGCCCGACGATCTCGTCGGCGTAGCGGTACACGACCTCTCCGGCGGGGGTGAGGGCGCGCCCCCGGCCGCGAGGCGTGAACAGTGGCTCGCCGATCGCCGCCTCGAGCTGGCGGATCTGCGCGGAGAGGGTGGGCTGCGCGAGGCGGAGCCGGCGCGCGGCGGCCGTCACCCCGCCCTCCTGCACCGCGGCGTGGAAGTACACGAGGTGATGGTAGTTCAGCCAGTCCGCGCGCACGTCGACCTCGACATCACATAGCTCAAACCGATGTGTAACGTGTGATTTATCTGTTTGTCCTCCGCTCGGTCGCGGGCCAACTTGGGTGTACACGGAGCACACCCTTGGACGCGGTCTTGTTTCCCTTCTCGGAGTACTGGGTGTTCTACGCCGTGTTCATCGTGTTCGTACTCGCGATGCTGGCGCTCGATCTCGGCGTGTTCCATCGCGAGTCGCACGCCGTCGGCTTCGCCGAGTCCGCCGCGTGGACCGCGGTCTGGGTCAGCCTCGCGCTCGCCTTCAACGCGGGCCTCTACGCCTACGCCGCCGCGACCTTCCCGACGGATCCACGACTGACGGCGGTGCCGGGGTTCGACGCGCAAGCGGCCGCGGAGCGCGTGGGCCTCGAGTTCCTCACGGGCTTCGTCGTCGAGAAGGCGCTCGCGGTCGACAACATCTTCGTGTTCTCGATGGTGTTCGCGTACTTCGCGATCCCCGCGAAGTACCAGCACCGCGTGCTCGTGTGGGGCATCCTCGGCGCGTTGATGTTCCGCGCGGTGTTCATCGCGCTCGGCGCGGCGCTGCTGCGCGTTGACGTGATCGTCCTGATCGCGGGCGTGTTCCTCGTGGTCACGGGGTTGAAGCTCATGTTCGGGCCGGACCACGCCATCGAGCCGGAGCGCAACCCGGTGATCCGTCTCCTCCGTCGGGTGCTCCCGATCTCCGACGAGCTCGCGGGGGGCCGCTTCTTCGTGACACGGGACGGGGTCCTGCACGGCACGCCGCTCTTCGTGGCGCTCGTCGTGATCGAGCTGTCCGACGTGGTGTTCGCCATCGACTCCGTGCCGGCGATCTTCGCGATCACGTCCGAGCCGATGATCGTGTTCACGGCGAACATCTTCGCGATCCTCGGCCTCCGATCGCTCTATTTCATGCTCGCCGACATCATCGGGCGCTTCCACGCGCTCAAGTACGGGCTCGCCGCGGTCCTGGTGTTCGTCGGCCTCAAGATGGCCTGGTTGAACGACCTGTACGGCGGCAAGTTCCCCGTGCTCCTGTCGCTCGGCATCATCGGCGGTCTGCTGGCGGCGTCGGTCGTGGCGTCGCTGCTCCTGCCGCCGCGCCGCCCGCCCGGGGCCTGAGCGCCCTCACCGCACCTCGACCACGCCAAGGGGAACTCGGCGCCCGTCTACCTGCGCCTCGAGGGCATGGGGGCCGGCGCGCGCCGCCCGCGTCGTGTGGTCCTTCAGGGAGATCGACTTTCGAAGCTCTACTTCGACGCCGGGCGCGAGGTCCACGGTGGCGACCTTGAACACCTTGTTTCGGCCTTCGGCGCGGTTGCCGGGGAAGTTGACGGCCAGGTCGACCACGGCGCGCGTGGGCGAGGAACCCCGGTTCACCACGAACACGCGCACGCGGATGGCGTCCCCGAGCGCCGCGCCGTCCGGAAGCTCCGCGCGTACCGCCACGTCGCCCCCTCCGGCGCCGAGCAGGGCGATGGCGTCGCGGTCGCCCTTCTTCACGCGGTCGCGCAGGGCATGTCGCAGCAGGTCGCGGCGCGGCTCGGGGGCGTCGACGATCCACGACCGGCAGGTGTCCAGGAGCAACGCTGGGTCCTGCTTGCCGATGTCATTGAGGTGGTTCGCCACCGAGCGACGGACATAGGACGACGGGTCGTCGCGGAGCGGGGTGATCAGCCTGAGCGCCCGGGTCGGGTCGGCGGTCAACGCGGCGACACGAGCGCCCCACGGCAATCGCAGGCGGGTGCCCTCGGACGCCGCGCGCCGCACGTGCGCGTCCGGGTCGTCCACCCACCGTTCGAGGCGACGAAAGCTCAGTTCAGTCCAACGCTCCAGATAGGGGCGCATCGCGAATTCGGCGGTGAACCGCTTCGTGAGCTCGTGCATCGCGTCGAAGGCCGCGTCCGGAACATCGAGCGCGTACGTCGCGATCCACGTGCTGTGGGGCAGCAGCTCGAACGGGGCCATGCCCCAATCGCCTTCGGTCGCGAGCGGGGGCCCCATGGCCGCGACGACGACCGCCAGGGCACGCGTACGATCCGCCGGGAGCGCGCGATCGAGCGCCGCCGCGACGTGCCGGCCACGCGCCATGAGCTCGAGCCCGTCGAGCCCCCGAGTCGCGTCGTCCACGAACGACGCGACGGGGAAGCTCGGCTCTGCCAGGGCGAGGCGCTCTCCCAGCCCCCGGACGCGGGCCGACGAGAAGAAGTGCTTGAGCGGCTCGGCCATGCGACGGTATAGCCTGCGCCCATGATCCTCTTCATGCTCGCCTGCGCCCCGGACGACGACAAGCCCGCCGACACCGTGGAAGACACGGACACGGACACGGACACGGACGCCGACACGGACGCCGACACGGACTCCGACCCGCCGGCGTACGATTGTTCCGCCGACTACGCCGCGATCACCGCGGGGGTCGGGTCGCTCGACCTCGGCGAGGCGCTGCCGTCGCAGATCATCGTGCACGGCGACCGGGCGTGCCCGATCGTGCTCGACGAGTCCAACCGCACCTTCGTGGCGGCCGCCACGCACGGGGCCGGGCGCGCGTTCCACATCGGGCACGAAGGCATGTTGTCGGCGCCGGAGTACGCGGCCGCCGACGGCGCGCAGCTCGTGCGCAACGTCGTGGCGTGGGCCGGCGGGGATTCGCCGAAAATCGGGGTCGAAGCAGGAATGGACGGCCTCGCGTCGTGGTTGGTCGCGGAGGGCTTCGACGCCACCGTGGCGTCCGTCGACGCGCTGCCCGAGCTCGACCTCTACATCGCCACGTCCTACGCCGATCGAAGCGATGCCGAGGTGGCGGCGATCCAGGCGTGGGTCGAGGCGGGCGGCGGCTGGGTGCAGGGCGGCCACGCGTGGTGGTGGGCGTACTCCAACGACAACGTCGCGGAAGACTACCCGGGCAACCGGATCTTGAACGCGATGGGCCTCACGATCACCGCCGCCACGGTCGACGCCGGCACCGACGCGGTCGGCGCCGCCGCGCCCTCGTCGTTGTTCCACGCCGGGCGCGCGCTCGACGCCATCGAGGCCCACCTCGACGGCTCTGCGCCGCTCGGGCGCGGGGAGCAGGGCGACGCGGCCGCCACGGTCGCCGACGCGGTACAGCAGCTCCCGTTCTCGTTCGCGCTCTACTTCGACCGCGTTCGTGCCCTGCTCGACGTCGTCGACCCGGTGATCCCGACCGTGTCGGCGCCGCTCGTACGCGCCGATCGGCCGATCGAGGCCCTGCTCGTCACCATCCAGTCGCGCTTCGCCGAGGAGCTCCCCCCCGAGGAGGTACCGGCGGTGCCGAGCGAGTTCCCCGGCCCCGTGCCGACCACCTCCCCGCGCGTGACCCGCACGGTCAACGTCGACGCGACCTACGCCGGGATGGACGACGACTATTGGTATGCGGGGGCCTCGGAGCCCGTGTGGCGCGGCACCGGCCTGTACGTTCCGCCCGGCGAGGTGGTCACGGTCGAGGTTCCCTCGGCCTGGGTCGGGCAGGGCCTCAGCCTTCGCGTGGGCGCGCACACCGACGAGCTCTGGGGGCTCGGTGAGTGGTCGCGCTTCCCCGAGCTCTCGCGGGTGTACACGATCGACGCCGCGACGGTGTCCGTCGCGTCCGGGTTCGGCGGGCCCCTCTACCTCCGCGTCCCTGCGGGCACCGCCCTCGGCGAAGGCCCGCTCACGGTGTCCGGGGCGGTCGAGTACGCGCGCTTCGTCACCGTTGGGGACCCCGACGCGTTCCGCGCCGTCCTCGCGAACGCGCCGCTCGCGGAGTTCGAAGGTCGTTCGTTCGTCCTCACGGTGCCGTCCGGCGAGGTTCCGTCGGGCGCGGACCCCCAGGCCCTGGTCGACTTCTGGGATCGCGTGCTCGACGCCGACGCCGACCTCGCCGCGATCGGACGCGCCCGCCCACGCGCGGAGCGCTTCGCGATGGACGTGCAGATCAGCGCGGGGTGGATGCACAGCGGGTACCCGATCATGGGGTACCAGTACACGTCGGTGCTCGCCGACGACGCGGGGCTCGTAGCGTCGGGCGATTGGGGCGCCTTCCACGAGCTTGGCCACAATCACCAGTACGGGCCCACCAATCTGCCGGGCACCACCGAGTGTACGGTCAACCTCTGGTCGGTGTATGCGTCCGAGACCGTGGTCGGGGTCGATCGCGACGACGCGCACCCGGCCCTCGCGCCCGACGCGCGCCGCGCGACGATCGACGCGTATGTCGACGGCGGCCGTGACTTCGCGGGCGAGTGGAGCGTCTGGACGTGCCTCGAGACGTACCTGCAGCTCCAGGAGGCCTTCGGTTGGGAGCTCTACACCGAGCTGAACGCGACCTACCTCGCCATGCCGGAAGACGAACGTCCCACCACCGACGACGCCCGCGTGCAACGGTGGGTCGTCGAGTCGTCATGGGCCGCGGGGAAGGATCTCACCGCGTTCTACGCGGCATGGGGCTTCCCGGTCGACGACGATACCCGCGCGGCCGTGGAAGGGCTGCCCGAGTGGACCGACCACCCGATGTAGTCGTCGTCTACTCGACGAAACACTTCATCTGGTTGACGTTGCCGATGTCGTTCGCGGTCAACATCTCGACGTAGTCCTCGAACGACACCCCCTTGGGCGCCAACGCCGTGACCGGCTCCGCGTCCGGCGAATCGTCGACGTCGATCTCGACGGACGCGTCCCAGACGAGGCTGCCGTTCTCGAGGGTCGCGACGGAGTGACTGTTGAACCCCCACGCGATCCACGGTTCGGTGTTGGCCGCGCGCACGAGGTGCGTGGTGAAATTGACGCCGAGCACGGTCTGTTGCGCGTCGATCCCCCAGGTGTTGGCGAGCACGCTGAGCAGGCAGCTCATGGAGTGGCAGTACAACGAGAGGCCCTGTTCCCGGTCCAGCCAGTCCGAGAGCTGTGAGGCGATCGAGATCCAGTAGATGTACTGGCCCGCGTACTCGGAGTACACACCCGCGTTCGGGCTGTAGATGAGCCACGGGTCGGTGAACAGTCGATCCCGCAGCGCGTCCATCGCCGCGTACGGGTCGTCGACCGGCACGCCCTCCAGCGCGTCGGCGGTGTCCGCGAGCGCGCCGATCCAAGGCGTCGAATCAGCATACCCCTCGCCCGAACCGTCGCGGAGCTGGCTGGCGCCGGCAAGGCGGTAGATCGTGTGTCGGGTGGAGCGGAAGCCGGGGATGGGCGCGGGGGTGCACCCGTCGCCGACACACCCGACCCACTCCCAACGGAGCTCGGACGTCTGTCGCCCAAGGGTCGCCTCGAGCGGATCGAGGTCGATCGCGACACGCTCGGTCCACGTGAGGGCGGCCGGAGCGCTCAGGGACACCGAGACGCCCGTCGGCACCGTCGCGTCGCCTTCGAGCGTCTGGAGCGCCGGGGTGGCGTATACCCGCGGGGTGCTGCCCCCGGCGTAGGCCACCGGCACGTTGCGAGCGACCCCGTCGGGGTCGGCCCCCCACGGCGCGAGGTCCGGGTCCTGCCAGGGCTGCACGGCGGGGCTCGCGTCGTCGAAGCGCCCTTCCGGGGTGCGGTACGCCGGCACGTCGATCGGCGTCGGGCGCACGGTCACGAGGTCGCGCTTGTGGAAGGCGAGCGGCACGATCGTGCCGCTCGCGGCCGAGAACTCGAGGAGCGCGGGGGCGAGGCGGACGACGCCGAGGTCCAGGGACGCCACACCGCGCGCGCCGTCGGAGCACTCGCTGAACGCCCAGACCGTCACGACGCCCGGCGCGAAGGGCGCGCCGTCGTCGTCGCGGCCGTCCCAGGACGCGGGTTCCCCGGCGCCGAAGGTGCCGAGCTGCCGCGCTTGTGTGGGGCCGTCGACGATCCACTCGATCGAGCAGGTGGCGCCCGCCCCGGTCGCGGCGAGGGTCGCGGAGAGGGTGATCGCCGGGTCCCCGTCGAGGGTCGGGTCGATCACGGTGGCGTCGGCGGTGAGGCTCGGCGTCGGGTACGTCGGGTCGGAGGTGCCGTCGCCTTCGTCGGCGGGCGCGCAGGCAAACAGGGAGAAGAGGAGGATCATCGGGAGGCTCCGCGGCGTGCGACGATGAGGAGGCCGAGGGTCAGGAGCGCGCCGAGGGACGCGGGCCCGGGGGCGGTCGAGCACGTGCCCGGGGTCGACGTGGCGTCGTCGTCCCCGGGGATCGCGGACTCCCAGTCGTCACGCGCGTAGTCTTCGGGCTCGTCGACGTCGTCGGGGGCCTCGTCCACGCGGCCGTCGCAGTCGTCGTCCTTGCCGTTCGCTTCTTCCGACGCCCAGGGGCCGACCCACGCGTCGAGGTCGTCACAGTCTTCCTCGGCGGTCGCGCCGTCGCGATCGAGGTCCTCGGCGTCCACGAGGTCTCGCGCGCGGTCCTGCGCGGCGAGGGCGTCGGTGTCGAAGGCGTACACGAACACCACGCGGGCGGTGTCGCCGGCGGTGAGGTCGCCGAGCTCCACGACCACGCCGGGCTGGGCGTCGTCGTACGACGCCCCGGTCTGACCCGCGAGGTCGGAGGCGGTCGCGCACCACGCGCACACCCCCGCGCTTCCGTCGCGGGCGGACACCGCCCAGGCGCGCCCGTCCACCTCGCTCGAGCCCACGGCGACGTCGCCCGAGGCGGTGTTGTTCGTGAGGTAGGAGCCGTTGAGCCAGTAGTCCATGTCGGGATCGAACAGGCGTGCGGCCATCAGTCCCGGCAGCGCGGTGCGCGCGGTGACGTCGATCACCGTGAACACCACCGGCTCGCCCCACGGAGCCACGATGTGCAGCGTCACGTCGACGGCGTCGTCCCCGCCTTCGCCGCGGAGGATCGCCACCGCCCCGTCGTCGTCCACCGGGTCGAACGACAACGTGAAGGCGCTCCCGAGGTGCGCCGCGCTCTGGACCCAGGTCCGATCGCCGCTCTCCAGGATCCACGCGTCGTACATCCAGCCGACGTTCAGGGCGTCCCCGCTGAGCGGGTAGGGGCCCACCGTGCCGTCGGGGTCGAAGTAGAGGCCGAGGTTGTCCGCGCCGAAGGAGCCGTCCGCGGACACGCTGACCGCGACGTGGTCCGTCACGACGCGCGTGCCCGCGAAGGCGCTGGAGAGGAGGAAGAGCAGCATCCAGGCACCGTACACCGCCCGACGTAGGGGCGTCCACGGGGCGCGACGCGGATCGGCGTTGACATCCGAACGGTCGTGCGATTATTGTCCCGGCATGGCCAGCAAAGGGGAAGACACGCGCGCCGCCATCCTGTCCATCGCGATGGAGCAGGCCGCCGTCGTCGGGCTCGACGGCCTGTCGATCGCGGGGCTCGCCGAGGCCGCGTCCTTGTCCAAGAGCGGGTTGTTCGCCCACTTCGGCTCCAAGGAGTCGTTGCAGATCGAGGTCATCCGCGCCGCGGCCGATCGCTTCGTCCACGTGGTGGTCCAGCCGGCCCTGCGCGCGCCGCGCGGTGTCCCGCGCTTGTTGGCGCTCGTCGAGCGCTGGATGGGGTGGGGCGCGCGCTCCGGCGGGTGCTTGTTCGTGTCCGCGTCCGCCGAGCTCGACGACCGCCCGGGGCCCGCGCGCGACGCGCTCGTGCAGACCCAGCGCGACTGGCTCGACACGCTGGCCGGCGCCGTCCGGATCGCCATCGCCGAGGGCCACCTCGCCGCCGATGTCGACCCGGTGCAGGCGGCGTTCGAGCTGCATGCCCTCACCCTGGGCTACCACCACGCCCGTCGATTCTTGCGCGACCCTTCGGCCGAGGCGCGGATGCGCGCCGCCGTGGCCGCGCTGTTCGCCCGTCACGTCACGCCCCTCGGCGCGACGTTTCTCACCCCGCGCTGAGGCGCAAGGAGCTGCGATGTCCATCGAGCCATTGTCCCGTTCTGAAAAAAGCACGAACGTTCGAGCTGTCGGAACAGCCACCACGAGCGAGGGCCGTGCCGCGCTCGAGCGTCGGCTTCGTCAGGGCCTGGCCGCGGCGGAGCGCGTGCACCCGCAGGTGGCGGCGCATCTCGCGCGGCTCGCGTTCCTGACGCCGGTCCGGCACCCGCGGCCGGCTCGGGAGACGGCGCTCCTCGCCGACGCCGAGCGCTTCACCGTTCGGGTGGGAGCGCGTCGCGTGGCCGCATGGTCGTGGGGCGACGGCGCGCCCGTGCTTCTGGTCCATGGCTGGGAAGGCCGTGGCGCGCAGCTCGGGGCCTTCGTGAAGCCGCTCGTCGACGCAGACCTTCGCGTCGTCGCCTTCGACGCTCCCGGACACGGCGAGAGCGACGGATGGACCACGAACCTGCCGGAGATGGCGGCGGCGGTGCTCGCCGTCGATCACGCCGTCGGCGGGGCGGTCGGGGTGGTCGCGCACAGCTTCGGGGCTTGCGCCGTCTCGCTCGCGATGGTGGAGGGCTTCGCGCCCCTCGCGGCGGTGTACGTCGCTCCGGCGGCGGGCGTCGAGGAGACGATCGCGCGCTACCGTCGCATCGCCGGGTTCGGCGACGACGTCGAGTCCCGACTCCGGGCAGATCTTGCGCGGCGAACCACGATCCCGCTCGATCGGATGACGCGGGACGTGCTCTGCGGGGCGCATCCGCAGCCGCCCCTCCTCGTCGTCCACGACGCGGACGACGACGAGGTCCCGACCGAAGAGGCGCGTTCGATCGTCGATGCGTGGCCGGGCGCGCGCCTGATGGAGACGCACGGCCTCGGTCACCGCCGTATCCTGCGGGATCCTTCGGTCGTCGCGGCGGCGTCCGCGCACCTCGGAGCGCGCTGAGGATAGGTCCGGACGCATGACCTTCGACCCTGACGCGCCGGCCGCCGGCGACGGCCTCTACGGCCTCCCCACCACTGTCGACGAGGCGCGCGTCGTCGTGCTGCCCGTCCCGTGGGAGGCGACCACGAGCTACCGCCGTGGCACGGCCCGCGGCCCCGCCGCCATGATGGAAGCCTCGTTCCAGGTCGATCTGTTCGACCTGGACGTGGGCCCCGCGTGGCGCCACGGCATCGCGTCTCTGCCGGCCGACCCGGACGTCGAGGCCTGGAACGCCGAGGCCGAGCCCGACGCGCTGCTCGTCATCGAGAGCGGCGGCGGCCACCCGGACGCGGCCGCGCGGGTCAACGAGCTCTCCGAGCGCGTCAACGCGCGGGTCTACGAGGTGGCGGCGGGCCTGTTCGCCCGCGGAAAGATCCCGGCGATCCTCGGGGGCGACCACTCCGTGCCCTTCGGCGCGATCCGCGCCGCGGCGGAGCGCCATCCGGGTCTGGGCGTGCTGCACATCGACGCCCATGCCGACCTGCGCAGGGCCTACGAGGGGTTCACGTGGTCGCACGCCAGCATCTTCCACAACGTGATGACCCGGCTGCCCGGCGTGGGCCGCCTCGTCCAGGTGGGGATCCGCGACGTGGGCGAGGCAGAGGTGGCGATGATCCGCGAGAGTGAAGGGCGAATCGTCACCTTCTTCGACTCTGCGATCGGGCGTGCCCTCGCCGGCGGCACCACGTGGGCGTCGATCGTCGCCCGCGTCGTCGAGCGCCTGCCCGACCCCGTCTGGGTCAGCTTCGACGTCGACGGCCTCGATCCGTCCTTCTGCCCCGCCACCGGCACGCCGGTGCCCGGCGGGCTGTCGTTCCGTGACGTCGTCGTGCTGCTCGGCGAAGTGTCGCGGCACCGCCGGATCGTCGGCTTCGACCTCAACGAGATCGGCGACGCGGAGTGGGACGGCAACGTCGCGGCGCGCCTGTTCTACAAGCTCTGTGGGTGGTCGGCGGGCGCGTCGCCGCAGGGGGTCGAGCTGCCGTAGGCTCGCCCTCAATCCACGTTGCGCATGTGGTGGGCGAGGCGCGTCAGCGCGCCATCGATCGTGCTTCGAAGCTCGAGATCCTCTACGTGAGCCTCCAGCGCGTGACGCATGCACGCCACCCACTCCTCCGCGGACGTGGCGTCGATGCGGAACGGCAGGTGGCGCGCCCGCAGGCGCGGGTGACCGAAGGCCTCGACGTAGAGCTGTGGCCCGCCGAGCCAACCGCTGAGGAACATGAACAGCTTCTGTCGGCTCCCGCGCAGGCTGGCGTCGTGCAAGGCGCGGACGTTGCGCGCGCCCGCCCAGGTGTCCATTCGGTCGTAGAAGCCGTCGACGATCGCCCGCACGCCCGACTCGCCGCCCACGCGCTCGTACAAGCTCGTTTCCATGCGTCGCACGTATCCGGTGGGGCAGGCGGGGCCCGCGGCGCGCTAAGACGGGTCGTGCTGCTCGCGTTGCTCGTCGCCTGCTCCGCGCCGGAGGCTCCGCCGCCGCCGGGCCCGACGCGCCCCGACGTCCTCGTCATCTCGCTCGACACGACGCGCGCCGACGTGATCGACGAGGTCACCACCCCCAACCTCGTGAAGCTCCGCGCGCGCGGAACGTGGTGGCGGTGGGCGTTCTCCCACGCCCCGACCACCGCCTACAGCCATGCGTCCGTGTTCACGGGGTTCGACGGGCATGGTCACGGCGTGCCGCGCAACGGCGTGGCGCTCCCGGCCGGCCTCCCCACCCTCGCCGAGCGGTTCGACGCCGCGGGCTACGCCACGATCGGGGTCGTGGGCGCGAGCGTGCTCTCGACGCGGTCCGGGTTGAACCGCGGGTTCCGAATCTGGAACGACGACATGGACATCGCGCGGAAGGCGCGCCACGAGACGACCGCCGACCGCGTCACCGTACGCGCCCTCGAAGAGATCCGACGTCCCAAGCCAGACATGCCGGTGTTCGCCTTCGTCCACTACTGGGACGCCCACGGCCCGTACCAGGCCCCGCAGCCGTACACGCGTCGCTTCGTCGATCCCGCGTACGACGGGCCGATGGCCGGGCGGCGGACCGACATCGAGCGCTTTGCGAGCCAGGTGCGCGGCGGTCGCGCGACGCCCGAGGACGCCGCGGCGCTGCGCGGGCTCTACAGGGGCGAGGTCGCGTGGGTCGACGCGCAGATCGCGGTGCTGCTCGACGGACTGCGCGCACGGGGCATCGCCGGCGACGAGGACCTCGTGGCTGTGTTCGCCGACCACGGTGAGGCTTTGGGAGAACCTGGAGACTTCCCCGTCGGTCACGGGGCGGACGTCGACCCGTACGCCACCCACGTGCCGCTCATCCTCGTCGGGCCCGGGGTGCCCGCCGGTGAGAACAACCGGCACAGCGTGGCGCTGTCCGCGCTCGGCCCCACCCTCCTCGCCATCGCCGGGCTCGACCCCTCCCTCGGCGACGCGGCGCGGCTGCCGCTCGCCGACGCTCCGGCCACCTCGAAGCCGGCGCCGATCTTCCAGGAAGCGACCAAGCCCGCCGAGATGTACCGGCGTGAGGGTTGGCCCAACCTCGACCTCGAACGCGCGGTGGTCCTCGGCGAAGACGTGCTGGTGTCGACGCCGTGGAAGGGCGGTCGGCGGCTCCCGTCCGCTCCGGGCGGACCGGTTCTATTTCGGCGTTCTCCCGGATTTCCTGAGGCGTCCGCCGCGCCCCGCGCCGACGACGCGGCCGTCGCCCGTCAGCTCGGCATCCTGCTCGCCGAGTGGCACGCGAAGGCGCCGAAGGGCGACGCCACGGAGGACCCCGACATGGGCGACGCGCTGGAGGCGCTCGGGTATCGGGAGTAGGCCCGCCCCAGCGTCACGGAAAAACCTCCACCCACCCGTCGTCCCGTTGGTCGGCATGGGCGAGGCGCACGACGGCGCCGGTCTGGTCGATCAGCCCGAGGTCGATCGTGAGCCCTGTCGCGGGGTCGGGCAGGGCGAGCGCGACCGTGAGCTCGTCGGTCGTGAGCGCGAGATCGGCGTCGGAGATGATCCAGTCGCCAACGACGTCTTCTCCGTCGCGCAGGCGCGACGCGATGCGCCACGGGCGGTACGGCGGGGCGCTCCCGCGGTTGAGGACGACCGCCGTGAGCCCCGACGCGGTCCGCTCGGCGCGGCTGACGACGAACCTCGGGCCGGCGAAGCCGAGGTACTCGTCGACCGAGTCCCGCCACACCGCGGGGACGTCGCGCGACTTGTTGTTCACGAAGAGGACGTGGTGCTCCAACAGCCACCGCAAGAGCCAGCGCACCTGGCTCTCCTCGTAGGCGAGCCACTTCCATTGCACCATGTCGCCGCACGTCTCCACCGCGACCGGGGCCGTTCGCCACGCGTCCAGGGCGTCGGCCTCGTCGAGGCGCTGTTCGTAGAAGTCGTCGTGGTGGTTCCAGCGGGCGCGCAGGTCCCCCCAGCAGTCCACGCGCCACCCGAACCCGCGGTCGAGGGCGAGGCGGAGGGGCACTTCGCCGTCTTCGCCCACGCGCCCCGCGTTCATGAGGACCAGGGTGGACGGGAACGCCGCGGCGAACGCGTCGAGGATGCGCGTCGCGCTCGCCGTCGACGGCGGTTCGACCCCCTCCGGGTTGTCGGCCCACTCGCCGGCCTCGCCGATGAAGCCGACATCGACGTGGTCGATGCGAGGGTCGCCGTCGTAGCGGGCGCCCAGGGCGGCCACCGTGCGTTCGACGGCGGCGAGAAACGCCTCGTCGTCGTAGCTGTCGGTCGTGCGGTCGACCGGCATGACGCGGAACGCGAAGCTCTGCCGGTCGGCGGCCGCGGCCTCGATGTCGTCGTCGATCAGCGACCACCGGATGTTCCCCGGCGTCGGCTCCAGCTCGTCCCACCAGTAGCGCTCGTACGCCACCCGCATCGGTGGGCTGCGGTCGTTGCTGGCGCCGTAGAACTCCTGCCAGCCCTGGTAGGGGTTGTCGAGCACGTCGCGCGTTTCGGCGCCGCAGTACACCTCGCCTGCGGCGGGCACGCACTCGGGCAGCGGATCCGGGTCCCACAGGGGGCCGTCCCAGTGGTGGCCCGGGGGAGCGCACGCAGCGAGGAGGTACGCGAGCACGGGGCCTCCGGGCGGCCCGCCGGACGGCGCGCCGCCGAAGCGGCGATGTAGCGCGGTCCTCGGCGGGAGGGAGCCGCTCGGTGTGATACCCGGAGTTCGTGTCCTCGCTCGACCCGCGCGTCGTCTCGTTGTGGCGTCTCCAGGGGATGTCCCGCGTCGCGCTGTTCTGGGGCCCTCTCGTGGTGGGCGGGGCCATCGCCCTCGGGTTCCGGTTCGGCGTGGCGCCGGCGGCGCTCGTCGCCGCCGCGCTCCTGACCGTCGCCTTCGGGGGCGCGCTGCTCTGGCCCGCGTTGGCGTTTCGGGCATTTCGGTACTCCGTCCGCGACTTCGACCTGCTCGTCGAGCGCGGTGTCCTGTTTCAGCGCTCGACGAGCATCCCGCTCGACCGGATCCAGCACGTCGACACGCGGCAGGGCCCGATGGAGCGTGCGTTCGGTCTGCAGCGCCTCGTGGTCTACACCGCCGCCGGCTTGAGCGCGGACGGGTCGATCCCCGGGCTCGACGAGGGGGCCGCGCACGAGCTGCGGGACCACCTCTCGCGCCGAAGCGCCGCGAGCGCGCGGCTGACGGACGACGGTGTCTGAGGCACCGAGCTCCGAGTGGCGCAGCCTCGCGCCGGCGTCCGTCCTGGTGAACCTCGTGCCGGACCTCTGGCGCACGGCGCGGGCGTTCTGGCCGGTGTTCCTCGCGCTCGTGCTCGGCGGGGCGCCGATCGTGGGCAGCAACCTCGGGTTGGTGCTGGTGTTCTTCGCGGCCGCGGCGGGGCGCACCCTCCTTCACTTCCTGACGCTGCGCTACCGTCTGTACGACGGTCGCCTGGAGATCCGGTCCGGGTTGCTCGCCCGTCAGTTCCGCTCGATCGACCCAGCGCGCATCCAGAACGTGGAGATCGTCCAGAACCTCTTCCACAAGGCGGCGGGGCTAGTGGAGCTGCGCGTCGACACCGCCGCGGGCGACGGCGGCGCCGAAGGTCTGCTCTCCGCGATCGAGGTGTCCGAAGCCGAGGCGTTGCGCGCCGCGCTGTACCGCACCCGGCCGGGGGCGGCCGACCCGGCCCAGGGGACCGTGCTCCTCGAGGTCACTCCGATGGAGTTGGTCGGCTACGGCCTGTCCGCGGGGCGGATCGGCGCCGCGATCCTCACCGCGGGCGTGGTGTTCGAGTACGGGTCGGCCTTCGCGCCGTCGTTCGTTCAGAAGGCCATCGAGAACGCCAGCTCCCTCGTGATGGTCGGGCTGGCGCTCGTCGCGACGGCGATCGCCTACGCCCTCAGCGCCGCGAGCGCCGTGCTGCGCTATCAGGCGTTCCGCCTCCTCGCGATGCCGGGGGGAGTCCGCCTTGAAAGTGGATTCTTTACGCGGCGCGGGGTGGACATCCCGTACGGCAAGGTGCAGGCCGTCCGCATCGACGAGCCGCTCGTGCGACGGTGGATGGGCTACGCGAGCGTGCACGTCGAGACGGCGGCGGGCGCGGCGCCGTCCGACACCCCGACCGGCGAGGGTTTCATCCCGATGGTCGCCGAGGACGAGCTGGAGCCCGCGGTCCGCCACGTAATCCCCGGGGTCGACCTCGATCCCTCCCGGCCCGACCTTTCGCCTCCCGCGCCTCGGGCGCTCCTCGGCGGCGCGGTGTCGGCCAGCCTGTTCTGGGCCTTCGCGGCCGGCGCTGGCGCCTGGTGGGTCGGTGCGCCCTGGCTGCTCTTGTTCGTGGCGGTCGGCCCAGCGCTCGCGTATGCCGACTGGCGCACGCAGGGGTGGCGGGTGTCGGGTCGCACGGTCGTGGCACGACGCGGCTTCATGCGGCGAAGCACCTGGATCCTTCCGCGATCGAAGGTGCAGTCGGTGCACCTCTCCGCCACCTGGTTTCAACGCGTGACCGGCCTCGCGGTGGTCGAGGTCTGGGTGGCCGGCACCCGCGTCGAGCTGCCGGATCTCCGGGCCGACGACGCGCGTCGCGTCTTCGACACGCTCGCCGCGGACGCCGAAGCCCGCGTGGCGCGCGGCTGAACCTCAGCCGATCAGCAGGCGCACCGCCCACGCCGCCGCGAGCACGCCGCTGAGGTCACTCAGGATACCGGTCGGGACGGCGTGACGCGTCCGGCTGGCCCCGACCGCACCGAAGTACACGGCCAGCACGTAGAAGGTGGTCTCGGTGGTGCCCTGCATCGTGCCCGCGATGTTCGCGATGAGCGAATCCGGACCATAAGTCTTCGTGATCTCGCCGGTGAGCGCGAACGCGCCGCTGCCGGAGAGGGGGCGCAGCAGGGCCAACGGGATGACCTCCGGCGGGAGCCCGACGAGGCCCGCGACCGGGCTCACCGCCCAGACGAGGGTGTCCATCGCGCCGCTCGCGCGGAACATGCCCACCGCCGCGAGGATGGCCACGACGTACGGGATGATGCGGATCGCAGAGTTGAAGCCGTCTTTTGCGCCCTCCACGAACACCTCGTACACCTTCACACCGCGGGCCACGCCGAAGCTGAGCATGCCGAACACGAGGCCGGGCAGGATGTACGCGCTCGCGCGGTCGCCGCCGGACCACACGCCGACGACGAGGGCGGTGAACGAAAGCAGCACGCCGAGCATCGGCAGCAGCTCGACGAAGCTGCCGGCCTTCGCGTCGGGGATCGGCGGGAGGTCCCGCTCCGGCACGTCCGTCGGCGGCGGGAAGAGCCCCGAGAGCGCGCGCGCGGCGAGCACGGCGACGACGGTGTTGAGCGCCGACGCGACCAGGGTCGGTAGGAAGATCGCGGCGGACTCCTTGCCGCCGAGGGCCGCCCGCAGCGCGATGACCCCCGTCGGGAGCACCGCGACGCCCGACGTGTTGATCGCGAGGAAGAGCACCATGGCGTTCGAGGCCACGCCCGGGCGGCGGTTCAGGCTCTCCAGCTCGTGCATCGCGCGGATGCCGAACGGCGTCGCGGCGTTGCCGAGCCCGAGGATGTTCGCGGCGATGTTCATGATCATGGCGCCCATCGCGGGGTGCTCGGCGGGCACTTCCGGGAACAGCCGCACCATGAGCGGACGGATGAGGCGGGCGAGCATGTCGAGACCGCCGCCGGCCTCGACGACCTTCATCAGGCCGAGGAACAGGGTCATCGCCCCGACGAGGCCGAGCGCGAGGTCCTTGGCGGACATCGCACCGTCCAGCGCCGCTTTGCCGACCGCGGGCATGCGGTCTTGGGCCACGAACCGCACGACCGCCGGGCCGTCCGGCGCGGCCACGGAGATCGTGACCTTGCCGTCCTGCGGCTTGGGGACCGTGGCGGCATGCGTGACGCCGTCGACCACGACCTCGACCGCCTCGTCCGGGTCCGTCGCGTCGGGCGCCGAGACGGTCACGACCCCGCCCGACACGGCGCCGCGGCTCTCCGGCGGCGTGAGCGCGCCGGCGAAGAACGCCAGCGCAACGAGGGTATAGAAGACGATGTTCATAGAGTGTGGAGCATAGCACTTGACGCGTCGAGCGTCGGGCCCCGATAGTGGGCGGCATGTCCGTGCTCTTTCTGGACGACGACAACGCGGCGCGTGCGCCGCTCGCCGAGGCGCTGTTCGTCGAGCTCGCCCGTGGCCAGGTGCCCGTGTACGCGGCCGCGTGGACCCCGTCGCACGTGCGCAAGGAGGTCCGCGAGGTGCTGGAGGAAGATCGTGTCCGCGCCGGGGTGCTCCGCGCACGGTCGATCGGCGCGGTGCCGATGGACGAGGTGGACGTCGTGGTGGCCTTCGTGCCGGATCAGGGGCGCCTGCGCCTGCGGCCGAACGCAAGGCGAATCGATTGGAAGATCCCGGATCCGACGGCGGCCCCGGCCGAGGAGCGCATGGAGGCGTACCGCGCCGCGCGCGACGAGATCCGTCGCCGGGTCGAGCTCCTCCTGCGGGAGATCGCGGCATGACAGCCCCCACGCGCGATGGCGGCTGGGTCTACGCCGTCCGGGACTGGGTCGCGGCGCTCGCCATCGGGTTCGCGGCGTACGTTGCCGCGGAGTGGATCACCGACCGCGAGCCTGTCGGCGACGGCGACGCGCCCGCGCTGCTCCTCGACACGCCCGAGGGAGAGACGGTTGACCTGGAGAGTTTCCGGGGTTCGACCGTCATCGTGAACTTCTGGGGTACCTGGTGCCCGCCGTGCCGGCGCGAGATCCCCGAGTTTTCGGCGTTTGTACGAAAGCACCCGGACGTTCAGGTGCTGGGCGTGGCCGTCCGCAGCGGCGAAGGGGCGAACCTCCGACGGGAGTCCGACAAGCTCGGAATCGCGTACACCGTGCTCGAAGGCGACGAAGCGTCCACGCGAGCCTGGGGAGTGGACGTCTTCCCGACCACCTTCGTGGTCGATCCGCACGGCCACATCGCCAAGGTCTACGCCGGCGCGATCGGGCGAGCGCAGCTCGACGCGGCCCTCGCGTCCCTGCATTGACTTTGGCGGTCCGCGGCGATAGGTGCCGCGGGCCCCGGAGGCCCGACGCGTGGCGAGTGACGATCTCATCGAAATCGACGGCGTGATCAAGGAGGTATTCCCTGGAGGAGCCTTCCTGGTCGAGACCGACGCCGGCACCCAAGTCCACGCTCACCTCGCCGGCAAGTTGCGCCGGTTCCGCATCCGCGTCGTCCTGGGGGACCGCGTCACCGTCGCCGTCAGCCCGTACGACCTGTCGAAGGGGCGGATCACCTTCCGTCACAAGTAGCCCCGGCTCCCGCCGCACGACGCGGTGGGGGTGCGGCACGTGCACCGCGGCGCAGGGCGGAGGTTCGGTCTCGTCGAAGTTCCGGCGGCGTGCACTGCGTTCCTGGCCAGGTCCGCCACCGATGCACCGGAAGTCGTCGCACCCTCGTTCGCGGGGACATAGATTGGCGGGCCCATGAAGTACGTTCCGGAAAATCCCCTCATCGTCCAGTCCGATCACACCCTCCTGCTGGAGACGATGGGCCCGCACTTCCGCGCCGCGCGCGACGCCCTCGGGCGCTTCGCCGAGCTCGTGAAGTCGCCGGACTATGTGCACACCTACCGCATCACCCCGCTCTCCCTGTGGAACGCGGCGAGCTCCGGCATGGCCGTCGACGATGTGGTCGACGCCCTTCAGCGCTGGGCAAAGTACGAGGTTCCTCCGAACGTCCCGGTCAGCATCCGGGAGACGATGGGGCGCTACGGGCGCCTCAAGCTCTGGGCGGACCCGCGCGGGCTGCGCCTCGAGGCTTCGGATGACGTGCTCCTCACGGAGGTCACGAGTCTCAAGCCCGTCATTCCGCTGCTCGGCCTGAAAATCGGCCCCCGCGCCGTCCTGATCGACCCGGCACACCGTGGCGAGCTCAAGCAGGTGCTCACGCACGCGGGGCACCCCGTCGAGGACCTGGCGGGCTACCGCGACGGCGAGGCGCTGGACTTTCAGCTCGCCCAGGAGATGCGGCACAACCAGGCGCCGTGGGCGCTGCGCGACTACCAGCGGCTCGCGGTCGAGGCCTTCCACGGCGACGGCATCGCCCAGGGTGGCTCCGGCGTCGTCGTGCTGCCCTGCGGTGCGGGCAAGACGATGGTGGGCATCGGCGCGATGGCGCGCCTGAACATGAAGACCCTCATCCTGTGCACCAACGTGACGGCGCTCCGGCAATGGCGCTCGGAGATCCTCGACAAGACCACCCTGACCGAAGACGACGTCGGCGAGTACTCGGGCGAGTCGAAGGACATCAAGGCCGTCACGCTGTCCACCTACCAGATCCTCACCTTCCGGAAATCGCGCAACGACGCGTTCGTGCACTTTGCCCTGTTCGACCGGGAGAACTGGGGCCTCGTGATCTACGACGAGGTGCACCTCCTCCCCGCGCCGATCTTCCGCACGGTCGCCCACCTCCAGGCCCGCCGCCGCCTCGGCCTCACCGCCACGCTCGTGCGAGAAGACGGCAAAGAAGCGGACGTGTTCGCCCTCATCGGGCCGAAGCGCTTCGATGTCCCCTGGAAGGATCTCGAGCACCAGGGATGGATCGCGAGCGCGACGTGCACAGAGGTTCGCGTCGGCTTCTCCGAGGAGGACCGCATCCGGTACGCCACCGCGGAAGACCGGGAGAAGTTCCGGATCGCCAGTGTGAACGTCCGGAAGTCGCCCGTGCTGGAGGAGCTCATGGAGCGCCACGCCGGTGACCGCGTGCTCATCCTCGGGATGTACATCGATCAGCTGGAGTGGATCGCCCGGAGCCACGGCCTGCCGTTCATCGAGGGGAAGACCCCGCAGAAGCGGCGTGACGAGCTCTTCGAGCGCTTCCGCCAGGGCGAGGATCGCGTGCTCGTCATCTCCAAGGTGGGGAATTTCTCCGTCGACCTGCCCGACGCCAACGTGGCGGTTCAGGTGAGCGGCACCTGGGGAAGCCGACAAGAGGAAGCCCAGCGCCTCGGTCGCATCCTGCGCCCGAAGCCGGGCGAGAACAAGGCCCACTTCTACACGCTCATCACCCGCGACACGGTCGAGCAGACCTTCGGTGAGAAGCGGCAGCTCTTTCTTGCCGAACAAGGCTATGCCTACCGCATCGAGAGCCGCCCGTGACCATCCATCGGAACCTCGCCGTCCTTCGCGTCGCCGAACCGCACACCTTCGACGAGATTCGCGCCGTCGCGCCGCTCGACGCCGCGGTGCTCGGCTGGGTCAGCCCGACGGAGGCGGTGCTCGATCCCCAGCGCCTCAAGGCCTTGCTCGACGCGCTCGAGGCCAAGGGGATGGCGGCGCTCGTCCGCCGCGCCGGCTGACTCAGTCGGTCGGTTCGCCCGGCGCTTCGTCGTCGCCGGTGTAGCCGATGGCCTTGAGCGTGCTCGCCTGCTCTGTGTCCGTGCCGCGTGTGTCCTCGCCCGCGGGGAGCGGCTGAAGGGCCCAGGTGACGACGATCTTGGAGCTCCCTCGCCCGAGAGTGGCGAGGCGTTCGGGGGTGCCGTCCCAGGCCGGAGAGGCGTCGAGGGACACTTCGCCCTGCGGATTGCGCAGTACGGTTCCGGTCGTGGCGGCGAGCGGGTCGCCCGCGGGGACCACGAACACTTCGCGGGTCTGCCCTTGTGAGCGTTCGATACGGATCTTTCGCTCCGTGGCGGATGTCTCGGACACGGCCGCTGCAGACTTGTTCGTCGGATCGTCGCTCACCCAGGCCGCCTCGAACCCCGCGGGGCTCTCCAGCGTGAAGCGAACGTCGGAGTTTCGGCGAGACGCCACGGCAAAGCGCCATGCGAGGCGAACGTCGCGTCGTAGTGCCGTCGCGAGGTCCGTCCGCGCCGGCCCCGGGTCCTCGCGCGGCCGGAGGTTGGTGGTCTCACCGGGGTCCTTGGCGAGGTTCCAGAGCTGCTCCTCGCCGGAGCGGGTGACGTACTTCGTTCGGTTTCGCACCATGCCCCAGCCGTCGTCGCCGTAGAGCAGGCGGCCGAAGCCGATCGGCCGGTCGCGGAGGTCCCCGGGGTCTTCTCCGCGGGCGAGCGCGACCAACGAACGTCCGTGGGCGTCGGGGTCGGAGAGGCCGAGGAGCTCCAGCACCGTCGGCGCCACGTCGAGCAGGGACACGTTCGTGTCGACCCGCCGTGGGGCCAGCCCCGGCGACGAGACGATCAGCGGGACGTGCAGCAGCTCGTCGTAGAGGGCGTGCCCGTGCTCGAACTCTCCGTGGTCCCAGAACTCTTCGCCGTGATCGGCGAAGAAGACGATCGTGGCGTCGTCGCCGGCGGCGGCGCGAAGCCGCGCGAACTGGTCGTCGATGTACCGCAGGTTCTGATCGTAGCGGTCGATGAGGTAGTCGCGGACCGCGTCGGGGGCGCTCTTCGCGGCCTGGAGCACCATGGCCCGCGTGAACAGCTCGCCGAGCGCATCCGGGGGGCTCCCAGCGTACAACCGTCGGTATGCCGGTGGCTCCTTGTATGGGAGGTGCATGTCCATGTAGTGCACCATCACGAAGGCGTCGCGATCGGGGTGGCGCTCGAGGAAGTCGATGGCGCGCCACGTCTCGAAGTCCGCGCCGGGCCAGTTCACGCAGCCGTGTTCGGTCCAGCCCCGCGCCATGTCGAAGTTCGACGAGAGGTAGACGTTTCCGGTGTATGCGGCCGTGGCCCAGCCGAGCTCGGCGAGGCGCTCCGCGACGGTGGGCGCGTCCTTCCAGAACTCAGGTTGGCGGCCCGTCAGCACCGAGCGCGTGCTCGGAAGCGTCCACGGGGCGACGCTCCGCGCCTGGTCGAACACGACGGCGTCCCCGGCCCAGGCGTCGATGTTCGGGCTGGTGTCGCGTCGGTACCCGGAGACCCCGAGGTGATCCTGCCGCAAGGTGTCGACGAACACGAACACGAGGCGGCGCGGGTTCGAAACCGGTGCGTAAACCGCGGGATCCGCCACGAGCACGTGGTCGCGCGTCGTGTCGCCGTCGCGCGTGCGCACCTGGAGGCGCACGCGGGCGCCGGCCCAGCGCGCGAGCGACACCCGATGTGACGTCGGCGCGCCAACCGCGACTCGCGCCACGTACACGCGTTCGTCTCCCACGGACACCTCGACCTCGGCGCCGTCCGAGCGAGTCCCGTCCTCGACCTCGGGTGGGACGATGACCGCGTCGAACCGGAAGATCCCATCGACCGGCACGGCGACGTCCCAAGCGGCGCGCGCGGGAGCGGGCAGGTACGCCCCGCGCCGCACGACGTCGTCGATCTGGAAGCTCTGCTGCACGAAGTCGAGATCGGACGAGACGTCGGCAGTCGCGCGCCATAGAGCGTCTTCGCGTGACGACGCAGTCGGATGCGTCACGGTGACTTCACCGGAACTTGGCGGCTTCCCCTCGGGCCCCACCCGGACGATCAGGCCGTCCTGCGAAAAGCTCCAGGTGTCGGCGCGAACCGGGTCCGTCACGGCGGTGTTGCGGAGGCTCGGAACCCCCGAACGCCGAACCGTCATGTCGGCCGGTGCACGCTCGAAGAACAGCGCCCGCGGCCTCACGGGGAGCGGCGCCTCGTAGCTGCGGATCCCTCGGGACGACCCCACGAGCCGCCATGGCCCGTCGACCGCGATCGACCGCTCCGTCTCCTCCCGCTCGGCGCGGGGCAGTTCGAGCTCGACGGGCGCGACGGTGAGGAGCCCCTCGCCGCCGTGCGCAATCCCCGACGAGGCGAGCGAAAACCACCACACCCAGGCGTTCATGTTGCTCTCGGACGGTCGTTGACGCTCGCGCCGTCAGGCGCGACGGCGCCGCGCGGCCGCGAGCGCCGCCAGTCCCATGCCGATCACGCCGGCGAACCCGCCGGTGGTGCTGCAGCCGGAGCCGGCGTCGGTCGCGCTGACGTCGAGCCACCCGGCGCGCAGGCCGGCGGGGCCGCCGACGTTCAGCACGACGACATAGTCGCCTGCTTCGGGGAAGGTGATCTTCGGGGCCCAGGCGCCGATCCGCTGCAGCGGCTCGCCCGTGATGGCGCCCGCTCCGGAGCCCGCGTACACCTGCCACTCGATCGTGTCGATGCAGCCGTACACCTCGGCGTCGGACTGGTTGACCATCTGCCAGGTCAGGCCTTCCAACGGCTGGACCGTGAAGAAGCCGTCGAAGCCCTCGTCGGGCGCCGGAGGCTCGCAGACCGTCACGTAGCCGAGGTTCGACGTGGTGTAGGGGTAGGTCCCGCAGGCGGGGTCCTCGAGGTCCATCGTGACGGACACGGTGAACTGGCCCTTCTTTTCGTACACGTGCGACACGCTGATGCCCGAGGCGCCCTCGGAGCCGTCGCCGAAGTCCCACTCGGCTCCGGAGACCGAGGTCTCCTCGTCCAGCGCGCTGGCTTCGAAGTCGATCTCCAGCGGCACCGCCCCGGAGCGGTCGCTCAGCGCGGTGAACGCGCCCGACGGCCCGTAGAGCGCGGTGAGGGAGTCGATGTCGTCTTGGTTGATGTCGACCTGACGAAGGTCGCACGGCCCGCCCGACCAGTACATCGTGGCGTCGCGGAGAGTGGTCTCCTCGCACGGATCGCCCTGCTCGCACGAGTGGTCGAGGCCCATGGCGTGGCCGAACTCGTGCGTGGCCACACCCTCGATGACCGTCTCGTTGCTGCAGTCGCCGGCTTCGACGTCCGCCGTGGCCGCGAAGTCGATGTTGTCGCCGAAGATGACGTCCGCGTCGGCAAACTCGACGTAGCTACGCCCATTCTGCCGGCGTCGGTCGCCGCTGCTGTAGCTGAGCGTGAGGCCGAGCACGCCCGGCTCCAGGATGTCCGACGGATCTTCCCAGTAGATGCCGAAGAGACCATCGTTCTCCGGGGTGGTCAACGCCGGCATGATCGGGTCGATCGGGTCGGGGTTGCCTCGGGCATTCACGACTTCGGCGTGCACCAGCGGGTGGATGTCGGCGCACTCCGCGGCCTCCCAGGCTGCCCAGGACGCCAGCACCACCTCGAGCTCGTAGCCCTCGGGGAGGCTGTCCTCGGTCTGGTCGTCCATGTACCACTCGAAGGTGTACCAGGACAGCGTGTTCGGGTCAGCAGTGGCGCTGCCCGGCGCCCAGATGAAGCCGGTGTGCTTCCAGGCGAGCGCTTCGGTGGACATGAACAGCAGTGCGATGGCGAGCATCAGCGCACCCCCGGCTGGAGCTTGTTGATCGAACGGAGCTTGGTCGCCGAGATGCCGGGGATCGGGCGGCCGTCCCATCCGCGCTCGACGCGCGCGAGCACTTGGGCCTCGAAAGCGGCCAGGGAGAGGCGATCGGCGGCGGGGGGCGTGGGCACGAACCGCGCGTCGAACGACTCGTTCCACGGGCGCGTGAAACTCACGACCATCGGCTGGCCGTCCGCGGGGTTCATCTTGACCGTGTACTTGCCGCGGGCCATGGCCACGGTGCCGTAGGACGTGCCGAAGCGCTTCTCCGCGAGGAACAGCACGGCTTCTTCGTCGACGGAGTACCGGGCGGCGGCGTGAACGGGCGCCACGACGCCGTCGTACACGCCGCCGGGCGTCTCGACGACGAGCTCGTCGGCGGGGTCTGCGTAGCCCTTGAGCGACGCCGTCACGCGAATCCGCGCGTAGGTGTACACCGCTCCTTGCTCGTCGAGGTCGGTCCAGGTCTCGAGGACGACGCCTCGGACGACGAGGTCCGCTGCGTCGGTCATCTGGTCGACGGTGAGGGGGGCGACCGTGGTGGCCGCGGCGCGCGTGGACACGAGCGCCACGGGGCCGACCAGCGCGAGCGCGAGCAACAGGCGAGGCAGGTTCATGAAGTTCCCTCCGCAAGGGAGAAGGCGAGTCGTGGACCTTACCCGAACGCACTGCGGTGAGTCAAGGCGCTCGTCGCGCGGCGGGCACGATGTCGTGGCGTGGTTGACTTCCTGCCGTGGCTCAACTATTCCTTGCGGTCCCCCGTGTTCGCGCCGCCTTCAGGCCCGACCCGCACCGAGGTCCCTTCATGACGTGGCTCCGCACCCTCCCGCTCCGCTTGCTCGGCCTCCTGGTGGCCGCGCTCGCGCTCACCGGACCCGCGCTCGCCGCCGGCGGCACCATCCGGGGAACGGTCGTCGACCAGGACGAGCTCGCCGTCCCCGGCGTGCTCATCACGCTCAGCTCTCCGAGCTTGATCGGCGGCACCCAACAGCGCACCTCCGACGGCGACGGGCAGTTCGTCTTCGTCGAGCTCGCGCCGGGCGACTACGAGATCCTCGCGCAGAAGCAGGGCATGGGTAGCGTCCGGAAGTCCGGCGTCCAGGCCAGCCTCGGCCGCGTGACCAACGTGGTCATCGAGATGAAGATCGGCGGCGAGGCGATCGACGTCGTGGCCGAGAAGCCGACGGTCGACACGACCAAGGCGTCCTCCGGCCAGACCTTCTCGAAGGAGTACCTCTCCCGCATCCCCACCGGCCGCAGCTATCAGCAGGTGGTGGCGGCGACGGCGGGCGTGGCGGGCGGCGGCAACCCTTCGTCCGGCGGCGCGTCTACGAACGAAAACCAGTTCGTCCTCGACGGCGCGAACGTCACCGACCCGGTCACGGGCACGTTCTCGACCAACTTCACGTTCAACGCCATCGAAGAGATCGAGGTCATCACCGGCGGTTTCGACCCGGAGTACGGTGAGAGCCTCGGCGCGGTCATCTCGGTCGTCACGAAGTCGGGCGGCAACACCCTGAGCTTCCTGGCCAACGGCTTCTACCTCAACGGCAACTTCGGCCCCCGCACCGACGCCCGGTTCAGCCACGACGGGTTCCCGCTCGCGCCTACCGGCTTCGACGACACGGCAGAGACGGTCCAGGCCGGCGGCCAGGTCGGCGGCCCGATCGTGAAGGACCACGTCTGGTTCTTCGGCGCGTACGAGTACAACCGCACCCTGTACAGCAACGTGGGCGTCCAGCTCCCCCGCGACTTCGAGTCGCACTACTTCTTCGGAAAGCTCACCGCGGCGCCGAACGAGAAGCACCGCCTCACCTTGTCGTTCACCACCGACCCGACCACGGTCGACAACATCGAGCAGGGCGACACCACGCTGTTGCCCGAGTCCCAGGGTCGGCAGGCGCAGGGCGGGACGATCACCACCCTCAAGTGGAACTGGTTCATCAACCCCGAGGCCAACCTCGAGACGCTGGCGTCCTTCCAGAAGTCGACCATCGTGGTGTCCGGCGTGCCCTGCACCCACGACCTCACCCTCGGCTACAACGCGTGTGAGCCGGACGAGCTCGAAAACACGACGGACTACACCACGCCGGGCCGCGTGGGCCTGTTCGGCGCGTACGACTCGGTCAACTACGGCTTCTACTACTTCGACGATCGCTACCGCGGGCAGTTCTCGTCCAAGTACAGCCTCCTGTCGGTCGAGGACCCTCTCGGCGGCAAGCACGACCTCAAGGCCGGCGTCACGGTGGACTACCTCGGGTGGAACCAGGTCCAGGGCTACAGCGGCGACCTGATCTACTACGACCTCTACGAGAACATCGCGAACCCCGAGACCTACACCAACTACTACTGGATCGAGACGTCCGGTCCGTCGGTGTACAACTCCACGGGGTACCACATCGGCGCGTTCATCCAGGACGTCTACAAGCCCATCGAGAACCTCACGTTCCGGTACGGCCTCCGGTACGACCGCGGCGTGATGCGCAACGACGCCGGCGAGCCGATCATCGACGTCGGGTCGTTCGGGCCGCGCGCCTACGCCATCTGGGATCCGTGGAACGACCAGAAGACGAAGATCTACGGCGGCTACGGCCGATTCAGCGAAGTCGGCCGGCTCGATGTCGCGTCGTACCTGTCGTCGTCCAACCTCGGACAGAAGCTGTTCGTCGGCGAGTACTTCTCCAACACCGACGGCTCGACCGCCACCAACAACGCGGGCGACTTCAACACCGAGAACACTATCACCCTGTTCGGCAACACGATCGCGCCGCACTCGGATGAGTTCACTCTGGGCGCGCAGCGCGAGGTCGTCACCAACCTGTCGGTCGGGGCGCAGTTCACCGGCAAGTTCACGCGGAACGTCTACAGCTTCGACGAGGCGAACCTCATCTACGACGAGGACGGCTACGCGATCCTCGGCGGCAGCACGAACACGCTCAACAACCTGTACCGCCTCCGCTCGCCCACCATCGCGCAGCGCGACTACTACCGGGTCGACGTGACGGTCAACCGCAACTTCTCCCAGCGGTGGCTCGTCTCCGGCACCTACAGCTACGTGTCCAGCTACGGCCGCGTGCAGGACAGCGCCGGCGCCGCCCTCGCCAACCCGTCCCAGGTCGAGCTGATGTACGGCGAGCTTCCGTACAACTACAACCACCAGGGCAAGCTGCAGGTGGCGTGGGACCTCCCGAACGACCCGTGGACCACCAAGATCGGCGGCGCGTTCGAGGCCTTCTCTGGGTCCCCGATCACCCGGTACTACTACTCCGACGCGAACTCCTTCCAGAGCGGCGGCGACACCTGGGCGTTGCTCAAGACCCCGCGCGGCACGTACGGCGAGGCGCCTGGCTACTGGGATGCCTCGATCCTCCTCCAGCAGGAGATCCCGGCGGTGAAGAAGGGCAAGCTCGCGGCGACGCTGCAGGTCAACAACATCAGCAACAACCAGTACGGCCCGTCCTACTACGGCTACTACGTCAGCGCGAACAACCGCTACGTCATCGCCTTCCGTCAGGACCGCGTCCAAGCCCAGCTTGGCGCCCTCTACGAGTTCTAGGAGGTACCATGTCTATTCTCTCCTTCCTCCTGGTCCTCGGTTGCGTATGGGACGAAGAGCTCCCCGAGCGGGACTTCGTCGGACGCCTCGTGATTCCCAAGGCTGCGGCGACGCGCGAGAAGGTCGACGGGACCGGCGCGGCCGGCGAGACCGTGTTCGACGTGCGCTTCATGGGCCCGATCTACGTCGGTGCCTACTCGGGAATGAACTTCGAAGCCTTCTCGTATCCGCACCCCGCCATGGGCCCCGTCATCGATGCAGGGGAGCCCGGGAACGCCTTCCCGTACGGTGGCACGACCATCGGGCGCCTCGACTTCGCCTGCTACGAAGCCATTAAGTGCCGCGTGGTGACCGGTCGGTTCGAGACCTACGACGCGTTGATCGACTACTTCGCGAACTACATCGGGAGCCCGATCGTCGACGCCGAAGGCGAGCTCGTCACCAGCGCCTCGGTGTTCCAGCAGGAGTGCTACGAGCTCTTCGACTACACCTCGGACGCGGAGCTCGCGTTCATCGGGGCGGATCGCCTCGACTTCGAGGAGGAAGGCGACAACCTCGTCGCGGAGTTCGTCCTCCCGCACACCCTCTACAAGGAGGGGATGTCGGTTTGGGGCTGGATGGACGCGCCGGCGCTCACGGCGGCGGTGGGTGACGTCGACGGTGCGTTCAGCACCTGCGACATCGAGGCGGGACGCCCGTGGGACGTCTATGACGAGGAGTTCGCTCAGGGGCGCACGCAGTTGGACCTGATGAACTACCCGAGCAACTACATCTATGGTGGCGACTGGGTGGCCGACGGGCTGACGGTCGTGGCGTCGGAAGACGCCGAGATCGAGGTCAACATCAACATCCAAGTGTCGGAGGGCCTGTGATCCTCGCTCTTCTCGTCGGCTGCCTCCCCGTGGGCGACCAGTTCCGCCCGCAGATCACGGACGTCGAAGGCATTCAGCACCTCGGCGACGTGGACGTTCAGACCTACAATTCCCTGCTCGACCCCGCCGCTGTCACCTACGGCCGCCTCGGCGCGCCGGAGCAGCAGGGGACGTTCGGCGGCGCGACGTTCAACTTCGTGGGCACGGGCGGCGAGATGTGCGTCGTCGTCGACCCGGAGGCCGTGTTCTGGAACGTGTCGGTCGACCGCGACATCGACCAGGGGCAGCGCTTCAAGTACGCGGACCGCTTCGAGGACGACGGCGATCTCGACCTCTCCGTCGGGCTCGCGGCGTACTACAACGGCTCTCCGGGCGTCGAGCTCGGAAACTTCGCGGCGGTGTACACCGATCCCCTCGGCGAAGCGCACGAACTCGAGTTCAACGAGTGCACGCAGACCGGGTACCAGGGCACCCCGGACGTGCACTCCGGGCGCGGCACCGCGGAGTTCTGTACGATCGACACGGACAACCGGGCGGGCATCACGTTCACCGGCGTGCTCGACACCTTCGCGCTGCCGCACGACGACAGCATCCTGAACTTCGGGCTCGCGGTGCTCGACGGGCCGTGCGCGTCCATCACCGAGTGCACCATCCCCAACGAGGTCGGGCTCGCCGAAGGCGTGGACACGATCGAGGGCAAGGAGTGGTTCGCGGAGATCGAGGACGCGGTCTGCCAGGGCGTCGGTGCCGTGAACCGCGTCTGCGAAGAGGGCATGGATGCGTACCCCGACAGCCCGCCTTGCGAAGAGTACACCTTCACCGGCGGCTGATCGCGCTCAGGGGACGCGGGCGCCCACAGCCCGCTCCGCCACGACGGAGCCGTTCGCCAGGGTGCGGACGCGAACTTCTTCGCCTCGGACCACGAGGGCGCCGGGCAACGTGAGCGCCACGGAAGCCGGCTTGCCGCCTTGGGGCGTGTAGAACCAACCTTCCGCGGCCTTGCTGAGCGCGTACCAGGCTCCGAATCCACTCGAGAGCAGGTGATGGACGGGGCCGGGGACCACCCAAGGCGCGTCCGGGGACTCCTGGATCAGCTTGCCACCGAGGTCGATCCACTGCGTGCGCACGGTGGTGCCTTTCTCGGCCGGTCGGAGCAGCAGGGACACGAGGGCCAGGCCTCCTGCGCGTTGACTGGTGTCCGGCAAGGAGTCGAAGGCGAGACCGCCGATCGATGCGCCATTCTCGAGCTTGAGCGCGCGCAATCCGCGGGCGGGAAGCTCCGGGGCGAGCGTTGGATCCACCCGGTACAGATCGAGTCCGGACGCCGTGGCGAGGGCGAGCAACAGATTGCCGCCGGCGTCCACGGCGCTGGTGGACACCGCGGGCCGGGAGGGCAGGTCGACCACCTTGCGCAGCACCTGGCCGCCGGCGGAGTCGACGCACAGGGCCCGCAGGGACCCCGCGGCCCCCTTCGGCGAAGGGATCCACAGCGGGACGATGAGCCCGCCACGGCCGTCGGTCGCGCCCCGGCCAAACAGCTCGGCGTTCGGGTACGGCACAGACACGACCGTCGGTTCCGCGCCGAGACGGGGGCCGGCGAGCCGCGCGAGGGTCAGGGTGCGCTCCCCGCTCTTCCAGTAGAGCCAGCGGGTCGTGGCGTCCGCGGATCGGGAGCGGCTGAGCACGACGTCCGCGGGCGCGGGCAGTGAAGTGAGGTGGTAGTTGCCGGCGAGCCTGCCGTCCGGGCGGTGGTGAAGCAGGTACAAGTCGGCGCCGGTGGCAGTGGGCTGCACCCAGGGCAACATCTGGCCCGACGCGCTCGCGATCGTGGGTTCGTGGACGACCTGCGCTCGCGGTTGCGCTTCGGCGATGCGGACGGGGTGCGGGCCGAGGGCCAGCGTCGCCCCGGACCCGTCGGCGACGGCGACCGTGAGGGTGCCCGCCTGTGGCTTGAAGGCGCCCGACGAGGGGATCTCGAGCAGGACGCGCTTGCGGCCTCGCGGGGGGATGGACCACATCGTGCCGGGGTCGGTCGCGGGGGGCGTCGTGAGGCGCTCGGTCTTGCGGTCGGTGAATTGAAGCTGGAACCGGACCAACCACGGGCGCGAGTTGAGGTCGGGGAAGGAGACCGCCGCGCCCGTGGGGTTCACCACGGTGATCTCGACGAGCATCGGGAAGCCGGCGACGTAGTCGCCGCGGAGGTCGGCGTGCACGACCGCTCCGCTCGGCGCCGTGACCTGCACGCCACCGCCGGGGGGGCGCGCGGTCGCATCGTTGGAGGAGGCGACGATCGGCGCGGTCGGCGCCGGCGCGGACGGCGACGGCCCGGTGGGCCCCCCGGCGGGACCAGACGGCTGACCGGGCTCGGTGGCGAGCGCGACCGGGACGGCGAGGAGGAGGACGGCGAGGGGGAAGAGGCGCATCGGACTCAATATGTCACGGCGGTTCCGAGCTGACGCGTCCACGAAGCCAGTCCGTTGCGTCTTCTGACGTCGACAACGCTCCGTCCAGCTGCAGCTCCCGCACCTCGGCGAGCAGGGCGCCCATCGTGGGGCCGGGTTCGACGCCCAATGCGCGGAGATCCCGACCGGACACGAGCGCGGGGAGGGGCCCGCTGAGCACGCCCAAGGCCGCCGCGGTCGCGAGCAGGTCGTCGTTGCCGGCGAGGTGTCCGAGGAGCTCGACGTCGCCGCGCTCCGCGAGGCGGCGCACCGCCGACGCGGAAGGCCGACCCCGCGCGTCGTCGACGTGGTCGCGGAGGAAGGACGCCGCTGCCCGGACATCGTAGCCGCCGATGCGGTGCACGCGGAGGCGGTCGAGCACGTCGGTGAGCGCGTCGACATCCGCGGACGCCGCGGCGAAGAGCATCGCGAGTCGGCGCGGAGCCGGTCGCACCGGGCGCGCCGCCGCGGCGTCGAGGGCCGGCAGGGCGTCGTGGTCCCACGACGGCAACACGCGGGACCAGAGGTCCGCGCGCCGCGCGAACGCCCACCCGACGCTCGGCCGCGCGGCCTTCGACAGCAGCTTCTCGACTTCGCCGCGTACGCGCTCCGCCGGCAGCTCGTCGAGCGCGACGCGCCGGCAGAGCTCGGCCAGCTCCTCGTCGGCGTCGAACCCGAAGCGCCCCGCGAACTGCGCGACACGAAGGGCGCGGAGCGGATCCTCCGGAAACGTCTGGGGATCCACGGCGCGCAGGCGCCGCGCCGCGAGGTCCGCGCGTCCGGCGAAGGGGTCGACGAACGAGCCGTCGAGCGGGTCGTACGCGATGGCGTTGATGGTGAGGTCGCGCCGGCGCGCCGCCTCCAGCTCGCCCATGTACGGGTCGGCGTCCGCGCGAATGCCACGGTGTCCAGGCCCCTGCTTCGAGTCGCGCCGCGGCAGGCTCACGTCGAGGTCGTGCGGCCCGATGCGCACCTTGAGCACCCCGAAGCTACGTCCGACCTCGTTCACCCGTCCGAAGCGCCCGAGCAGCGCCACGAGGGGCTCCACCTCGATGCGGTGCACCTCGACATCCACGTCCTCGACGCGCCGCCCGAGGAGCGCGTCCCGCACGCTGCCGCCGACCGCCAGCGCCCGACCGCCCGCGTCGGCGCACGCACGGAACAGCGGCAGGACGCGATCGGGTACCATTGCGGCGCCCTATCCGATAGGCGGTCCCATGCTGTCCACGCTCGCCCTCGTCGCTGGTCTCGCGCTCGCACAGTCGGTCTCCGGTCCGGGGGTGCTCCCGGGCGACCCAGCGCTGCTCTTCTCCCTCCCCGCGCTCAACGAGGACGCGGCGATGCGCGCGGTCTCGCGGCGCGACATCGCCCTCGCCGACTTCACGGGGGTTCTCGCGGGTTTCCCGGCCAAGGCCGTGGTCCTCGAGTTCGTGCGCAAGCAGGGCGGAGAGGGCCCGCTCGCGGCGTTGGAGCGCGTGCACCGCAAGTACGGCGCCCGCGGGGTTCGCGTGGTCGCCATCGTGGTCGACGAGGGTGAGCTCGCCACCCTGTCGGACTGGGTGGGGACGCAAAAGCTCAGCTTCCCCGTGCTTCGCGACGCCTACCGCATCGTCGTGGAGCGGTACGGGGTGCGCGCATACCCGACGATGTTCGTCATCGACGGCGAGGGCCGCGTAGACTCCGTCGGCATGCCCAAGGAGTCGACGGTGGAGGCAGAGCTCGACCGCTTGCTCGAGCCGTACCTCCGCTGAGGCTCAGCTCGCGGCGCCCGGCACGGCGACGAGCACCACGGTGATGTTGTCCTTGCCGCCGCCCATGTGCGCCGCGCGGATGAGCTCGCGCGCGGTGATGCGGTTGTCGGCGTGCTCGGTGAGCACCGCTTCGATCTCCTTGTCCTCCACCTCGCCCCAGAGGCCGTCGGAGCACAAGAGGAGGCGGTCGCCGACCTCGAGCTCGACCCGGAAGATGTCGATGTCGACATTGCGCTCGGTGCCGACGGTGCGGAGCAGGATGTTCGAGTGCGGGTGATTCCGCGCCTCCTCCGCCGTGATCCGATTCTGCTCGACCATCCGCGCCACGAGGCTGTGGTCGCGGGTGACCTGGTGCAGCTGCCCGCCGCGCACGAGGTAGCCACGGGAGTCGCCGACGTTGGCGCACAGGGCCACCCGGTCGTCGATGACCATGCACGCGACGAGGGTCGTACCCATGTCGTTTCCGCGCGCCTCGGCGTTGCCCTTGATGGTGTTGTTCGCTTCCTGGAACGCTTCGTCCAGGATGTTCTCGAGCGCGTCGATGGCCGGCCGGGGCTGGACGTCGAGGCGCTTGCGCGCCGCGGCGATGAGCGTCTCGACCGCGAGCATGCTCGCGACCTCTCCGCAGTCGTGACCCCCCATGCCGTCGGCCACGACGAAGATCTCGACGCCTTCGGTGAGCCGCGCCCAGCCCCAGTTGTCTTCGTTCAACGCGCGTTGGAGGCCGACGTCGGTCATCCCCGAGTGGGCGGTGCCCGCCGAAGTCCGCTGCCGCTGCGCCTCGATTTGGAGCGCGCGCCCGAACTCGGCGGCGGTGGCGAACCGGCCTTCCTCGACCTCGGCGTAGAACGCCTGCCAGCCGCGCTCTTCCACGGGCGTGTAGCGGCGCAGGATGAGCCCGAGCTGCATGATCGTGTCGCGCGACTCGCCGCTCGCGAGCGGCTCGTCCTGGACCGCCGCCACGTCGAGGTCGAACATCAGGATCTCGTCGTTGGCCCGCAACAGGAAGTTGCTCCGGTGGAGCCAGTTGAGACGCACGCCGTTGAAGGCGAGCATGCCGAGCAGGCCCGCGGCGCGCTGCGCGAAGGCCGTGACGCGCTCCGCCGGCAGCGGCGCGGCCTCGTCGAGGAGCAACAGCTCGTCGGCGTACGGGACGACGGAGCACACGAGGTTCGGCGCTTCCTCGGGGAACGGGAAGACGTCGCACGGCGCGAGCATCGCCGGGTGCGCGATCTGCTTGTTGAAGAAGCTCAGATAGGGCTGGAAGCCCGCGCGGTCCCAGCGGGTCGAGAGCAGGAACCGGCGCGTCGCCAACGAGGCGCCGCACACACCGCACAGCTCGTCGGTCTGGACGGACGACTCGTCGCCACACTCCCAGCAACGCCGCGTTTCACGGTCCGGCCGGTCGTCGTCGACCAGGTAGAACATTCGCCCTTCGGCCAGACGGATCAGGCCGTCGACCCTGTAGTAGTCAGAGAGGCGCATGCCGGGCGGGAAGCTCGGTGGGCGGGCGCGTGAGCCGCTGGCCATGCGGAAGACCTCTACCGGTGGGGGGCGACGAGAGACGGCGAGTGTAGACCGCCACGAGGCCGGCGCGCAAATGGCCCTGCCTCGAAAGGCGCGCGCGGCGTCCCGTCACCCTGGCCGCGTGGTGGGATACCGGTCGAAACGTAGTGGAGGACGGTTGACCTGCGCCGTGGGTTGGAAGTTGGAGGGGGCGGACGATTCTGGCGCGCGCGCCGGCACGTTGGCCCTCGCGCGTGGGACGATCCGGACGCCGGTGTTCATGCCCGTCGGGACGCAGGCGGCAATTCGCACGCTGTCACCGTTGCATCTGCGCGACTCGGGCGCCCAGATCATCCTCTCGAACACCTACCACCTGAGCCAGCGCCCAGGGGAGGACGTGGTCAAGAAGGCCGGGGGGCTGCACCGCTTCATGGCGGTCGACATGCCGATTCTGACGGACAGTGGTGGATTTCAGGTGTTCTCGCTCGACAAGAAGGAGGTCAGCGAGGACGGCGTCACGTTCACCTACGAGGTGGACGGCAAGCGCACCGTGCTCACGCCGGAGCGGTCGATGCAGATCCAGATGGATCTGGGCGCCGACATCGCCATGGTGTTCGACGAGTGCCTGCCGTTTGGCGCGGACCGTGAGTACGCGGCGCGGTCCGTCGCGCGCACCACCCGGTGGGAGCGCCGGAGCAAGGCCGCACACACGCGCGCGGACCAGTCGTTGTTCGGCATCGTGCAAGGCGGGTTCTGGCCGGATCTCCGCAAGCGATCCGCGGAAGAGATCCAGGAGATCGGGTTCGACGGCTACGCGATCGGCGGGCTGAGCGTGGGCGAAGGCCACCGCCTGATGTGCGAGGTCCTGGACGCCACCACCCCGCACATGAGTAAGGATCATCCACGATATCTGATGGGTGTCGGGCGGCCGCTGGACCTCGTGGAGGGCGTCGCGCGCGGGGTCGACATGTTCGACTGCGTGATCGCCACGCGTCACGCGCGGAGCGGCACGGTCTACACCACCGTGGGGCGCATCCGCCTGACGGACACCCGGTTTCGCAAGGACATGTACCCGCTCGATACGCGGTGCTCCTGCTACACGTGCCGCAACTTCACCAGGGCGTACCTGCATCATCTCTTCAAGGTGGGCGAAGTGCTCGGCGCGACCCTCTGCACCCTCCACAACATCGCGTGGTTCGCGACGTTCATGGGTGAAATGCGGCAGTCCATCCTCGATGGGACGTTCGCCGCGTTCCGGGCGCGCGTGCACGACGTGTACCCCGAGGACCCCGAGCCGAAGCCGGTCGCAGCGCACGAGCGGCGCCGGCGCGGTCAGGGCGGTGCGGACACGACGTAGCGCCACACGGCGAGCGACGCGGCGGCGAGCAGCGCGAGGGCGGCCGACAGCGCGAGCAGGGTCGCGGTACGGGACCCGGGCTCCTCTGCGCGGGGGGCCCGACCGTGGACGGTGGAGTCGTCCTCCGACGGCGCCTCGGACGTGGTGGACTCGGGGAACAACGGGATGATCTGCGTGGCCGTGTCCTCGTCGTGTCGGGCCGGCTCCGACTCTCCACGTGTGGGGAGCGGGCCGCCGTCGGCGGGGAGCACCGGGTCGAGCGGCTCTTCGGCGATGGCGCGCAGCAAGGACGCGCACGGCGGGCCGGTGGTCGTGGCGTCGTCGGGGCTCGTCGGCCGCCACGCGACGACCGCCGCGATCAACGCCGTGCGGCGCGCGGAGGGACGTCCGGAGGCCGCGCCCGTGGGCTCGCCGGTGGAGCTCGCGGTGTGCCCGGTGACGTCGAACAGCCCGCCACCTTCGGCGTCGGGGTCCGTGCCCACGCCGACCTCGTCGATCTCACCGCCGGTGCGCTCGAGGAGCAGGGTCGCGCCGGGCTCGGCGGGGGCCTCGGGCGCGTCGCCCTCATGGGGCACCACCCGCACGGGCGCTCCTCCCACCCGGCCGTCGTAGGCGCCGTCGGTGGCCCACTCGAGCCGCAGGAGCGCGCCATCCTCGGCGCGCACGAGGCAGGGCAGCTCCGCCGCGCCGAAGCGGAGGACGACATGGCACCGGATGAGGGTCACGGGGTGTCGCGGTCCGGGGGGAAGGGGGGGGCGGCGAGGTCTACGGGGCTACGCGGAAACACGAGGCTGTCCAAGACGATCGACCATGGCGCCAGAGCGCCGTCCAGCTCGCCGGGCGGCGCGACGAGGGTCACGAACACGACCCTCTTCGGTATCCGAGCGGCCACGAGGCTGAAGTCCGCGCTGGCCTGGTGCCACCGAAGGTTGCCCGTTGCCGCTGCGGCCGGCCGCCCCGCGACCTCGACCTCGTCGACGCGGCCCACGGAGGCGCGCCACCCGAGGCTCGCGCCCATGTGGAGCGCGCGCGTGGTCGCGATCATGTCGAGGGGGACCTCGCGCCACGCGGGGGAGTCGCGGACGGTGCTGACGGTGATCGACGTCGCGCGATCGGCCGACGCCAGCGCGACGGTGTCGGCGCCGAACGCGCGGACGTTCCGGATGATCGCCCACCCGGGCGGCGGCTCCAGGTCGACCGTACCGCCCCCATCCGCGCGCCACGCCGCGGCGCACCCGGTGAGCGCGAGCGCGAGTGCGGCCATCGGGACGCGCCGGTGCGTGACGCGCCCGCGCGTGACGATGCGCGGGGGGGACGAACGGCGCCCGCCGTCGTGGTAGCGTCCGTGATCGTGGCACGGCTCGCATTCCATCGAGACGCCGGGGGCGCCGAGGCGCCGAAGGGTCCGCCCCTGTTCTTGGCGCGCCTCGCCACCACCCGCACGCGCATCGGCCGCACCGACGACTGCGACGTCATGCTGCCCGACGAGCAGGTCAGTCGGTCCCACTGCATGATCGATCAGACCGGTGACGGCTGGCAGGTGGTCGATCGGTCCCGCAACGGGACGTTCCTCAACGGGGAGCGGGTCACGCGTGCGCGCCTCAACCACGGCGATCGGCTGCGGGTCGGCCCTTTCGTCGCGGTCGTCGACCTCGAGGCGGGTGAGGCGCCCGCGCCGACCGAGCGCGGCGCTCCGCTCGATCGTCGCGACGAAGAGGTGATCGACGCGTCCGACGGCCTCGCGCTGGCCGAGGCGACGCTGCTCGTGACCGACGGGCCGGGGGTCGGCCATCGCTACCGCCTCAAGGGCGCCCGCGTGGGCGTGGGCGGGTTCGGTTCCCGGGTCGTGTTGCCCGACCCCGTGTTGCTGAAGGACCACGTCCGCGTGCGCCTCATATACGGACGCACGCTGCTCGAGCCCGGCGAGGGCGCGGCGTTCCTCGGGCCGGGGCGCGTGCGGGACATCCTGCCGTTGTACCCCGGGGAAGAGTGCCGTGTCGGCAACACGACCTTCACGGTCGAGTGGGTGACCCGCCGAGACGACTCGCGGGCGCAGGAGTTCGGCGAGCTCGTGGCTCGGTCGGACGCCATGTGTTCCGCGTTCGGGATGTTGCGGCGCATGGCCGCGCACCACGCGCCCGTGCTCCTCATCGGCGAGTCGGGCACGGGCAAGGAGCTCGCCGCACACGCCCTGCACGGGGCGAGCCCGCGCGCGGATGGGCCCTTCGTCGCCCTGAACTGCGGCGCCATCACGCCGACCCTCTTCGAATCGGAGCTGTTCGGGCACGAAAAGGGCGCGTTCACCGGAGCGACCGAGCGGCGCGACGGCGCGTTTCAGCGTGCCGACAAAGGCACGTTGTTCCTGGATGAGGTCGGTGAGCTCCCGGAGGAGGCCCAGGCCAAGCTCCTTCGCGCGCTGGAGAGCGGCGAGGTGCGCCGCGTCGGCGCGGCGACGCCGACATGGCCGGACGCGCGGATCGTCGCCGCGACGAACCGCAACCTCGCCGAGGCCGTGAAGCAGGGGAAGTTCCGTGGCGACCTCTACTTCCGCCTCGCGGTGCTCGCGGTGCGGCTTCCGCCGTTGCGCGAACGCCCGGAGGACATCCCGGCCATCGCGGAGGCGGTGGTCAAGCGCCTTCATCCTACGCTCTCCCTCGCGCCCGACGCGGTGGATCTGCTCACCCGCCACCCGTGGCCAGGCAACGCGCGCGAGCTCCGCAACGTGCTCACGCGCGCGTGGGTGCTCGGGGGCGAGGCGCACATCGCCGCGCGGCACATCGCGTTCGACCCCCTGGACGAGCGCGCGCAAGCCGTGGCGCCCAAACAGGTCGAGGACGACGAGCGCGAGCTGATCGAAGAGGCGCTGCGGCGACACGGCGGAAACCGCAGCCAGGCCGCGCGTACGCTCGGGATGGCCCGCAGCACCCTGCTGTACAAGCTCCGTCGGTGGGGCCTCGAAGGGTAGGGGGTCAGGTCCAGCAGCTCTCGCGCATGCTCGTCCAGCGTGTAGGGCTGCCGAACACGAGGTGATCGTCGAGGCTGAGCCCCGCGGCCTCCGCCGCCCGCCTCACCTGGCGGGTCGTCGTGATGTCGTGGGTGGAGGGGGACGGGTCCCCGCTCGGGTGATTGTGCGCGAGGATGAACGCCGCGGCGTCGACCAGGAGCGCGGCGCGCACGATCTCGCGTGGCGCGACCACGGTGCACTCCGCGCTGCCGATCGACATGATGCGCATCACGAGCGGCCTCCGGCGCGCGCTGAGGAAGAGCACGTGCAGGCGCTCCTGGCCCTCGCTGCCGATGCGGGGGCCCAACCAACGCGCCGCCTCGGACGGCGTCAGGATGGGGTCCACCGGCTCGGGGCACGCGGTCGCCGCCCGCCAGCCCAGGGTGAGCGCGGCGTGCAGGCGCACCCCGCGCGCGAGCCCGACGCCCGGGACCGTGCCGAGCCCGCGGGCTCCGACCGAGACGAGGCTCGACGTCCGTCCAACGCGCCCGAGGACGTCGTCGGCGATGCTGCGGGCGGGGCGCCCGGCGACGCCCGTGCCGAGGGCGAGGGCAAGGAGGTCGGCGTCGCCGTGATGGTCCGGGCCCGCCAGCAGGTAGTGTTCACGTGGTCGCATGGCGGCCTTCGAAGCAAGCCCCGTGCCGGGACGCGCCGCCCTCACCGCGCGTGCGGGCCCGCCCACGGCCGGCGACCCGACCGACAGCGGTCGGCGAACGGTTACCGCCTTCGGCAGTCGGCGCCTGTCAAGCCCGGTTAGACTGGGCGCACATGTGGCCGACCCTCTACACGATCGACGGCGAGTTCGGGCAGATCCCTTTGAACACCTGGGGCCTCATGGTCACCATGGCGTTCCTCGGGGCCGCGCTCGTCGCGCACCGTCGGCTCTCCCGCGTGGGCATCGACCCCGACCTCATCAGCGGGCTCGTGGTCGTCGCGACGGTGGCGGGCCTCGCGGGCGCCAGGCTCCTCCACTTCACCATGGCGGAGGGACGGGCCGAATTCTTCGCGGACCCGTCGATGTTCTTCGACTTCCGTCGAGGCGGGTTCGCCTTCTACGGCGGCTTCGCCGTCGCCGGGGCGGCCGGCGCCGTGTACGCGTGGGCGCGCGGCACCAACGTGCTGAAGTTCGCCGACGTCACGATCCCCACGGTCATGCTCGGGCTCGCCATTGGACGAGTCGGGTGTTTCTTCGCCGGTTGCTGCCACGGTGCGGACCTCACGCTCCCCCCCGACGCCACCCCGATCCTGCCCGACAGCTTCACGGGCGGGCAGATCTACGTCTTCCCCGAGTTCCCCTTCGTGGCGCAGCTCACCGAACACGGCGTCGGGGTGAACGGGCGGCCGGTGTACCCCACGCAGGCGTGGGAAGTGCTCGCCGGCCTGGTCATCTTCGGCCTCGGAAGCCTCTCGTTCTTCAATCGGCGCTTCGATGGTCAGGCGACGGCGACGGTCCTGATGTTGTACGCGATCTGGCGCCCGATCAACGAGTCGCTCCGCGGCGACACCGTGCGCGGGACCGACTGGGGCTTCGCCGGGATGGAGCTCACCACGTCGCAGGCGTTCTCGATCCCGGTCTTTCTGCTGGGCGCCGCCATCGTGGCCATCCAGCTCGCCCGCGGCGCTCGCGTCGCGCCGGAGAAGCCGTTCCAGGCCCTCGAGCTGCCGCGGGACGACGCCGGGTCGATCGGGTCCGCGCCGCGCCTGTAGCCGGAGGCTCCGTCGCCTCGATACGCTGGCACCCCTGTGCCTACGGGCGCCGGAAGGGTGCCGATGTTCTTGTTCGCGCTCGCGCAGCTGTTCGTACCGACCGCCGCCGCGGTGACGCTCGCCGACGCGCTTCGCGCCGCCGACGACAACGGGGTGGATCTCGCGCTCCTGCGGGAGCGCACGGAGTCCGACGCGACCCTCCGCGGCCAGGCGTGGTCGCTCGTGCAGCCGAAGCTCGTCCTCGGCGGCAGCTACACGCGAAACGAGTACGGGATCGAGCTCGATTTCTCGTCCATGATCCCGGAGGAGCTCGCGCCGTTCCTCGGGGACTCGTCCTTCGAGCCGATCAGCGTGTTGAAGGAAGAGTATTGGGCCTACAACGTGAGCATCGTACAGCCGCTCTTCAACGGCTCCGCCATCCCGCTCCTCCGCGGGGCGTACGACACCGTCGCGGCGTCCCGCGCGGACGCCGATGACCTCCGTACCCAGGTACACGCCGGGATCGCTCGGGCCTACTACGGGGTGGTGGTGGCCCGTGAGGGCGAGCGCGTCGCGGACCGCGCGCTGACGAGCGCGCGCCGGCACGCGGAGCTCGCGCGGGCGGCGGTGGCCGCCGGAACGGCGCCGCCGACCGCGCGCCTCCAAGGGGAGATCTCCGTGGCGCGGGCGGAGCGGGAGCTGCTGTCCGCGCGCGAGGGCCGCGTCTCCGCGGAGCTCGCGCTCGCCGAGCTCACCGGGCTCGCTTCGGACGTGCCGGTGGAGACCCCGACGCCGCCGGAGATCCCGTGGGCCTCCCCCGACGAGGCGCTCGACGCGGCCGCGCGCCGCCCCGCGATCGTCGCCGCCGAACTGCGTGCGCGCGCCGCCCGGATGCAGGGCGTTGCCACCGGGCTCGGGTGGCTCCCCACGATCGACGGCCGTTTCACGTGGAGCTACTCCGGAAACACCGGTTTCTCCGACGACCCCTCGATGTGGATGGTCGTGGTCGAGGCCGACTGGGTCCTCTGGGACGGCGGCTATCGCATCGCGGAGCAGCGCCGGGCGGCCGTGCAGGCGCGCATGGCGAAGCTCGCCGGTGACAAGACGCGGCTCGACACGGAAGAGCGGGTGCGCGGCCTCTGGGAGAAGCACGCCAGCGCGGTCGCCGGGCTCGTGGCCGTCGAGCGCGAGCGCGCGCTGTCGGAAGAGAACACGCGGATCGCGGCGACGGCGTTCGAGGCGGGGCTCGTCACCCTGCTCGAGCTCGAGGACGCCCGCCTCGGACTCCAGGCCGCGGAGCTCGCGCTGCTCTCCACGCGGATGGAGCGCGATCTCGCGGCCATCGACCTCCTCGCCGCCGTCGGCCGTCGCCTCCCCGGAGCCCCATGATCGACCTCTACTACTGGCCCACGCCCAACGGCTGGAAGATCACCATCTTCCTCGAAGAAGCCTCTCTTCCCTACCGGGTCGTGCCGGTCGACATCACGCGCGGCCAGCAGTTCGAACCGACGTTCCTACAGATCTCGCCGAACAACCGGATGCCGGCGGTGGTCGATCACGCCCCCGCCGACGGCGGCGACCCCGTCAGCGTGTTCGAGTCCGGCGCCATCCTTTGGTACCTCGCGGAGAAGACGGGGAAGTTCCTCCCGTCCGAGGCGCGCGCCCGCGCGCGCGTCTCGCAGTGGCTGCACTGGCAGATGGGTGGCCTCGGTCCGATGTCGGGGCAGGCGAACCACTTCCGCAACTACGCCCCCGAGCGCATCGCCTACGCCACGGATCGCTACATCAACGAGGTTCGTCGCCTCTACTCCGTGATGAACACGCGCCTCGCGACCGCCGAACACCTCGCGGACGACTACAGCATCGCGGACATGGCGAGCTGGCCCTGGGTGCGCGGGCATCGCTACGTGGGCTTGGAGCTCGCGGAGTGGCCGCACCTCGAGCGGTGGTTCAAGGCGGTCGGCGCGCGCGACGCCGTGGCCCGTGGCGTCGCCGTCGGTACCGACCTCCAGCGTCCGCTCGACGACGAGGCGCGCAAGCACCTGTTCGGAGTCAAGAAGTCCGAGGCCTGAGCAGGGGGCGCAGGTGCACCGACACCTCGGGAAGCGCGGCCTCGAGCGCCACGGCCGGAGGCAGGTTGTTGCAGGTCGCCACGAACAGGCTCGGACGACCGTCGCGCTCGGCTTCGAGCTGCGCCCACGCCTTCGACGTGTAGGTGGGGTCGAGCGGCAGCCCGACCGCGGCGGCCTTCGCCCGTGCCCGTGTCGAGGCGCTGGTCTCGATCGCGTAGCCGTCGCCGAGCTGCCCACCCTCGACGCGCAGCCCGTCGAGCCGCGGCGTCGCGAAGCCGAACGGGCGCAGGCGCGCCGCCGCCGCGCGCGCGAGCCGGACGATGACCCCGCGACTCACCAGCAGCCGCGGCGTCACGCGTACGCCGACGATCTCCGCGGGGCACCCACCGAGCCGCAGCCCGAGCAGCAGGCCCGCGGCGGTGCCTCCCGTCCCGACCGCCACGAACACCCGGGCGGGCGTCGGGAGTTCGCCCGCGGCGATGCGCCCCGCGAGCTCGATGCCGGCCTCGGTCCACCCGAGCACGCCGTCGACGTCGCTGCCGCCCGCCGGCACGACGTGCGGCGTGACGCCCCCGAACACGCGGAGCGCCGTCCACGCGCGGGCGAAGGCGACGCCGGCGGCGCGGGCGCCGTCGGCCGGGTACACGCGCTCGGCGTGCGCGTGGATGATCCGTGCGTTCACTCGGGCATAGGCGTGGTCGGGCTGCGGGATCAGCACCGCGTGCACCTTCAGCCCGGCGCGGGCCCCGAGGAGGCTCGTCGCGGCGACGTGGTTGCTCCCGGCGGGGCCGATCGTGAGCACGGCCGAGCCGGCGCTCTCCGTGTGCGCGAGGATCCACTCGAGCTTCCGGAGCTTGTTCCCTCCGAACAGGTCACCCGCGAGGTCTTCGCGCATCACCCACACGTCCGGCGCGACCCGCTCGATGGCGGTGGGCGCCGGACGCAGCGACCGCCGCGGCGCCCCGACCTCCGCGAGGGATCGTGCCATCAGGGGCTTCGCAGCGCGCGGACGACCTCGGCGACGATCGTGTCCTCGAAGCTCCGTTCGTGGGCGGCGGAGGTCGCGCACACCGTGCACGCGGCGGGCAGATCGGCGCCCGGCGCGTCGGCCTTGGCGACCGCTTCGGGCGGGCCGCCGTAGCGATGCAGCCCCATCCGCCGCAGGCGCTCGGCCTCGTCCGGCGGGAGAAAGCGGAGCTCGCCGAGGTCTCTCGCCGTCTTCACGATCAGCGCCGTGTGCTCGATCGTCTCGAGCGCGCAGAACGCGGAGAGGAGGTCCTTGCCGACGCACAGGGCGCCGTGGCGGTCCATGAGGAGGGCGTCGTGCTTGCGAATGTACGGACGGATGCCGTCGGCGAGCGACCGCGTGCCCGTGGTCGCGTAGTCGACGGTCGGCACGACCCCCAGCGTGAGCACGACCTCCGGAAGCACACATTCGGCAAGGCTGACGCCCGCGATCGTGAAGGCGATGGCCAGGGGCGGGTGGCTGTGGACGACGGCGCGCACGTCGGGGCGCTCCTCGTAGCAGGCGAGGTGCATCGCCATCTCGGAGGTCGGGTTGCCGGCGCCCCGCACCTTTCGACCTTTGCGGTCGATGACGACGAGGTCGTCCTCCGTGAGGAAGCCCTTGTGGCAGCCGGCGCGTGTGCACAGGACGTTGCCGTCGGGGAGGAGGGCGCTCAGGTTGCCGTCCATCGCCACGAGCAGGTGCCGTTCGTAGCAGAGCCGCGCGAAGCGGACCATGTCCTCGCGCAAACGTCGCTCGGTCACGACACCCATTCGGCCTCCACCAGCACTCGGAGCACGCTGACCCCGGTGGCCTGCGGGTCGGACGGCAGGCGGCGCGCGGCGACCGTGTGACGGTGGACGAAGAAGCGCCGCGTGAGGATCGCGACGAGCTTCGACGCCGGCAACGCTGGCACGAACGTCACGGCGTCGAGGTACCGGCACCCGTCGGAGGTCGGCTCGAACCGGTGCTCGTGCTCGAAGCGGCTGTAGATGCGGTTCTCGCTGGCGTCGGTGTACACCGTCGGCCGGGTGCCGCCGCGGAGGTGGATGGGCCAGCGAACCCCGAAAGGGAGCCCTCGGGGGCACAGGCGGGCGTCGACCGTCGCTGGCTCGCCGCGGTCGAGCGCGTCGGCGAGCGGGCGCGGATCGCCTACGCGGAGGCTGAGGAACGGGCGAAACTCCGCCGCGAGGGCCGCGGGGTCCGTCTTGAGCAGCCACACCTGGTCGGGCGGCGCGAGGAAGCGGGTCCACACCCGGAGGTGGAAGGTGGTCGGCATGGGGGGAGTCTAACGATTGTTCAGCGGCTGTTCGCCGCCGCCGAGCGCGATCACCTGCTCGAACTGCTCCGCGCTCATGCTCATCACCGACAGGCGGCTCTGCCGCACGAGCGCGGTCTCCTTCAGCACCGGGTCGGCCTTGCACTGCGCGAGCGTGACGGGACGCGCGAGTCGGGCGCGCGGCGCGAGGTCGACCACCAGCCACCGGGGGTCGTCCGGCGACGTGGGGTCCGGGTACGACGTGCGGGCCACGGTCGCGACGCCGACGACCTCCTTCCCCTCGTTGGAATGGTAATACAGCACAGGGTCACCCACCGCCATGTTGGCGAGGTGGTTGCGGGCCTGGGCGTTTCGCACGCCGTCCCAGAACGTGCGCCCCTCCTGCACGAGGCGCTCGAACGGGTAGACCTCCGGCTCCGACTTGACCAACCAGTACGCCATGCGGGCTTCGTACCGAGGCGCCGTGCGGCTCGCCAGCCCTTCCGGCGCGCGGCGCGGCTCGATCGACGCGCGGCCCACGCCGAGACGCTCGGCGCGGTTACCTGTGGGGTCCGCGCACCGGAGGTTTCATGCTTTACGAGCGAATCCAGTCCCTCCTCGGCGAAACGGCCGAGCCCCTCCTCGGCCACGTCTGTGCCGGGATCCCGAAGGAGCGCCTGGCGCTCCCGGGGCCCGACTTCGTCGAGCGTGTCTGGATCAACTCCGACCGCTCCCCCGCCGTCCTTCGCAGCATCCAGTCGCTGTACGACGCCGGGCGCCTCGGCGGCACCGGCTACCTGTCGATCCTCCCGGTGGACCAGGGCATCGAGCACAGCGCGGGCGCTTCCTTCGCCAAGAACCCCGACTACTTCGACGCGAACAACATCGTCGAGCTCGCGGTCGAGGGCGGCTGCTCCGGCGTGGCGTCCACGCTCGGCGTGCTCGGCATCACGGCGCGGCGGTGGGCCCACCGCATCCCGTTCATCCTCAAGATCAACCACAACGAGCTGCTCACCTACCCGAACAAGTTCGACCAGATCCTCTTCGCCTCGGTGAAGCAGGCGCGCGACATGGGCGCGGTCGCGATCGGGGCCACGATCTACTTCGGGAGCCCCGAGTCGGGCCGCCAGATCATGGAAGTGAGCGCGGCGTTCCAGGCCGCCCACGAGGCGGGTCTGGCCACGATCCTCTGGTGCTACCTGCGCAACAACGCGTTCAAGAAGGATGGGGTCGACTACCATGTCTCCGCCGACCTCAGCGGACAGGCCAACCACCTCGGCGCCACCATCGCCGCGGACATCGTCAAGCAGAAGCTCCCCGAGAACAACGGCGGGTTCAATGCCCTGAACTTCGCGGGGTCGAGCTACGGCAAGACCGACAAGCGCGTGTACACGGAGCTCGCGACGGATCACCCGGTGGACCTGGTGCGGTACCAGGTGGCCAACGGCTACATGGGCCGGGTCGGGCTCATCAATTCGGGCGGCGCGTCGTTGGGCGACACCGACGTCGCCGAGGCCGTGCGCACCGCGGTCATCAACAAGCGCGGTGGGGGCATGGGCCTCATCAGCGGGCGCAAGGCGTTCCAGAAGCGTCGCGCCGACGGCGTGGCGCTGCTGCACGCCATCCAGGACGTGTACCGCTGCGGTGAAGTGACGGTCGCCTGATGATCCAGGTTGAACACCCCCACACCCGGGTCGGCTTCGCCGGACTGGGGATCATGGGCTCGCGCATGGCGCGCCGGCTCGTCGGCGCAGGCTTCCCGACGTTCGTGTGGAACCGCACGCTCGAGCGCGCCGGCGAGATCGGCGGCGCGGTCGTGGCCACGTCCCCCGCGGCGCTCGCGGTCGACGTCGACGTCGTGTGTACCTGCCTCGCCGATCCCGCGGCGGTCGACGCCGTGTTCGGCGGGCCCGACGGCCTGCTCGTCGGCGCCCGCCCAGGCCAGCTCTTCATCGACTTCTCGACGATCGCGCCCGATCACGCGCGTCGCCTGGAAGAGCGGTGCGCGGCGGTGGGTGCGAGCTTCCTCGACGCCCCGGTCACCGGCTCCAAGGGAGGCGCGCAGCACGGCACGCTGGTGATCATGGTGGGCGGGGCCGACGCCGACGTCGCCCGGGCGGGGCCGGTGTTCGAGGCTGTGGGCGAGAAGGTCGTGCGCTGCGGCCCGGTCGGCGCGGGGAGCCAGGTCAAGCTGGCGGGCAATGCCCTGATCGCCGCGATGCTACAGTCGTTTTCCGAAGGCTTGCTCGCGACTTCGGCGGCCGGCCTCGACCCGCGCGTGTTCCTCGAGGTCGTGAAGGCTTCGGGGTACCGCTCGCCGTACTTCGAGTTCAAAGGCCGGCAGATCCTCGAGCGAGACTTCGACACGCACTTCGCGATCGACCTGATGCACAAGGACCTGGCGTTGTTCATCCAGACGGCGGCGCGCGACCGGGTGCCGACGCCGACCGCCGCCGCGGTGGCCGAGAGCTACACCCTCGCGCGCGCCGCGGGGAAGGGGCACCTCGACATCGCCGCGGTGATCACGGCGTACGAGGAGATCTGCGGACGGCGGGTCGAGTAGCCCGGCAGGCCTTAGAAGAACTGCCAGTCGGTGACGACCTCGCCGCGCTGACGGCGCTGCGCGATGAGGTACGCGTCGGCAGCGACGATGAGCGCGCCGACGCCGAGGCCGTACCCGGTGCACAAGGCGAGCACGAAGATGACGACGCCCTTGGTCATCTGCTTGTTGAAGAAGGCCTGCCCGGCGCCCGGAAGGAAGAGGGAGAGGATCGCCGCCGCGATGGGGTTGGGCGCGTCGAGCACGGTCGCGTCGGTGGAGGACGGCGGCGGGGAGGCCGACGGCGGCGCGGCCGACGGCGGCGCGGCGCTCGGGGTGTCGCTCGCCGGCGGCGCGCTGCCGCTGCCATACGGGGGCGGCGACCCGCTCCGTCGCGCGGCCGGAGTGGCGATGCGCGCTCCCGGGGGACCATCGTCGTCATCGATGAATGCGTCCGGATCGAACACGATCGTCGGCGAGGCGGTCAAGCCGGCCGTGCGCGGGGGCGGTCGGGACGGGTCGGCGGCGCCGTCGGCGTTCTTCTTGGGATCTTCTGCCATACGCACTCCCACGTATCGGGAGCCGTAACGCGACGCCCGAGCGTCTTCGACCTCGATCCCGCCACTCTGCCCGGTGCTTCCGAGCGTCCCGCGCGCGTGGCGCGGCCTATGGCTTCTTCGGACCCTTCTCCGGCTCTTCGAACACCACCCTGACCGTGACCTCGCCGCTGAGCTCTTGGCCCTTCGCGAGGGTCGCCTTCTGCACGAGCGCCAGCGCGGGGGCCGCGAGCACGTCGGCGCATCGGACGACGATCGCGGAGCCGACCTTTCGCTTCTCGGTGTCCATCGACGCGCGCACGAGGCACGTGCCGCGCGCCGCGGCGATGCCCCGGGCCGACGCGGGGACCTTCGCGACCAGCGGCGCGGAGAACGCGGCGTCCGGCGCCAATGGGGTGACGTCGAACGGCCGCAAGAAGTACACCACCCGGGCGCCGGTGCTCTCCGCCTTCGGCTCGGCCCCGGCCCGTTCGAGCACCGCGAACACCGCTTCGACCTCGATCGAACGCGCTTCGGGCGACGGGTCGAAGCGGAACGCGCGGCCGGTGTCCTCGGCCGTGGCCACGAGCCCGGACGGGCAGCTCCGATCGACCTTCACGGCGGTCACGCCGCCTGTCCCGTCGACGCCGAGGGTCATGGCGCACGGCCAAACGCCACGTTCCGGCAGGAGATCGAGGTCGCGCACCACCGGCGCCTCGAGGTCGATGGACACGGGGTTGGCGCCAGCGGCGACGGCGAGGGAGGCGGTGAGGACGAGGGAGAGCATTCCACGCCGCTAACAAGGCGCGGCAAAACCTCACGCCGTTCGACGCTCGGTCAGAACTGTCGCACGAGGGACAGCCGGCCGTCGTAGAGGCGGCGAATGTCGTCGATGCCGTAGCGGAGCATGACCATGCGGTCGAAGCCCATCCCAAACGCGTAGGCCTGCCACACCTCCGGGTCGTGACCACACGCGCGAAGGACCGCGGGGTGCACGAGCCCGCCAGGAATAAGCTCGATCCAACCAGAGTGCTTGCAGACCGGGCAGCCGCGACCGCCGCAGAACACGCACTCGGCGTCGAGATCGAGGCCGGGCTCGACGAACGGGTAGAAGGCCGGGCGGAAGCGCGTCTTCAGTGGGCGACCCATGAGGCGCGCGACGAGGGTCTCGAGGGTGTGCTTGAGGTGCCCGACGTTCACCTCGCGGTCGACCACCAGCCCTTCGACCTGATTGAAGCTCGCGTGATGCGTGGCGTCGATGGTCTCGTTCCGGAACACGCGGCCGGGCGCGATGACCCGCAGGGGCGGCGCGTGGGTGCGCATGGTGCGGATCTGCACGCTGGAGGTGTGCGTGCGGGGGATCTCCCCGCGGTCGGTGTAGAACGTGTCCCACACGTCGCGCGCGGGGTGGTCCTTCGGGATGTTCAGGGCGTCGAAGTTGTGGAACGCGTCCTCGATCTCTGGGCCGGACGCCACCTCGAAGCCCATCGCAGTGAAGTGCTCGACCACCTCTTCGAGCAGGAGCGTGATCGGGTGCAGCCGCCCGAGGCGGTGCGACGCGGGCGCCGGCGCCGTCACGTCGACCCACCCGGCGGCGAGGCTCGCGTCCTCCGCCGCCGCCTCCAGCGCGGCGCGGCGGGCGTCGATGGCCGCCTGGGCGTCCGCCTTGAGCTGGTTGATACGCGCGCCTTCGACAGCCCGGGCGTCGGGTGCCAACGCGCCGAGCGACTTGAGGAGCTGCGTGATCGCGCCCTTCTTTCCGAGGAGGTGCACGCGTGCCTCTTCGAGGGCGCCGAGGTCGCGGGTTGCGCCGACGAGGCGCTCGATCTCCGCGCGATCCATCAGGCCCCCTTCCGTGCGAGCTCGCTGTCGATGATCAACTTGAACCGTTCGAACGGCAGGGCGCCCGACACCATGATGCCGTTGATGAAGAACGCCGGGGTCCCGGTGACGCCGTAGCTGGCGCCTTCCGCCTGGTCGGCTCGGACCTCCGCTTCCATGGACACGTCCTGTCGGCACTTGCGCCACTTCGCGAGATCGAGCGCGATGTCCGCCGCGACGCGCTCGAGGTCGGCCTCCTGCAGCGCGCGCTGGTTCTTCATCAAGGCATCGTGCATCGGCCAATACTTGTCTTGTTTCGCGGCGCAGTTCGCGGCGACCGCCGCCGGGACGGCGCGGTCGTGGAAGTCGAGCGGGAAGTCGCGGAACTCCACGCGGACCTTGCCCTGGTACGCCGTGAGCACCTGGTCGAGCGCCTCACGAGCGGACCCGCAGTAGGGGCATTGAAACTCGGCGTACTGGACGATGACCACCGGCGCGTCCGCGGCGCCCTGAAACGGGTCGTCGGAGCTGGGCTTCACGTCGATGGACGGAAGGTTCGGGAAGGGGAGCGACACCTGCACGTCGTACTGCGCGCGCAGCGCATCGATGTAGGCGCCGAACCGCACGCTCTGCTTCTCTCGGAGCACCGCCTGCTCGACGTCGGGGCGCACGTCGTCGAGGGGGCGCCCGCCGAGGCGACGGGCGTTCGCGGCGTAGAGCTCCTGCACCTCGGCTTCGGTCGGCCGCGGTGTCTTCGCCTCGACCTCGGCGGCGAGGAGGGCGTCGACCCCGGACAGGCCTCGCGCTTTCGCCTCGGCTTCGAGCAAGGCAAGGTTGATCCGCTCGTCAAGCGCGGCGCGCTCGGTGTCGTACCGGCTGGTGAGGTACTCCGACTCGAGGCGCACGAGCTCGTTTCGAATCGCGCCGGTGACGTCCGCGTAGGCGCTCGTTCCGCCGCGCCAGGTCGCCACGGTCGTCCCGGGTTCGATCGTCGGGAGCGGCGCGGGCGCGGCGGCGACGGCCGGGGCCACCAGTCGGGACACGACGGGCGTCGCGACGGGCGTCGAGGCGGGCGTCGAGGCGGCCGGCGCGGATGGGCCCGCGCACGCGGCGAGGAGGACCAGGAGGAACGCGTACACGAAGGCTCCGCGGGAGGCGCGGGTCTAACGCGTGACCGGCCGGCGCGGCGTTCGGCGCTGGCTCGGGCCGGTCGGCGCGGTAGACTGCCCGTGTGTCCGTCGATGCGCTCCCCGCTCGTGTAGGCCCCTACCGCGTGATCCGTGCGGTCGCCGAGGGCGGGATGTCCGTCGTGTACGAGGTCCGTGACCCGGAGACGGGCCGCCCGTTCGCCGCGAAGGTGCTGCGCGCGGCCACCGGGAGCTACGCGCGCTTCGCGCGGGAGTACCGCGCGCTCGGGCTGCTCGATCATCCCAACGTGGTGCGGGTGTACCGCTACGGCTTGACCGAGCAGGGCGCCCCGTACCTGGTCATGGAGCTGCTGGACGGCGTGCCGGCGCAGGTTCGCGTCAAAAACTTAGGCCGATCCGGCGATCCGGTGCGCACCGTCGAGGCGGTGCGTATCGCGCTGCACGTCTCGCGCGCGCTGTCCTATGTCCATGCGCGTGGGGTGGTGCACCGCGATCTGAAGAGTAGCAACGTCATCGTTCTGGCAGATGGCGTCGTCAAGGTGCTCGACTTCGGCACCATCCGGCTCTTGGACGGCGCCGAGCACCTCACGGAGCCGGGCGAGTTCGTCGGCACCTTCCACTACGCGAGCCCCGAGCAGCTCACCGGGGGGCAAGTCACCGCCGCGTCCGACCTGTACGGGCTCGGCGTCCTGTTCTACCGGATGCTGACGGGCCGCCGGCCGTTCGAAGCCGACACCCCGCATGGGCTCGCGCGGCTCCACCTCGAGACCATCCCGCCGTCCCCACGGGAGCTCGTCCCGACCATCCCGGAGTCCGTCTCCGACCTGGCGATGCAGCTCATCGCGAAGGCGCCCGAGCAGCGCCCCGCCGACGCCGCAGCCGTCGTGGTGGCGTTGCAGGCCATCGGCGACGCGCTCGCCGACCCGACGGCCAGCGCCCGCCCGCTCCCGGTCCGGGCCCTCGTCCGGCCGGCGCTGGTCAAAGCGGCGCGGGCCCTGCTCGACACGGATCTTCCCGGCGCCGCGCTGCTCTTCGTCGGCCCGGACGCGTCCGGGCGTGGGCGGGTCGTCGACTCGGCCTTGGACGAGGCGCGGGCCCGCGGGTGCCGGGTGTTCCCGGTGCGCTTCGGCGGCGAGCGTCGTCCGCTGGTCGCGCTCGCGGCGGCCGTCGCGGCCACGTTCCCCGTTCAGGACGACGGGCTCGACGACGAGGCGCTCGAGGCGTGGGCCGGCGACCACGCGGAGCCGACGACCGGCGATTCGTTCAGCTTCGCCTCCGGCGCTGGCGGGGCGCGACCGGTTCGGGACGTCCGGCTCGCCACGGAGCACGCCGAGCTGGCGACCCTCCTCGCAGAGCGGGCCCGCCAGGACCCCATGCCCGTGGTGATCGGCGTGCGCGACCTCTGGCTCGGCGCGCCGGCGGAGGTCGAGGCGCTGCTGTCCGTCATGCGTGCGCTGGCCGACGACGAAGCGCGAGTCGTGCTCTTCGGGGCGTGGCTCGACGGGCCTCTCCCGCTCACCTGGGGGGCCGCGCGCACGGTGTCCGTGCCGCCGCTGAACATCGCCGAGGTCGCGGAGGCGGCCACGCGCGCCGTGGGTGCCGGCGCCGTCGGGCCCGAGCTCGTGCGGAGGCTGCTCGCGGCGACGGGCGGGCGCGCGGCGCTCGTCGAGGCGCTCGCGCGGAGCCTGCATCGGCGCGCGGTGGGCGAGGCGGCCGTGGTCATCCCCGACACCGTGTCGGACGCGATCGCCCTGGCGGTGGAGGCGTACGCCGCGCCGGCGCGCCGGGTCCTCGAAGCCGTCGCGCTCGCCGAGGGCGAGCTCACCGTGACCGAGGTCGCCTGGGCGGTGGACGAAGCGCCGGACCTGACGGCATCACACCTCCGCGCCCTCCGCGCCGACGGCGTGCTCGTCGAGGTGGGCGGGCGCTGGCACGTCGGCGTGGGGATCATCGCGGATCTCGTGCGTGCGCGGCTCCGAGCGCCGCGTCGCCTGCTCCTCTGTCGACGCCTCGCCGACGCCCTCGGGGGTCGGCCGGCCAACGAGAGGATCGCCGAGGTCCTGGTCGAGGCGGGGCGGACCGAGGAAGCCGCGCGCGGCGGCGTCGCCTGGGCCGAGCCGCTGATCCGCGACAATCGGCAGGCGGAAGCAGTGGGCCTGCTCGCGCGCCTCGCGACCGCACGAGGGCTCGGCGCGGCGGAGGCCGACGTGTGGCGGGCGTACGCGGCGTGCCTCGTCGAGCTGCGCCCGAGCGACCCCGAGGCGGAGCGCGCGGTTCGTCGGGCGCTGGCGCTTGCGGCGACCCCGGGCGCCCGCGGCGACGCGGGCTTGCACGCCGCGCGCCTCGCGCGCTCCCGAGACGATGTGGCCGGCGAGCGGCAGCGCCTCGTGGAGGCCTTGAACGACCTCAACACCGCGGGGGACACCGAGCGCGCCGCGCTCGCCTTGGAGCGCCTCGCGGAGACGTGCGCGCTCCTCGGCGAGCTCGGCCAGGCGCGCACCTACGCCGAGACCGCCGTGCGCGGCCGCGCCAATGGCCGCGGGTCGGGCGTGCTCACACGGATCCTCGCGGACCTCGGCGACCTCCGGCGGGCCGAGAATGCGGGGGTGCTCGCCTGCCGCCACGCCGAGGGGGTGAGCGGGCTGCGCGCCGCGTCGGCCCTCTCTCGCGTGCTGCGGCTCCAGGGGCGGCTGACCGAGGCGCGCGCTCACGTCGAGCCCCATGTGGCGCGTGCCCGCATCGAAGCCTCGCCGGGCCTCGTGTGCGCCCTGCTCCTCGCCGCCGCCCGCGTGGACATCGACCTCTGGCGCCTGGGGCAAGCCCGCGAGCGCCTCTCGATGGCGATGGACGTCACACGCGACCGCCCGCCCGCGGCGCTCGACGCCCAGCTCGCGGTCCAGCGCGCGCGCCTCGCCCGGCTGTCGGGCGACGAGGGCGCGGCGGTCCAGCTCCTCCGCGACGCGCTCCAGCGTGCCGACACGCGGGGGTTCGTTCTGCACGCCGCGCACCTCGGAGCGGTCCTCGCCACGCTCGAGTACCCGCACACCCCGGGCCCCGCGGCGACCGCGCTCCGGGAGTGCATGAACGTCCTCGTACGCGTCGACTCCCCGCCCGCGATCGCCGACGTCGCGGCGTTGGCCGAGGCGCGGGGGATGGCGGAGGCGGCCGGCTACGCGACCCTCGAAGAGCTGTGGGGGCCCGCGCGCGCCTGGTTGGAGGCGCAGCCCGCTCGCCTGGCACGGATGGACTGGCTGCTCGCGTGTCGGCGCCGCGCCTCGGCGGCGGGGGACCGCCCCACCGCCGACGCCTACCTGAAGCGCGCCAGGGCGCTCCACGCGCAGCTCCGGGCGCTGTTGTCGTTCGAGGACGACGCCGCGATGGCGGTGCACCCGCTGCGCGAGACGCTCGGAGGCGTCGGATAGGCCGCCGATCGGATACGGCAAAGCGATGTTGGAGCCGAGCGTCGTCGACGACTACTCCGTGTTCCTCGCCCGGCGATTCCCCGGGGCCCTCCCCCAGATCGCGCGTGCGGCGGGTCTACGGGCCGACCAGGCGGACGCCGCGGCGTGGCGCGCGGTGCTGGCGCACCTCGATCGCGCGTCCGCGCGTCGTCTCGCCGATGTGCTCCAGCTCGCCGCGCCCACGGACGGTGCGATCGCGGTCGTGTGTCGGGAGTTGCGGGGTCATCGGGCGTTGATGCGCGATGTCCTGCTCGGGCTCGGCATCGCGGGCGTCGGGACGGCCATCGTGCTCGCGGTGATGGGTGACGGGGCGTCGCCCAGCGCCGGGGCACCGTCGGCCATCGGCGCGCCGGAGCCCAAGGCGGCGGAGGCGGCTTCGGCGTCGCCGGGGTTCATCGGGCCCGCGGTGCCGCCCACCCCTCCCGCGGTCGCGCCGGTGCCGGTGGTCGGGCCCGCGCCACCCTCGCCCGCGGAGCTCGCCGCGTCCGCTCCGCCCGTCGCCGCTCCTCCGCCGCCGCTGTTGCCGTTGTCACCGGAGGCGCGCCGCGCCGCCGCGATGGCGCTGCTCGTCACCCCGGCGCCTCCGCCCGGGGCGCGCATCGAACGATGGGGCGACCCCGTCATCTGTGACTCGCGAAAGGGCAAGATCGCCGGATGGTGGTCGGCCGGCACCGCGTACGACGGTCGTCACGGCGTCCCGATGATCCTCAAGCGTGGCATCACGGTCCGCGGCGGTGTCCCGGGCACGAAGGCCTACAAGCAGAAGCGCTGCGTGTTGCCCGCGGGGGCGATCGTGTGGGTGGGCGAGGGGGCCTGGGAGACGACCAAGGGGTGGTGGATCCCGTACCGCTCCGGCGACTTCCTCGGGACGTGACCGCCGCGCGTGGATACTCGATGTTGGTGGACCGCGCGCCCCGTCACCTCGTCGACGTCGGATCGATGCCCCTCGCGATGCTCGCGGACCTTCGGGCGATCGTCGCGGCCGAGGCGAGGGGCTCCCGCCGCGCCGCCGGGCTCTCGGCGCCAGTCGCGCTCCTCTGCGCGTCACGCGCGCCGTACGTGCGCGCCCAGGTGGCGGCCGCGGCGGCCTCCTGGGGCCGGTCCCTCGAGGTCTTCGGACCCGACGACGTCGCGCTCCTGGGCGAGCCGTCCCACGCCGCAGCGCGCTTGTCCGCGGGTTTCGCGGCGTTCGTGCTCGTCGGAATGGAGTCCGCCACCATCGCCGAGTGGGCTGCCGCGGCGTCGGTGCCGGTCGTCGATGGTGGGGGAGCGGACGGCGATCCCGCGGGTGCCCTCGCGGACCTGTTCCTGATCGAACGCGCGGCCGGGTCGCTGGTTGGGCGGCGGCTCGCCTGGATCGGTGATTCGAGCGGACTTTTGGCGGACCTGCTCGCGGTTGGCGGCGCGTTCGGGCTCAACGTCGGCATCGCGCACCCGCGCGGCTTCGCGCCGCCCGCCGAGCTGCTGACGCGTGGGCGGGACCGCGCGGCCATGACCGGCGCCGCGGTTCACGCGGGGCCGGAGCTCGAGGAGGCGTTGGTCGACGCCGACGCCGTTCACGTCGAGCCCTTTCCGCCGCTCGGCGGCGGTGTGGACGACCGATTCCGGCCGTACGCGCTCCACCGGCACCTGCTCCGGGGGGCGCGTCCGCACGTGATCGTGCTGCACCCGGCGCCGGAGCGTCGCGGCGCGGAGCTCTCCCAGGGGCTCGCCGAAGAGTTCGCGCCCGTGTTCGTCGCGCAACATCGTGCCCGGATCGCGGCGTTCGCGGCGCTGCTGGGCGTCGCGACGGGCGAGATGGCGCTCCTTTCGTGGTAAGGTGAGCAGCATGGGTCCTTCCTCCGTACGAATCTACGAGGTGTCCCCGCGAGACGGGCTTCAGAACGAGGCCACCGTGGTCACGACCGCCACGAAGGCGGAGCTCATCGGCCGGCTCGTCGCCGCCGGCGTGAGCGACATCGAGGTGACGAGCTTCGTCCGCCCCCGGTGGATCCCGCAGCTCGCCGACGCCCACGAGCTGGTGGCGTCGTTGCCGCGCCCGTTCGGCGCCGAGTATTGGGGGTTGGTCCCGAACCGCGTCGGCGTCGAGCGCGCGCTCGAGTCCGGCCTGCGCAACGTGGCCACCTTCATGTCGGTCAGCGAGACCCACAACAAGAAGAACGTCAATCGCACCGTGCGGGAGTCTCTGGCGGGCCTCGAGGAGGTCATCGGCGTCGCCCGCGACGAAGGCCTGCGTACCCGCAGCTACGTCAGCACGGTGTTCGGGTGCCCCTACGAAGGGTGGGTGGCGCCCGAGGCGACGCGCGCCGTGGTCCGCGCGCTCGTGGCCTCCGGCACCGACGAGATCGTGCTCGGCGACACGACCGGCCTCGGCACCCCCACGATGGTTGAAGAGGTCATCGAGATGCTCGTCGCGGACGGCCTGTCGATCGGCCGCATCTCCGTCCACTTCCACGACACGCGAGGCACCGCGCTCGCCAACTCCCTCACGGCGTGGCGCCTCGGCGTCCGAACGTTCGACGCGTCCGTCGCGGGGATCGGCGGCTGTCCGTACGCGCCGGGCGCCGCGGGGAACCTCGCAACGGAAGACCTCGTCTACATGTTCGAGGGCATGGGCGTCGACACGGGCATCGACCTCGACCTCCTCGCCGACGCCGGGGCCTACGCCGCCGAGTCGCTCGGCAGGGTCCTCCCGGGTCGCTACCATCAGGCGTGGCTCGGCGAGCGTCAGCGCGCGGTCTCGCGGGCGTTGGCTGCCACAGGAGCCTGATGGCGCGCGCATTTCTCAAGATCGTCGCGGGCGCCCGCGCCGGCCTCAACGTCCCGCTCCCGGCCCGCGAGCCGCTGGTCATCGGCCGTAAAGACGGGGACCTCCTGCTCGACGACGCGCTCGTCAGCGGACGCCACTGCCAGATCCTCCCGCGCGGCGCCGATTGGGTGATCCAGGATCTGGGCTCGACCAACGGGACGATGGTCGATGGTCGACTGATCCGCGAGGTGACGCTCAAGGCCGGCAACGAGATCGCCGTCGGAGGCACGCGCCTCCTGCTGTTCACCGCCGCGGAGGTGGAGGAGCCCGCGCCGGAGTCCGGCGGCGGCGGCGGCACCGAGCTCGCCTGGCTGCTCGACGAAGAGCTCGTGGAGCTCGCGGGCCCCGGCGAACGCACGCGCACGAACGCCGACGTGATCGGCCAGGAGCTTCGACTCCCGCCGGGGTTGAACGCCGTCCTCGAGGTGCTGGCCGGCCAGGACACCGGCAAGGTGTTCCGGCTCACCCGCGGAAACGTGAACATCGGGCGGCGCACCGGTGAGGTGCCGTTGTCCGACGGCGAAGTGTCGCGCCGTCACACCGTGATCGAGGTGTTCGGCCGCGACATGGTGTTCCTGCGCGATCTGGGCAGCACCAACGGCACCTACCACAACGGCCGGCGTTGCTCCGTCGCCCGACTTCGGGCCGGCGACACGATCGGGGTCGGTAAGACCGTGCTCAAGCTCCAGCTCGCGCACTGACCGGGCTCAGCGGCCGCGCGACCCCGCCCACCGGCGCCATGCTTCGAGCTGTTCCGGGCGGCTTCGGCCTTCCCGGTAGTCGAACCCGGCGATTCGCTCCAGACCCCCGACCGCCGCGTCGACGACCGCGACGTCGGTGTCTGCCAGCGCCCGTCCGAGGGCGCGGGCCGCGTCGTCGCCGCCGATCGACGCGATCGCCTCGACATAGGTCCGGCGGATCCACAGCGAAGTTCCGTTCTGACGCGCGTCGTCGGCCGCGAGCGCGCGCTCGAGGTCCGCGATGCTGGCGGGATCGCCGAGGCGGCCGAGCGCCTCCGCCGCGGCGGCGCGCACGAGCAGCGCCTTGTCCTCGAGGCGCCCGCCGACGCGGCCTACCAGCGTGCGGTCCGCGCGGTCGGCCATCGCGCCCAAGACCGCGATCCGGACGACGGCGGTTGGGGAGCCGAGGAGCTCGACGAGGGCGTCGCGGGCGGCCATCTCCTTCATGAGGCCGAGCGAGCGGACCGCCACCCAGCGGGCCGTCGGGCTCGTGTTCGGATCGCGGATCACCTTCATCATCGGCTCGACCGACCCGCTGGCCGCCACACGGTCGAACGCGGCGCGCCGAAGGTCGGTCGGGAGGTCCCCGTCAGCGGCGGTCGCCAGGTCCTCATGGACGCCGGCGTTGAGCGAGGCGACGAGGAACAGCGAGAGGAGCATCAGAACTCGTACGCGATGCGCGTCTGGAGCGTGAAGTAGTCGCCGTACTCGTTCCCGTCGTCGTCGACGTCGGTCGCGAGCCCCGCCGCCGCGAGGGGCAGGCGGTCGGTGGCGCGAGCATACCCGCTCTCGAGCGAGAACAACATGTGCTCGTGAAACCGCACCTTCACCGCCAGGTCGGCTTCCCAGCCGAGGATGGGCGACTCGGCGAGGGCCTGCGCGCAGTCGTCGTCCTCGTCGCACAAGATGTTCGTGCCATCGGGGCGGTCGGGCCAGGCCACGAGGAAGGCCCCGATGATGTCCCACCCCTTGGACGGACGGAAGGTCGCGTTGGGGAAGAGGTAGCGGCTGTTGTAGACGCCGCCGTTGCTCCAGAGGCCGCGTGCCGAGTCGCCCCACGTCGCCGCGGTGGTGCGCGCGAGGATCTCGTCGTAGAGCACGAGCCCCACGTTGTAGTCGGCGTGGGCCGGTCGGCCGGTGAAGACGGCGTCGGTGGCGTCGGCGTCGCCCGACGCGTAGCCGTGCTCGATCACCGCGGACCAGGTCTCGCGCTCGTACCCCGCTCGGACGGCGTAGCTCCAGATGTCCGCGGTCTTGAGGAAGGGGTCGTCCGGGGCGTCGCTGTTTTCGAGGGTGATCGCCCGCGTCTCGCCGCCGATGTGGACGACCTCGCCCTCGACGTACACCCCGGCGATGCGCACCTTGACGTGCCCGTCGACGATCCACACGTTGCTGTCGGTCTCGCCCTGCAGGCGATTCACCACGTACATCCCGCCGACCACATCGCCGACCTGCGACCCGAGCTGGATGTCTTCGCCGCGGTAGGCCACGACGTAGAGCATCTCCCACACGTCGTCTTCGGCGTCCGCCCACCACGAACTCGTGCGCTCGTCGGATGTCCGCTCCTCGGTCACGCCGTGCGATTCACGGGGTTCGCAGCCGTCATCCTCGTCCTCGACGTCGCAGGAGTAGCCGTAGTACTGCACCAGCGGGTCTTCGACGAGGCGATCGACCGCCACCGCGAGGATGAGGGGGACCTCCTTCGGCTTTCCGGCGATCGTGGTGACGAGGTCGATCGGGCGCGTCGCGAACAGGATGCGATCGGTGGTGCTCCCGCCTTCGTTCTCGCCGAACGGGTCGTCGAAGCCGTCTCCGCCGTTGGCGAGCAGGCCCATCCCCCAGTCGTTGCCCTGGCGCCCGACCCGCATCAGCCCGATGGGCACCCGAAACTCGGTGAATGCGCGCTTCACCCGGATCGGCGGCACTTCCTGCCCGTTCGCGTCGGCCGACGAGGGCTCCGACGCGAACAACGCCGTGCTGGCCAGGCTCGCGTTGTCGCCCACGACGACGCCGTCGAGGGCGTCCATCTGGACGACGAACTTCGCGAGGCCCTTGTAGTCGACCTCCGGCTGGAGACGGAGCCGTTGTCGCATGAGCGCCGGCGTTCCCTCGAGGTCGGCGTACAAGCTGGGGTACATCGCCCCGCGTACACGGTAGTAGCCCTCGAGCTTCAGGGCCCAGTCGTCCTCGGCCGCCATGGCGTGCGGCGCAAACAGCGCCACGATCGAAGCGAACAACGGCAGACCTACCCGTCGCACGGGGTGGTGCAGGAGGGGGGGAAGTACACCCCGTCGGCGTCGCCCGTGTAGATGTTCGAGATGTTCACGACACCGGCGATGGACGTCACGACGGTGGAGCCGAGCTCGACGTGCGCCGCGCCGTCCCACCCCCACATCTCGATGGTCCAGGTTCCGGGCGCGAGGTCCATGACGACCCACAGCCCGTTCACCTCCGTGTCCGGCACTTCGTCGCGCGTCGTCGGGAGGTCGTCTTCGCCCTCGCTGAAGAAGTAGACGTCGCCCGTCGAAGGAACGTTCCCGGCGCCGTCGTGCACGAAGACCTGCACGTTCTCGAGCGGCTGGCCGTCGCAGCCGTACGCGGTGCCGGCGACGATGCCCGTGGAGTCCTCCGCCCAACGAACACCGATCAAGCCGGGGATCAAACGCGCGGTGGCGTCGGAGACCGAGTTGAAGCTGCCGGTGCCGCGGCCGTCGGCCTCACCCGGGTACACCTGGTGCACTTCGTACGTGTCTTTGGTTCGGTCCTCTTCCGGCGGCGTGAACGTGGCGTACGCGAACGCCGAACAGGCCGTGACGTCGATCTCGAACGCGCCGTCGCCGTCGGCCTGCACGATCTCCGGGGTGCCGTCGATGTCGTCGTCCAACCAGATCTGGACGGTGGGGTCCTCCACCGGCTCGTCCTCCTGGAAGTCGAGCACCACGCCGTCGATGGTCAGCGGGACCTGGCAGGTCGGGTCGGGGGGCGTGTCGACGAGGGTGCCGGAGAAGCACGTCGTGTCGCCCGCCCATGTCGCCTGAACGTCCACGAAGTCGGCGAACGAACGCCCCGACGCGGTGTCCGCGGAGTCCTTGCCCGCGTCGCCGTCGTCAGGGCCGCACGCCACCAGCGTCACGATGAAGAAGAGTGCCAGGTCCGCGCGCATGCCAGCTCCAGGGCGCTCTCTGTTACAGGAGCACGGCGAGCCTTGTCAAGCGCGCTACAGCACGAGGTTGGAGCGGACATCGGCCTCGCCGCGCAGGGCGTCGAGTCGTTGCGCGGCCTCGACCGCCTCGGGCGACGACACGCTGGGGAGCACCGGACGGAGCACGAGGTAGAGGTCTCCCGGTTGCGGGCCTTGCACGCCGCGACCTTGCACGCGGAGGCGCGCGCCGTTCGCCGCTCCCTGCGGTACTTTGACCCGAACCCGGCCGTTGGGCGTCGGAACCTCCACCGTCCCGCCCCCGATGGCCTCCGCCAGGGTGAGCGGCAGGTCGAGCTCGAGGTCGCGCCCGTGGCGCCGCAGGAACGGGTGCGGCGCCACTTGGATCGCGAGGAGGAGGTCGCCGGCCGGCCCGCCGCGGTGCCCCGCGCCGCCTTGCGCGCGCAATCGGAGGGTCTGGCCGGTGTCCACGCCCGCGGGAATCTTGACGTTGATCAGAGACGGTTCGCGTGTCCGGCCGGTGCCGCCGCACACGCCGCACTCCTCCGCGAGGACGTGGCCGGCGCCGCCACAGTCCGCGCACTGCACCATGGCGGTCAGCCCGAACTGCCTCACGGCGCGGCGGCCAGCGCCGTTGCAGCCCGGGCACGTGCGTCGATCCCGCCCGCCTTCACCTCCGCAGGCGCCGCACACCGCGGGCTTGGCGACGGTGACGCCGATCTCGCCCCCGCGGACCGCGACGATGAACGGCACGCCGAGCCGCGCCTCGACATCGGCACCGCGGGTGGTCGTCGCGCGCGCTTCGGGCGACCCGCGTCCGAACAGGCCCGAGAACAGGTCGTCGAAGCCGAAGCCGGCGCCGCCGAAGCCGCCGGGGTCGACTCCGGGCCCTCCGGCGGGGAATCCCCCGCGGGCCTTCCAGGCGCGGGCGGCGTTCGCGTCGAAGCCGGCGCGAAGCGACGCCTCGCCGAACTCGTCGTACAACGAGCGCCGTTGCTCGTCCCCCAGGACCTCGTAGGCGGCGGTCACGGCCTTGAACCGATCCTGCGCCGCCGGGTCCTTGTTGACGTCGGGATGGAGCTCCTTCGCGAGCGTCTTGAAGGCCTTCCGGATGGCGGCCGGATCCGCGTCGCGAGGGACGCCGAGCACGGCATACAGATCGTTCACGGGCCTCTCCGAGTCGTCGCACAAGCTAGGCGCGCGGACCCGCGCCGTCCAGGCAGTGCTCCACGGCCCCGTGGGCGTGGTAAGGTGTGGGCCGTCGAACTGCGCGGGGCGTCCATGCATCCAGGCACCGGTCTCTTCCTCCTCCTGGCGGTCCCCACCCTGCTCTCTGGGTGCGAGGGCCTCGAGAACCGTAAGTTCACCGAGTTGGACGCCGATGCCGACACGGACACGGACACGGATGCGGACGCGGACACCGACGCGGACACCGACACCGACACCGACACCGACACCGACGGGGACACCGACACGGACACCGGCGGCGAGAGCGCAGCGTTCGACGCCCCCGGCGATCTGACGACGTTCGTCGAAGAAAACGGCGCGGTCGAAGTCAGCCTCGAGGACGCCAGCGGGGACTCGAACGAGGGTCAGGAGTTCTACGTCGTCGTCGTCAACAAAGGCTCTTCAGACCTCGGCTATCGCGTTCGCTACTACGCGGACGCGGGCGCCGCCGACACGGCGGCCCCGTCCCCCCCGCCGCGCGCGCCCTCGGCGGCGGCCCGCGCCACCGCACGCCCGCCGGTGGCCCCGTACGCGCCGCCGAGCCCGCCTCCGCCCGCCGACTGGGTCGACGCCGACGTGGGCACCGCGACCGACGAGTTCTACGTTCGCTCCAACCCGGAGGACGAGCTCGAGTACGCCGTCGTGAACGCGACGCTCTGGGCCCTGGGCGACAACGTGTCGATCTGGGTCGATCGCGACGTGCCGATCGACTGGGACGTCGACTGCGACGGCGTGGTCGACGTGCCCCACCCGTACGACGCGTACGGGTTCGACAACTGCGACCTCGCGTCCGTCGCGGAGATCATCGACGCGAACATTATCCCGAACGTCGTGGGCCTCTACGGCGACCCCTCCGACGTCGACGGCGACGGGCGCGTCGCGGTGGTGATCACGCCGATCCTGAACGCGCTGATGCTGTCGAGCAGCGACGAGACCTTGTGGACGAACGTGGTCCGCAGCTTGGCCGAGCCGGACGTCGACCTCCAGCCCTTCGACTACCGTACCAATCCGGGTAGCGACGAGGCGGAGGTGGTCTACTTGTTCGCGCCGGACCCCTACGGGTTCTTCAACCCGCTCGCGCCGACGGACATCGACGACTACACCGGCTTCTCCCTCGCGGCGCAGTTCGCGCGGTCGTTCACGCAGCTCGTCAGCTACAAGCAGAAGGTCATCGACAACGGCCTCGGTGTCGAAGAGTCCTGGGTGCTGCACGGTCTCGGCGCGTTCGCCGCCGACTACTGCGGGTTCGGGGCCGAGTTCTACTCCCAGGCGTTCGACTACCTCGACGCGCCGCAGTGGTACCCGCTCGTGGCGCCGGAAGAGTCGGGCTTGGACGACGCCGAGCTCGGGGCGCAGTACCTCTTCTTCCGTTGGCTCTACGACTACGCGGACAGCCAGGCGACCACCAGCGGGGCCGAGGTGCTCGCGTCGGTCGTTCAGGGAAGCGCGAACGGCGCGGAGGGTGTAGAGCTCGCGCTCACCGACCACCTCGCGGAGACGTTCGACACTGCGGTGGTGAAGTGGCAGGTGGCGTTGCTCGTCACCGGCCGCACGGACGACGATGGCAACATCCTGGTCGATCCGACAGAGTGGCCCCAGTACCCGTCCGCCACCACCATCGTCGCGCCCCCTGAGTCGCCAGGCGCGTTCTACGGCGCCAACGGCTACCAGTCCGGCATCAACATCCGCGGCGACAACCGCGCCTACCTCGGCGGCACCTCGTCCTCCGCGACCGAAGTGTCGGAGCGCGCCGTGCGGCTCCAGAACACCGAGTTGATGACGTTCACGCCGGGCTTCGAGTTCCTCGGACACGTCAAGGGCGGCTACGCCGCGCACGTGGTCCGGCTCACCGATCTCCCGTACGACGTCGCCCTGCTCGACCTCCAGGCCACGGCAACGGATTCGCTCATTGGCGCGGTCATCCGGGTCCCCGACAACGACGGGTCCGACCACGCGATCGAAGATTCCTACGCCGTGACCGACGTGAACGCGATCACGCTCCCGCCGCTCCCGAGCGACGGCGCGCCGATCTATGGGCTGGGCCAGCTCACGGCGGGCGGGTTCACGACCGCGCTCGACGCGGAGGGCACGAGCTCGACGTTCGACATCACGGACACAGATCGCTGGCTCCTCGACCTCACCGATCGTCCGTCCACCGACTGGGTCAAGACGGCCATCTGGCTCGAACGGCACTTCACCACCTCTTCCGGCGAGGTTGGCCCGGAGGATCCGTGGATCGCGGTCATCCCGGAGGACTACCTCCCCGTTCCGACGGTGTCCGGCACCACCCGCGGTGCGTGCGGCGAAGGGGACTACTTCGCCTACCCGGGCTTGCTGCTCGACTGGCTCGCGACCCAGGTGTTCCTCTCCGATACCTTGGTCAGCGGCTCCGAGGACGAGTTCGATGCGTGCGGGGTGCCGACGTCACCGACCACGTGCGGTGTCGACTGGGACGGCGACGGTGTCCTCGACGAAGAAGAGCCGCTGCCCACCTCGCTCCTCGAGCAGGTACGCGTGATGGAGTGCACGGCCAACGGCGGCGTGCAGCCGCCAGCGTGGCGTGTCGGGGAGTCGCTGCTGGACGTGGACGAGCTCGACGACGACGAGACTCCCGAAGTCGACTATCCGAAGGGCGTCGGTGGGCGTTCCGGCGAGGAAGGCGAGGAAGCGTACGTGCAGGTCCAGCTGGGTGGCGGAGCCCGGTACGTCGTCGTGGTCGGCGGGGCCGGCTCGGGCAACTACGAGCTGAACGTCCGCCAGGTGCAGTGACGGCCGACGGGTACCCGCTCCGGCGTGGGGAGATCGCGCGAAGCGCGGCGTGGTTCGTGATCACGCTCGCCAGCACGGTGTTGTTCTCCATGAGCGGCGTTGCCTACGGCGCCACCTGGTCGGACGCGCTCGCGTTCGGCGGGTCCCTGATGACGATCCTGCTCGCGCACGAGATGGGCCACTTCTGGGTGGCCCGACTCCATGGCTTCGAAGTGGGGCTGCCCACGTTCCTCCCATTCCCCGTGGGGTTCGGAACGCTCGGCGCCGTGATCGAGCTTCGTCGGCCTCCTCCCACCCGGGTTGGCTTGCTCGAGATGGGCGCCGCGGGCCCGCTCGCTGGCGCGGTGGTGGCGTTCTCGATCCTCGCCGTGAGCATCGGATGGACGCGGCCGCCTCCGGCGTTCGAGCCGGGGTCGGAGCTGCTGATCCTCAACGAGCCATGGATCATCCACGCGCTCGCGTGGCTGAGGGGTCTCACCGTCGATCGGTACGCGGAGCTCCATCCGGCCGCGCTCGCCGCGTGGGTGGGCTGCTTGCTGACGGGGATCAACCTCCTCCCCATCGGGCAGCTCGATGGCGGGCACGTCTTCAACGCATGCCTCCCGCGCCTCGCGCGCCCCGCGTCGATCGCCGGCGTCGCGGCGCTCGTGCTCGCCGGGACGGTCTGGCCGGGGTGGTGGGTGTGGGCCGCCGCCCTCGTGCTGCTCCGGGGCTGGACCCCAGCGCCCGTCCCGGAGGGCGCGTTGTCCCGGCGCGCGCGAGCCGTCGGCGTAGCGACGGCGCTGTTGTTCTGCGTGACGTTCATCCCGGTGCCGATGGAGCCGGAGACCGTTCGCGGCGCGATACAGGGCGCCCCATGACCTGGCTGCTGTTCACGATTGGGCTCGCGTTCGCCGCGGACGAGTACCTCCTCGAGACCGGACCGACCGCCGAGCGGGCCGAGGCCGAGGCGACCGCGGCACGCGTGGTGGCGGCGGGCTACCCCGCGCGCGTCGTGCGCCGGTTCCAGTTGGGGCGTGGTTGGCGCTTCGTGATCGTCGTGGAGCGTTTCGAGCGCGCGGCGGACGCCGAAGAAGCGGCTCGGGCGCTGGCCGACGCGCTCGGGACCCGCGTCGGCATGTTCCGCATGGAACGTGGAAAGCCGGTGGCGGTCGACGTTCCGGGGCTTGCACCGCCCGCGCCGGTCGGCGTAGCGGAGCTCCTCTCCCGCACGGTGGCCGCCCACGGCGGGCCGTCGGGGGGTGTGCGCGCGCTCGCGTACGCGCGGGCGGTGCATTTCACCTTCGTTCGAGAGGTTCGGCTCGCGACCGGCCCGGCCAGCGTCTCGCACGACTACTGGCGGGACGCCTCCGGTCGTCGGCTCACGGTGGCGACGCGGGGTGCCGGTCGCGACTCCGTCGCCGTCGTCAACCCCAAGGGCGCGTGGATGGTCGCGGGGGGCGAGCCGGTCGCGCGCGATCCGGGCGTGCTTCTGACGGCGGTGGACGAGTTCGCGCCGGAGTTCGTCCTCGGCATGGCGCTCGACGTGCCGTCACTTCTCGAGAGCGCCGCCGCGTTCCAGCAGCTCGAAGGCGCGGAGAGCGGGACCCGACTGGGGCGCGGCGACGACGAGCTCGAACCCGGCCTGAGCTTCGTCGACGTCGATGCGACCTCCGCGCGCCTCCTGCGGATCCGATGGGTGACCGAGGCCGGCCCGCTCACCTGCGAGCTGGAAGACTGGAAGGAGGCCGCGCCCGGCGTGGTGGTCCCGCGCCGCCTTCGCCTCGTCCGCGCCGACGGCGTCGTGGAGACGATCCTCGTGGAACGCCTCGAGGTTGTGGAGTCTGCGCCAGCGGGTACGTTCGACAAGCCTCGTCCCACTTGACAACCGCGCGCCGCGGATTACTCGGGTGGGCGCCCGGGGTTGCGGGCGACGCCCGCATGGTCGTCGCGTTCGACTTCGGGAGCCGGTTGCTCTTTTGCTGCTGGCGTGGCTCAACCGGTAGAGCAGCTGTTTTGTAAGCAGCAGGTTGCGGGTTCGAGTCCCGCCGCCAGCTCCATCGAAAATCTACCAGGGGAGATGCCCGAGTGGCCAAAGGGAGCGGGCTGTAAACCCGCCGGCATCCGCCTACAGTGGTTCGAATCCACTTCTCCCCACCATCTCCACCGGGCCTCGGCTCGGCACCCGCGGGAGTAGCTCAGTTGGTAGAGCATCAGCCTTCCAAGCTGAGGGTCGCGGGTTCGAGTCCCGTCTCCCGCTCCACTCCACGTCACCGGCCCTTGTAGCTCAGCGGTAGAGCACCTCCTTGGTAAGGAGGAGGTCACGGGTTCAATTCCCGTCAAGGGCTCCATTTTCTACCCGCCTCCTGCAAACACACGAGGATCTCGCAATGGCCAAGGCGAAGTTCGAGCGTAACAAGCCGCACGTGAACATCGGAACGATCGGTCACGTCGACCACGGCAAGACGTCGTTGACGGCGGCGATCACGAAGGTGCTCGCGGAGTCGGGCGGCGCGACGTTCATGGCGTACGACCAGA
>CAMAXZ010000011.1 GCA_945862325.1 Klebsiella pneumoniae
CGGACGCCGCGAACAGCGAGCCCTGCGCGTCGTCCTCGGGGCGGCGGCGCTCGGACTTCGGTCCCGTGATCTGCCGCTTGAGGCGGGCGAGCTCGAGGGAGAGCGCCTCGAGCTTCTCCATGAGCAGCTCGACCTTTCGGTTGCTCGCTGCGACTTCCGCCCGCAGGGCCTCGTTTTCGGCGGCGAGCGCGGCAGCATCCATGCACTCCTGCTATCCGCCGGACTTGCTGCTGCCTAGCCCGAAGGCCGAGGTTCCCAGAGCGGAACGCGTCGTGCGCGGGACAGGTCGATGCCGTCCAGCAGCGCCCCGAGCTGCGCCGCGGTCATGCGTACGCGCGTGCCGTGCACAGGCGGGAGTTGGAACCGGCCGCGCTCCAGCCGTTTGTACACGACGACGAAGCCGCCGTGGTCCCAGTACAGCAGCTTCGCGCCCGTGCGCGCGCGGTTGAGGAACACGAAGACGTGTCCGTGCATGGGGTCGTCGCCGAAGCGCCGCTCGACCTCCGCGCAGAGCCCGTCGATCGACTTGAGCAGGCTCACCGGCTCGAGCGCCAGGTGCACCTGCACGTGGCGCGGGATCAGCACAGCGCGGCCACGAGGCGGCGCAGCTCGGCTGCATCAAAGCCAGTGGGTACCTCGACGACGTGGCCGGTCGCGCCGATGTGCACGCGCAGCGGAGCGGTCTCGATCACCTCCACCTCCGCGAACGTCTGCGTGGGCGCAGGCAGCTGTGGCGTGTACTGTTGGGCCCAGCGGCCAAGCGAGCTGTCCGAAATGCGGTGCTGCGCGGCGAACGCGGACTGCGACAAGCCGGACGCGCGCCAAGCGCGCACGAGGGCCGCCTTCTGGGCGTCGGTGAACATCTTGTACGGCATCACGGCCTCCGCCCTGACCGTCACACGGCAGACGATCAGGCGGAAGCGGGGATGGCCGAGGGCTTACCGCCGGGATCACGACCACCTCCCGTGCAGCAGGCGCAGCTGCCGGAAGTCACCGACCCCGGGGATCGTCCGCCGCCAGGCCGCGGGCGAGCCCCGCGGCGACGGCGATCTTGGTGGCCTCACGCGCTACCCGCCGAAATCACGCGCTTTCTGGCCCCCGCTGACACTGCGATCGGTCATCCAAGGTGCAGGGCGGTGGTCGCCCGGCTACTACAACAAGAAGGTCCTCCACCAAAAGGGATCAAGCTCAGCCGAAGGAGTGACACACATGCGACCCGCGTTGATCCTGGCCCTTATCGTCGGCCTCCCTGCCCTCTCCTGCAAGACCAACCCCGAACCCGACTCGGCCGTGAAGGACCTGATCGGCGCCGAAGGCGGGGTCGTCTCCGCGGACGGTGCGTCCGTGACCATCCCAGCCGGCGCGCTTGAGTCGGACGTGGAGATCGGCGTGGAGACGTACGCCTCGACCGCCGACGCGGGCGTGACCGCGGCGCCGGACTTCGCCGAGGGCGTCGGAGCCGTGGTTGTCCTCACGCCGCACGGCACCGAGTTCGAGACGCCGGTGACCGTCACCCTGACCTTCGACGCCGGGGTGATCACGGATCCCGACGAACTGGTCCTCCTGCGCCTCGATGACGAAGCCGACACCACGTGGGAGGAGGTCGGGCCCTTCACGGTATCCGGAAACACCGTCACGTTCGAGACGAGCACCTTCAGCGTCGTCTCGGCGGCGCAGGTCGCCGCGGGTGCGTGCCCCTGCTGGAACGGCAAGGATCTCGACTATTTCAACGAGGCCGTCCGGAACGCCGGGAACACTCCGTACGTGGGACAGTCCTGGGGGTGGGCGGTCGGTTCGGACCCGATCTCCTGGTCTCCCATGATCATGCTCGCGATGACGCGGGGTTACTGCAAGTGGCAGGGTGAAGCCAGCGATTGGAGCACGTACTTCCGGTCCGCGCCCACTCCCCCCGTTTCCAGCGGAACTACGGCAACCGCGGTGCCCTACGCCGTCTCGCAGTACGCTGCCTGCGGCGCGCTCGCGAAGCGGAGTCTGACCGTCGACGTGGTGACCAACCTCGGCGTCACGGTCAGCGGACTCGCCGCTGGCGACGCCATCACGGTGAGCGACGGGTACGATTCGGTGAGCCTGAACGGGACGCGGGACCTGACGTGGTTCCCACATGTGTACGCCATCGGCGAGGACTGGGACGTCACGGTCTCCGCGACTCCGTCCGGCTACCAGTGCAGCGTCGTAAACGGAACCGGAACGTTCAGCGACAACAACGAGCTGATCGAGATCGAGTGCGACCGGGTCACCGTGAATCCCGCGTGCCTCGACATGGAAGGCGACTGGACCATGGACGGCACCGACAGCGAAGGCGACGCGATCAATCAGACGGGCTACTTCCGCCCCACGACGACCTACCCTCCGGAGTGGGGAACCACGGCGGTTGGCGGCACCCTCTACGAGATGGTCGAGGATCCCGCCCAGGTGGGAGCGGGCTTCTTTTTTCTCCAGTACATCTCGGACACTGAGATCGAATTCCTCTTCCCGGACAGCGACCACGGACCGCTGTGGGCCGACCCGCTGGAATTCTCCTGCGACCCAACGACCGGGCAGAAGACCCTGTACGCGCGATGGGATGCGACGGTGTGGTGGGTCGAGGCGACCTTCACCTCCATGTAGCGGGAGCCTCCGGCTCGCTGGCCGGGCTGGCTGGGGCGGAGACGCCCCCGTCGGTCGCCAGGTCTTGAGCTGGCCCTCAGCCCGAAGCAGAGGTTCGCCCGTCCCCGCGCGATGCTGAACCACGCCCGGGGCTCAGGGGATCTCCCGGTTCAGGGAGACGCCGAAGCAGCCTCGAATGCCAACCCCCGTTCGCTCGTCCAGCCCTTCGGGTCCAGCCAAAACGTTCGATAAGCATTCGGCCATCCCGACCATCGAAGTGGGGGCCCGTCGAATTGATGAACTTCTACGGGCCTTTTCCAGTTTTGGGGCTGGCCAGCTATCGAACTCCCGAAGCCGGCCACTCGTCCTCAGCCCCGACCGCGCGCCTCCTGCGGATTCCGGCTCGTGTGGAACACGGCGAGGATCGCGACGTACTCTGGGTATTCGCGGAACAGCACGATGTACGGGAACCGTCGGACGAGCGCGCGCCGGATGGTGCCATCGACGCGGGGATAGCGATTCGGCGCTCGGGCGACGGCGGCGAACGCGGCGTCGACGCAGCCGAGGAGGTCGTCGCCGAGCCCTCGCGCTGGTTCTCGTACCAGTTCCACGCGGCGTTCAGCTCGGCGTTGGCCTCCGCGCGGATCCGGAGCGGGAGGGTCACCGCCGAGTCCGGACCTGCTCTCGAGCCTCTTCCCAAGGGATGGAGGCCTCAGGGTGCGCCTCGTGATCGGCCAGCCGACGACGGACCTCCCGGAGCTGAGCAGCCGAGAGCGGCAGGGGGTCGGGATCGGCCGCGATGCGGTCCCACAGATCCTGCACGTAGAGGATGCGCTCGGCCTTGGTCATCTCGTCGAAGGAGGGTTCCATCTGGGGATTGTAGTCGCGGGCGGAGGCGATCGCCACAGGCCCGCGCGACCTCGGCGGACGCGTGCGGGCGAGCGGGTGCTTGCGCGGCGATAACGCGCGCTGACGGATAGGTGACGGGATGGGCTGGCCATGGAGGCACGTTCCGCGCGTCGAAGCTGGCGATGATCTTCGCGGCAATAGCAGTGAGTACCCTCCTGGCTGCATTCGTCGTGGCCTATGCCGTCCTGCGGCCGGCCGCCCCACCACGCGATCTTCCGCCGGAGGGCGTCCGCGTGACCCTGGACGCGGTGTACTCGGACATGACCGTCCTCCGCTGTTCGGGCTTCAGCGTCCTTGTGGCCGGCGGCAAGGGTGCCTAGCACGACCCGGTGCTGCTCGAGACCAGGGACATCAGGCGACCGGCGTGGGTTGAGCGATCCTTCTTCTTCTCGGATTACGGCCATCTCGCGGCGATGGACGTCGACCCCACCGGGGCCGTCTGGGCTGGGTCCAGCGAAGGCTCCGTGTCCGTACTTCCGCCCCGCATGAACACCGCCGAGCGTCGCGAGAAGCGGGTCGACGGGATCGTGGCTTTCGTCGATGCCGGCGAGGCCGGGTTCTTGACGGTGAGTCAGCGCGAGGTGGCGTGCTGGCTCTCTGGCTCGCCGTCGGGACGGCGTTCTGCTACTTCGCGGCCAACCCGTCCTTCAACGCGGAGAAGTCTTCGCGCTCCTGACCCTGCCGGTCCAGCCACCAGGTTCTATACTCATCAAGTTGAGCCGACCACATCGAATAGGCCCGTCAGAATCGCAAGATTCGGCGGGCCTTCCTGGTTTGTTGGGGTTCGGCGGGGCGATGAGTGACGCGCTCCCGACCAGTACGAACGAGGTTGAAATTGCGTTTCGTGGTTCGGGTCCAGCCGGGGGCCGGCCCTACGAGCCCACCCGCCCCCGCCACTGCTTCGGGTCGCGAGAGGTGTGGGCTGCACGGCGATGCCGGTACCCACCCCCGGGCGCTGCGGTCCGCTTCCGGGCGGGGGCGCGGCGGGGCGCGCGCGGCGGGGCTTGGAAGAGCGCCCGCGCCCGTGACGTTACACCATCCGCATGCTCCTGCTCCTCCTCGCGTGCGTCGAACCTTTCCCCTGCAAGGCCGGCGAGGCCCTCCGCGAGGACGGGACGTGCGTGAACCTGTCCGCCGACAGCGGCGCTCCCGACGACACGGGCGACACGGACAGCGGGGAAACCGGAGAGACCGGCGACAGCGCGGACACCGGCCCCTGGGACCTCGACGGCGACGGCGTCACCGGCGCCGACGGGGACTGCAACGACGCCGACCCGACCCGCTACCCCGGCGCCGCTGAGACCTGCGACGGCGTCGACAACGACTGCGACGGGGTCGTGCCCGCGCGCGAAGGTATCGACGCAGACGGCGACGGCGAGCCCGTCTGTGTCGACTGCGACGACCGCTCCGAGAAGCTCCTCACCCGAGATGGGAGCTGCGCCGCCTACCGCTTCCCGTTCGGCTTCATGAGCGTGGAGGACGGCGCTGACCTCCCGGAGCTGGCCGCGCGCGGCATCACCGCGGTGCACGCGTACAACTTCGGCCCCTGGCCGGGGAGTGACCTCGACACCGACCTTGCCTGGTCGCTCGCCTACCTGGACGAGGCCGAGGCCGCGGGCGTCGAGGTGCTCGCAAACCTCAACGGACGTACGCGTGCGGAGCGTGCGGCTTCCGTTGACGAGTTCGCAACCTTTGTCGACGGCGTGGCCGACCACCCCGCGATGGGCGCCTGGTACCTCGCCGACGAGCCCGAGTATTCGATCACCCAGGATCAGCTCTTCGAGATGCAGGGGGTGCTGCGGGACCGCACGCCGGAGATGGACATCCAGATCGCCCACTGCTGGTGCACCAACTGGTGGAGCTTCTGGGACGTGGGCGACGTCCGGATGCCCGACTTCTACGGTATCTACAACGAAGGCTTCCCCTCGGAGAACACTTTCTACCACCCGACGCTGAGCTCCTATCAGCGCACCTACTACACGGAGAGTCGCGTCGCGCCGGTGATGCAGGCCTTCACATACTCGGTCTACAGCGGGGAGGATCCCGAGACCTACCCGCCCGACAGCCGCTACCCGACGCGCGAGGAACTGCGCTTCTGGGCGTACTCCGACCTCACCCTGGGCGTGACCGGGCTCTGGTGGTGGTCGTGGTATCGGGCGACGGAGGCCCCGGAGGGCGAGTCCTGGCTGGAGGACACCTTCTGGCCGCACCTCGCCGAGGTGCGCGCGTTCGCGGCCGCGGCCCTGCCCGTCGGCAACCCCGTGTCGGTCAACCCCGGCCCCTACGACATCCTCGACTACACGTACCTCGCGTACTGGCCGCGCCCCGATCGCACGCTGGTCGTCGCCACCAACGGCAGCAACTCCGCGCGTACCCTCGACATCGCGCTCGGCGCAGACTTCGCGGGCGCGACCCTCACCGGGTGGGACGCGGAGACTCCGCCGCTCACGCTGGACGCCAGCGGCTCCGCGACCATCAGCGCGGACCCATACGCGGTGTTCCTCTGGGAGTGGCGGGAGTAGGGCCGGGAGCGGGCGCGACTTCAAGGGTCACCTTGGTCCCGGTGCCAGTACGCGTTCGTGGCCACCTCGAGCACGACTACCGACATCAATCATCGGTCGGTCCCACGGCACCCCGTGAACCCGCCCGAGGCGTCGTCCTCAGCGCGCGTCCGCCGTGCGCGTCGCGCACGATCCCCCCGAGCCGGTCTGCCTCGTCCTCGGGCCAGCCGTCGAAGTACCCGCTCCATACGCGCCCGGTGCGGCGGCGGTGCCACCACGCGTACGCGACCCGCGCGGGGGAGGCGACGCCCACCGTGAACAGGTAGAGCGGCCCAAGGCGGCGGGATTGGCCGGTGTGACCGAGCTCGTGGGCCCGTACCAGCGCCTGCTCGACCGGGCCGCGCCCGGCGCGCCCCCAGAACACGACCGCCCCGAGCGAAACGGAGAGGCTGTCCGTCTCGACGAGCGACCGACCGTCCGGGCGGCGCTCGATCCCACGCACGCCGCCCCGCGCCTGAAGCCAACACAAAAGGGCCAGTCCCAAGAGGGATTGCGGGAGCTCCCAGGTGTACAGGGTCATCCGTCGGCTTAGCCCAGCGCGAGGAGGCTCGATGGCCGCACGGATGCCGACCCTGTACATCCCCCACGGCGGCGGTGGGCTGGGCCGACACCTTCGACGCGTGGCTCCGCGAAGCCGTCACTTCGAACCCGGAGGCGCGCGACGCCACCCTCCGGGCCTGGGAGCGCGCGCCGTTCGCTCGGTTGATCCACCCTCGTGAAGAGCACCTCCTGCCGCTCATGGTGGTGGCGGGCGCGGCGGGAAACGACGTCGGCGCGGTGCCGTTCGGGCACACCGTGGCCGGCATGCGGATCTCCGCCGCGGCGTTCGGGGTTCTGCAGCCCGCGCTCGCGCCGCTACCCCCGGGCGTCGCTACCGCGTGACGTCGAGGCGGACGGCCATCAGGACGAGCCCGACCAGCCCGACGCTCCACACCGCGCCGGGTGGCCGGCCACTATCCCCGACCCGTCCCGTCGTGCGGTAGCCTCCGCGCATGTGGGCCTGGGTGTTGTTTTTCCTCGCGGCGTCGCCGGCGCGCCGCGCCGACGCCGAGGCGCTCCTGGTGTCGGCGAACACGCGTGTCGCCGAGCTGATCGCCGCGGGCGACCCGGCCGCAGCCCTCGGACCGGCGCAGGAGGGCGTCGAGGCGGCGCGCGTGCTCGGCACGCGCACGCTCGCGTACGCACGCGCGCTGAGCGACCTCGGCGTCGTCTACGAACGTCTCGGACGTTACGTCGAGTCCATCGCCGCGCACGAGGTCGCGCTCCGCGTGCGGGTCAGGCACGGGGGCCCCATCCTCCTCGTGTCGATGTCGAACCTCGCGGCCGCGGTGCAGGGCGGGGGGGACCTCGCGCGGGCGCGCGCCATCTACGAGCAGGCGTGGACCCTGCTCACCACGAACAACGTCCAGGACCCGATCGCGCTGACGATCGCGTCGAACTATGGGAACCTCCTCGTTCAGCTCGGAGAGCTCGACACCGCGATCGTGCTCCTCCAGTGGGTGCTGTCGAACTACGAGTTGACGCACCCGGCCGACGCGTTCGAGACGGCGAACGCGTGCATCAACCTGGCGCACGCCCGGCTCGCCAAGGGCGACACCCCCGCGGCGCGTGCGCTCTATACCCGTGCGCTCGCGGCCGTGCCCGACCACCCCGTCGTGGCGAGCGCGTACGCGTCCTTGGGCAAGATCGAGCTCTACGCTGGCGAAGTCGCCGCAGCGCGGGCGCACCTCGAGCGCGCCGTGGCCGTGTCGGAGGCGCTCGGCAGCGACCACCCCTACGTCGGGGCGCACCTGCTCGGGCTCGCGGATCTCTACGCGCAGGTCGGCGACCCCGCGCGGCGGCCGACGATCGACCGGGCGCTCGCCATCCTCACGGAGCCCACGCTCGCGCGCGCGGCCGCCCTCGGGCTGCGTGCGGACCTTCGCCTGGATGAAGCGGACCTCGCGGGCGCGCGCGCCGACTTCGAGGCCGCGCGCGCCCTCGTCGCCGCGTCGTCCGCCCACGATCCGGGCGACCTCGATTCGTACGACGCCTCGCTCGCGCTGATCGACGTCGAAGAGGGGCGTTACGCATCGGCACGAGCGAGGATCGACGCGGCGATCGCGGGCGCCGCCGCGCGCCTTGGGGCCGCGCACCCCGACGTCGCCATGCTGCGCGCCCACCGCGCGCGGATCCGCATGGCCCAGGGCGAGACCCGGGAGGCGCGGACCGAGTACGAGACCGCCCTCGCGACGATGGAGGCGGCGTGGGGCCCGGACTCGCTCGCGCTGGGCGACACCCTGAGCGCCTACGGGGCGCTCCTGCTCGCGCGCGGCGAGGGGCAGGACGCGCTCGTCGTCCTTCGGCGAGCCGAGGCGATCCAGCGGCGCGGGAGAGGGGAGGGGTCGCTCGCCACGACCCCCGTGATGCACAACCTCGCCGTCGCGCTCGGGATGCGCGGCGACTACGCCGCCGCGCGTCGCCTGCTGGAGCAGACCCTCGAGATCGAGCGTTCCGCGTTGGGGAGCGAGCACCCCAACCTCGCGGCGACGCTGCACAGCCTGGGCATGGTGTCGGCGCTGCAGGGCGACGCGGTCACCGCGCGCACCTGGCTCGAACGGGCGTTGGCGCTGAAGGAGAAGGTGCTCGGCCCGGATCACCCGGAGCTGGTGCCGACGCTCAGCCTGCTCGGAGACCTGCGCTACGCCGAGGAGCCCGCGGCGGCCGACGCGATCTACCTGCGCGCGGAGTCCGTCGCGATCACCGCGGGCGTGGGGGGCGCCGCGCTCGCGGACCTCCGCGCGCGGCGCGGCTTCTCGCTCCTCGCCGCCGGGCGTCACGCGGAGGCGGCGGACGCGTTCCGCGTCGCCTCCGAAGCGGTCGCCGAAGCGAGCGCCGCGACCAACGACACGGCGATCCGCTATCGTTTGTTCGAAGCCGACGTCTGGCTCGCCGCCGGGGAGCTCGACCGGGCCGCGCGCGTGGTCGAGCGCGTGACGGCGGACGTCGGCCGCGCGCGTGCCCTCGATCCCTCCGTGGCCGTCGAGGCCGCGGAGCGGCTCGCCACGGTGCTGGAGCGACAGGGGCGCCGGGACGAAGGCCGCGCCGCCGCCGAGCGGGCGTTGCGTCTCGCCGAGGTGTCCCTCGAGCCGTCGATGCGCGGGCTCTCGGAGCGCGAGCGGGTGCGGCTCGTCGGCGTGCACCGCGCGGCGATGGATCGCTTCCTCGCGCTGCACGATCGCCCGGAGGACGCGACCCAGGCGTGGGCGGCTGTCCTTCGTTGGAAGGGGGCCGCGCGGCGCTCGATGATCGACACCCGCGTCCGCGCCGACGGGCCCGCGGCCGAGGTGGTCGAGGCGCTCGCCGCCACGCGCGCGTCCTTGTCGCGCGCGTTGTACGCGACGGAGCGCCCCGCCGGGGCGGAGCTCGCCCGCCTCACCGAGGAGAAGGAGCGCCTCGAACGTGAGCTCGCGGCGCTCGTGCCCGGCGCGGCCATCGCCGCGTCGACCCCGGCAGACGTCTGCGGCGCGGTGCCGCCCGGGGCGGCGCTGGTCGACATCGTGCAGACCGCCGCGAGCGACATCGTTGGATACGAGGCGTTCGTCGTTGAGAGTTGCAGCGTGCGCCGCGTGGGTCTCGGCGCCGCGGGGCCGATCGACGCCGCGGTGGAGCGCTACCGTGCGTTGTTGGCCGCGCGGGCCCCGTCGCGGCGCACGACGAAGGCGGGCGCCGAGCTCCGCGCGTCGACGTGGGATCGGCTCGGGCTCGCCGGTGACGGCCTGGTCTTGATCGTCCCGGACGGCACCCTCGCGGTGGCGCCCTGGGCCGCATTGCCGGTTGGCGGGGGCTTCCTCGTCGAGCAGCGCGCGGTCGCACAGCTCGAGAGCGTCGCGGCGCTCGACGCCGCGCGGACGCCCGGCAGCGGCGCGCTCGTGGTCGGCGGCGTGGCGTACGGGGCGTTCGACGACGCCGCGCCCGCGTCGTGCGTGTCTGGCTTCGCGCCGCTGCCGGCCACGATGACCGAGGCCCAGGCGGTGGCGGCGCGGCTCGCGGACGCGACCGTGCTCAGCGGCGCCGACGCGACAGAGCGCGCGGTGTCGGTCGCCGTCGCCGGTCGGCGCTACGTGCACCTCGCGACGCACGGGTTCTACGCCGGGGACACGTGTCGCGCGGCGCGCTTCTCCGCGGAGCGCAGCGTCGAGGCCGCCGCGGGGATGAACCCGATGCTCCTGTCGGGGATGGCGCTCGCCGGGGCCAACGCGCGGGACGACGGCGCCGCGGGCGACGGGCTCTGGACGGCGGAGGAGATCGCCGGCCTGGACCTCCGCGCCGCCGAGCTCGTCGTGCTCTCGGCGTGTGAGTCCGGGCTCGGCGCGCACGAGCCGGGGGAGGGCGTGATGGGTCTTCGCCGTGCATTTTCCATGGCGGGCGCCGGCGCGCTCGTGCTTACCCTCTGGCCGGTGGAAGACCGCGCGGCGGCCGCGTTGGTCGACGGCCTGTACGCGCATCTGGATCTGGGGCCGGTCGGCGCCTTGCGCGCCGCGCAGCTCGAAGCGCTGGCCAGCGCCCGCGCGCGGGGCGACGCCGATCCGGGCGCGTGGGGCGCGTTCACGGTGTCCGGGGCGGTGCGATGACGCGCGCGATCTGGCCGATCGGCCTCGGTTTCTTGGTCGCGCTCCTGGTAGAGCTCGGCGGGCTCGCCGCCGGCGCGGACACGCGGCTGCTCGACCTGGGGCACCGCCTCGCGGGCCCGCGGATCGTCCCGTCCGACCTCGTCATCGTGGCGATCGACGACGAGAGCGTGCGGCGGGAGCGCGATCCTCTGGTGTTCTGGGGGCCGCACTTCGCCGCCGTGCTGGTCGCCCTGCGCGAGGCGGGGGTCACGGCGGTGGCGATGGACCTGCTGCTCCTCGAGAGCGCGGAGACCTGGTTCGCCCGGCACGACCTGGGTGAGCTGCCCCAGAGTCGCACGCTCGATGCGCCCCTCCGCGCCGAGCTCGCGCGGGGCGCGGTCGTCCTCGCGTCGAGCCATCGCGTCGAGGGAGCGGAGATCGTCCGCGATCTTCCTTCGATCGACACCCGGGTCGTCCTGCCGGAACCCCTCGCGCTCATCGGCCTGACCGACCTTCCGCTCGACCCCGACAACGCGCTGCGGCGCTTCCACCCCGCGCCGCTCGCGGGGGCCGAGGGCCCGCAGCTCGCGCTCACCCTCGCCGCCGCCCTCCGGCACCTCTCCCTGGACCCCGGCGCGCAGCGCTGGGACATCGCCGGGCGCACGGTGTCGCGCAGCCGCGAGGCCGTACCCGTGGCGTGGGCCGGCCCGCCCGGCACGATGCCGACCGTGCCGTTCTGGCGCCTCCGCGAGGGCGTGATGACCGAGGACGAACGTCGATCGCTCGGTGGACGTGTCGCGTTGATGGGGGTCACGTTCGCGGCCTCCGGGGACTGGGTGGAGACGCCCTACGGAGACATGCGCGGCGTCGAGGCCCAGGCCAACGTCCTCCACACGCTGCTGTCCGGGCGCCGCCCGTGGAGCCCGCCCCGGGCCGCGCGGCTCGCGGCGTACGGGCTCCTCGGCGGCCTCGGCGCGTCCGCGGCGCTGTTCGGCGGCTGGGGGGTCGCGGCGGCCGCGGGGGCGCTCGCCGCCGGCGCCGGGCCGGCGTGTGCGTTGTGGGGCATCCACCTCGATCTTGCGCTTCCGGGCGCCTCCGCGGCCGCGTCGGCCGTGCTCGCGATCGCCGCCGCCGGCGGCCTGCGGCTCGCGTGGACGCAGCGGGAGAGCTCGGTCCTGCGAACCTTGTTCGGCCGGTACGTGTCGCGCGGCGTGCTCGACCGCGTGATCGCCGACCCCCGCCTCGCCGGGGTCGGTGGCGAGCGACGCCACGTCGCCGTGTTGTTCTCCGACGTCATGGGGTTCACGTCGGTGTCCGAGCGGGTCGGGCCCGAGGCGGTGTTCGCCTTCGTGAACGGCTGGTTCGAAGTCGGATGTCGCCCGATCCTGGAGCAAGGCGGCGAGGTCGACAAGTTCATCGGCGACGCGATCATGGCGCGTTGGGGGGCCCCAGCGGCGGTGACGGACCCCGAGCTGCGGGCGGTCCGCGCGGCGCTCGGCATGGCCGAGGCGGCGGTGCGCTACCGCGCGGCAGCCGAGGAGCGCTTCGGGATCCCGGGCTTCGACGTGGGGATCGCGGTGCACGCCGGGCCGGCGGTGGCGGGCAACATCGGGCTCGAGGAGCGCGTCGAGTACACGGTGATCGGCGACACGGTGAACACCGCGGCGCGCATGGAGGGCCTCACGCGGTCGGTCGGCGCGCGGGTGCTCGTCAGCGACGCGATCGTGCGCGTGCTCGGCGACCGGCTGGTGCTCGGCAAGCGGGCGGAGCTGCCGGTGAAGGGCAAGGCCGCGGCGATCGTCGTACACGAGTTACTCGGGTTGAAAGACGCATGATCCTCGGCCTGCTCCTCTCCGTCGCCCTGGCCGCGCCGCCCGACGCGGGGCTGTCGGTAGGCGTCGTCGGCCCCGTGACGTGCAACGGCGCGCCGATCGTGCCCTACATGAAGCTCCGGGTCGGAGACACGGTCCAGGTGCCCGCGGGCGCCAGCGTCGAGCTCGTGCTGTTCGGCTCCGGCACGCGGGAGAGCTGGAAGGGCCCGGCGCGCTTCGTCGTGGGCGCCGACGCGTCGAAGGCCGTCGGCGCGGCGCAGGTGACCTCGAAGCCCGGATCCCCCGAGATCGGCGAGCGGCTGAGGGACGTTCCGGAGCTGGTCGCGGCGGCGTCGCGCGATCGGGCGGGTCAGCACGTGGTGCGCGGCACTGCGCCCGAGGCGCCCGAGCTCAGCCCCGAAGAAGTGGCCGAGCTCGCCGCGGCGCGCGAGACCTGGGCGGCGATGCGCCGCGTCGCGGAGCCGACCGACGTCCTGGCGGATGTGTACCTGGCTACGGTCCTGCTGGGTTTGGGGCGACGCGAGGAGGCGGCGAGGCTGCTGTCGGACGCGCAGGCGCGGTGTGGCGCGTGCGTGCTCCCCGGTTGGTGAGCGCGGCCGGGGTTGTCGCGTTTGTGTTGCGTGCGTTCATCGCGTATAGTGCGCGCGGGGCGGAGGGCCCTGCATGCGCGGTGGCGGCGGTTGGAGGTTCGGGTTGTTCGCGGTCGTCCTGGCCTGTTCGAGCCCGTCTCCGTCGGTCCCTCCGGGCACGTGGGCCAATGTGGGCCCTGCCCGCGTCGAGGCGGTGCTTCACGGCGAAGGCCGGGCCTACCTTCGCGTCGCCGAGGGGCCGTTCACCTTCTGGGCCAGCGTGCCCGACCTGAAGGTGTCGCCCGGTGACTTCGTGCTGCTCGGCAAGGGGCCGCTCGCGTACGGTGTTCGGAGCGGCGAGGCCAACCGTCTGTTCGACGCGATCACCCTCATCGAAGAGGTGGCCGTCGTCGACGAGGCCACCGCGAACGCGGCGATCAAGCTCGATCCGGTGGAGGGGGGCCTCGACGTCGCGACGGTGTACGCCCGCCGTCGGGAGCTCTCGGGTACGGGCGTGATCGTACGCGGCCGTGTCGTGAAGGCCGCGAAGAACGTGCAGGGCACCAACTGGTACCACCTCGCCGACGGCACCCGCGGCCCCGGCGACGACGAAGGCGACCTCACGGTCACCAGCGCCGCCGACCTCTCGGTGGGTCAGGTGGTCGTCGCCACCGGGCCCCTGACGATCGACAAGGATCTGGGCTTCGGCTATTTCTACGCCGCGCTCATCGAAGGTGCGACGGTCGTGGAGGACACGCTTCCATGATCGTGGCCGCGCTCCTCCTCGGGTGTGCGTCGGCGCCCGACTCCGGCGGCACGGTCGCCGCTTCTCGCGAAGACCCCGTCACCGTGTCCCCGTACGCCACGCGCTACGGCCTCACTGTGGGGCGCTCGACCCACGAAGACGTCATGGCGTGGATCGACCTTCACGGCCTCGCGTGCGATCGATTCCCTTCGCCCACCCGCACGAGCTTCACGTATCGGTGCGAGGGCGACCTCCCGGTGGCCCTCCTCGCCGACCGCACGATCCGTGGCCGCCTGGCGCAGATCCTCGTGGCGCGTCCCGAGGACGCGCCGATCCACCACTTCAGCACGGCGCGGCGCTACAGCGTGCCAGAAGACGCCATCGCGGACTTCACGTCGTCCATCGCCGCGATCGAGGCTGAGCTCGGTCCCCCGGGGAAGCTCAAGCCGATCGTCGATCCGTCCGACGTGTCGCGCGGCCTCGCCCGGTTTGCCGGGGAGTGGACGCGCGACGGGCTCCACGTCACGGTGGTGCTCCTCAAGGCGACCGGCGATTATGTGACCGTGACCGAGACGTGGGCGTCACCGACGCTCGCGGCGCGTGTGGTCGAGCGTCCCCGCGACGGCTCGGTCCAGGGCGGCGACGGCAAGCGGCCGCCCGGCTGGAACCCCCACGTGTCCACCACCCCCACCCTGTCCACACGCTGATTCGACCTGGAGACAATCATGAAGTTCTGGCTTTCCCTCGCCCTCGGCCTCTCGCTCACCGCCTGTGTCGAAAAGGACGCTGACGACAGCGCCGAGGAGTCCGACACGGACACCGACACCGACACCGACACCGACACCGACACCGACACCGACACCGACACCGACACCGACACCGACACCGACACCGATACCGATAGCCTGTACGAGCAGCTCGGCGGTGAGGCGGGCATCAACACCGTGCTCGACCAGTTCCTCGCGAACGTCGTGGCCGACGAGAGCATCAACTGGATGTTCGCGAACGCGGACGCCGCGAACCTGAAGCAGCAGCTTCACGACCAGATCTGCGAGGCGACCGGCGGCGGCTGCGTCTACGGCGGCGGGTCCATGCGCGACGTGCACGTCAACATGGCGATCACCGACGCGCAGTTCAACGCGCTCGTCGGCGACCTCCTCGCGGCCCTCGACACCCTCGGCGTCCCCTACGCCCTCGACGGCTCGCAGCCGATCGACCCGCTCCTCGTCACCCTCGTCGGCATGCAGTCCGACATCGTCACCGACCCCGCCGGCTCCGCCGTGACCTTCAACCAGATCGGCGGGCACGCCGCGGTCGTGGCGGTGGTCGACGAATTCGTCGCGAACGTGGCGGCCGACACGCGCATCAACGGCTTCTTCGCCAGCACCGACATCGCCAACCTCAAGGCGCTGCTCGTCGAGCAGATCTGCTCGGCCACCGGCGGGTACTGCGTGTACACCGGTCGCACCATGTGCGAAGCGCACGCCGGCATGGGCGTGACCGACGCCGACTTCAACGCCCTCGTCGAGGACCTCCTCACCGCGCTCGACACCCTCGGCGTGCCCTACGCGGTCGACGGCACCGAGGCCATCGACCCGCTGCTCATCGCGCTCCTTGGCATGCAGGGTGAGATCACCGGCGCGGACTGCGCCGAGTAGTCAGCCCGGCGCGCCTTCGCGTCGGCTTCTGTAGCTCCGCTGACGACGTACGGACGTCGTCGGCGGCGCTCCGCGTCGAGCGAGTAAGGGGGCCCTTCCGAGGTGCCCGTGTCCGCTGCGCTCGTGCTCGTCCTCCCCGCGCTCGCTGTGTCGCCCTCCGACCCGGCGAGCGTGCTCAACAGCCCCCGCGCCGACGGCACCGCGCACGACGTGCGGGTTCGCCTCGGCGCCGAGATCGGCATCGTCGCCCCCGTTTCACACGTGATCACGTACGGCAAGGACGGGACCGAGTTCGACTACGTGGAAGAGGGCGGGCAGGACGTGCTCTTCCCCTTCGCGCGCTTCGGCGTCGACCTCGACGCAGGCAAGCGGCACACCTTCGTCCTCCTTTATCAGCCGCTCGATCTCCGCACGTCGGTCACGCTCGAGCGCGACGTCCGTTGGGACGGGGTCGACTTCCCCGAGGGCACACCCGTCGAGCTGCGCTACGGGTTCAGCTTCTGGCGCGGGAGCTGGATGTACGACCTCCTGCCCGGCCCCGAGCGCGAGGCCACCATCGGCGGTTCCCTCCAGATCCGCAACGCCAACCTCGAGATCACCTCGACCGACGGCGAGCTCCGGAGCGTCAACCGTGACGTGGGCCCGGTGCCGCTCATCAAGTCGCGCTTTCGTTGGCCGCTCTCCAACGAGGGGTGGTTCGGCGCGGAGCTCGACGCCGCGTGGGCGCCCATTCGCTACATCAACGGGTCTGACTCCGACGTCGAGGGCGTGCTCGTCGACCTCTCGGCGCGCGCGGGCACCGAGCTGCGCCCCGGCGTGGACTTCTTCATGAACGTCCGGTACTTCGCCGGCGGCGCGGTGGGCACCAGCAGCAACGCCACGCCGCCCGGCGACGGGTTCAGCGAGAACTGGCTGCACTTCCTGACGTTGTCGGCGGGGTTCGCGGTGAGGTAGGGTGGGGCCGAGGACGGGGGGACCGGAAGCCGCCGAGCATGAGCTTGTCGATGCGGAAGGCCATCGGAGTCCCTACTTCACCCGGTACCCGCCCATCTCGTTGTTGAAGATCCACGCCACGACCTCGCCGATCTCGAAGGTGGTGGCCATGAAGCTCGAGATGCTGGCCGCGGCCGAGCCCTCTTCGCGCAGGTGGGTGCGGCCGCGTAGCATCTTGCGGAACCGCGCCTGCCAGACGTCCATGTTGGACGGGCGGAGGTCGATCCAGCCCTTGCGCGCCCAGCCGTCGACGTCGGACGGGCCCTTCACGTCCACCCCGGTGCGGTGGCCCTCGAGCTCCGGGACGTTGATGCGCGGGCCGCGCAGGAGGCGCTCGCCGTCGGGGAGCAGGACCGGAATGCCGATGGACGGCGCGGTCTTCGCGACGCTGCTGGAGTGGAGCACCTCCGCGCAGCGCGCCGCGAGCTCGGACGGGTCCGCCACCTCGAGCACGCCCTCGAGGGTGCGGCACGCGACGCGGAGCAGCTCGGCCTCGAAGAGGAGCTTGCTCAGCTCGGGCGGGCCGAGGCGGCCGAGGGCCACGCTCGGGATCCCGCTTTCGCGCTCGGCGGCGTCGAGGTCGGAGAGCGCGACGTTGCGCACGAGGCCGGCCTTGTAGGAGGGGTCCATGACCGAGCCGTCGAGCGCGGAGATGACGTCCTGGCCGGTGTTCGCGCCGCGCAGCTCGAGCACGACGGTGCGGGCGATCTCTTCGGGGGTGACGTACTCCATCTGGCCGAGCGCGGTGATCGCCGCGAACTCGCCGCGCGTGAACACGCCGTTCTCGCCGGTGTCGACCACCGGCACCTGCAGTGTGCCGGCGCGCGTCCAACCGTCGTTGGGGCCTCGCAGCTCGAGGGTGCCGCCGAGGGTGACCTCACGCGGCTCGAACAGCTCGGAGTTGTCGTGCTTGTCCCTCGTGGTCATGACCTGCACCGCGCGGTAGCCGATCATGGCGGCCGGCTTGACCTCCTTCACGATCGGGGCGTCCGGGGTGCGCGCGAGGAGGAACAGCAGGCCGGTGTGGCCGAAGGCGGCCTCGGTCTTGGCGAGCAGCTTCTTGCTCGGCTTGTCCTCGGAGTGGGTGTAGGGGATGTTCAGCCCCATGCCCCCGGTGCCGGTGGTGCCGACCTTTACGTACACCTTCGTACGGTACTCGGTGGTGGCCTGGTGCAGGAAGCGGACGTGCCGGATGAGCTGGGGCACGCTCTGGCTGAGGAGGAACCCCTCGAGGTCCGCCACGCCGCGCACGTCGAAGCCCTCGCCCTCGATCCAGCCGCGCACCTTGGCGGCGCCGTCGAAGACGTCCTGGTAGCTGAAGCCCGTCGCGGTGTTCACGCAGTCGACGATGGCCTCGGGGCGGTGCGCGCGGATGAGGTCGACGAGGGTGTTCTCGTCGTAGGCGGCCTCGTAGTCGTCGTACACCGCCGCGAGCAGGCGGCGGCGCATCGCCACGTCGGACAGGACGGCGCCGCGCGGCAGGTTCGCCATCTCGCGGGGGACGAAGAGGTTGCCCCACGCCGGCACGAGCGCCACGCCGTCGCCGAACTCGCGCGCGAGCCGGCGGCACGCGGCCACGGACTCGGCCTCGAGGAGGGACGCCACGACGATGCGGCGAGGCTGGAGGTGCGAGAGGATCTGCCGGCACACTTGCAGGCCGACGAGGCCCGCGCCGCCGAGGATCAGGTAGTCGTGGTACATCGCGAAGCTCCCGAAGCGCGCGGGTGGATAACCCGCGGGGCCGCGTCGGCGCGTCGCCTCAATCGCCGACCGGGCGCGCGCCGAGCTTGACCTTGGCGCGGCGCTCCTTCCCTTCGCGGAGGAACACGACCTCGATCTCGCTGCCGGGCGCCTTGGCCGAGACCGCGCGCAGGAGGTCCCGCGCCGACTCGACGCCACGCCCGGCGACGGACTGGATCAGGTCGCCCTCGCGGATGCCCGCGGTCGAAGCGGGCCCGTCGGGCTGCACGCCGCCCACGAGCACGCCACGCCCGATCGCCTTCTGCGCGGCCTCCGGGAGCTGGGTCATCTCGATGCCGAGGTATCCGCGGCTGACCTTGCCGCTGTCGCGGAGCTGCGGGAGGATGTCCGCGATCTCGTTGGCGGGGATCGCGAACCCGACGGTGTTCGCGCCGCGGATGATGGCGGTGTTCATCCCGACGACGCTGCCGTCGAGGGCGATCAGCGGGCCACCGGAGTTTCCGGGGTTGATGCTGGCGTCGGTCTGAAGGAACTCGTCGAACGGCATGTCGGGCATGTTCCGGCCCTTGCCGGACACGATGCCCGCGGTGACGGTGTGGCCGAGGCCCAAGGGGTTGCCCACCGCCATGACCCAGTCGCCGACACGAATCGCGTCGGAGTCGCCGAGCCGGAGGAACGGGAGCTTCGTCTTCGCGTCGATCTTGAGCAGCGCGACGTCGCTCTCGGGGTCGCCGCCGACCACCTTCGCCGAGTACTCCGCCCCGTCCGGGAACTTGACCTTGAAGTCCGAGAAGTTCGCGATGACGTGGTTGTTGGTGAGGATGTACCCGTCCGCGGAGATGACGAAGCCGGAGCCCTGGCCCTGGACGTCCTGCTCCGACGGAAGGCCGAAGAAGAACTGGTACTCCCGCGGCACCGCCCGGCGCGCGCTGGAATACACGTTGACCACCGCCGGCTCCACCGCGTCGACGAGGGGCGCGAGGCTGGCCTGGGGGTTGAAGCCCATCGGCGGGGTCGCCGCGGTCGGCGAGTCGGCGTTGGCGAGCCCGACGGTGTCGCAGCCGGCGAGCAGGATGGCGAGGGCGAGGGGGGAGATGGACGTCACGAAACGGGGCACGGGGAATCCTCCGAAGCGGTGTTCCGGCTGCCTGGAATACGCACCGGAGCGCCGGGGTCGAGTCACGTTGTGTCGCCCGGGGGCACGGTGATGCGGCTCGCCGGCACCGAAGTCGAGGCGATCAGCATCGGCGGGCTGGAGACCTGCATCGAGCTGCCCGGGTGGAACCTGTGCTTCGACATCGGGCGGTGCCCGCCGTCGGCCGTGAAGCGCGCGCGTGTGTTGATCACGCACGCCCACATGGACCACGCCGGCGGCATCGCGATGCACGCGGCGACGCGCGATCTGCTCGGCCTGCCGCCGCCGACGTACTATGTACCAAGGTCGAACGCCGAGGACTTCGAGGCATTGTTCGCCGTGTGGCGCCGCCTGGACAAGAGCGAGCTGCCGTGCATGCTGGTGCCGTGTGGCCCCGGAGACACCGTCGAGCTCGGCGACGGTCGCTTCCTTCGGCCGTTTCGGTCTCCGCACCGGGTGTTCTGCCAGGGCTACGCGCTCGGTCGGACGCGGTCGCGCCTGCGCGCCGAGCTGCACGGCCTGCCGGAGGCGGAGATCCGCCGGCGCGCCACCGCCGGCGAATCCGTGAGCGAGCCCGTCGAGTCGATCGAGGTCGCCTTCACGGGGGACACGCTGGTGGACGTCCTCGATCGCGAGCCGCTGCTCGCGGCGGCGAAGCTGCTCATCATCGAGGTCACGTTCTTCGACGATCGTGTCCCGGTGGCGGCGGCGCGGTCCAAGGGCCACGTGCACCTCGACGAGCTCGTGGCGCGGGCGGATCGGCTGAACAACGACGCGCTCCTCTTCACGCACGCGTCGGCGCGGTACGACCACGCGCAGATCGAGCGGCTCCTCGACGCGAAGCTCCCCGCCGAGCTTCGTCGTCGCGTGACGGCGCTCCCCCCCCCACGCGCCGGGCGCTGAGGATAGCTTCGGGCTTCGCCCGAGGGTCGTCGACGATGCTCCCCCTGTTCCTCGCCGCTTCGGCGCTCGCCGCCGACCCGGCCCCTACGCTGTCGGTGCCGCACGAGCGCTTCACCCTCGACAACGGGCTCGAGGTCATCCTCGCGCGTGACACGAGCGTGCCCTTCGTCTGGGTCAACGTCTGGTACCACGTCGGCTCCCGCGACGAGTCCCCCGGGCGTTCCGGCTTCGCCCACCTGTTCGAGCACCTGATGTTCCAGGGGTCCGAGCACGCGAACGACGACTACTTCAAGCCGTTGCAGCGCGTCGGCGCGCAGATCAACGGCACCACCAACGTCGACCGCACGAACTACTTCGAGGGGGTCCCGCGCGAGCACCTCCCCCTCGCCTTGTGGCTCGAGTCCGACCGGATGGGGTGGCTGTTGCCGTCGCTCGACGAGGCGCGGCTGGCCAACCAGAAGGAGGTCGTCCGCAACGAGCGCCGGCAGCGCTACGAGAACGTGCCGTACGGGCTCGTCTGGCCCACCCTGCTCGCGAACGTGTTCCCCGAGGGGCACCCCTACCACATCGCGACGATCGGCAAGCACGAAGAGATCGACGCGGCCACGCTCGATGACGTGAAGGGGTTCTTCCAGCGCTGGTACCTCCCGAACAACGCGGCGCTCGTCGTGTGCGGCGACTTCGACCCGCGCACCGCACGCTCGCTCATCGCGCACTACTTCGACGACGTGCCGGCGGGTCCGGAGCCCGTGCCGGCGCCGGCGCCCGCCCAGGTGCGGTTCGACGGCGAGCGCGTCGTCGTGTTGAATGACGAAAAGGCAGCGTTCGAGCGGGTTTACATGGTGTGGCCCTCCCCGGCGCTCTACGCGCCGGGCGACGCGGAGCTCGACCTGCTGAGCGACGCGCTTGCGGGCGGCAAGGACGGCCGGCTCTACCGCGCGCTCGTCCGCGATCAGCAGATCGCCCAGGACGTCTCGGCGTACCAGCAGAGCATGGGGCTCCAGTCGATGTACGTCGTCAGCGCGACGGTCGCGGCCGGACACACGGGCAGCGAGGTGCTGCAGGCCATCGACGAGGTGCTCGCGCAGGCGCGCGAGAAGGGCGTGTCCGACGACGAGGCCGCCATCGCCAAGACCCAGTACGAACTTTCGTTCTACGGCGACCTCGCCACCATCCAGGGCAAGGCCGACCGCCTGAACGGCTACTGGCGCGCCAAGGGCGACCCGGATTGGTTCGCCGAGGACCTCGCGCGGTACACCGGCGCCACGGCGCAGACGATCAGCGAGGCGCTCCGCACCTGGTTGCCTCCCGACCGCCGACTCGTCCTGACCGTGCAGCCGCCCGCGCGAGGTGCCGAATGACCCGCTCCGTCCTCCTCTCTTTGACCCTCGGCGCCCTCGCGGCGCCCGGCTGCGCGCCTCGCCACGCCCCGCGCACCGAGGTGCCGCCGGCGCTTGCCGAGCGCCCGTACGAGGCACCTTCGCCCACCCGCGGCGCCCTGAGCAGCGGCGTGCCGGTGGTCGTCGTCGAGAACCACGAGGTTCCCCTTGCCTATGTGCGGGTGTCGCTCGTCGGCGGCGGGTGGTCGGACCCGGTCGGGAAGGAGGGCCTCGCCCAGGCCACCTTGGACATGTTGGACGAAGGGGCGGGCGGTCTCGACGCCGCCGGCCTCGAGCGCGAGCTGCGGAAGGCCGGTCTGGGGCTCGGCACGGGCGCCGGGGACGACGGCGCGTCGCTGACCGTCGGCGGGCTCGCCCGCAACTTGGACACCGGGCTCGGCCTGCTGGCGAAGGTGGCGTTCCAGCCGGACTTCCCCGCGGACGACTGGGCGTTGATGCAGAAGCAGTACGTCGCCGGCCTCGAGAAGCGGCGGCGGGACCCGGACTCCATCGCGGCGCGCGTGTTCGAGCGAGTCCTCTTCGGCGAGGCGTACCAGGGCAGGACCGTCACCGAGGCGTCCCTCGCCGCGATCAACCCGACCGAGCTGCGCGCCGCCTGGGAGCGCCTCCGCCGCGCGGACGACGCCGTGATCTTCGTGGGCGGCGACGTGACGCTCGCCTCGGTGTTGCCGCTCCTGGAGAAGCACTTCGGGTCGTGGAAACCGACGAACACCCCGACGGCGCGGCCGTCGCCGAACCCCCTCGCCGCGCAGCCGGCCATCCACTTCGTCGATCGGCCGGGCGCAGCCCAGTCCGTCGTCCGTGTGGGCGGCTACGTCGCCAAGCCGACCGATCCCGACTGGATCGCCCTCACCGTCGCGAACATGGGGGTCGGCGGCCAGTTCACCTCGCGGCTGAACCTCAACCTGCGCGAGGAGAAGGGGTGGACGTACGGGGCGCGCTGCAGCGTCTCGTACGACCTCGCGGGAGGCCGCCTCGTCGCCTCGGCGGGCATCCAGACGCCGCACACGGTGCCGGCGGTCAAGGAGTTCTGGAAGGAGCTCGCGGATCCGCGCGGCGTCCGTCCGCTCGAAGAGGGCGAGGTGGCGTACGGCCGCGACGCGCTCGCGTACGGGCGGCCTCTCCGCTACGAGTCCGCGGACTTCCTCCTCGGCCAGGAAGAAGCGATCTGGCGCTACGGCCTGCCGGCGGACTGGACGACGGGGTTCGTCGGTCGGGTGCGCGGCGTGACGACCGAGTCGGCGCGGGCCGCGTGGGTCGACAACATCGACCCGTCGAAATTCGTGACGGTGGTGGTGGGCGACGCCTCGGTGGTGCTCGAGGGCCTCAAGGGCCTGGGCCTGCCGGTGATCGAGCGCGACGCCGACGGAAACCTCAAGTAGCGGCGCGCCGCGCGCTGGTCAGGGGCAGCCCGCGGTCCACGCGGCCGCGTCGTTCGTGGCGTCGCACTCGCGTACGGCGTCGTCCGGATCGACGACCGCGACAAGCCCTTCGACGCCCACTTCGTCCGGATCGAGCGCGAACACGACGCCCTCGAGCGCCCGACCGCGGGGGATCGCGTCGAGCGTGACGGTGCGGAGCGGGGTCCGGACCCCGTCGTCGACCCGGGCGAGGACGAGCGACACCCCAGCGGGGACGTCGGTCATCCCGAGGTTCGACACCTGAGCGGCGACCTCGACCGGCCCGTAGGTGCAGTCCGCCACGCACACCGCGGTGAGGGTGACGGTGAGATCCGGACCGTCGGCGTAGCGCGGGTTCGGTCGTGCCGTCCGTACGCCGTTGCCCTCGAGCCACGCCCCCCTCGGCGCCGCGGGGACGCCGCCGTCGTCCTCGATGGCCCACAGGTCGTAGTCGAACGTCGGCCACACCGACGACACGCCGGGCCAGCCGGCACCCGCGTGGTCGTACACCAGCACCGGCGCGAGCCCGAACGGGTCTGCGTTCGCGACGACGATCTCGACGTCCCCGTCGGCATCGAGGTCGCCCACGGCGGGGCCGGCCCAATAGCCGAAGGACTCGAACGTGGCGTCGTCGGTGTAGAGCGCGGTGCCGTCGCGCCCGTCGACGATTCGGAACGCGTGGGCGTCGGCGTGGAGAACCTCCAGCGCGCCGTCCACGTCGAGATCGTACCCGGCGCACGCGGCCTGACCCCGCGGGATCTCGATGCGCACGTACGACACGTTGCGGAGGTCGACATCGCGCACGTAGAACCCGTCGTACGCGCCGTAGGCGAGCTCGCTGGCGCCGTCGCCGTCGAAGTCCCCGATGCACGGTCCGCCCGACCAGTTGCGGGCGAAGGTGGGCGACCGGATGAGCGTGGTGCCGTCGTCGTCGGAGAGCACGAGGTTCGCGCCGAGCGTGACGACCTCCGCCGCGTCGTCGCCGTCGAGCTGGAGCGCCGCGGACCAGACGCCGTCCTCGACCCCCTCGCCGGAGTACCAGCGTTCTTCGCCCGTCGCCGCGTAGGTGCGACCAGCGATGAGCACCTCCTGGCTGCCGTCGCGGTCGAGGTCCGCCACCGTCGCGGGCCGGTGTTGGTGCGTCTCGGTGTCGACGTCGAACGCCAGGATCGCGGCACCGGTGGCCCCGTCGAGCACCCATGTGTCCGCGACCACCTCCGTCGTGCCGTCGCCGTCGAGATCCGCGACGCGGACGTGCCAGCCGTCTTCGGCGGGGTCCGCGGCGACGTCGCTCGTCCACACGGCGCCCCCGCTCGCGCTCCAGGCGCCGAGCACCCCGTCGGCGCTCCAGGCGAGGATCTCGCTCGCGCCGTCTCCGTCGAGGTCCGCGGCGGCGATCTGCGCGCGGGGGTGCAGTGCCGAGACGGTCCAACGTTCGGAGAGCGTCGCGCCGTCGACCGCGACGAGCCAGGCGTCGTCGCCGGCGGCGGCCACGTACACGATGTCGGCGCCGTCGGACGCACCGACGACGCCGTCGCCGTCGTCGTCGTCGAGGCGCACGAGCGCGGGTTGCGTCCACGACGAGGTCGCCGTCGGGGCGACGCTCGGGGCGAGCAGCTCGCGTCGACGCACCGTCCAGGCGTCCGGCAGAGGCGACACGGCCTCGCACGACGCGCGCACGACGACCTCCGCCGCCGTCGCGGCCATCACGTCGCACTCGACGTCCAGGCAGTCCACGCGCCCGTTCTCGTCGGCGTCGGGAAAGCCTTCGTCCACCCCGCCGTCGCCGTCGTCGTCGATGCCGTTGCACGCCTCCACCGCGGCGTCGTCCGTGTCCACGGCCGGGGCGGTGTCCGGCTCGTCGGGCGGAACTCCCTTCAGCCGCGTGTCGATGCACGCGAGCAAGGCGAGGACGAGCGGGGACATACGCTAGCGGTACCCCTCGGCCTGGAGCTGGAAGAGCCGCGCGTAGCGACCGTTCAGCGCGACGAGCGCCTCGTGGGTGCCGCGCTCGGTGACGCGGCCGCGGTCGAGCACGAGGATCTGGTCGGCGCGCCGGACGGTCGAGAAGCGGTGGGAGATCAGGATCGCCATCTGCCCGCGCGCGGTCTCCTGAAACTGTTCGAACACCTGCGCCTCGGCCTCGGCGTCCATGGCCGCCGTCGGCTCGTCGAGGACGAGCAGATCGGCGCCCGTGCGCATGAACGCTCGGGATAACGCCACTTTCTGCCACTGTCCGCCCGAGAGCTCACGCCCGCTGCCGAACCAACGCCCGAGGCGGGTGCGTAGACCGTCCGGGAAGGTTGCGAGGAACGACCACGCTTGTCCGCGCTCGGCGGCGTCGCGTTGGCGGGCCTCGTCGGCGATCGCCGCCACGTCGCCAGCGCCGATGTTCTCGCCCGCGGAGAGCTGGTATCGGACGAAGTCCTGGAACACCACGCCGATGCGCGCGCGCAGGACGTCGACGTCCCACCCGCGCAGGTCGAGCCCGTCGAGCAGGATGCGCCCCGAAGCCGGCTCGTAGAGGCGCGTGATCAGCTTGATCAGGGTCGTCTTTCCCGACCCGTTCTCGCCGACGATCGCCAGCTTCTCGCCGGGCCGCACGTGGAGCGACACGTCGTGGAGCGCCGGGGTCTCGCTCCCCGGGTAGGTGAACGACACTCCCTCGACGCGCAGGCCGTCGGACGGGTCGGGGCCGGCGGCGGCCGTACCGACCGCCCTGGCGACCGGCATCTCGAGGAAGCCGTAGAGGTTCGACAGGTACAAGCTGTCTTCGTACATGCCGCCGATCGCGGACAGCCCGGACGCCAGCGCGCCCTGCCCCTGTTTGAACAAGAGCAGGTACATCGTCATCTCCCCGAGGGAGATGCGGCCGCTCACCGTCGCGACGATCGTGTACGCGTACACGGCGTAGAACGCGGCCGTGCTCACGAGGCCGATGAGGTAGCCCCAGAGGCCGCGTCGAAGGGTCAGATCGCGGTCGGCCCCATACAGGCTGTGGAAGATCCGCTCGTAGCGATCGAGGAAGAACGGGCCGAGCCCGTAGAGCTTGACCTCCTTCGCGTAGTCCTCGCGGCCGAGCACCGTCTCGTACCAGGACTGTTCGCGCGTCTCGGGGGTGCGCCAGGACAGGAGGCGGAACGCCTCGCCGGAGTAGCGGGCCTCCGCCCACACCGCGGGGAGCGCGGCCACCGCGAGGCCCACCGCGGCGAGCGGCGAGAAGGGCACCAGGAGGACGCCGACGCCCACGAGCGACACGAGGTTCTGGAGCAGGCCGAACACGCGGCGCACGAGGCCGAGCGGCCGCGACGAGGCCTCGCGGCGCGCCCGCGTCATGCGGTCGTAGATCGTCGCGTCTTCGAAGTGGGTGAGGTCGAGCTCGAGCGCCTTTCGGAGGATGAGGACGTTGACGTGGTGCCCGAGCCGCGCGCGGATGAGGGACTCGGTCACGCTCAGTCCGCGCTGGACGGCCGCGAGGGCGACGACGAGCCCGGCCTCGATCGCGAGGAACCGAAGGGCGACCGTGCGGTCTCCCGCGGCGTTCACCACCGCGTCCACGATCAGCTTGCCGACGTACGCGATCGCCGCGGGAACGCCACCGGCGACGAGGGTCAGGACCGCGAGCGTGACGGTGGCGGCGAGGCTCGTCCCGACGACGAGCCCCAAGGCGCGGCCCACCGTGCGCGGCACGTCGCGCCACGTCGACGCGGAGGCCTCGGGTGGCCCCGGAGCCTTCGGCGGGCGTGGAGTCGCGGGTTCGGCCACGCTCGAGGCTAACGCGCCTCGACGGTCACTCCGCGGTGTCGCCGGTGTCGACCTCGGTGCTGCAGGTGCCGTCACCGTTGTCCTGGAACCCCTCGCGCAGGCACATCGAGCCCGCGGGGCACCGGCAAGCAGGAAATGTGCCAAACGAGCGGATCGCGCGCGGCCGTGAACCTGTTTAGGGGCCTCGCAACGCCGGAGCCGAAATGTTCGTCCTCGCCTTGTCCCTCCTCGCCTGCTCCGGATCCCCCGAGGCGCCGCCGGCCCCGGTGGATCCGCCGCCGCCGGCCCCGGTCGAGCCGCCGGCGCCCGCGCCGCTGCCGCCCGCGGGCGCCGGCGAGACCCGCCTGCTCGACCTCGACAACCCCGGAGGGGCGAACGGCGCGCCGCAGGGGGCGATGTTCGTGGTTCCCGGCGGGGCCGACGCCTCGGCGACCAGCGGCCCGCTCTCCGACGGCGCCACCGGCGCGGTGCTCGAGGTGCGAACGGCCGCCGACGCCCTGGTGTGCGCGCAAGCCGTGCGCATGTCCGGAAAAACGACCTTCACCGGTCGTACCAAGCTCACCGCGCTCACGAAGGGCGCGGGGCCCTACGACGGTCTCAACGTCGAGCTCCGCGCCCGTGGCGAGGCCAACGAGCTCATCCCCGCCGCCACCACCCGCTACACCCTGCTGCACAACTTCACGAGCGTGGGCGGCTGGGAAGAGTGGTCGTACGAGGCCGCGCCGCCGGCCGGCGCCGTGAAGGGCGAGCTGTGCCTCCGGTTCGTCGGCAGCGCGGGCCGCGTGGAGATCGACGCGCTCGGCGTGACCGCCGCCGGCGTGGCGCCCGCGGGGGTGGCCGCGGCGGACGTCCAGACCACGCCGATCGCCGAGACGCGGTGGGACCTCGACGCCCCCGGCGGGGTCAACGGGGCGCCGCTCGGCTTCGAATTCATCGTCCCGACGCCCGACGCCACGGCGACCGCCGGCGACGTCGGCGGCGCCACAGGCTTTCGCCTGGCGGCCACCAAGCCCGGCAACGCCCTCGCCTGCTCCGATCGCTTCGCGCTCGTCGGTCCCGGTACGGCGAAGGTGAGGATCAAGGTCGATAAGGTGGACAGCGACGCGCGCGGCTGGACCGGGTTCGTGACCGAGCTGCGCGCGTGGGACGCGGCCGGCGCCCTGGTGAGCCCGGCGGGCGCCCAGTACACGACGCTCGACACGGCGAAGGCCGCGGGCGACTGGCGGGAGGTCACGGCTCCGTTCACGCCTCCGGCGGGCGCGGCGACCGGCAGGATCTGCGTGCGCTTCGTGGAGGCGACCGGCGTCGCCGCGGTGGACTGGGTGGCGGTGGGCGGGTGAGCCCCGGCGCGCTCGGGCTGCGCGTCGGCCTCGGCGCGCTCGGCCTCGTCGGTGGGCTGGTGTTCGGAGAGGCCGTGAGCGCCTGGGCGCGCGGGGGTGCGTTCCCGCACCTGAACGTCTACGAGGCGGACGCCGAGCTCGGGGTCCGGCTGCGCGCCGGCGCGTCGCAGCGCGTCGCGTTCGGCGGCAATTCGCCCAGCGACGTCCGGATCAACGCCGACGGCTTCCGCGGCGCGCCGTGGGGGCCGCGGGCGCCTGACGAGATCGTCGTCCTCGGCGACTCTCAGGCCTTCGGTCTCGGCGTCGAGGAGGACGAGACGGTCTCCGCGCGCCTCGCGGTCGCCTCCGGCCGGCCGACGATCAACGCGGGCGTGCCGACCTACGGCCCCCTCGAGTACCTCGCGGTCATCGACCGCGTCCTCGCCGCGCGCTCCCCGAAGACGGTGGTCGTGCTCGTCAACCTCGGCAACGACCTCTTCGAGCGGGATCGCCCGAACGGCGACCGCCACCGGGTGTGGGACGGGTGGGCGGTGCGCGCCGAGACGATGCCCGACGACGTGGTGCAGTTTCCGGGGCGCGCGTGGTTGTTCCGTGAGTCGCACCTCGTGTTCCTGGCGCGGCGCGCGTTGTACCGCCGCCTCGAGTCCGACGACCGCGGGCTCCCGTCGGAGGGCGGCCTCGCCGACGCCCTCGTGCGGAGCGCGATCGCCGTGCGCGACGTCGCCCCGCCGCCGGCGGAGGACGAGGTGTTCGATCGACCCGCGGCGGAGGTGGCGGCCCAGGTCTCCGACGCCGCGCGGGAGCGGGTCAGCCTCGAGCACGAGCTCGTGGAGTCCGCCGCGCGCCTGCTCGGGGAGGACGTCGGCGACGTCGGATTAGGGCAGGAAGCGCTGCGCAGCCAGAACCGCCCGGGGGACATCGTCGACTCGCCGTACGCGGAGGCGGCGCGCCCGCTCGAGGTCACCGCCGAGCTGTTGAAAACGGCGGCTCGCCTCAAGAAGGACGCGCCCGAGGTCGTTCGCGCCTGGGTGCGCGATCACCCGCGCGACCCGCGCGTGGGAGCGCTGTCTCGGGCGCTCGCGCGGTGGGACGCCGCCGGCGCGAAGCTCGACGCGCTCGCGACCGCGATCGACGGCGACTCGGCCCCGACCTCGCCGCTCCGGGACTTCGTCTCGGAGGCGCGCGCGCGGTGCGCGCGGGCGGGCGCGGAGCTCGTCATCGCCGCGCTCCCCCTCGACGTGCAGGTGAGCCCCGAAGAGTGGCGAAAGTATGGGAAGGAGCCCGTCGATCTCTCCGAGACCCGCCGCCTGTCGACCGACCTCGTGGCCGTCGCGCGGCACGCCGGCGCGCGCGGGGTGGATCTGTGGGACCCCCTCGCGGCCGCGTCTCCGGGGGCGTTCCTCATGGGCGACCTCCACATGAGCCCGATCGGCACCGCCGCTGTCGCCGACGCCCTCGCCGCGGCGCTCACGGCGCCCGCCCCCCTCCCGGCGCCGGAGAGCGGCCTCCCGCCCGGCCGCTCGCGGCTGCCGACGACACACGAGCTGGCGCTCGCGCCGGAGATCGTCGTGCGGGGGTCCACGCGCAACCGCTGCTCGACCCGGCGTCTTCGAGAGTGGCTGATCATCGAGTGCGCCGGCCTCACGTTCCGCGGGTCGGTGGTCGGGGGCACCACGCCTTCGGTCGCGATCGAGGAGGCGCCCCTCGAGACCGCTTGGGGCACGAACTACGGCGCGACGTCGGTGCTCCTGCCACTCCTCCCGGGGCGGGCGGCGCGCGTGGTCTTCTCGTGGGCCGCGACACCCGAGTCGAACCTCCCGGACACCCTCGCCGCGGACGCGCCGTTCCGGGGGCGTCGCGAGGTGTTCGTCCTGGGCTGGGACGAGGACCGCCCGATCGGACGGTTCGAGCCCTTCGCGGGGCCCTTCGAGCCCGCCGCGAGGCCGGAGTGCGCCCGGAACACGTTGGAGCGCCCGTGGTCCAACGCGGACCTCGGCTGTGCCCGCACCTGGTCGGACCCGTGCTCGCCCGAGCACGCCGCCTGCGCCGCGGGCGACGGCACGTCTCCGCCGGTGTGCGCCGCCGGCGAGGCGCCGGTCGGGTCTTCCGGCTGGTGCCACCCCTTGTGCGACGATGCCACCCCGTGCGCCCGTGGGGTGTGCTCTGAATGGATGGGCGCGAAGGTGTGCTTATGAAGTCGACTTCTGGTGGTGGGACGCCGTGGGCGTGGTTCGTGGTGCCGTTCGTGCTGGCGTTGGCGGGCGTGGCGGCTCTATGGTGGTTCGCGCCGGACAACACGGCGTACACGGTCCTGTGAGCGCCCGCATGCCGACCCAATGGAGGCCCTGATGATCCCGTTCCTGCTCAGCCTCGCCTGTGCCGCGCCCGACGTCGACGACACCGGGTCCGAGACCGACACGGACACCGACACCGACACCGACGCCGACACCGACACCGACACCGACACGGACACCGACACCGACACCGACACCGACACCGACACCGACACCGACACGGACACCGACACCGACACCGACACCACGGTGTCGATGTTGCCGCCCAACCTCGACGCGCTCCTGAGCGTAGAGGGCGGCTGCGCCGACCTCTACGTCTACGCGGTCGACCCGCTCGACAGCGTCATCGTCGAGATCACCGCGTGGGACCTCGGCATCGTCGCGGCCGCCTGCGCCGGCGGGCCCCAGTCGGTCATGGTCTCGCTCCCCGATGCGTCCGTGAGCGTGACGGCGGCGATGGGCAGCGAGCTCAGCGCGCACTCCTGCACCGACGTGATCGAAGGGACGAAGGTGGTCGATCGCACGTGGTCCGGGACGTCCGGCAGCGTGACCATCGACGTCACCCCGACCCCCGTAGAAGACTGTGCCTGGGCGACGGGCGACGCGGTCGTCACGCTCACGGACGTGACCTTGACGCCGGATGACGGCGGCGCGGGCTCGCCGACGGTGGACGAGCTGACCGTCGCGGCGTTCGTCGGGTGGCTGCCGGGCTGAGCGCTGGCGAAGGGCCGGCTAGACGTCGACGACGATGTCGGGCTGCGTCACCACCTCCGCGGTGATGGAGTTCGCGATGTAGCAGTACTTGTGGGCCTTCTCGAACATCGTGCGGGCCTTCTCGACGTCGGACCCCGGCGCGACGCGGATGGTCGGCGCGAGCACGATCGTGGTGACCCGGGTGACCCGGTCGACCGTGCCGAGCGCGGCGTGGCCGTTCTCTTCGTAGGAGCGCACGTCCACCCCGACCTTCGCCGCGAGCGCGAGGAACGTGAGCATGTGGCAGGTGGCGAGGCTGGCCCCGAGCAGGTCTTCCGGGTTCCACCGGGTGAGGTCGCCGATGGCCGGATCGCCCGCGGACAGCGGGATCTCGACCTTGCCCGGCGCGCCGGCGACGGCGTCCCGGGTGTACTCGCGCGTGGCGGTCGAGCCCGACCAACGAACGGAGAAGGGGAAGCGCTCCATTGGACCCTCGTGTAGGCGCCAAGCCTAAGCACGGCATAGGCGCCGGGGGTGAAGTTCGTCGCGTGCGAGGGCTGACCGTCCGATGGAGCTCGACGTCGCGAGCGCGGTACGCAACTCCTTGATCGTCGGCGCGTGCGCCGCGGGCCTCGGTTTCGTGCCCGCCGTCGGCATGGCGTGGGTGCTCGCGCGGTTGCGATTCCGCGGGAAGGCGCTTCTCACCTCGATCGTAACGATACCGCTCGTGCTGCCTCCGGTGGTGACGGGGCTCGCCATCGTCGCGCTCCTCGGGCGCCACACGCCGATGGGCGCGGCGTTCGACGCGCTCGGCCTGCCCGTCACCTTCACCCGGTTCGGCGCGGTGCTCGCCGCCCTCGTGGTCGGCTTCCCGATCTACGTGATGACGATCCGCGGGGCGTTCGAGGCGGTCGACCCTCGCTACGAAGAGGTGGCCGCCACCCTCGGGTCGCCGCCGTGGCGCGGGTTCGTGGACATCACCCTGCCCCTCGCGCTCCCCGGGATCGTGGCGGGGGTGGTGCTCGCGTTCGCGCGCGGCCTCGGGGAGTTCGGCGCGACGGTGGTGGTGGCCGGCAACATGGAAGGTTCGCGGACGATCGCCCTCGCGGTGTACGCGCTCCTCGACGCGCCGGGCGAGGACGCACGCGTCACGACGCTCGCCCTGGCCGGGCTCGCGGTGTCCATCGGCGCGCTGCTCGGGTTCGAGGCCCTCAACCGCTGGCAACGGCGACGCCTCGACCTCGATGCCTGAGCTCGACGTCGACCTCCGCGTGGCCCTCGGGCCGCGCACGGTGCGCTTTGCCCTCCGCGGAGGGCCGGCGGTGGCGGTGCTGGGGCCTTCAGGTGCGGGAAAGAGCACCTTCCTCCGGGTCCTCGCCGGTGTCGAGCGGCGCGCGGTCGGCGTGTTGCGGTTCGGCGCTGACGTGTGGCAGGACGGCGCGGTGTTCGTGCCGCCGTGGCGTCGCCGTGTGGGCTGGGTGCCGCAGGACGGCGTGCTGTTCCCGCACATGACCGCGAGGGAGAACCTGGCGTACGCGGCGACGGAGGACCTCGGTCCGATCGCCCGGATGCTGGAGATCGAGGGGGTGCTGGACCGTCGGCCGCGCCACCTCTCGGGCGGGGAGCGTCAGCGCGTGGCGCTCGGGCGGGCGCTCGCCGCGGCGCCGCGCCTCCTGTTGCTCGACGAGCCGTTCGCCGCGTTGGACCGTCCGCTTCGGGACGGTCTCGCGGCGCGCGTGGCGGCGTGGGTGGCGGCGCGCGGCACGCGGCTCGTCGTCGTGACGCACGACCCGTCCGACGCGGCCGCCTTCGACGCGCGCGTTTGGACGATCCGAGACGACCACCTGGAGCCCGCCGGCCCCGGGGCATAGCTTCGTCGGATGCTCACCCCCGCGTACTTCGCCTTCTTCCGCGAGCTCGCCGACGACAACGAGAAGGTGTGGTTCGAGGCGAACCGCGCCCGCTACGAACGCGACGTCAAGGAGCCACTCCTCGCGATCATCCGGGCGGTGGCGGCGCCCATGGCCGAGATCTCGCCGCACATCAAGGTCGATCCACGCGCCAACGGCGGTTCGATGTTCCGCATCTACCGGGACACCCGCTTCTCGAAGGACAAGGCCCCGTACAAGACCAACGGCGCCGTGCACTTCCGCCACGTCGCCGGCAAGGACGCGCACGCCCCCGGGTACTACCTCCACCTCGCCCCGGACGACGTGTTCGTCGCCGGCGGGCTCTGGGCGCCCGAGCCGGAGGTCGCGGCGCGGATCCGCGAGACGATACTCGCGCGTCCCGACGCGTGGCGCGCCGCCGTCGAGCCGCTGACCCCGGGCATGATCTACGAGATGGAGTCGTACAAGCGGCCGCCCGCCGGCGTGCCGGCGGACCATCCGCTGCTCGCCGACCTGAAGCGAAAACACTTCATCTTCGGTCGCAAGATGACCGAGGCGCAGACCTTCGACGCGGACTTCCTGCCCAGGGTGCTCGCGGATTGGCGCGCGATGGCGCCCGTCATGCGCTTCCTGACGAACGCCGTCGGCCTCGAGTTCTAGCCTACAGCACCGGCGCCACCGCCTCGGCCACCCGGAGGAACGCCGCGAGCTCCTTGTGGAGGCGCGCCTCCATGCCCGCGTCCGCGAGGCCGCCCGCGGCGTCGAACGCCTGATCGGCCCGCGCGAGCGCGAACATGTCCGGGTACACGAGCGCGCCGCACCCCTCGAGCGGGATGCGCGTCTGCCACAGCCCGCGGATGCCGCCGATCGGCGAAGGGGACGCGGACATCAGGTACATCGACCGGCCGCGCCACGGCATCGGGCGCGCGCGCGAGGTCCAATCGATCGCGTTCTTGAGCGTGCCGGGGATCGAGTAGTTGTACTCGGGGGTGGCGAGGACGACCGCGGTGGCGGCCTCGAGGCGGCGCTTGAGCGCGAGGGCGCCGGGGGGCAGCCCGGTCGTGGCCTCGGCGTCGCCGTCGAACAGCGGCATGTCGAAGTCGCGGAGGGTGGCGTGGTCGACGGTGTGGCCGAGGCCGCGCACGAGGTCCGCGGCGTGGGCCGCGAGGCGGGAGTTGAGGGACTCGCGACGGGTGGACGCGGCGAACACGAGGACGTTCATGCGGAGTGCTCCGGGCGGTGGGGTGCGCTGCAGGACCGACCCAACGTACCGCGATTACCCTCCTGCGATGACCGACCCGCGCCCGTCGAATCGCCTCGCTCGGGAGACGAGCCCGTACCTGTTGCAACACGCGCACAACCCCGTGGATTGGTATCCGTGGGGCGACGAGGCGTTCGCTGCGGCGCGCGCGCGTGGCGTCCCGGTGCTGCTGAGCGTCGGCTACGCGGCCTGCCACTGGTGCCACGTCATGGAGCGCGAGAGCTTCGAGGACACGGGAATCGCCGGGCAGATGAACGCCGAGTTCGTGAACGTGAAGGTCGATCGCGAGGAACGGCCGGACGTCGACGAGCTCTACATGCGCGCGGTGCAGGCCTTCACGGGCGGCCGCGGTGGCTGGCCGATGACGGTGTTCCTGACCCCGGACGGTCTGCCCTTCTTCGGTGGAACCTACTTTCCACCGGAGCGGCGCCACGGGATGCCCGGCTTCGGCGACGTGCTCGCGCACGTGTCCCGGCTCTGGCGCGAGCGTGGGGACGACGTGGCGGAGACCACGGCCGAGCTGCGTCGCCTGCTCGAGGAAGGGGGGCGCCTCCCGGCGCCCGTGCCCGAGGACGACGACTGGCTGGCCCGGGTCGTGGACGCCTGCGAGCGCGAATTCGACGGCGAACACGGCGGGTTCGGCGGCGCACCGAAGTTCCCGCCGCACGGCGCTCTCGCGGCGCTCCTCGCCGCGTGGTCGCGGAGCGGCGACCCGTACACCCTCGACATGGCGATGCGCACCCTCGACGGCATGGCGCTCGGCGGCATGTACGACGTCGTGGGCGGCGGCTTCGCGCGGTACTCCGTCGACGCGGAGTGGCGCGTGCCGCACTTCGAGAAGATGCTCTACGACAACGCGCAGCTCGTCCCGTTGTACGTCGACGCGTGGCGGGCCGCCCGGCAACCGCGGCACCGGGAGGTCGTCGAGGAGACCCTCGGCTGGATGCTGCGCGAGCTCCAGGACGGCCACGGCGGGTTCGTGTCGTCCTTCGACGCCGACAGTGGCGGGGAGGAAGGCACCTACTACACGTGGACCCCGTCGGAGCTGCGCGAGGCGGTCGGCGACGCCGACGCGCGGCGCGTCGCGCGCCTGCTGGAGGTCACGGAGGAGGGCACGTTCGAGCACGGGCGGAGCGTGATCCGGCTCCGTGGCGCCGTGTCCGGTCACCCCGACGAGGCGCTCCTTCGTCGCGCGCTGGCGGCCCTGCGCGCTCACCGCGAGCGGCGCGTCGCGCCGGTGCGGGACACCAAGGTGGTGGCGTCGTGGAACGCCCTCGCCATCCGCGCGTTCGCCCGGGCGGCGTCCGCGTTCGACGTCCCCGAGTGGCGGGGGGCGGCGGCGCGATGCGGCCGGTTCGTCCTCGATCGTCTCGTGGTCGACGGTCGCTTGCGGCGGAGCTGCAAGGACGGCCGCGCGACCGTGCTCGCCTTCGCCGACGATCACGCGCTCCTGGTGCAGGCGCTCGTCGATCTGTGGGAGTGCACCTTCGACCCCGCGTGGCTCACCGCCGCGAACGAGTGGGCGGACCGGACGACCGACCTGTTCTGGGACGAGGCCGGCGGGGCGCTCTGGTACACCGGGCGCGACGCCCCGCCGCTCGTCGCGCGCTCGCGCAACCTCCTCGGCGGCGCCGAGCCCTCCGCGAACGGCGTGGCGGCGATGGCCTTCGCGCGGCTCGCCGCGCTGTGCGGCCGGGAAGACCTGGGCGCCAAGGCGGACCGGATCCTCCTCGGCTTCGCGCCGTACCTCGCGCGCGCGCCGCGGGCGGTGGCCGCGGAGGCGGTGGCCCGCGCGTTCCGGGCGGGGCCGGTGGTCCAGGTGGGGGTCGTCGGCGGTCACGCCGAGGCGCTGCTGGACGAAGCCCGTGCCCGGAGCACGCCGTTCACCGTGCTCGCGTGGATCCCGGACGCGTCCGTTCAGGGCGAGGGACGCTCGCTCCTGCCGTGGATGTCGCACAAGCACGCCGACGGCGGCCTCGCGACCGCGTACGTCTGTGAGGGCGAGACCTGCCTGCTTCCGACGACCCAGCCGGCCATGCTCGGCGCGCTGCTCGACGACCGTCGGGCGCGGCCGATCCGCGTCGGCGGAAGCGAACCCCGCCCGCTCGCGCCGCCCCTCCCGAGCTCGCCCGAGTGCTGGCACAACGTCGTGGCTCCCGTGAGCATCGAGGATCTTCGTGGAGAGGTCACCGTCGTGGTCTTCTGGACCTACGGCTGCGTGCGGTGCCAGCACCTCGTCGCGGAGCTCGACGCGCTGACCGTGGCGACGGGGCACGAGCCCGTGCCGATCATCGGGGTCCACACTGGGCGCTTCCCCGCGGAGCGCGAGCGCGACAACGTGCGCTCGGCGTTGCGGCGCCTGCGCGTGCGATGGCCGTTGACGCAGGACCCCCACGGCGCCGCGCGGTCGGATTGGGGGGTCACGCAGGTCCCCGCCGTGGTGTTGCTCGATGCCGAGGGCCGAATCGCGTGGCGCGGCGTCGGCGAGCTGCGTCACGAGGAGCTCGCACGGGTGGTGGGCCGGCTCCGCGCCGAGCGGCCGAGCGAGGCCGAGCCACCGCCCGTCGTGCGCCCGGAGGGCGAGCGAGGTATGGACGTCGATCCTGGATTTTTCATGCCAGGCGCGCTCGCCGTGTCGGGCGACGCGAACGGCGCCGCGGCGCGCTTGTTCGTCGCGGACACCGGAAACCACCGCATCGTCGAGCTGGCGCTGAGCATCGGCGCGGATGGGTGGCCTTCGACCACGCGCCTGCGGGTGTTCGGCGGCGGTGAGGGCGGGCTCGCCGACGGCCCCGTCGCGTCCTTCCGCTCCCCTCAGGGGCTCGCGCCGGCCGGGCGCACCCTTTGGGTGTCGGACACCGGCAACCACGCGCTCCGGGCGATCGACCTCCACAGCGGGGAGACGCGCACCGTGGCCGGCACCGGGAAGCTCGGGCGCGGCCAGACCGTCGATGGTTCGCGTCCCCTCGCGGTGCCGTTGCGGTCGCCGTGGGGCGTCGCGGTGGCCGCGTCGCAAGACGGCGAGGCGGAGGCCGTGTTCGTCGCGATGGCGGGCAGCAACCAGATCTGGGCGTACCTCGCCGATAGCGGCCGTGTCGGGCCCCTCGCCGGCTCCGGGCGGTCGGGGCATCGCGACGGCGCCCCGGCAGAGGCGCAGTTCGCGCAGCCGTGCGGGCTGTGGCGCATGGGGCGCCACTTGTTCGCGGTGGACGCGGAGTCGAGCAGCGTCCGGGCCTTCGACCTCACGGAGCGCCGGGTCGTCTCGGTGCTGGGCGCCGGCGTCGACGACTACGGAGATCACGACGGGCCAACCGACGAGGCCCGCCTGCAGCACCCGGTCGCCGTCACCGGCGCGCCGGGCTCACTGTGGATCGCCGACACCTACAACGGGAAGATCAAGCAGGTCGACCTGCGCACCAACGTGGTCTGGACGGTGGCCGACGGGCTGCACGAGCCGAGCGGGATCGCGCGATTCGGGCGCTTCGTGCTCGTCGCCGACACGAACGCCCACCGAGTCGTGGCGCTGGATCCGACCACGGGCACGCAGCGCGAGCTGCTCCTGACGACCTGACGGGCGGTCAGCGCTGGCCGGGGTACCGCCCGCCGACCGCTGCTCCGTGCGGAAACGCGCGCTCGAGGGCGTCCAGCTCGTCGGTGGTGAGCACGAGCGCGGCCGCCGCGGCGTTCTCGTCGAGCCGGGTGAGGCTGCGCGTGCCCGGGATGGCGAACACCTGCGGCCCCCGCGACAAGACCCAGGCGAGCGCCACCTGCGCCGGCGTCACGCCGCGCGCGGCGGCGAGCGCCTCCACGTGGGCCACGAGCGCGAGGTTCTGGTCGATCGCGCCGGGCTGGAAACGAGGGGCGACGCGCCGGAAGTCGTTCGCGGCGAGCGTGTCGGTGGATCCCAGTTTGCCGGTCAGGAAGCCCCGGCCCAGCGGCGAGTAGGCCACGAGCGCGACGCCGAGCTCGGCGCACGCGTCGAGCACGCCGGCCTCCGGGTCGCGGCTCCACAGGGACAGCTCGTTCTGCACGGCGGTGATCGGGTGAACGGCGTGGGCCCGACGCAGCAGCTCGGGCGTCACCTCGGACACCCCGAGCCAACGCACCTTGCCGGCGTCGACCAGCTCCGCCATCGCGCCGACGGTGTCCTCGATCGGCACCGACGGGTCCACCCGGTGCTGGTAGTAAAGGTCGATCCGGTCGATCCCGAGCCGCTGAAGGCTCGCGTCGCAGGCGGCGCGGACGTGGTCGGGCCTGCCCGAGAGCCCGTCGAACGAGCCGCCGGGACCTCGGAGCACGCCGAACTTGGTCGCCACCACCGCGGCGTCGCGGCGATCGCGGATCGCGCGCCCGACGAGCGCCTCGTTGTGACCCGAGCCGTACATGTCGGCGGTGTCGAGCATCGTGACACCGATGTCCAAGGCGTGGTGGATGACGGCGATCGACGCCGCGTCGTCCGATGGGCCGTAGAACTCGCTCATGCCCATGCACCCGAGCCCGATCGCCCCTGCCGTGGGGCCGCCGGCCCCGAGCTGACGCTGTTGCATCCTCGCCTCCCGCCGAACACCTATCCCCGCGAGGGCCCGCACGACCGACGCGCGAGCACGCTTCACACCGCCGTGGACCACGCTACGTGTGCCCGCGAAGGAGCCCCCATGGAGCGCGTACTGGTCATCGGTGTGGGTCAGATCGGTTCGGAGCTGGGCCCGGCGCTCGTCGCGCGCGGCGACGACGTGCTCCTCGCGGACTACCGGCCGCCAGAGGAGACGGCCGGGTGGGAGTACCTGCGGGCGCACCTCGGAGAAGACGAGGTTCGTCGTCGGTGGCGCCTCATCGACGTCATGGACGTGCGCGCGCTCGTGGGCCTGCTCGACGAGGCGCGCCCGGACGTCACCTACCACATGGCCGCGCTGCTCAGCGCCCGCGGCGAGCGGGACCCCGACCTGTGCTGGCGCATGAACGTCGACAGCACGCGCACCGTCCTGTCCACGCTCTCGCGCCGGGGCGACGGCGCCCGCCTGATCGTCCCGTCGTCGATCGCCGCCTTCGGGCCCCTCCCGGGGGTCAGCGAGCCGCCGTCGGTCACCCCCGACGTGTACCCGATGCTCCCGACGTCGATGTACGGGATCACGAAGGTCGTCGGCGAGCTCCTCGGAAGCTACGCGGCCGCCCGCCAGGGCGTGGACTTCCGAGGGCTGCGGTTCCCGGGCCTGCTGAACACGACGCCGCCCGGGGGTGGTTCGTCCGACTTCGCCAACCTGATGTACTTCGCGGCCGCCGAAGGGCGTCGCGACGTCGAGGTGTTCTGTCGCGCGGACACCACGATTCCGTTCATGTACATGCCGGACGCGGTGCGCTCGCTCATCGAGCTCTCGGACGCCCCGGCGGCGCGCCTCACGCGCCGAACCTACAACGTGGCGGCGATGTCGCCGTCGGCCGGCGACATCGCCGACGCGCTCCGCCGCCGCGTGGGGGCCTTCGATGTGCGCTACGTGCCCGACTTCCGCCAGGCCATCCTCGATTCCTGGCCGCGTGCGCTCGATGACGCGCCGGCTCGGGCGGATTGGGGTTGGGCCCCCCGCTGGGACCTCGACGCCATGACCGACGACCTCCTCGGCCAGCTCGGCTGGGCGGGCTGAGCGCGGCGCGCGCGGCTACTCGCGCGCCTCCGCGCTCGGGTCGCGGCGCGCCGCCGCGCCCGCGGACACGACCACCTGCGCGGGACGCAGGAGGCGGCCGTGCAGCCGGTACCCTGCGGCCAGCTCTTCGATCACCCGGCCGGCCGGCGCGTCGCTGTGTCGGGTCGCGACCGCCTCGTGGGCCGTCGGGTCGAGATCGACGTCGATCGCGGTGAACCGCTCCGCGCCGTGACGGCGCAACATGGACACCGCGCGCCGTTGGATGATCGCGACGCCGTCGCCGCCGTGGCCCGACGCCACCGCCCGGTCGAGATCGTCGACGAGCGTGACGAGGTCGCGCAGGGCGGACTCCGCCGCGAACGGGCGGGCGCGCTCGGCCTCCTCGCGCACCCGGCGCACCGAAGCGTCGGCTTCCGCGAGCGCGAGCCGTGCCCTTTCGGAGAGCGTCGCGCGCTCCGCCTCGGCCCGGCCGAGGCGGAGCTGCGCGCGAAGCACCGCGATGAACGCCGCGACCGCCGCGAGCCAGCCGGCGAGCGCGAGGAGCTCGATCATGCGTCGCCGCCGACGCGACGGAGGCGCGCCTCCACCTCCGGCGCGGGGCCCGCCGCCAGCGCCAGCGAACAGGCGGCGCGCACGAGCCCGCGGTGGGGTCGGTCGTCCAGACGGAGCAGCGCGCGGCCCGCCGCTCGCGCCGCACCGGCCAGATCCCCGCCACGAAGCAGGGCGGTGCCCGCGTCGATCTCGACGCGCGCGGCGGCCCCTGGGATCGGCGAGGGAGGGCGCGCGAGCGCGGCGCGGGCGCACTCGAGCGCGCGGGCGGGGCGCGTCGGTTGCGCGAGCGCGAGCGCCGAGAGGCGCATCGCCTCGAGGTCCACGGGAGGCTCGGGTGTCCAGCCACCTTCGGCGAGGCGCGTGACGGCGTCCTCCGCCCCTTCGCTGTCGGCGAGGGCGCGGATCGCGGCGAGCCAGACGCTGAGCCGTCGGAGATCGTGGAGGCGGCAGAACGTCAGCAGCTCGCGGGCGAGGCGCCGGGCGGCGGGGGCGTCGCCGATGCCGAGCGTCGTCGTGACCCGCAGGGCCATCGCGGGGGCCGTGAGCGCGTCGATCCGGGCGGCCGTCGCGGTGGCCTCGATCGCCTCGGCGTCGCGCAGGGCGCGCGGCCAGTCGGCGGCCTCCGCCGCCAGGTCCCCCCGGAGCGTCAGCGCGCGGACCAGGGGCTCGTGGGTGTTGGACTCCAGGCCACGCTCCACCGCACGATCGAGGTGGGACGCCGCGATGTCGTTGCTCGCCCGGGCCCGCGCGAGCAGCGCGAGCCCGATCCGCCCGTCCATCTCGGCGTGCACCCCGCGCGTGGCCTCGCCGAGCGACACACACGCGCTCCAGCGGGCCTCCGCCCCCGCGAAGTCGCCGGACTCCAGCAGGACGAGCGCCTGCCCGTTGGCCGCCTCCGGCCAGGTCGCCTCTCCGGGCTCGAGCAACGGCATGCCCTCGTCGAAGAACGCGTGGGCGTCTGCGACGCGGCCACGCGCGAGCGCGACGAGGCCTGCGTGCGCGAGGGCGCGCCCGAGCGGCGGCCGATCGCCGTCGGCGCGGGCGGCGGCCACGGCCTGGCGGTGCGCCTCGGCGGCGGCTTCGAGCTGACCGACGGCCCTCAGCACCTCCCCGCTCACTCCGAAGAACGTGCGGCGGAGCCGGGTCGCCTCCGGCGCCCGGAGCCCGGCTTCCGCCGCGGCCCGCGCGGACTCCGCCTTCGTCATCAGCGCGCGCGCGGCGCCCCACTCCGCGCGCCTCGCCGCCCGCACCGTCGCCTGCACGAGCAGGGGGTAGGCGCCGGCCGGGTCCCCGCCGTGGATCAGGTGATGCGCCGCCGCCTCTGCGATGGTCGACACCCGGCGACGGTACACCTGGAGGAGCGCGTTGCCCGCCGCGCGATGCAAGGCGGCCCGGGCGTCGGGTTCGAGCTGGGCGAGCACGGCCTGGCGGCGCTGTCCCGGCGGAAGCTCCCATTGTTCATCGATCCCGGCGGACTCGGCGCGCACCGAGCCTTCGCGCGCGAGCGCGCGGAGCGCGTCCGCGACGTCGTCCTGCGGGCGCGCGCACACCGCCGCCAGCGCCTCGACCGTGATCGGCGCGCCGAACACCGCGAGGGCCTCCAGCACCGCCAGCGACGACGGCGGCACGCGGCGGAGCAGCTCCGCCTCCGCTTCGAGGACCCGCGCGGGCAAGGGGAGGGGGTCGTTGCGCAGCGCCTCGACCGACACCGTCGCGCGCAGCGAGCCGTCGGTGCCGCGCGCGAGCCAGCCCGCCCGGGCGAGCGCGTCGACCTGCTCGAGCACCGCGCCGGGCACGCCGTCGTGCTCGAGGTGGAGGCGCCGCGCGAGGGTGGCCCCGATGGCGCCGTGGAGCCCGTGGTCGCGGAGCATCGCGCGGACCGCGTCGCGATCGAGGCCGTCGAGCCGCACCTCTTCGCCGTCGAGCCCGGTGGCGCTCCCCGTGACGATCGGGTTGTCGGACCCCGGCCGGCACGAGACCACGAGCAGCAGCGGGCCGCCCTCGATCGCCGTGACCTCGCGGAAGAGCTCGCCGACCTCGGCCACGGCGCTCGCGGGCGCGCGGTCGACGTCGTCGACGATGAACAGCCACGGGCGATCGCCCATGCGGGCGCGCCAGCCCCCCACGCCGGGCTCGGCGCCGTGTACGGCCGGAAGGGCCGCGCGCAGGGCTCCGGTGGGGTCGTTCGCGTCGCTCGCCGCGGTGTCGACGCCGAGCGCGCGCGCACGATCCGCCAGCTCGGCGAGCAGGCGGGTGCGGCCGCTGCCTTCGGCGCCGGACACGACCACCAACCCGCCGATGCCGCGGCGCTGAAGCACGGTCACGCGCGAGAGGAGGGTGTCGAGCACCCCCTCGCGCCCGTGGACCGGCAGCGACGTCGGAGCGGTGTCCTCCGCGAGGGCGGCGAGCACCTGGCGCGCCGTCGCGTAGCGTCGAGCCGGGTCCTTCTGCAGGAGCCGCACGCAGATGCGCTCGAGGCGAGCGGGCACGCGCGCGTCGATGTCCGACGGCGCACGCGGCGTGTCGGTGAGGTGGCGGGCCAGGTACCCCGCGATGCTGTCCGCCATGATCGGACGTTTGAACGTCAACATCACGTACAGCAGCGCGCCGAGCGCGTAGAGGTCCGCGCGCGCGTCGGGCGACTCTCCGGTGATCTGCTCCGGCGCCATGAACGCGACCGTCCCCACGAGCCGGCCCGCGAGCGTGAGGCTCGTGGGGAAGGCGTCGGGGTCCTTCACGACGCCGAAGTCGGTGAGGCGCGCGCGCCCGTCGTCGCCGACGAGGACGTTGCTCGGCTTGAGATCCCGGTGGATGACGCCCTGCTCGTGCACGTAGGCGAGCGCGTCGCAGAGCTGAGTGAACATCGCCTCGACCCGCTCGAAGCGGTCCGGCGGCGGGTCGGCCTCCCACCGATCGAGCAGCGTGCCGAGGTCGGTGCCTTCCACCAGCTCCATCGCGATCCACGGGTAGCCGTTGTGGCTTCCGGTCTCGTACACGCGCACCACGTTCGGGTGGTCCAGGCGGTCGAGCGTGAGGAACTCCCGACGGAAGCGCTTCACCTCCTCGGTGGTGATGCGGCTTTGGTGGAGGATCTTCATCGCCGCCGGGCCGCGCGGACCGGTGCCCCGGTACACCGTGGCCATGCCGCCGACCCCGAGCGTCGCGCCGAGGGTCCAATCGCCGAGCCGATCGCCGGGGAGAGGTGGCGCGCGGTCGCTCATCCGGCGCCTTCCGCGTCGCGTTCGAGGAAGCGCTCGGCGTCCTCTCGGGCGAGGTTCGCGGCGAGGGAGCGCGCGAGCGCGTCGGCCACCCGGCGATGACGGGCGATCGTCGCGTCGTCGTCGGAGGTCGCCGCGGCGATGCGGTGGCCCTTGAGCGCGTACAGCCGGAACCCGCACGCGTTCGCCTTGCGGACGGCCGCTTCGGCGTGACGCGTCGCCTCGGCGCGGTCGCCCATGGCCGCGGTCGCGCGTGCCAGGGCGAGGTCGAGGCGCGCCTCCTGGTACGGCCAGCACCGCCCCGCCCAGCTGGTCGCCCGCCCAAGCGCCGCTTCCGCCGCCGATGTGTCGCCATCGACCGTCGCGAGCCGTGCCCGCCAGGCGTGCACGAGCGGCGTGAAGCCCTCGGTGTCGTACCGGTCCAGCAGCCCCTCCGCCTGATCCAGATCGTCGCGCAGCGCGGCGCGCTCGCCGAGCGCCCAGCGGGCGCGCGCCAGGTAGATCAAGGTGGAAAGCTCGTCCTCGTGATGTCCGAGGGCGCGTACCGTCGTGAGCGCCTCGAGCGCGTCGTCGCGCGCGGCGGCGGCCCTTCCGATGTCGACCAACACCATCGCCCGGTAGGCCCGCCCGCGGGCCATCCCGAGCAGGTGATGCATCTCGCGCGCGGCCGCGACCGTACGATCGGACAGCTCCAACCCACGTTTCAGGTTGCCGGTGACGTGGTGGATCTCGACGAGGTTGACGCGCGCCGTGGCGAGCGGGCCGAGCAGCCCGATGCGCTCGAACACCTCGGCGCTCTGCTCGAAATAGCGCCGCGCCTCGGCCGATTGCCCCCGACAGAGCGCGACGAGCCCCAGGCCGTTCCAGCCGTGACCGAGGCCACGCTCGTTCTGGGTCGACTCGCCGACGGCGAGGGACTCGACCCACCAGCGTCGGGCGTTGTCGAGGTCGCCGCGCGCCCAGTGGATGCCGCCGAGGCCGTTGAGCGGGATGACGCGCAGGGAGGGGTCGGCGACGCGGTCGGCGAGGCGCAGCGCCTCGACGAACCGCGCCTCCGCGTCGGCGGCGTCGCCGTTCTCGCGGGCGAGCACCCCGAGGGCGGCGGCGGCGCGCGACGCGAGCGCCTCGTTGCCGAGGTCTTCCGCGAGCGTCCGCGCGCGATCGAGGTCGGTGCGGGTCTCTTGCCAACGGCCGAGGTGGTCGAGCGCCTCGGCGCGCCGGAGCAGCGCCTCGCACACCACCCGCTCGGCTTCGCCGAGCGGGATGACCCCGCGCACCTCGTGCTCGAGCGCGATCGCGCGATCGAGCGTGCGGGACGCCTCCGCCGCAAAGCCTCGTTCGAGCAGGCGTGTCGCGGCTTGGAGGAGGTACGGCAGGGCCTTGGCGACGAGGCCCGCGGCCTGGAAGTGCGACGCGAGGGTGTCCGCGTACGCGTGCACGCGACGCCGATGGTGCCGTTCGAGCGCGATCCCGACGCGGCGGTGCAGCTCCGCGCGCGTGGTGGGCGGCACCTCGTCGTAGAGGAGGTCGCGGGCCCGGCCGGAGCAGAGCTCCAACGCCCCTGCGCGCGAATCCTCGACCGCGAGCCCGGACGCGACGAGGGGCGCCGCGGCCGCGTGAACCGCGCCCACATCGACGCCGAGCACCTCGGCGGCGACCGCGACCAGCAGCTCTCTCTCCGCGACGGCGAGGCAGGCCGCGAGGGACCGCGTCTCGTCCGGCAAGGCGCGGATCCGCGCGAGCATGCGGTCTCGGACCGAGCGGGGCAGCGGCATCGGTGTGGTGGCGGCCTCGTCCGGGGTCCACGCGGTGCGCCGTCCCGCGTCGTCCTCGAAGATGGCGGAGTCCGCCAGCAGCGTGCGGAGGACGTCCACGACGAACGAGGGGTTTCCGTCGGTCTCGGCGTGGAGGCGGCGCGCGAGCGCGGTGACGATTGGGCCGTCGGGCAGCAGCTCCGCGACCACCTGCTCCACTTCCACCGGGGCCAACGCGCCGAGCGTGATTCGCGTGGGCGTGACGCCGGTGCGCGCCCCGCTCGCGATGCCGTCGGTGTCGGCGCCCGCGCGCTCCGCCCCGGTCGTCCGAGTGAACACCCACAACACCGGCGCGCCCGCGATGCCGACCGTGTTTCGCACGAGGTACTCGAGGACCTCGATGTCCTCGAGGGCGTGCAGGTCGTCGAGCGCCACGACGCGAGGCGCGGCCCCGACGAACATCTCTCGGAACGCCGCGAAGATCGACCACCGCTCCGGCGGCACGCCCACCTTCCCGGGCGAATCCGACTCGCCGAACAGCCGCTCGAGCAGCGGGGACGCGGGGAGACCGGTCGAACGAAGCGCCGCATAGCCGCGCGCGTAGGCCTCCAGCGGGTCGCGCCCCGTCCGCGCGCGCGCCACGAGGCACGGGATGGCGAGCTCCTGGGCGCGTGCGCGGATCAACCCCAGCAGCCGCGTGCGGCCGTGGCCCGGCGCCGCGTCTACGAGGAGCACCCCGCCGCGCCCCTGCGTCAGGCCTTCGAGGGCCGCCTCGATCGCGGCGGTGGCGTGGTCGCGCCCGGCGAGCGCGGGCGGCCAGACCTCGTCGGGGAGCGGCCCGGGGCCGCGCAACGCGAGTGCGAGGTGACGCGCGGACGCGTAGCGATCTCCGGGCTCCTTCTCGAGGCACCGCAGGCACACCCGATCCAGGTCGGCCGGGATCTCGGCGGCGAGCTCCGACGGTGGCCGCGCGGCGCGGTGCAGGTGCTTCTCGAGGTACCCGGCGAGGGTGCGCGCGTTGAACGGGCGGCGCCCGGTGAGCGCGTAGTACAGCACCGCCCCGAGCGCGTACAGGTCGGCGCGCGCGTCCACTTGACCACCGTGGATCTGCTCCGGCGCGATGTAGGCCACGGTACCGAGCAGCTCGCCGTGCGCGGTGAGGTCCGCCGCGTCCCCGTCCTTCACGACCCCGAAATCGAGCAGGCGCACCGTGCCGTCCGGCATGACCTGCACGTTGCCCGGGGTGATGTCGCGATGCACGAGGCCGCGCGCGTGCACGTGGGCGAGCGCGTCGGCCACCTGCGCGACGATCGCCCGCGCACGCTCCGCGCGGTCGGGGGGTGGCGCCGCGGCCCAGCGTTCGGCCAACGCGCGAAGATCTTCGCCTTCGACGAGCTCCATCACGAAGTAGGGGCGTCCGTCGTGGTCGCCGCGGTCGAACACCCGCGGAATGTTGAGGTGACGCAGCCGCGCGAGGGTCTGGTGCTCGCGGGCGAAGCGGCGCTCCAGCTCGGGGTTGCCCTGACTCGGATTCATCAGCTTCAGCGCCCGGAGCTCGCCGGTGTCGCGGTCGCGCACCGCGTACACCGACGCCATGCCGCCCCTGCCCACGGCGTGCGAGACCACCCAGCGACCGATGGGGTCGCCGGCCTGAGGCTCCATCGTGGGCGCGCCGGTGTTCATTGGAGGATGGCGGCGGAACAGTATACTGTCATCAACACCGACCGGGGCTGTGGATGCGCTTGGAGGCCTTCGCCTGGACCGACGCGGGACCTGTCCGCGAGAACAACGAAGACAGCTTTCTGGTCGACGAAGAGACCGGTCTGTTCCTCGTCGCCGACGGCATGGGGGGCCACGCCGCGGGCGAGGTCGCGTCTCGCCTCGCCACGGACACGATCCGTGACCTGCTGCAAGGCGGCTCCGACCCCGACGAGACACGCCTCGACCGTGACGTGGGGGATCCGGCGGACGTCCTCCGCGAGCGCCTGCGGTACGCGATGAACCAGGCGAGCCGCCGCATCCGACGCGAAGCGCAGGATCACCCCGAGTTCGCCGGCATGGGAACGACGGTGTGCGTGCTCCTGGTCGAGAACGAGCACGCGCACATCGCGCACGTCGGGGATTCCCGTATCTACCTGTACCGAGAGGGGCAGCTCTCGCGGCTCACGCGGGACCACACCGTGGTGCAGCAAGAGATCGACGCGGGTCGCCTGACGCCGGAGCTGGCGCGGCACGTCGCCCATCGCAACTACCTCACGCAGAGCGTGGGGTACCACGGGCCGGTAGAGCCCGACACCGCCACGCGGCCGTTGCTCCCGGGCGACCAGTTCGTCTTGTGCAGCGACGGACTCACCGACCCCCTGGACGACGCCGCCATCGCGCGGATCTGCGCGGAGTGCGACCCCGCCGACCTCGCGGAGCGCCTCGTGCGCGACGCGCTGAGCGCGGGCGCGGAGGACAACGTCACGGTCGTCACGGTGCTCGTCCGCGAGGACTGAGCCCGCCGTCTCAGTGCCCCGGCGGCGCGGGCCTCGGGGGAATGCCGCCGACGGGCGGGGCGCCCGGGCTCAGCGACGGCGGCGGGGCGCTGGGGCTCAGCGACGGCGGCGGGGCGCCGGCGGCCGCTGGAGCCTCCGCCGGTGCGTTGCCGGCGATGACGTCCGCGACGTCGCCCGCGACGTCGCTCGCGCTCGACTTCGTCAGCTTCACCAGGCCGCGCGTCGACTCCGAGCTCGCGTACCAGTCGTCGCCGGCGCGGGACACGCGCACGGTCTCCGGCTTGGCGTCGTCCGCCTTGATCGTGACGTCGAACGCCGACACGAGCTCCGGCGGGCGAGCGGCGTCGCCCACCCACTCGGTCGACTTGACCTTCAGCATCTTCTCGATCCAGTTGTCGAACGCGTCGTCCTTCGTGGTGTTGGACGTGCGCTCCCAGTACGCCGCCTTGCGGTCGTCGCGGTTCTTCTGGACCCACGTGGCGCTCGCCGTGCCCTCGCCGAGGGTGACCTCGGTCATGGTCTCGATCTTCGCGGTGGCCAGCGACCGATCCGCGAGCTTGGACCCCGCGAGCTTCAGCCGCTTGAAGGTCTCGTCGTCGACCACGAACACCCGCTGCGAGGCCTCGTCGCGCACGTAGCGATCGCGCGTGCCGTAGGTCTCGCCGCCCAGGGCGAGCTTGGTCGTCCGGCTCGTCGTCACGATCTCGACGAAGGTGTCCGGGTCCTTCAGGCCGAAGGTGGTCAGGCGGGCGTCGTCGACCTCGTCGAGGCTGCGGAGGGCCAGGAGCGGCGCGAAGCTGGTCACGAGGTCGTCCGTGGCGGCGCCGGACTTGAAGGTGCTGGTCTTCAGCTCGGTCGTGTCCACGCCGTCGACCTTCTTCTTCTTGGTCTCCGCGAGGGTGACCCACCCGTACTTGCCGAAGTCGTCGGCGCGCTGCTCGAAGGTGACGTCGACGTCGGGCCCGTCGTACACGAGGCGGCGAAGGTCGTCCTTCGTCCCGTCGACGAGCACGACCCCCTCCGCCGACGAGGCCTCGTCGGAGGTGTAGTGGATCCACGAGCCGGCGAGCGCCACCATCAGGATGGCGCCATAGATGAAGACGGTACGGTTCACGCGGCCCCCTTGCGGCGACGGCTCGCGACGCGGAGCAGCCCGACGACGAACACCAACGCGGGGACAACCGCGCTCGTGCCGTAGAACCACATCGCCTCGCCCTCGCGGGTGTGTTGGATTCGGACGTCCTCTTCCGTCTCCGGGGCCCCGGTCAGCGCCGGGTCCTCGGTGAGCCAGCCGAGCGTCTCGATGAGGTAGGCGCGGTTGCCCGGCGCCTGGCTGAGCAGCGGGTTGGCGACCCAGGTCGCGTCGCCGATGATCGCGGCGCGCCACTCGCCTTCCGAGGCCGGCCCGGACGCCACCACGCCGGCGTCGAGCCCGCCGCGCTTCTCCATCGCGCTGTCGAACTCGAAGTTGCCGTCGAGGTCCACCCACCACTCGGAGGAGCCCTTGACGGTGACGGTGACCTTGCCGGGATGCCCTTCGGCTTCGGACACCGCCGCGAGGCCGGGGAGGATCAGGGCGGCCTGGCCGCCGGCCTTCGAGAGGCTGGTGACGGACTCGTGGGAGCCGAAGGTGTCGGTGCCGACGTTCTGGCGGTCCGAGATGCCGCGGGTCATCGGGACGAACCGCTTGTCGGACACCACCCGCGACGGGGTGTAGGCGACGCCGAACAGGGCCGCCAACGCCGGGTCAGGCGTCTCGGTCGGCTCGAGCATCAAGAACACCTTGCCGCCGCGGTCGCGGTAGGCGCGCAGCGCGTCGACCTCTTCGGGCATGAAGGGGCGCTTCGGGCCCGTGATGAACACCACCGCGGCGTCGTCCGGGATCTCCTGGGCGAGGCCCTCGTCGAGCCCGAGCTCCTTCACCTTGTAGTTCAGGCCTTCGATGCCGGTCTTCAGGGCGGAGACGTTCTCGAGGTCGGACGGGGGGTTCTTCCAATGGAGCTCGTCGTGGCCCACGGTGAAGTAGGCCGTGCGCTTCTCGCGCGCGAGCTTGAGCAGGGCGGTCTGCACCTTCGTGTCGAGCTTGCGGAGGTCGCTGCGGGCCTTCTGGAGGTCGTCGCCGAGCTTCACGGTCTCGACGGCCTCGCCCTTCACCAGCGCGATGACGCCGTCCTCGCGGACCTTCCACTGCTTCGCGAGCTCGGGCTCCATCGCGAAGTCCATGACCTCGACGCTGAGGTTCGCACCCTCGAGCGTGTCGAAGTAGGGCTGGATCTCGCGGCGGACCTCACTGGCGGCGGGGAAGAAGAGCACGGCGCGCATCGGCGCGTCGAGGCCCTCCACGATCTGCCGCGTAGACGCGCTGACCGTGGTCGTCTTGAAGAAGCTGTAGTCGTAGCGCTCGTTGAACTCGCTCGCGAGCCAGTTCAGCGGGAGCAACATCGCGAGGCCGAACGCCAGCGCGAAGCCACCTTCGAGGGCGGTGCGCAGCCGCAGCGGGTGAACGCTGCGCGGGGACGCGTGGAGGGTCCGGTCGATCGTGATCGCGGGCAGCGTGCCGACGAACCAGACCAGCGCGGAGAGCGCCTGCAAGGCCACGCGCCACTCACGCGCCGCGTCGCCGCTGAGCTGCATCCACTCGGTCGTGTCGCGGACCGAGCCCATGTAGAAGAACAGGGACGTGCCCGCGAGCGCGTAGAGCCCGACGGACAGCCGCGTGGCGTCCGGGTGGGAGCCGATCGTGCGCGCGCGCATGGCGAGCGTGGCGGCGCCGAGGGCGGCGCCGATGCCGAGCAGGACGAACTGCAGCGCGCCGTCGAACATCCGGAAGGCGAGGAAGGTCGAGAAGCTCGCGAGGAGCCAGGTCAGCACGGACGGGCTCATTCCCACCTCCGGGCGATGAGCGAGCGGTTGGCGAGGAGCAGGAAGGCGAAGGTGGCCGAGACGAAGAAGGCCACGGCCGACGTCTCGATCCGGCCTTCCTGGAAGGGCTGGAACTGCTTGTCGAAGAAGGCCATGTACGCCACGACGTCGGAGAACGGAGGATCGAGCAGGCGCGCGAGCATCCAGCACGCCACGAAGAACACGATGACGACCGCGGACACGACGCCGGCGAGCAGCTGGTTGCGCGCGATGGCGCTCGCCCAGGTGCCGGCCGCGACCGCGGCGCTGCCCATGAGCAGCATCCCGAGGTAGCCGACCGCGATCTCTTCGTAGGAGACCTTGCCGTTCACGAAGATCATCGCCGGCATGTACAGGGTGAGCGCGCAGAACAGCGTGATGAACGCCATGCCCGACAGGTACTTGCCGAACACGACCTGCGCCTCGGTGAGCGGCGAGGTCTCGAGGAGGACGAGCGTGCCGGTCTGGCGCTCCTCGGCGAACAACCGCATGGTGACGAACACGCTGGCGGCCAGGACGACACCGCCGGTGACGTAGAAGAACTGTTCGAGGACCTCCGCCGAAAACTTCGGCTTGTCGGTCAGGGCGAACACGTTGAAGAAGAGCCCGTCGATGAGCAGGCAGAGCGCGAGGATCGCCCAACCCCACATCGTGTTGACGTAGGCCCAGAAGTCGCGACGAGCGACGAGGAGGATGCCGTTCATGCCGTGGCCTCCCGGGTCAGGCCGAGGAAGATGTGCTCGAGCGCCGCGGCGTCTTCGACGACGCGACGAATGCCGACCCCGCCGCGGACGAGCGCCGCGATGGCCTCTTCCCGGGTGTCGGAGGAAAGTGCAAGGTGGAGGCGCCAGACCGCCGCGGACTCTTCGCGGAGCTCGTGGTGCACGAGGCCCAACACCGTGCCGATCGCGGCCTCGATGACCGGGCGGTCGCCGCGGACGTGAAGCGTGAGGCGCGTGCCGTGGTGCACGGCCCCCCGCGCGAGGTCCGCCTCGGTGCCCTGGGCGACGAGCCGGCCGCCCGCGAGGACGAGGATCCGGTCGCAGGTCTCGCTGATCTCGCCGAGGATGTGGCTGGACAGGAGGACCGTGCAGTTTCGGGCGAGGTCGCGGATGACCTGCCGCATCTCCACGATCTGACGAGGGTCGAGCCCGCTGATCGGCTCGTCGAGGATGACGAGGCGCGGCTGGTGGATGATCGCCTGGGCGATGCCGCAGCGCTTGCGGTAGCCGTGGCTCAGCTCCTGGATGACGCGGTGCTGCACGTGGTGCAGCTGCGCGATGCGGAGCACGTCGTCGAGGCGCGCGTCGACCTCGGAGGCCCGCATGCCGCGGAGCTGCCCGCACCACCGAACGAATTCGCGGACCGTCATCTCCCGGTAGAGCGGAGGGTCTTCCGGCAGGTAGCCGATGCGGGACCGGAAGGAGGTCGCCGCGCCGACGAGGTCGACGCCGTCGACCGACACCACCCCCGCGGTGGGCACCACGAGGCCGGCGAGGATCTTGAGCGTCGTGCTCTTGCCAGCGCCGTTGAGCCCGAGGAACCCCACGATCTCGTGTTGGGAGATCGAAAAGGACAGCCCTTCGATGGCTCGGCGGTCGCCGTAGTAGTGGGTGAGGCCTTCGACTGTGATCATGCCACGTTCCGATGGGGAGGGCGGCGGATGCCGCGCCGGCCACGGATTATCACCGTCACGGCGAAGTCAAGGGGCGCGTGACAGTCCGTCACCAGCCGCGTGCCTCCGCGACGAGATGCCAGGCGAGCGCGCGGAGCAACGAGACGCCCTCTCGCGCGTGCGGTGCGGGTTCACGTGGGTTGTACCATCGAAAATAGGTGAACCAGTCCTTCGGCCGAGTCGCCGACATGCCGGAGCGGGTGGTCTCGACGAGGAGCGCGCGCGTGCCGTAACGCCCGTAGAGATGGTCGATCTCCATGCCGGGGCCGTGAAAGGCGAAGAGATACCGTGACAACTGTCGCGGGCGGTAGGGGTGACGCGTCATGCCCGCGGAGGCCACCGTCGCCAGCGCGTGCAGCTCGGCGTGGTCTTCCGGGCGCTTCCAACGCCCCGCCCATGGGTAGAAGACGAATCCCCCGAACGCGTGAAGAGACACGGCGACGTCGAAGCGCTGGGCCGCCGCGAGGGCGTCGACGGCGCGGCTCTCGGGTTGCGTGAGGCCCTCGCCCTCGTCGCGGTTGATCGCGAAGTCCCGGTTCAAGTCGACATTGGCTCCGTTTCCGCGTCGGTACGCGTTGCGGCCGTCGTCGAGGTCCCGCTCGACCTTCGCGCGCCCGTCCGGGTTCAGCACCGGCACGATCCAGAGCTCGACGCCGGGCGGCGGGTGCCTCGCCGCGGCGGCCAGGAACTCGGTGGCGATCTCGGTGGGCACCCACTCGAGCGCGTGAATCTGGGCGATCACGAGCATGCGCCGCGCGACGGGCACGCTCGGATCCCGAACGCGGAACACCCACAAGGGGGCGCCGCTCGTCGCGTGACCGAACCGCTCGGCGGAGACGACGCCCGGACGGTCCGCGAGGACCCCCGCGGCGTCGCGCCAGACGTCGGCGGCATAACGGTAGTTCGGCTCCGGGTGTGGCGACGGCGGCGGCTGCCGCGCGTGCCACGCCGAGAAGGCGGACGCGAAGGCGGCGGACACGGCCAAGAGCCACATGGGGGGCGCCTATCCGCCTCGCGGTGTAGGTACCGGCGGTGTCGACCCTCCGCTACGACCGCGGCACGATCGTGCTCGACGGGCCGGACGCCCCGCCCTGCGACCACTTCCAGTGGGACGCCCGCGTGCGCCGCTGGCGCGCGCCGGCCTGCCGCTACGTCGACGTCGTCGAGGCCCTGCGCTCGGCCGGTGTGGCCGACGAGGCGAAGGCCTACGCCCGGCTCGACGACCTCCGCCACCTCGCCACACGGACGCCCCGCGCCTACCAGGAGGAGGCGGTGGCTGCGTGGCGGGCCAACCGCTGGCGCGGGGTGGTGGTCCTGCCGACCGGCGCGGGCAAAACGTACGTCGCGGAGCGGGTGATCGCCGAGGCGCGCCGCAGCACCCTGGTGCTCGTCCCGACGCTCGACCTCCTCTCGCAGTGGTACGGCAACCTGCGCGCCGCGTTCGGGCGGCCGATCGGCGTGCTCGGCGGCGGCACCCACGAGCTGCAGGACGTGACGGTCAGCACCTACGATTCCGCGGCGATCCACCTCGATCGTTACGGGGACCGCTTCGGCCTCCTCGTGTTCGACGAGGCCCACCACCTGCCCGCGCCCGCGTACGCCCGCGCGGCGGAGTCGTCCCTTGCGCCGCTGCGCCTCGGGCTGACCGCCACCCCCGAGCGGCCCGACGGCCAGCACCTCCGGCTCGACGCCCTCGTCGGCCCGATCGTGTACCGCAAGGAGATCAGCGAGCTCGCGGGAGAATTCCTGGCGGAGTACCGCACCGAGGTGGTGACGGTGCGGCTCGGGGACGAGGAGCAGGAGCGCTACGACGCGGCGCGCGCGCGCTTTCGCGGCTTCGTCGACGCGCAGGGCATTCGCCTCGGCGCCCCAGATGGCTGGCGACGCTTCCTCATGGCGAGCGCCCGTACCCGAGAGGGGCGCGCGGCGTTCAAGGCGTTCCAGGAGTCGCGCGCGATCGCGCACGGCACCGAGCGCAAGGTGGAGCTCGTCCAGGCGCTCGTCGCGCAGGAGTGGGGGCGTCGGACGCTGATCTTCACGAACGACAACGCGACCGCGTACCGCATCGCGTCGCGCCTGCTCGCGCCGTGCATCACCCACCACACCGACGTCAAGGAGCGCCGCGCCTGGATCGAGGCGTTCGGCGAAGGGCACCTCAACGTCCTGGTGACCTCCCGCGTCTTGAACGAGGGGGTCGACCTCCCGGCGGCCGAGGTCGCGATCGTCGTGAGCGGTACGAGCACGGTGCGCGAGAGCGTTCAGCGACTCGGTCGCATCCTGAGGCCACGCGCGGGGAAGCAGGCGATCCTCTACGAGCTCGTGGCGGACGGCACCACGGAGACCCGCGCGAGCGAGCGACGGAGGGATCACGATGCTTACCGGTGAGCTCGTTCGCGTGCGCATCGCCGAAGGCAAGGTGCGACCTGCCTTCGTGGATCCGGCTTCGGAGCGCCTGCGGGAGCGCGCGGCAGACCTGCTGGAGCTCTTCCGCGCGGCGGTCGGCGAGCCGCGCGGAGGGATCGACGAGGCGGTGGACGCCGTGGTGGGCGACGGAACCGACCACAAGCTGGTGCGTGGGATCGTAAAGATCATCCTCGATCGTTGTGAGTTCGACGTGGCGTCCGCGGTGCCGCCTCCGGCGCTGCGCGATCGCCTCTTTCGGCTCGCGGCGGCGCGGGGCCCGGTGCTCGCGGACGGGACCGCGGGTGGCGTGACCGCGGACGCTCTCGTCGCGGAGGCCGCCGCGGAGCTCGGCGTCGCGCCCGAGGGCCTGCACCGCGCGATGTGGGCGGATCACCCGGAGCGACAGACCCTCACCGCGGTGGCGGTCCCGGACGTCGACTGGCTCCTGCATCGCTACAACGTGGCCCTCGTCCAAGCCGTGCTGCTGCGCGCGACCGAGCTGCGGCTGCGTCTCGTCCGACCGGCGCCGGAGCGCGCCCGCCAGCTCCTCCGGGCGGTGAAGTTCCACCAGCTCATCCACGCCGTGCGCCCCGAGGACGACGGGTGGACCGTGGTGCTCGACGGCCCCGCGTCGATCTTCTCGCAGACGACGCGCTACGGCTTCGCCCTCGCGAAGTTCTTTCCGGCGGCCCTGCTCGTGCCGACCGAGTGGCGGCTCGAAGCCAGCATCGCGTGGCCAGGAAAGCGCCCCGCCGAGCTGCATCTCTCCCCCGCCGACGGCCTCCGCTCGCACTACGCGGACCGCGGCGGGTGGGAGCCCCGCGAGTGCGCCTGGTTCGAGGAGCGCTTTCGCGCCCTCGACAGCGGATGGGCCCTCTCGCGCGACGTGGAGCCGCTCGCGCAGGGTCCGGACGCTCTCGTGCTCCCCGACTTCCGCTTCGAGAAGGACGGGCGCGTCGCGTGGTTGGAGATCCTCGGCTTCTGGCGGAAGTCCACGATCGAGCGTCGCGTCGAGGGGCTCCGACGCCACGGCCCGCCGGGGCTCGTGGTCGCGGTCAGTCGCAAGCTCGCCGGGGAGCCCGGCGCCCTGCCGGACGAGGTCGTGACGTTCGCGGAGGTGGTGCCGGCGCGTCAGGTGCTGGACCGCATCGAGCGCGCCGCACGTCGTCCGGGGTAGACTTTCGCCCGGAGGCGCCCATGTGGACGTTCGCGCTCGTCATCCCCCTCTTCCTCGCGTGTGGCGGCGACGCCGAGAAGCCCAAGGGCACCCAGGGCTCCGGCGGCGAGAAGGCGGTCATGCTCACGCCGGCGCCCAAGGCGTCGGCCGGCCCACCGGTGGCGTACGAGACGATCCGGGTCGAACCCGGCACGTTCACGATGGGCAGCGCGCTGGACGACGCGGATCGGGACGGCGACGAGGGCCCGGTGGAGGTGACCCTCTCGAAGCCCTTCCTGCTCGGCAAGGGCGAGGTCACCCAGGCGCTCTGGGAGCAGGTGATGGGCGCGAACCCGAGCCGCGTGAAGGACGCCGCGCTGCCCGTCGATCAGGTCAGCTGGTTCGACGCCGTCGTCTTCGCAAACGCGCTCAGCGCGCGCGACGGGCACGCGCCGGCCTACACGGTCCAGGGCCAGAACGTCACGGCCAATACCGGCGCGGACGGATGGCGCCTGCCGACCGAGGCGGAGTGGGAGTTCGCCGCGCGCGCCGGAGCGGCCGCCCCGTTCGCGGGCGGCACCGAGGCCGACGCGGTGGCGTGGCACAAGGGCAACGCCGAAGGTGCCAGCCACCCGCCGTGCCAGAAGTCACCCAATGCCCTCGGGTTCTGCGACATGAGCGGCAACGTGCTGGAGTGGGTGTGGGACCGCTACGCGCCGTACGCGGCCGGCCCACAGACCGACCCGCGCGGCGCCGACACCAACGACGGCGCCCGAGTGGCGCGTGGTGGCGCGTACAGCTCGCCGAGCCTCCACGGGCGTGTCGCCAACCGCATCCGCAGCCTGCCCACCCTGCGGTTCGTGACGAACGGCCTCCGCCTCGCGCGCAACGGCTGACCGTCCCGCGTCAAGCGGTGGCGCTCCACGGTGGCGTCGGAAACAAACCGGCGAGAAAGTCCTGAAACGCCCGGACACGCTGGGGCACGTGACGCCGGTCCGGGCGTACCAGCGAGAACTTCGCCTCCGGCCCTCCCCAATCGGGGAGCACGCGCACGAGGCGGCCGTCGGCGAGCTCGTCCGTGACCGCCCAGTCCGGGTGCAGCGCGATGCCGACGCCCTCGACCGCGGCGGCCGTCACCGCCTCGGTCGCATTGACGGACATCGTGCCGTGAACCTCGATGTCGACGATGTCCGCGCCCCGCTTCATCGTCCACAGGCTCGGCGTCGCGGTCGGTTGGTAGAGGATGGCGGGCAGTCTCGCGAGGTCGCGCGGGTGGCCGACCGCCGGGTGGCGCGCCAGGAAGGACGGGCTCGCCACGACGTGCATCCGGAAGCCCCACAGCCCGCGCGCGACGAGCGGGCCGTCGAGGGTCGACGCGCCGCGGATCGCGAGGTCGATGCCTTCGCCGAGCAGGTCGACCTTCCGCTCGTCGTAGCCGATGTGCAGCGTGATGTCCGGATGAAGTCGTTGAAACTGGATCATGGGGCGAACGAGATACCGCAGTCCGAACGCGGCGGGCAGTGACACCCGCAGGGTGCCGCGCGGCGTGTCGGCTTCGTCGCGGGCGCGGCCTTCGGCCGCCGCGATGCCCCGGACGAGGGGCGCGGTCGCCTCGTAGAACTCCTGGCCGGTGGCGGTGGTGGCGACCTTGCGTGTGGTGCGGTGGAGGAGGCGAACCCCGAGCCGAGCTTCGAGGCCGGCGATCATCCGGCTCGCGTAGGAGCGGGAGATGTCGAGCTGTTCGGCGGCGCGGGCGAAGGAGCCGGCCTCGGCCACGTGTACGAAGACCTGGACGTCGGAGAGTCGATCCATGACGCCCACGTCACCGGTCGGCTCGATTGTTGCCACCTCGGCAACAGAACGGCCGCATTCGCAACGTAGGCAGCCCGTCGGGTCCACGGGCACGATGGCGCCGCGCCGGGCTCGACCCCCAGGAGGCGCTTCTCATGACCTGGACTCCACTCACTCCCCTTCTGTTCGCTCTCGTCGCGTGCTCCGGCTCCGCGGAAAAAGACACTGCAGACGCCGAGTCGGACACCGACACCGACACCGACACCGACACCGACACCGACACCGACACCGACACCGACACCGACACCGACACGGACACGGACACGGACACCGACACGGACACGGACGCGGCGCCGACCTGGTCCGGCGACGTCTGGCCGCTGCTCGAGCAGAAGTGCGCGACCTGCCACGCCGACGACACGTGGCACCCCGGGTTCAAGCTCGACACCGAGAACGCCTACAACGCGCTCCTCAACGACGCTCCGGACAACCTCGACCGTGGCTTCTCGAACTACGTGGTGCCGGGCGACGCGGCGTCTTCCCTGCTGATCGACAAGCTGAAGGAGACCCCCACCTACGGCGGCACCGCGATGCCCACCGACGGCCGGGGCACCGGCTACCCGCTCCCCGCGGACGAGGTCGCCATGATCACCGCGTGGGTCGAGGCGGGAGCGGCCCAGGACTGAGGGTCACGACCGCCAGCTCCGGTGGCACGCCGAACCGGAGCGGCAGGATGCTCAGGCCGAGGCCGGACGTCACGACGACGGTCCGGCCCTCGCGCACGATCCGACCGCGCGCGAGCGCGCGGTCGCGGATCGGCAGGACGATCGGCCCGACCCCCGGGAGGGCGATCTGCCCGCCGTGCGTGTGCGCCGCGAACAACGTTCGCGCGCGTGGCGGGAGGCGCGGGAGCACCTCCGGCGAGTGGCTCAGGACCACCGACGGCGCGCGGTCGTCGACGTCGGAGAACGCGCGTTTCAGGTCGATCGTGTGGGTCGTCACGTCCTCCAGGCCGACGATGTGCAGGAGGGGGCCGTCGTCGTCGGAGACGAGCGCGGACGCGTCGCGCAGCAGCCGGATCGGCGACTGGTCGAGCAGCCGAACGACCTCGGGGCCGTTCCAGTAGTAGTCGTGGTTGCCCATGACGGCCCACGCGCCGAGCGGGGCGCGGATGAGCGCCATGGCCTCGACCGTGTCCGCCGGAGGGAGGAACGTCAGCCACGAGAGCCCCAGGCGCGCCATCGTCTTGTGCTCGTAGGCGTAGTCGCCGAGGAAGAAGACGATGTCCGGCGCGAGGGCGTCCCCGCGCAGCATCGTCTCGCGCATCCGCTCCCTCGTCCACCATGGCCAGGAAGGCTGCGGGTCGCCGACGAGCAGCGCACGCATCGGCCGTCGAAGCCCGGGCACCTCGACCTCGTAGGTGACGACCACGAGGCGGAGGGGCTCGATCGCGAGCGCCCAGACGACGAGGAGGACGGTGGTGAGGCCGGCCGCGAGTCCGAGCCGGAGCGCGCCGCGGCCCACGTCAGTCGGCCGAGCGCCAGTCCAGCCCGAGCTCGGTGGCGCGGGAGCGCAGGTCCGCGAGCTCGGTCGCGTCGAGCACCACTTCGTCGTCCGCGACCCCGCGACGCAGCAGGGGCCCGGCGATGCGGTCGCGGCGGAGCGCGGCCGCGGCGACCGTCGGCAGGCGCACGAGGAACATCGGGCGCACCTCGATCGGCGGCAGCCGGGCTCCGGCGAGCACCAGCACCTCGAGCTCGCCCGGAAGCTCGCCGCCGTAGAACTCGCGGAGGCGATGCAGGAGCTCGTCCGGATCGGCGTGGGCGCGCAGCTCGGGCTCGTAGATGCGCTCTTCGCCGTCGCGCCCCGCGTAGCGAGCGACCCGCGTGACGGCGGCGCGGACCGTGAGGGCGTCGGAGCCGTCGGGGATCACGAGCTGGCCGCGGCGGGCGAGGAATCGCGCGCGCGGCGGCCGGAGGTAGTCGACCACGCGTGCGTCGGCCGGGAGCTCGGCGCCGAGGGGGAGTACGCGGAGCGTGCCGTCGTCGTCCTCTGCCACGTCCACGCCCGTCACGACGCTGATCCGGGTGGCGGAGCGCGACCAGTCGGCGATCGACTCGACGATGCCCGGGGGCACGCCGGTCCGCGAGTGCGCGCGCAGGAAGCCGACGGGGTCCCGGTGGTTGGCGGCGAGGTCGGCGGCGACGCCGGCGCGTGAGATCCGGTGGCGGTGGACCCGCTCGCCGTCGACGTACGGCGCGAGGCGGCACAAGCGCCCGTAGGAAGCGCTGTCGAGGTCGCCGGAGTGAACGAGCACGTCGCCGTCGGGCAGGAGCAAGAAACCCTGCTCAAATGCTGGTCGTTGCCCGGCACGCCGCGCCGCGGCCAGGTGGCCTTCCGCGTCGCGCGACACGTCGAGGAACCCGACACGGTGCAGCACGTCCACGACCTCGTGGATCATGGGCGCCTCGACCGCGAGCCAACCGGCGTCGTCGAACCGCATGTCGGTGCGATCCGGGTAGCGGCCGTCGATCGGGCTGTAGAAGATCTGGCGGCACCGGCGCGCCAGCAGGCCGATGAGCGCGGGGACGTCCATCCACTCTGCGGCGTGCAACACGCGGAGGAGCACGGCGACGATCGCAGTTTGTACGCCGTGGAACAGGGAGGTCGGGTCGGAGATTGGCCGGGGCGGCGCCTCCGGCCAACCGCGCAGGCGCCCTTCGGCGGCGCGCACGAGCGCGGCGCGTCGCGCGACGTCGAGCGCGAGGGACCATCGGCCCGGCTCGCCCCCGAGCTGCTGAATGAGTCGGCGTTCGACGTCCTTCCGGAGGCCGCCGTCCACCGTCAGCTGCGCGGGCGCCACCTCGAGCATGGCCGCGAGCACCACCGCGTCCCAGCGAGCGTCCGACGCCGGAAACGACGGCGTCGGGGCGAGGTCGGGGGTAGGCGCCGCGAACGGGCTCCACCCTCGAAGCGCCGGGTTGAGACGGCATGCGCCCGCGTAGCGGGTCGGGTGGATGTCGCTCCCGCCGGTGACGCTCGCGCGTGGGAGCAGCAGGGCCGACTGCCAGAGCGCGAGCCCGTCGCGCTCGATCGCCGGCCGGAGCCGCTCGGGCAGCGCCTCGCCGGCGGGCGTGACCAGCGCGCAGACGTCGAGGAGGCGTCGTGGCGTGTCGGGGAGCGACTCTGCGAGCGCTGCGAGCGTCGCGGCGTCGTCCGCCATCGCGGGGTCCAGCGCGAGCCCGGACCGAAAACCCGAGTCGTAGGACTCGACGAGCCGGCGGGCCGGACTGAGGGGCGTCTTCGTCACGACCGGCATCTATCCCGCCGGCGTCACCCGCCGCTCTTCCGCGCCTCCCAATCGCCGCGGGAGTAGCAGTCGATGACCTTGTCGTTGTCGACGTCGAGCGCCAACGTGACCGCGCCGGAGATCACGTCGCGGTTCGTGCCGACGTCGTGGAACACGAGCCCGCCGAAGCTCGCGTGGATCGTGCCGCCCTCGCTGTGGGCCTGCTCGCCGGTGAGCGTGAATCCGCCGTAGAGGTCGACGGCGCCCCAGAAGCGCTCGGTCTCGGGCGTGCCGGACGGTCCGAAGTACGCGTAGATACGGTCGGGCAGGCTGCCCGAGATCGTCATCCCGCCCGTGATCCAGCCTTCGCTGGTGGCGTCGAAGTTGTCGACGGCGCACCCATCGGAGAACCAGTCGACGCCGTACGAGCTTGCCCACAGCCCTGTGACGGTGGGCACGTCCCCGGTGTCGGTCCCGCCGGCGTCCACGTCCCCGCAGGACGGGTCGGCGGCGGCGGTGTCGTCGGTGGCGGCGGTGCACGCGAGGAGGAGTGCGAAGAGGATCATCGAGGGGCTCCGGGGGAGACGAGGAGGACGATGCGGTGGTTGATCGCGCGGCTCTCGGGGGTGTCGTTCGCGACGAGGGGGTCGAGATCCGCGCGCGCGGACACGGTGAGCCGCGCCGGCGCGAGTCCGAAGCGGTCGATGAGGACCCGGGCGGTCAGCACCGCCTCGGCGGCGCTGCGGTCCCACGCGGTCGCCCACAGCCGGCGCAGGTACAGCGGCGGCGGCCCGTCGACGTGGCCCACGACCGCGACGCGCGTGTCCGGGTGCGTGTTCAGCACGGTGGCGAGGAGATCGAGCATGGGCAGCGCCTCGTCGCGCACGTGGGCCTCGTCGCCGAACAACACCATCGCCGGGATGGTCACGCGGGCGCGGTTCGCGTCCCGGTCGACCTTCGCGACGCCGCCGGCGAACACCTGGAGCAGGTCCGCGTAGATCGGCGCGGGCGCGAGGTCCGCGCAGGCGGCGCGCTCGCGTTGCAGCCGGTCGATCGTCTGTTTCAGAGCGATGACCTCACGGTCGAGCTGGCCGACCAGCGCGCGCTCTCCCCCCGCGGCGGCCACGAGGCCCACGCTCGCCGCCAAGGCCAACGGCGCCCACGCGCGGCTCAGGTCCACGCGCCTTCCCAGCCGACGGGCGCGTCAATGCCCCAGTCCTGCGGGCCGAAGCCCTTGGTGGAAGACGGGAACCCGCCAGACGCCTTGACCTTGAGCCAACGCGACGCCCACATGCGCACCACCTCGGGATAACGCCAGTCCCAACGCCCGTCCGGCTGTCGGGCGCGCGCGAGGGCCATCCAGGCGAGCGTGTCGGGGTGTCGCTCGATCGGGTCGCCCGCGTGGGGGCCATCGGTGAACACCACGACGCCCTTCGCGTCTCGGGTGAGGTGGCCCGTGTCGGGAGGCGCGCCGACCGCGTCCGCCCAGTCGAGCAGGCCCGCAAGGTCTCGCGGTGCCGAGAAGCGACGGGCCATCGCCAGGAACGCGCGACCGCAGGCCTCCGCGTCGTTCTGCGCGCGGTGGGCCTCGTCGAGCCGCACCTCGAGGCGCTTCGTCAGCTCGCCGAGGCGGTGGCTCTTCTCGCCCTTGAACACCCGCCGCGAGATGTCGAGCGTGTCGATCTCCGCGCTCGGGCCGGGCCAGGCGAGGCCGCACCGCGCGAGCTCCGCGCCGAGCATCCGCTGGTCGAACGTGTAGTTGTGCGCCACGGTGATGCCCGTCGACAGCAGCGCGTGCACCTTCGCCGCCACCTTGTCGAACGCCGGCGCCTTCGCGACGTGGTCGTCGGTGATGTGCGTGACCTCGGTCGACTCCCGCGGGATGGGGATGCCCGGGTTCACGAAGAACGCGTGCGACGTGACCGACACCACGTCGAGCGCGGCGTCGACCCGTAGGATCACCGCCGCGAACTCGATGATGCGGTCGCCGTTCTCGGGGAAGAGGCCCGTCGTCTCGGTGTCGAACGCGACGATCGGGAGTTGGGTCCACTCCATCGCGGGCGTCTATCCGCCCCCGCGGCTCACGCCCGCCGACGACGGCGGAGCGCGACGGCGGCGAGGAGAGCGGGCGCGAGCGCCATGGGCGACCCGGCGCTGCAGCCGCACGTGCCCGGCGCGGTGAGGCCCACCTTGTCGGAGGGGCCGAGCCCGTCGGTGTCGGCGTCCGCATCGGCGTCCGCGTCGGTGTCCGCGTCGGCGTCCGTGTCGCTGTCGGCATCGGCATCCGCGTCGGCGTCCGCGTCGGCGTCGGTGTCGGCGTCGGTGTCGGTGCCCGGGGTGTCGTCGCAGACGTTGCCCACGCCGTCGCCGTCGGCGTCGGCCTGATCGGCGTTGGCGTCGTTCTCGCAGTTGTCTTCGTCGTCGGCGACGCCGTCGTCGTCGTCGTCGAAGCCCCACAGAGTGGCGCCGGAGAACGCGGTGTTCGTGTTGCCGTTGTTCCCGTCGTAGCCCGCGTCGTAGGCGTAGTAGCCAACGCCGCCGACGTCTTCGAGCTCGGCCTCTGCGGTCAGCTCGAGGCCCGCCTCGACCCAGCCCGCGTACACCACGCCGTCGTTGTGCCCGAAGTAGAGCGTGCCGTAGGCCGTGGGCTCGTACGTGTCCGCGTCCGCCGCCAACACGTCGGCTTCGCCTCCCGCGATGCGGACGATCATCGCCCGCTGACCGCGCTCGCGGTCGATTGGGCAGCTCGCGCCGTCGGAGTCGGCGCCGCACAGGAGGAAGAGGTAGGTGGCGCCGCTCCCGTCGTTGCCGAGCACGAGCCCGAGCGTGTCGTCGTCTTCGGTGTAGAAGGTGCTCGCGAAGTAGGCGTCGACCGCGCCGACGTCGGGCGTGATGTACAGCCAGTTGTCGCGCGCGCCGCCGCCGCCCCAGGGGCCGCCGTTGTCGTCGGTGAGGCTGTAGACGAACACCGAGTCGGCGCCATCGGCCGACGCGTACCACGGGTCGTCCTCGTAGCCGGTCTCCCACCCGCCATCGCCGGCGACGTAGTCGTTGTCGGGGAAGCGCGTGTACGACCAGAGCTCGACCGGCGCGGCGAGCGCGAGGGGGCCGAAGAGGGAGGCGAAGAGGAGCATGCGCGGGACCTCGACGTCCGAGTATGCCGGCGCGCGCGCCCGATGTCGTCAAGAAAGTGTCGGCTGGGCCGCCTCCCGGGGGGCAGATGCGAGCGCGCTTCGCCGTCGCGACGCGCGCAGAGACGGAAGCCCGCCCGCCCGATCTTTTTTGCGGTCGGCTACACTTTTTTCTAAACTTCGGAACCTTGCCGCCGATTCGAGGCACGCCTATGCCAGTTCACCTGTTTCGTGCGGAGAGTTCGAAATGGCCATCACCGTCAAGACCAACACGTCGGTAAGCGGCGTTCTCACCGACCTCAGCCGCACGACGCGAACCCTCGCGCGGTCCTTTGAGCGCATCTCGTCGGGCTTGCGCATCGCGCGCGCCGCCGATGACGCCGCGGGCTTGGGCGTCGCCGAGAGCCTCCGCGCCGCGCACACCTCCGCGACCGTGGCGGGCCGCAACACGAACGACGGCATCTCGATCGTCGCCATCGCGGAAGGCGCCGCCATCGAGATCGGCAACATCCTCGTGCGTATGCGCGAGCTCGCCGTGCAGAGCTCCTCGGAGACCCTCGAGGACTCCGAGCGCGCCTACGTCGAGGCCGAGTTCGACGAGCTCTCCGCGGAAGTGGATCGCATCGCCGCCGTCACCGAGTTCAACGGCCTGTCGTTGTCGAACGGCTCGCTCACCTCCCTCGAGGTGCAGGTCGGCATCAACAACACGTCGAACGACCGGATCTCCATCACGCTCGGCGACCTGCGCGCCTCCGCGCTCGGCGTCGACACCACGTCGATGACGCTCGCCTCCAGCTCCGCGGCGCAGTCGGCCCTCAGCGCCATCGACGCGGCGCTCGCGTCCGTCAGCTCCTACCGCTCCGGCTTCGGTGCCACCGAGAACCGCCTGAACAGCGCGCTCAACAACCTCGAGAACTACATCGAGACGAGCATGGCGGCCGAGTCCCGCATCCGCGACGCCGACTTCGGCTTCGAGACGGCGCAGCTCTCCCAGAACCAGATCCTGCAGCAGGCCGGCACCTCGGTGCTCGCGCAGGCCAAGCAGCTCAACCAGGCGGCCCTCAGCCTCCTGCAGTGAACGAGGCGCGCCGCGAGGCGCGTCCAGCTCCTTCGCCGGCGCGGCGCCCCTCGCGGGGTGTCGCGCCGTTCGCGTTCAGGCGCGCGCGCCGAAGCCTTCGGGGTTCGCGGCGCACCACTGCCACGCGGATCCCACCATCTCGTCGAGGTCGTGGGCGGCCGTGAACCCCGTGGTCGCGGTGAAGCGCTTCGGGTCGGCCATGGACCAGATCAGGTCCCCCGGGCGGCGTGGGCCGATGACGTGTGGGACCTCGCGCCCAACCGTACGTTGGAAGCTGTCGAGCACCTCGCGCACGCTGTAGGCGCGGCCAGTACCCACGTTGAAGATGTGGTTCCGCCCCTCCTCGAGCGAGCCGACGGCCGCGATGTGCGCCGCGGAGAGGTCCGAGATGTGGATGTAGTCGCGGAGGCAGGTGCCGTCGGGCGTCGGGTAGTCGACGCCGTACACGGTGAGGCGGTGCTGAGGCCGGAGGATCGCGCGGATGGCCCGCGGCACCAGCGCGGCGGCGTTCTCGAGCGTCTGGCCGATGTGACCGGACGGGTGGGCGCCGACCGGGTTGAAGTACCGGAGGGCCACGGTGCTCCACCCGCTGCAGGTCGCCATGGCCTGCAGGAGCTGTTCGCCGTGCAGCTTCGTGAGGCCGTAGGGGCTCTCCGGCCGCAGCGGAGCGTCTTCGCAGATGGGCATCACGTCGGACGTGCCGTACACCGCGGCGCTCGACGAGTAGATCAGGCGGCGCACGCCGCACGACTCCATCGTGTCGAGCATGGTGCACATCGCGCCGACGTTGTTCCGGAAGTACCTGGCTGGCTCGCGCACCGACTCGTCCACGAGCTTCAGCGCCGCGAGGTGGAACACGGCCTCGACCCCGCGCAGGGCCTGCGTCATCACCGTCGGATCGCCGACGTCGCCGGTGTACACGGTGCACCGCCGGCCGGCGAGCGCCTGCGCGCGTCGGAGCGCCTCCGGGTGGCCGGAAGAGAAGTCGTCGACGACGACCACGTCGTAGCCGGCCACCAGCAGGTCGTGCACCAGCTGTGAACCGATGTACCCGGCGCCGCCGGTCACGAGTACGCGCATCGTCCCTCCTGCCTGGACAGTTTCGGCTCGAACAGGCGTTTGCTTCAGCAACGGGATTGCGAACTTTGTGAATTGGCCTGCGCCACGATGGCGAGCGCGAAGCCGAGCACCAGATATCCAATGGCGAAGGTCAACAATCCGAGGGTCACCGCCATCAGGGCGAGCCCGGCGAGCCCGGCGGCGACGCCGAGCACGCGGTCCGCGTGGTCGCGGGGAGCCGCGCGCCAGGCGTCCCACAACGTGCGGGCGACGACCGCCATGAACACGACCACCGGGACGAGGCCGAAGAGGCCCTGCTCCGCCGCGATCTCCAGGTAGGTGTTGTGCGCCGGCCGCCAGGTCATCTCCATGCCGATGAAGCCCGTCGCGCGCTCGAAGTTGCCGGGGCCGGCGCCGAACGCCCAGTTGTCCAGGAAGAGCTGGACGCCCTGGCGCAGCAGCTCCGAACGCTCGGCGAGCGACGCGTCGTCACGCGCGGCGTTGCCCCCGAGGCGGAGCAGCAGGTGGTGGAAGCGCTCGAGCGCGTCGGACACGTCGATGATCGACGGCGCGAGGATCAGGCCCGCGCCCGCCGCCACCGCGACGTCGGCGCGCTGGCCGCGCATGATCCACATCCACGCCGGGCTCACCAGGGCGAGGACGAGCAACGACGCGCGTGACTCGCTGTTGAGCAGCGCCAGGGGCCCGAGCACCGCGAGCGCGAGCCGGAGCGCGCGCGCCCATTGCCCCGGCTGGTGCGCGAGCCCGCCGATGAGCGTCGGGGTGACCAGCAGGACGAGCGTGGCCCACTCGTTCGGGTCGCCCAGGGTGCCCGACGCGCGGTCGCCCGGGCCACGCGCGCCGGCGACGGTGAGGGAGAGCACGAGGATCGCGAGGTAGGCGACGGCCAGGAAGCGGAACAGGGCGTCGAGAGGGCGCGACGCGAGGATCGTGTACACGACGGTGACGAGCACGGTCATCATCGCGAGCCCGAGCAAGGTGAACTTTCCGAAGGTGTACGAGCCCGCGACCGCGACGCCGACGGCGGTGGTGCACACCACGAGGGCCATCGCGGTGAGCACCGGATGCCACCGGAACAACGGCTGCGCGTAGACCCGGGCGTGGACGACCCAGAGCCCCATGGTGCCGAGAACCGCGAGCTTCGACGCGGTGATCGGGAAACCGTCGACCTTTACGGCCGTGATGCCGGCGGAGTCGAACAACATGGCGACGAAGGTCGCGGCGATCATCCAGCCCGGCTGACGGAGCCCGACCGCGCCGAGCCCGCCGCCGACGAGGGCCGCGGCGGCGAAGAGCGGTTGAAGGGCGGCGGCGGCTCCGAGCACGGCCGCGACGCCGAGCCAGGCCGCCGGTGCCTGGAGCGCCCGGGTGACGACAGACCTGCTCGGGGCTTCGACGGACGCCGCGCTCACGGCGTCGTCGGCGCCGGAGCCGCGGTTCGAGCGCTGTCGTCGTAGTACTTCGAGCGGTATCCGACGCGGGCCTGCGGGTTCGTCACGCCGGTCAGGACCACGCCGCTGACGCGGGCACCGGCCTGCTCACACCGCGCGATGGCGGCGACGACCGCCTTTCGGGGGGTGTCGTCGGCGCGCACCACCATCACGACCCCCTCGGCCTCCGGCGCGAGAGTGAGCGCGTCGGCGACGATGCCTACCGGCGGGGTGTCGAACAGGAGCACCTGGAAGTACCGATCGAGCTCGGGCAACGCGTTGCGCCACAAGAGGTTGCTCAGGACCTGTTGGGGGTCGTCGACCGGATCGCCGCTGCGGAGCAGGTACAGGTTCGTGATCGGCGTGCGTCGCACGAGCCGGGCGACGTCCCCGTCGCCCGCGGCGTCCGGTGCCGTGAGCCCCGGGGTGCGCGGGATCTGGAAGATTTGGTGCATCCGTGGCTTTCTGAGGTTCGCGTCCACCACGAGCACGCGCACGCCGGCCTGGGCGAACGCGACCGCGAGCCCCATCGTGACCGTCGAGGCGCCCTCGCCGGCCCACGCGCTCGTCACGACGAACCGCCGCGCGGTCATCGGGTCGCCGCCGGCCGCGATCATCGCGCGGAGGCCGCGAAAGGCCTCCGCGAGCTCCGAGTGGGGGTGGTGGTGCCCGTAGAGATCCCGCTCCGAGGCGGGGATACGCGCGGGGAGCTGCGGAATCGCGCCGAGCAGCGGCGCGGGGAGCAGGCGCGACGCGTCCTCCGGAGTACGGAGCGTGTCGCGGCTGGTGTACCGAAGCACCGCGAGCCCGACGCCGCCGAACAGGCCGAGCAGCGTCGCCACCGCGAGGTTCAGCAACTTGTTGGGCTTGCTCGCCCGCGCCGGCGGGGTCGCGCGGTCCACCACCGACACCGTGTTCAGGCGCGTGCGGGCTTGGAGTCCGACCTCCTCGCTGCGGCTCGCGAGCTGCTCGTAGAGCGTGCGGGCCTGGTCCTCGCGGCGCTTGAGCTCCTCGAACTCGCCGCGCACGCGCTGGGCCTCGACGAGCTCGAGCCGCGCGCGCTCGATCTTGCCGATGATGTCGCCCTCCTGGCGGCGCAGCGTCGCCAGCCGCGACTGAAGGCCCGCGACGAGCTGCTTCACGGTCGCTTTGATCATCGACAGGCGCTGCTCGACGTTGCGGGAGATCTCCGGCCGTTGCGGGTGCGTCAGGACCGCGAGGATGCTCGCGGAGCTCGCCTGATACGCCGCGAGATCCTTGAGCATCGTCTCGAGGACCGGGTCTTCGAGCATGCCGGCGAGGGTCTGGTACTCGCCGGTGTCGAGCAGCCGGGTGTACTCGCCGAGCTTGGTCTCGAGGAGCGCGCGCTGCTGCACCGTCTCGCTGAGCGCCTGCTGGAGGGCATCGAGCCGCGTCGAGGTGCTGTCGACCCCGTCGATGTCGGCCCGGCCGTTCTCGCGCTTGAACTCGAGCACTTTGTCCGCGGCGTCTTCGAGGGCGTTGCGGTAGCTCTCGATGGGCTGCGCCAGCCACTGCTGGGTCTCGCGGGCGGCAGTGGTTCGGCGTTGTAGGCTCTCTTCTCCGCAGACGTCGGTCGTGAGGTTCGCGAGGAGCGCGGCCTTCTTGGGGTCTTCGTGCGTGACGGAGATGTTCAGGAGCTCGGTGTCTTCTTGCGGCGCGACCGCGAGGCGGCTCGCAAACTCCTTCAGGCCGTCGTCGTCGGGCATCAGGTCGGTGTGACCGAGCTCGTTGTAGCGCCGGAGGACCTCCTCGCGGACGCTGCGGCTCTGGATGATCTGGATCTGGGTGCGACGGCGCTCCCGCTGCTCCATGTACCCGCCGTTGTCGTCCCGGACGACCTCCGTGACGTTTACCTCCATGCCGGCGCGCGCCAGCACGTGAATGACCGCCGTGGCGGTGTACTCCGGGGTCGTCAGCAGGGTGACGCCCACTGCCGCCGCTTCGACGGTAAGGAAAAATCCGAGCAGCAAGAAGCGGTTCTGGGTGACGGCAGCCGTCACGATCTCGAGCTCGGACGCGCGCTGGGGCGCGGTGGTGCTCAAGCGGACACCGTGTGTGGCGGAAGCGGCGCGATTGGCAAGTTACCTGACCTCATGGCGGAACTGCAGCGGGGAGTATTCACCCTGAGCCTCGACTTCGAACTCGCGTGGGGCTCGCGCGACCTCGTCGAAGATAGCCGCGCCTTGGAGGACCTGGCAAGGCGCACGCGCGACGTCGTGTTCCCGCGACTCTTGCGGATGTTGGACCGTCACCGGGTCGTTGCCACTTGGGCGACGGTCGGAAACCTGTTCCTCGACGGCACGCCTCCCGGGCCGCTGCACCCCGATCTCACCCCCCCGCGCCACGCGTGGCGTCCGGACTGGCTCGCGTCGATCCCACGTGGGAGCGAGTCGGAACATCCGGCGTACTACGGACGATCCCTCGTGCTTCGCCTGCGGGACGCCGGCCAGGAGATCGGGTCGCACAGCTTCACGCATCCCGTGTTCGGGGATCCCGGCTGCAGCCGGGCGTGCGCGGAGAGCGAGCTTGCCCTGTGTGTACGCGAGGCCGAGGCCATCGGCGTGCGAATGGTGTCGTTCGTGTTTCCACGGAATGTCGCCGGGCACCTCGACTTGTTGCCCAAGTACGGCTTTCGGGTCTGGCGCGGGCTCGAGCCGACGTGGTTTCGCGACCCGCGGGTGCCCAAGGCGGTGAGCCGCATCGGGCACCTCGCGGAGGTGGCCGTCGGTCGGGCGGCGCCCACGGTGTCGCCCACCTTCGCCGACGGCCTGTGGAACGTGCCGGCGTCCAACTCGATCCTCCCGATCGACGGCGTTCGTCGCCTGATCCCGCTCCGGCAGCGCGTCCTTCGCGCCACACGCGGGATCGACGCGGCGGCCCGCGCGCGTCGCGTGTCCCACCTGTACTTCCATCCGATCAACCTCGCGTCTGCGCCGGACCCGATGCTCGACGCGGTCGAGGCCGTCGTGCGCCATGCGGCGGCGGCGCGCGACGCCGGCCGCATCGACGTCCTCTCGATGGGGCAGATCGCCGATCGGCTCACGACCCCGGCTTGAACAGCATCGTCTGGACCGTCTTCACGAGGATGACGACGTACAGCGCGAGCGTCATCTCCTGGATCGCGAAGACCTCGTAGCAGAGCTTCTCGGCGGCATCATCCACCGACGCCCCATACCGGAAGTTCACCTGCGCCCAGCCCGTGACGCCCGGCTTCACCGCGAAGCGCAGCGAGTAGAAGGGGATCTCGTCCTTCAACTTGCGGATGAACACCTCGCGCTCCGGACGAGGCCCGACGATCGACATGTCGCCGACGAGCACGTTCCAGAACTGCGGGAGCTCGTCGAGGCGGGTGCGCCGGAGGAACCGCCCCACGCGCGTGATGCGGGGGTCGGCGGCGCCTTGCGACCACACGGCGCCGGTCTTGGCTTCGGCGTCCTCGCGCATCGTGCGGAGCTTGATGATCTTGAACGGCCGCTCGTTGTAGCCGAGCCGTTCTTGCAGGTAGAACGCCGGCCCTTTGGAGTCGAGCTTCACCAGCGCGGCGGCGAGCGCGACCGGGATCGCGGAGAGCAGCAGGCCGATCAGCGCGCAGGTGATGTCGGCGACCCGAAAGATCGTGGCGTTCGCCGTGCTCGTGCTCGCGAACACCGGCCCGAAGATCAGCCAGTTGTCGGAAGTGTGGAAGATCGGGACCTTTCCGGTGAGGCGCTTGTAGATCGTGGGCATCTCCTCGACGCGGACGCCCTGCGCCTTGCACTCGAGCAACACCCGCGCGAGATCACTCGAGAGCGTGCCGCGGACCGCGACGATGATGAGCTCGATCTGGTGCTTTCCGACGAGCTCGCGCAGCTCCCGGGCCGCCCCGAGCACGGGCATGTCGTCCGGGATCGACGGCGGGGGCGGCGTGTCTTCGCGGCGGCGGTACCCGAAGCGCGGGAACGTGACGACGCCGAGCAGGTCGTACATCTGCCGATACTCGGCGTTCCCCTTTATCAAGTTCCAGACGATGCGCTCCGGCTCGCCGTCGCCGACGACCAGGGTGCGGCGCCGGAACGTCGGCCACGGCGCGAACCGGGCGATCCCGAAGCGCCACAGGGTGAGCAGCGCGGCGAACGTGACCGTGCTCAGGGTCGCGATGCCACGACCCCAGATGGCCGACGGGAAGAAGAAGTCGACGACGATCTCGAAGATCAACGCCGAGAATGGCGCAGCCCAGAGCCGCCCCAGCTGCACCGGACGGCGGAAGTCGATCGACGGGCTGTACGCGTCGAGCATGAACAGCGTCAGCAGGTTCGCGGACAGGAAGATCAGCACCGCGGGGAGCTCTTGCCGCACGATCGCCGTCGGATCGACGACGAGCACGTTGCCCGGGCCGAAGCGGAAGAAGTGCGCGAGGTAGATCGCGACCGAGGCCGCCAGGACGTCCCCGACGACGGACCACGTCTGCCGCGGCGTGAACGAAATGCCGAACAGCCTCATCGAAGCTCCTCGTAGACGTGCCGGGTCCGGTCGAGCATGTCGGCCACGGTGAAGCGCTGGAGGTACGTGGCTCGACCGGCGGCGCCCCACGCCCGCCGGCGCTCGGGCCGGGTGAGGGCCTCCGCCAGGGCGGCCGTGAGCGCCGGACGATCCCCTCGGGGCACGAGGCGCCCGGTGACCCCGTCGCGCACCGACTCGCGGATGCCGCCGACGTCGGACGCGATCACCGGGAGCCCGGCGCGCATGGCTTCGAGGATGGAGATGGGAAAGCCCTCCTGGCGGGAGACGAGGGTGAAGACCTGGCTCGCCGCGAGCAGGTCCGGGACGTCGGCGCGCACGCCCTCCATCGTGACGCGCCCGCCCAGTCCGAGCCGCGCGATCTCGGCTTCGACCTGGGGACGCTCCGGGCCGTCGCCGACCAGGCGGAGCCGCCACGGCGCGTCGATGGCCGCGAGGGCCTGCAAGAGCAGGAGGGGGTCCTTCGGTGCCGCGAGTCGGGCGACCATGACGACGGTCGGCGGGTCGGCCTCGGGGTGCGCCGCCCCCGGGTGGTCCGGGAGGGCGTTGTGGATCACGCGCACCTGTGCCGCGCGCGCCACCCGGTAGCGGAGCGCGATCTCTCGGTCCGCTTCGGAGACCACGATGAACCTCGATGTGATCCGACCCGCCAGCGCCTCGATCGGCACCGCGGAGGCGACGCGGCGGAGCGGGAGGCCGTCGGAGAACGACCACGCGTGGGCGGTGTGAACGGCGGGTACACCCTCGGCGAAGGCGGCCAAACGGCCGAGCAGTCCGGCCTTGGTGCTGTGGGTGTGAACGAGGTTCGGGCGCATGGACCGAATCTTCCGGCGGAGGGCGCGCACTGCCCGTACGTCGTTTCGCGCGCTGACCTCGCGCTCGAGCTCCGGCATCACCGTCACGGGGACCCCGGCCGCGCGTAGCTCGCGCGGCAGGAACTCCTCTTCGCCCACCACGACCTCGAAGTCCACCGCGTCGCGTAGCCCACGCACGAGGTCGAGCACGTGGACCTGGGCCCCGCCGCGCTCACCGCGGGTGATTATCGTCAGGACGCGGAGTCGGTTTGGGAGTGCCATGGGCGAGGTCGGCATTCTACCCACAACCGGGATACGAAGGCCCCCCAACACGACGAGATCCGGATTGTTGCATGATCGACCGTAAGACAATCGAGTCATGGCGTGCGTCGGCACCGAACTTCGTTCGGCGCCAGATCAAGACCGCGGGGCAGGCCCGGTACGGTTGGTCGCGTCCGCGTCAGGTCAGCTTCGTGTTCGGGTGTCAGCGCTCGGGTACCAAGATGGTGATGCGCATCCTCGAGAACAGCCCGCTCACACGGATCTACCACGAAAATCATGGGTCCGCGTTCGTCGATTTCCAACTCCGCCCCGACTGGGTGATCCGTAGCCTGATCGCGGTCACACCGGCGCCGTGCCAGGTCTTCAAGCCGATCTGTGACAGTCAGGAGGCGGACTTGTTGCTGGAGCGTTTCCCGGACGCGCGTGGGTTGTGGACGTTCCGGCACTACGACGACGTCGCCAACTCGGCGGCCGTGAAGTGGGGCGAGCACCAGCGTGACGTCGTCAACGCGGTGGCGCAGGGCGACACCGCCCGTTGGGGTTGGCGCACCCGGAGGATCCCCGACGCGGCGGTCGCGGAGGTGCGGCGGGTGTGGAGGCCGGACCTCAACCCGTCCGAGGGTTGCCTCCTGTTCTGGTACCTGCGAAATCAGTTCTACTTCTCCCTCGGGCTCGACACCCACCCGCGCATGCGCCTCGTCCGCTACGAGGACCTCGTCCGCACGCCGCTCGACGCGTTTCCCGACGTGTTCGAGCAGGTCGGCGCGCCGTTCTCTCCCGAGTACGTGGCGCGCGTCCGTACGGACTCGATCAAGCTGCGCGCGCCGCCGCCCGCGCACCCGGACATCCGCGCGTTGTGCGAGGGGCTCCAGGCGCGCCTTTGCGCCGCGCTCCCCGCCCCGCGGCCCCCTCCGCTCCCGCGGGCGGTGCTCCTCGTCATCAACACCCTCGGGACCGGCGGCGCCGAGCGCTACGTCGTCACGGTCGCCAACTGGCTCGCGGAGCGCGGGGTCGAGGTGTCCGTCGCGGCGTCGCACGGCGAGCTCGCGGCGTCGCTCCGCCCGGACGTGGTGTACCGCGACCTCCCCCTCACCCGGGTGCGGGGCGAGCTGCCGGCCGCGGCCGGGCAGCTCCGCGCCTTCGTCCGCGAGCGGCGCCCCGACGTCATCGTCGCCAACTCGCTCGCGGTCACCTGGGTTTCGCGGCTCGCGGCGCCGGCCCTCCCCGTCGTCGACGTGGCGCACGGATGGCCCGACGCGGAGTACGCGCGGGTGGCGCCCCTGCTGCGGGGGGCCGACCGCGTGGTCGCGGTCTCCCCGGAGGTGGGCGAGAAGCTCGTCGCGGGCGGGCTGCCGGCGTCGAAGGTCGAGGTCGTCTTGAACGGGGTCGACTGCGCGCCGTTCGGTCCGCTCACCGGCGAGGCGCGGGCGCGGGTGCGGGCCGCGCTCGGCGCCGCGGAGGGCGAGCTCATCGTCATCACCGCAGGCCGATTGACGGCCCAGAAGGCACAACATCACGTGATCGCCATCGCGAGGGCGTTGCCGTCGCTGCGCTTCGCGATCGTGGGGGCCGGGCAGCGCGCCGCGGAGCTCTCGGAGCTGGCGCGCGCCGAGGGCGTGTCGGACCGCGTGCGCCTGCTCGGCCTCCGCGACGACGTGCCCGCGCTGTTCGGGGCGTCCGACCTGTACCTCTGCACCTCCGACTGGGAGGGCATGTCCCTCACGATCATCGAGGCGATGGCGTCGGGGCTGCCGGTCGTCTCGACCCGCACCGAAGGCGCGGCGCACCTCGTCACCGACGACACCGGCGTGCTCGTGCCGATCGGCGACGTGCCGGCGTTGACGGCCGCGGTCGAGGCCCTCGCGGGCGATCCGGAGCGGCGGGCGCGGCTCGGGGCGGCGGGCGCAGCTCGCGCCCGGGCGCACTTCAGCCACGACCGGATGGCGCGCGAGCTGTCGAACATCCTCGTGCGCACCGCGCGCGGCGCCTGAGCGCCTCAGGCCTTGACGGGCACTGAGGAAGCAAGGTTCAACGCCTCGACACGCCCGCGGAAGGGGCGCGCTCCCGCGGGCGTGCAGCGCACCGTGACCGTGACCCCGGGCGCGAGGTGGAAGTGGTCGTCGCTCGGGCGCCAACCCGCGCACCGGATCGTCACGCCCTGAAGGAACGCGGAGGACTCGAGCTCGAGCGCGACCCCGCCGGCGTCGGTCGGGCGCACGACGGCGCGCAGCGCCGCCACGTCGTGCGTCGGGAGCGTGTGGCCGAGCGGGAACAGGGTGTCCGTGCCGACGATCGACCCGTGCGGATCGAGCAGGCGCGCGTGGATCACGTCCTGGCGGGGCGGCCCGAAGCGGTAGGCCCACATCAGGTCGGTGAAGTGGCCGATCAGGGCGTCGGCGCTCAACGACCGGGCCTCCCACGGCGCGAGCCGCACGGCGACCTCGGCGCCGTCGACGCGATCCCGCGCGTGTCGGTAGAGATCGAGCTTCAGGGTGCCTTCCCAGGCGTCGGCCCGCTCGTTGTGCAGGTGCACCCCGACCCCGTCGAGCCCCTCGTCGGTCAAGGAGACGCCCAGAATGGCCCACGCCCGCCGCAGCGCCCACCACGCGGCCTTCGGGCGCCCCTCCGAGTCGACCACGCCCCATCCCGCGCCTGGGCGGAGATCCCGGTAGAACCAGACGAGACCGCCGCCGCAGCGGCTTTGGGGCCGACGCCACTCCGCGAACACGCGGCGCATCAGCTCGGCGGTGACGAGCCGCGAGACGGCGAGGTACCGCTCGGGGTCCGTACCGCGCAGGACCACCGGATCGACGCCGAAGAGCTCCCGGAGGTAGTGGTCACGCACGTCCTCGAAGTCCCACCCGGCGCCGCCGTCACGGGGCACGCCGGCCTTCCACGCCGGCAGGTGCGGCACCGGCGCGGCGTGCACGAGGGCGGTCGTCTCCTCGTCGGGGACGTTCGAGAAGCCGAGGCACTCGGGGGTGAAGCGCACGTCGGCGCGCCGCGCGTCGCCGAGCGGGCGCCGATAGGCGCCGACGCCGTAGTAGTGGGTGAGCCCCTCGGCGGTGTGAAACGGCAGCGCGCCGCCGGTCGGCGTCGAGGGGACGTACGGCACGCCCGGGTGCCCCTCGGCGAGGAGCCCGGGGAGGGTCTCGGTGAAGAACGGGCCGGACCACTCTTCGCGCGGGAGGCCCAGCATCGCCGCTTGTTGCTCGATCTCGCTGCCGCCGCAGTACACCGCGACACACGCGTGCCGCCCCAGCCGCCGCGTGAGATCCCCGACCTCCAACGCGACCTCGGCCGCGAACGTGGGGTCCGCGAAGGGGTAGTCCATGTTCGCGAACATGAGGTCCTGCCACACCACGAGCCCGAGCGCGTCACACGCGCGCAGGAACGCGTCGCTCGCGGGCGTCATCGTGCCGCCGACGCGGATGGTGTCCGCACCCCCGTCGCGCGCGCGTCGGAGCAGCCGCAGCTCCTTGGCTTCGTCGTCGATCGTCCGGGTGTCGGCGGCCGTCCAGCACGCGCCGCGCGCGAACATCGGGCGGCCGTTGACCACGAGGCGCACGGCGCCGTCGGCGCGGTCGAGCGTGATCGAGCGGAACCCGACGCGGCCGCCCACCCCGGTCGGCGTGCCGTCGACCTCGAGGCTCCAGTCGTATAGGCGAGGCTCGCCGAGGGTGTGGGGAAACCAGGGTTCCACGCCGGCGACGGGCGAGGAGCAACGCCAGGTGTCGCCGTTTCGGGTCAGCGGCACGACCGCGTCGCCGACGCGGAGCGCGGCCCGCTCGCCCTGTGCGGTCGCGTCCACCTCGATCCAGCCGCCGTGACGCCAGCTCGGCCGCAACAGGCGCACCTCGGGCTCCTCCGCGCGGCGCACGTACACCCCGCGCCACAGCCCGACCGGGGGCAGGCGCGGGGTCCAATGGGGGATGCGCCCGAGGAGGGTCGTGCGGGCCCAGCGGAGCGACTGATCGACGACCAACGCCGTCTTCCAGCGCGGCCGGGGACGCTTGCGCGCGAGGAACGGCCCGAGCGCGCGGATGGCGACATGCAGGCGGTTCGACGGCTGGAGGACGACGTCGAACCGCCATTCGCGGAACATGTTCGTCGTCTCGCCGAGCCGCTCGCCGTTGAGCCACACCTCCCCCAGGGTGGCGATGCCGTCGAAGCACACGCGCGCCGCGCCGGGCTCCGCGTCGAAGGTCACCGCGTACCACACGTCGCTCGCGTCGAGGTCTTCGGTCGAGTCGAGCGGCAGGGCGCGGTCGCCGGCGAGGGTTCCAGGAACCGTGGCCGCCGACCACAGGAGCCCGGCGAGGCCGGACGGGTCCGGTACGGCGCCGGCGGGCGTCGTGACGAAGGCCCAGCCGTCGCGGAGCGGGGTCACGGGCTCAGCCGAAGTGGCGGCGGAGGTGGTCCACCCCGCGCGCCCACACGTCCGCGAGGCGGTCGAGCGGGTCGAGGTCGAAGGGCTTCTTCCGCCGCATCGCGCGCGCGATGCGCAGCTGGAGGTCCTTCGCGGAGGTGGTCAGCTCGTCGTAGAGCGGGATCGCTGGCTCCGCGGCTTCGACGTCGTTCTCTGCGAGCCAGCGGAGGTAGGTCGCGGCGAGCTCGTACCCGGCGCCCATCTGGCGCGTGGTCGCGAAGGAGTACGTGTGGAACGCCTCGAACTCCTGCGCCATCAGCCACTCGGTGTCCCGCTCGAGGCGCGCGCGGAAGGCCAGGAACGGGTTGGCCTCGGGCACGCGCGCGAGCTGTTCGCGGAGGACGTGCAGCGAGGCGTCGAGCAGCGCGGGGCCGCGCGGGGGCGTGGCGCCCGGCACACGCTTCACGAACTCGATGTAGGGCGGCAACATTCGAGGATGAACCAGGCCCTCGGTCTGGAGGACCTGCGTGAAGTCCTCGCCGGAGAGGTGGTGGTAGCCCTGGTTGTGGAAGTACCCCATGCGGCGGGCGTCGAGGTCGATGGCGTTGACCGCCACGGTCGACTTCACATTGGCGAGGCGGTACGCCGTGCCGTGCGTGTCCGGCAGGTAGTACGAGTCGAGCTCGACGAGCACGGGCCGCCCCGCCTCGACGTTCTCGGCGAGGTGCACCGCCAGGGGCTTCCAGGGCGCGAGCTCGTGGAAGCCGACGCCGAACAGGCGCTCGACGTCGTGGGTCGGGACCTTGAAGAACGTCCATTGATCGACATCGAAGTCGAGCGTGAACGCGAACGGGCACGCGGCGAGCGGCTCGAAGCCCATGCCGTGCAGCAGCTCGATGACGACGTCGGTGTAGCAGTTCGTCTCGCCCCAGAGGCGGTCGCCCGTGTGGATGCGGTGACGTTCGTAGGTGCTCGGGTCGAGGTCGAGGACGCGCGGCATCACGTGTACCCGAGCCGCGCGCGCACGTCGGCCGGCCACCCGGCGACGTCGGGACCGTGGCGCACGAACAGGGCGAGCGCGATCCGCTCGAGCCCGAAGCCGATGCACGCGGTGTGCGCGGCGCCCCCGTCCGCGCTCGCGATCCCGAAGGTCGTCCCGAAGTAGTCGAGGTGGTAGTTCGTGGACGAGATCGCGGTCGGCTTCTCTTCCGACGCGACCGGCACGACCAGCTCGTACTTGAGCTCCTGCTCGAGCTGGATCGCCTTCGCCATCCGGCCACCGCGCCCGAAGAACGGGTCGTTCGCCACGACCGCGCGCACCGGCAGGCCCAGCTCGGTCAGGAGCGCCTCGGCGCGTCGCAGCCACGCGTCGCGATGCCCGAGCGCTTCCTCGGCGGTGCCGACGCGGATGAACTCGTGCTGACGGAAGATCTGCATCCGCGCAGGATCATCCGACGGCTCGTGGCGGAACACCCAGGTGCAGAGCTCGAACGTGCGGCCGCCTTCCGGGAGGCGCCCTTCGAGCGTGGGGTACAGCGGGTAGCACGCGGCGGGGATCAACATGACGTCGCTGGCCGCCAGGCTGCGCGTCCAGTCCGCGCCGGACTCGAGCTGCGCGATCATCGCCTTCTGTTCAGCGTCTTTGCCGACGAAGGCGTGCACCGAGCCCATCAGGTCCGGAAAGTTCTGGATGTGGCTCAGCTGGGTGTACGTCGCGCGCGGGAAGATCGGCGGGAAGTGCACCACGGTGGGAGCGGTGTCGGCGCCGACCTGACCCAACAGGCGCTCGAACCGTGCGATGACGTCTTCGAAGGCGAAGCTTCGGCCGAACACGCCGCGCACGCCGGTGGGGATCAGCAGCCCGGCCTCCACCATGCGGTCGCGAAGCGCGCCGTACACGTCCTCGGTCATCAGCCCTCCCGCTGCAGGATCTGGACGTTCGCGCTCTGGCCGAGGATGCGGTCGTTGTTGACCATCAGGGCGGCGCCGTACGCGTCGCGGAGGTGGCGGGCGACACTGTGCTTCGAGTCGTTGCGGTACCCGTGGATGCCGCAGATCATCATCGCCTCGCTCACCACCTGGACCACGAGCTCCGACGACTTCACCTTCAGGTTGTTGAGCCGCAGGGTGAACCCGTAGTCGGTGGCGAAGGGCTCGTCGCCCGAAGCGCTCAGCCGAGCGTCGTACTCGGCGACGGTGTTCTCGACCATGCTGCGGAACGCGAACAGGGTGGTGTCGGCCTCGGCGAGGCGGAGCGCGCCGGGAGGCAGGTTGCCCGGGGTCTTTCGCGCCTCGGCGCGCACGAACGCGCGGGCCCGGTTGAGGGCGTCGTTGGCGAGCCCGAGCCACAGCGAGCCCCAGGTGCCGTGCGCGAACCCGTGCATCGACTTCGCGTGGATCTCGGCGTACGGCGCGGGGAGCACGAGGTCGGCGGGGCCGCTGGCGACCACCTTGTACCCGATGCTGCAGGTGCCGCGGAACCCGAGGGTGTCCCAGTTGGAGAGCGGCGTGAGCGCGCAGTGCTCACGCCGGGCGAACACGTGGACCTGGTCGTGCGGACCCGCGTCGGGGGCGCGCCGAGCGGTGATCAGGATGGCGTCCGCCTCGTCCGCGTACGAGATGACAGGCGCCTGCTTCTCGAGGTGGTAACGGCCGCCTTCGGTGATCACGGCGCAGATGCTGGAGCGCACGTCGCCGCCGGTGCCGATCTCGGTGGTGGCGGACGCGAGCAGGAGCTGGCGCTCGGAGAGCTCGCGCAGGATGTCGCGGAAGGTCGGGCTGTGGAGCGTGTGGTGGCGGATGCACGCGACCTGGATCTGGTGCATCGCGAACACCATCGCGGTGTTGGCGCAGTAGTTGCCGAAGATCTCGCAGACCTTGGCGATCTCGCGGGCGCTGAGGCCCATGCCGCCGAGCTCTTCGGGCACGTAGGCCGACAGCAGGCGCGCGGCCTTCAGCGCCGCGAAGGACTCGGACGGGAAGCGGGCCTCCGCGTCGACAGACGCGGCGTGTACGGAGAGGACCGTGCGGCCGAGCGCGTGCGCGTCGGCGTACACCGATTCGATGGAGGTGGTCATTCGCCGAGGATCTCCGCGAGGGAGGCGTCGATGGTGTCGATCGACTGGAAGTGGCGGCGGCTCAGCATGTTCTGGGGGAACTCGACGTCGAACGCGTCTTCCAACGCCAGCATCACCTGCACCGTCGTGAGCGAGGTCAGCCCGACCTCGAACAGGTCCGTCGTGTCGGCGAGCGCTCCGGGCTCCACCGTGAGGCGTCCGAAACGAAGGAGGATGTCCCGAATCTTTTCCGTACGCATGGCGCTTCCTACTCGGTGAATTCGGCGAGGGGGCGATCGGTCGTGACCAAGGCTACCACGTGGGCATGGGCCCACACCGGCCGCACGGTGTGGTCGACCCCGGGCAGCACGGTGAGCCGCGGGCGGCGCGCCGGCGGAACGTGGCGATGGAGGTACTCGATGCTCGGGTCGCCCGCGCTCGACACGAGGTGAAGGCGGGTGCCGGCTGCGCGGACCTCCTCGAGCAGCGCGTCGACCGGGCTCGGCGGCGGCTCCCCACGGGCGCGGGCGAGCGCGGCGGCGCCGCGGAGGCGGGTCGTCGTCACGACGGCGCGCGCGAGCGCGCGCGCGTCGATGCGGCCCGTGAGCAGGCGGGTCCAGCGGCGAAGATCGAGGAGAGAACGGAAGATATGGGCGGTGTAGCCGGCGGCCTTCGCCTCTTCGTTCCAGACGAACGCGAGCCCGTTGAAGAGCACCGCCCGGGCGACGGGGCGTCGCGCCGCCACCTGCGCGCCCAGGAAGGCGCCGGAGCACAGCCCGACGACCTCCACGGAGCCGGCGCCCATCGCCTTCACGGCGTCCCAGGCCGCCGTGGCGTCGTCGATCGCGCTCGGGGCATACATGGCTTCGAGGTCGGCGTGCGGGGTGTCGACGCCGTCGCTGTCACCCACGTCGCGCACGTCGAAGCGCAGCGACGGCCGACCGAGTCGGGCGAGCGCGCGCGCGGAGGTGGTCCACAACCGGTTCGGTCCGGAGCGGCGCACGCCGCCCGCGTTGAAGAAGAGCGTCCACGGCTCGCCCGGCGCCGCGCCGCCCGCGGGCTCGGCCACGACGCCGGAGAGCGCGCCCGCGCCGCCCGCGCCGATCCACACGCGCTCGCGAACCCCCCCTTCGAGCGCGATCGAGGCCGCGAGGGCGGGCGGCGCCAAGGCGCCGGTGTCCGCCGAAAGCGCGAGCCACGACCGAAGCGCGTCGGCCACCGCCGGCGAGAGGGCGGAGCGGTACGGGTCCTCGAGGAGCGCGCCGACGCCCTCGGCGACCCCGATCGTCACGTCACTGGGGAGCGCGCTCCAGGCGGCCGGCGGCGTGGTGCCGTCGCGCGGGAGGATCAGCAGCCGCGCGGGCGGCGTGGCCCGCAGCAGGGCTTCGACGTCGATCGTGGCGAGGCTGGCGACCGTCGCGGGCGCGTAGAGGAAGCCGCCGGCCTCGACCGCGCCTTCTGCGGGCGGCGCCACACCGGCCGGCGCGGCGCCGAACATCGAGGCGGCCATGCGGTGAAACGCACGCTCCTCACGGAGGAATGCCTTGCCGGACGACGGAACGCCCCACAACGCGAGGTCGTCGATGCCGGGCAGGCCGGCCGCGACGAGCCCCCCGGCCCGCACCGCGATCGCCGCGACCCGGCCTGCGCCGCGCGCGCGCAAGGACGCCACGACGGCGCGGACGGCGTCGCGCATGCGCCCGGTCAGATCGCCGTCTTCGGCGGCGCCCGCGCTGTCTCCCAGGCCCGGCCAGTCGAGGCGCACGACCCGGTGCCCGGCCCGCGCCAGCACGTCCGCCAAGGCGCGGAGCGGGCGGTACGCGCTCGTGTCTTCGTACCCGAAGGGCGGGAGGAGCACGACGGGGACGCGCTCCGTTGCGGCGGGCGCCGTCTCGACGACGAACGCCTCGCCGAGCCAGCCGCGCGTGCGCACGAGGGGGAGGGCGTCGGGCATCGAGGCGCGTAGGTATCCTGTGGACGCCGCCACGATTGGTGACCGAGGGTGACGGTGGGTGAACGGTGCGGCGACGTCACGCGCGCCGCGCCGTCGGACGCTGGGCCGAGCGAGCGCGCGGGGTACACTGCGCGACCATGCGCGGAAGCAACCTCGCGTCGCTCGGGATGATCCAAGCGTTCCGGCTGGCGGCGGGCTTCGCGGTCAACGTCGTGCTCATGCGCGGCCTCGGCGTCGAGGGCTTCGGTGTCTACGGCTACGTCAACATCCTGGTCGGACTTGCATCGTTCGCGGCCACGATGGGGATGGACCGCCTGCTCAAGCGCGAGATCGCGCGCGCGCCGGACACCGCGGGGCGCTGGTTGGCGACCGCGGCGGCGGCGACGCTGCTGCTCGGCGGGGTCACGGGCGTGGTCGTCGCCGCGTGGGTGCTGCTCGTCGACGGACGCGTCGACGTGCTCGTGGCGGCGCTCCTCGCCGCGCTCGCGGTCTCCCTGCAGGCGCTCAGCCTCGTCCCCACGTCGTACTTCCACGCGATCCAGCGCATGCGCCTCGGGGTACCGGGCAGCGCCCTCGGGCGGCTCGCGTTGGTGATCGGGACCCTGGTGGCGGTGCTGGGCCTGCACGCGGGGGTGGTGGGCGTGTTCGTGGCGCAGGTCCTCGACGGCCTGGTGACCCTGGGGGTCAGCGCGTGGATCTTCCGCCGGCTCGAGGTCCCGGGGCTCCGCACGTCGTTCGCCGCCGTGCGAGAGCTGCTGCGGGTGTCGGTGCCGTTTGGGATCAACGCGCTGTTCGTCACGATCTACCTGAGCGTCGACGTGATCGTGCTCGCGAACGTGCGGGGGGACGAGGAGGTGGGGGTGTACCGCGCGGCGGTGATGCTCCTGAGCCTCGTCACCGTGCTCGCCGAGACGTTCACGTCCGGGTTGTTTCCGCGCATGTCGAGGTTCGTCGACGATCCTGCGCGTGCCGCCGACGAGATGGGCTTCGCCGCGCGCATCCTCCTCGCGCTGAGCGTGCCGGTGGCCGTCGGGGGCGTGCTCACGGCGGAGCCGCTGATGATCCTGCTCGGCGGCGAAGCCTACGCGCCGGCAGCCCTCGCGTTCGCGATCATGGCGCCGCTGTTGCCGCTCCGGTTCTTGAGCAACGGCTACGGCATGGCCCTGTCCGCGCTCGACCGCCAGAACGACCGCACGACGGCCGCGGTCGTCGCCGCGGTCTTCAACCTGGCGCTCATCGCCTGGGCGATCCCCGCGTACGGGCACCTCGGCGCGGCCGGGGCCACGCTCGCCACGGAGGCCCTGCTCGCGCTGTGGCTCTACGCGCGCCTGCGACCTGTCCTGCCCGGGCTCTCCGTGACGCCGTCGGCCGTTCGGGTCGGCGCGGCCGCCGCGGCGATGGCGGCGCTGTTGTGGGCGCTCCCGGGTGGGGTCCACGTGCTCGCGGCGGTGGCCCTCGGCGCGGCGGGCTTCGTCGGGGCGGGCCGGCTGACCGGCGCCTGGTCGCCCTCCGACCTCGCGCGCCTGAGGGCGGTCTGATGCGCGTCGTGCAGCTCGTGCCGTCGCTCGACGTCGGAGGCGCGGAGCGCATGGCGGCGCTCCTCGCGCTGCAGCTCCGCACGCTCGGTCACGACGCCGCGCTCGTGTCCTGCTACGACCCGACGGGCTCCTGGATCGAGCAGGAGCTGCGCGCCGCGGGGGTGCCGCTGCGGTTCCTCGGAAAGTCGAAGGGCTTCGACCGCGGGCTCGTGCCGCGCCTCGCGACCGCTCTTCGGGAGCTTCGGCCGGACGTCTTGCACACGCACCTGCACCTCCTGCCGTACGCGCTGCCGGCACGTGCGCTCGGCCACCGCCGCGCCCGCGTGGTCCACACCCTTCACAACCTCGCGGAACATGAGGTGGAACCGCCCATCCGACTCTTCCAGCACGTCGCGTTCCGCGCCGGGGTGACCCCGGTGTGCATCGGCGACGCCGTCGCGCGGAGCTTCGAGCGGACGTACCGGAGGCCCGCCGGCGCGGTCATCCCCAACGGGATCCCGGTCGCGCGTCACGCGCCGCCTTCGGGGGCGCGGGCGGCGGTCCGGGCGGAGCTCGGCATCGACGACGCCCGCCCGCTGTTCCTCACCGCGGGAAGGTTGAACGCGCAGAAGAACCAGGCGTTGCTCGTGCGGGCCTTCGCGGACCCGGCGCTCGCGCACGCGACCCTCTGCATCGCGGGGGAGGGCGAGCTGCGCGACGCGCTGGAACGGCAGGCCGCCGAAGCTGGCCGCGACATCCGATTCCTCGGGGTTCGCCGCGATCTGCCACGTTGGATGGGGGCGGCGGACGCGTTCGTGCTGCCGTCGGATTGGGAGGGCAACCCCCTCGTGGTGATGGAGGCCATGGCGGCGGGTCTCGCGGTCATCGCCACGGCCGTGGGGTGCGTGCCGGAGCTGGTCACGGAAGAGACGGGGTTCCTCGTCCCCAAAGGCGACGCGCGCGCGCTGGCGGGCGTGCTGGCCCGGGGCGCGGCGGCGCCCGGGACGTTGCACGCGCGCGGCGCGGCGGGCGCGCGGGTCGCACGCGAACGATTGGACGTCTCGGTGATGGCCACTTCCTATGTCGCGGTGTACGCTTCTGTGATGGGGGGGCGATGATGGTACTCGCGCGCGTCTGTTTGTTTGGGTGGATGGCATGCGCACCCGCGGCCGAGCCGTCGGCCGCCGTGCCGCTCCGCGCCGCGTCGGCCGGCCCGGCGATCGCCACGGCGGTCGAGAGCCAGGCGTCGGTGGAGGCGGACCCGCCGCGGACGCCGCCGTTGTACGGCTTCTGGGGCCTCAACGGGTACGTGTCGAGCGCGGGCCTCGCGGACGTGGAGTCGCGGTTGGGGCTCACGGTGTTCCAGGTCGCGAGCTCCAACCCGTCGTGGACGGTGCGTGTCCTCCTGCCCATGGTGCGGCGCGCCGGCCTGAAGGTGACCCTCCGCATGACGGACGACCATTGGGCGTACACCACCGGCGGCGCCTTCGACCTCGAGAAGTGGAAGGCAAACCTCGATCGGTGGCGGGGCGCCGACGTGGCGTCCTTCATCGAAGATGGAACGCTGACGGGCCACATGATCCTCGACGACATCCACAATTTCGAGACGGTCGACCCGAGCGCGGCCGATCTCGAGGCCATGGCGGCGCACTCGGACGCGTTGTTCCCGGGTTTGATGACGTTCGTTCGTGTGCAGGCCACGACCATCCCCGTCCCTGCCAGCGGGCGTTACACCCTGGTGGACGCGTGTGTGAATCAATACGAGTCGAAAGAGGGTCCCGTCGAGGTCTACGCGGCGACCGAGGCGGCGCGCGCCGCTGAGCTCGGCCTCGGCATCATCAACGGGCTGAACATCGCGGACGGCGGCGACGGCTCCAGCGGACAGCCGGGTTGGCGGCGCGGCTTCCACGCGATGTCCGCCGACGAGATCCGCCGCTATGGGGCGGTCCTCGCCGACGTGCCGGGGCTGATCATGTTCCTGAACTGGGAGTACGACGCCGAAGAGGCGTGGTCCGACGGGACGATCGGCGCGGAGTACTTTCGCGACCCGGCGCGCGAGGCGGCGCTGCGCGAGCTCGGCGAGCGCGTGAAGGCGTCCGGGGGCTGACACGGCGCCTACGGCAGGCGCAGCTCCTCGACCGTGGCGCCGGCCGGCAACGCCAGGCGGAACGCCGGGTCCGTGGGCGCGGCGTTCGTCCACGCGCCGAAGTTCAGCTCGGCGGTGGTGTTCATCGGCGGCAGCACGACCGTGAGCGTGCGCGGCGGGCGCGCCGGGCCCGGCTTGTCGCGGCTCGGTCGGCTCGTGTCGGCCTCCCCCTGGAGCCCGAGCCATGCCTGCCCGTCCGGGCCGACGAGGCCGAGGCGGGCCACCCGGGCCGTGGCGGCGTCGAGATCGACCGCGAGCTGGGCGCCTCCTTGCGCCCACTCGAAGCTCGGGCGCCCGTCGCGCGTGCGCGTCGACGTCGGCGGGGGGAGGCCGCGGGGGAGGCGCAGGAGCAGGAGCTCTGAGAGCGCGTCGAGCCCCAAGGCGCCGTTGGTGGCGCCGCGGAGCCGGGCGTCGAGGTCGGTCGCCTCCCACACGCGGTTGGGACCGGCCTCCCACGCCCGCAGCGTCGTGCCGTCGCACGCGGCGATGAAGGCGGGCCCGCCGATGGGGCCGCGAAGCTCGAGCCGGAAGCGGCCGCCGGGCGCCACGAGGGCGGTGCCTTGCGCCGACACGCCCGCGTCGGGCCCTTGGACACGGATCGAGAACGTGGCGATGGCCGGCCCGGCCGGCGCCTCCGCCACGGCCGTCGCGAGCAGCTCGGCGGGGGTGGCGGCCGGCACGTCGACGACGGGAGGCGCGCGCACGCACGCGAGGAGGAGCATCAGGGTCGGAAGGAACGGGATCATCGTCCACCTTCGGGGGCTTCGCCCTCGGGGAGGGTAGGCGCGGCCGACGGGCGTGCCAACGAAGCGAGGCGACGCGCGAGGCGATCGTCGGCGGGTCGCGCGCGCACGAGCTCCGCGAGCTCCGCGAGCAGGGGGAGCGGGTCGCGCGCGAGCAGCGCTCCTGCGTGGACATAGACGTCCAAGGCGTCTTCTCGGACGGGTTCGCCGGCCGCTGCGGACATCCGCAACGCGCGGCCGGCGTCGTCGAACGCGCCCGCGGCGTCGCCGATGGCGAGCCGGAGGCGGGCCCGAGGCCCGAGGTCGGCGGCGGTTCCGCCGGGCACGGTGCTCCACTCCCGCACGGCGTCGGCGTCGAGCGCGCCGTCGTCGGCGAGCGGCGCGTGCAGGCGGTGGACCACGACGGGGCCCGCACCCGCGGCGCGCGCGGCGCGGAGGGCCTCGCGGTCGGCGCTTTTGGCGCCCGCGCCGTCGCCACCGGATCGCGCCGCACGGGCGACGCCTTCCCAGGCTTGGCGGTCGATCGGCGCGCCGCCGCGCGTCGCGAGCAGAAAGGACCCGCGCGCGTCCGCCGGGGCCCCGGAGGCGAGCTGGGCCTCCCCGAGGACGAGGTGCAGCGCGGCGGCGTCCGGGGCGTGCAGGAGCCCCGTGCGGGCGAGGCGCATCGCGTCGGCGGAGTCGCCGCGCAGCAGCGCGAGGCGCGCCGCCAGGGTGAGGGCGCGCACGCGCGCCGGCGCTTGCGGAGCCTCGGCCGCGGGCGCGGGCAGCGGAGGAGGCTCCACGCGGTGCAGGATGCTGGGCGCGCACGCGAGGGCGAGCGCGAGGATCACGCGCGCGTCCGGGTCACGGCAGCCCCTGGGCCCAGAGGTCGCGCGCGGCGCGCCGCACCGGCCAGATCGAGGCGGTGACGCAGACGCCGAGCGCCGCGGCCACCAGCGCGACGGCCACCGGCGTGACGCCGCCCGACCAGAGCCCCGCCGCCACGCCCAGCCCCACGAGCAGCATGACGACGAAGACGAGCATCAACGCCGACACCATGAAGAACATGGCCGCCGGGCCCGACGCGGCGTGCGCGGCGGAGTCCGCGCGGAAGTCGGGCCACCACGCCCCCATCGCGATCGCGAGGCCCGAGATGCCGGTGGCGAGGCCCACCGTGACGAACGCCTGGAGCGCGAGCAGCCAGCGCGGCGCGTCGAGCACGAGCCCGCTCCCGACGACGACGACCTCCCCGACCACGAACATCGGGATCAACCCGACCGCCGCCTTCGCGAACAGCACCGTCGTGGGCTCGACCGGCGCGCCGCGCAGCACCCACCAGCTCCGTCCCTCGCGGCTCACCGCGGTGAACTGGAACCGGGCGGCGATGGCCGCCATGACGAACCCGCCCATGCCGAGGTTGAGGAACGCGAGGGCCTGCTTGAGGCCGGTGAGGAGCTCGCCGGTGAACATGTCGAGGGGCAGCGTCGCCACGCTCACGAGGTAGATCGCGCACACCCCGCCGAGCAGGAACACCTGGCTCCACTGGCTCGGGTCGCGCACGAACACGCGCAGCTCCTTGCTGACGATCGGCCGCCAACGCCGCGGCACGACGAGCGCGAGGGTGTCGAACACCCGCGACGTGTGGAACCGCGCCTCGCGGGCCTCCTGCGCCATGACCCAGCCGCCGTCGAAGCCGCGGAGCACGACCCAGCGGGCCACGCCCATGCTGGCGACGGCCCCGAAGCCGAGCAGCAGCGCCTCCGTCCACGGAAACGGCGCATAAAGAAGGGTGTTGGCCAACACTTCGGTGGCCCAGCGCGGCGGGAACAGGACGGGCGCCGGGACCCGCACCGCGTCGAGCCACTCCGCGAGGTTCTCGAACTCCTCGGCGCGGACGAGGCGCTCCGGGCGAAGCGTGCGGATGAGCACGAAGAGCGCGGCCAACGCCACGAAGCCCATCAACACCATGAGCTCGCGCGTGCGTCGCGCGGAGAACACGTTCACGAGGATCGTGGCGACGATCACGCCGATGTTGCACGCGAGGACGAGCAGCGCGGGGATCGCGAGCAGGAGGGCGACGTAGTACGCCGCGCTCGCGCCGATCGCGATGCCGTAGGCGAGGAACACCGGCAGCCCGAACAGGCCCATCATCCAGCTCGACTGCCCGAGGGTGTCCAGGAACCGCGCGTAGTGGAAGGTGGACCGATCGACCGGCAGCGAGAGGACGAGCTCGAGGTCCTCCGACAGGTAGTACGTGCTGAGCGCGGTCACGACGTTGGAGAAGCACAACATCGTGAAGAGGCTCGCGAGCAGCATCTCGAGGAGCTTTCGGGCGAGGAACGGTCCGAAGCCGTCCACGGCCCAGAAGCGCGACACGAGCGCGTACATCGTGGCGAACAGGATGAGCCAGAAGAGCAGGCCGAGCGCCGTCAGCCCGGCGTACATCCAGCGACGCCCGCCGCGGAGGACGGTGTTGCGCATGCCGATGGCACGGGGCGACAACAGCCGGACGAGCTGCGCGATCGGCGGGGCGTCAGGGCGAGCGGCCACGGCGTCCCGTAGCGTGCTCAGGGGACGCCCACCAGCACGACGTCCTCGCCGCGGCGCGCGCAGAAGCGCACGTGGCGGTCGCCGACGAGGAAGCCTTCGCGCTCGAGCGTGTACCCGTCGGGGGCCCGGCGTTGTGCCCGCTCCCAACGACGCTCGGCGTGGCGCGGGTCGTAGCTCTCGAGCGTGGCCGGCGCGCCGGTTCGGACGTCCCAGGTGACACAACGCACGGCCACGCGCTCCGGACAGCACGACCGCGTCTCGAGGCGCGCGGAGAGGAACGGGCCGTCGACCCCGAGGACGTCGACGAGGCGCGCGCTGTCCGACGGCGCGCGGCACCAGCCGTCCTCTGGCGGCGTGTCCTCCACCCACAGCGGCGTGCCGCCAAAACGAAGGTTCTCCGACGACCACATGCACGCGCCGGGGTCGAGCGGCTCCTCACGCCACGCCGACGTGACCGACGGCTCGCCCTGGACCGGGTCGTGCGGCGGCGTGTGCACGCAGGCGAGGAGGAGCAACATCCCCATGGAACTATCGCGCGAGGCGCTCCAGGAGCGTATCCACCATTCGCAACGTCAGGCCCCAGATCCGGGCGCCGTCGAGGTCGACGCAGGGGAGCTCGACGTCTCGGCCGTGGCCGACGTACCGGAACGTGCTCCGGCCGTCGCCGGACGCGAGGCGGTCGAAGGCGTAGCGGTGCACGGCCGCGACCTCGTCGCTGGTGACGAATTCTCGGGGCCACGCGTCGACGCGCCACACGAAGGGAAACACGCCGAAGTTTCCGATGGGGAGCCGCACCGGGGTCTGGAGCGGGGGAAGCGCGCCGAGGAACATGGAAGAACCGAGATCGAGCCCAATCTCTTCGGCCGTTTCACGCGCGGCGGTCGCGACGAGGTCCGGGTCGTACGGCTCCGCTCGGCCACCCGGGAACGCCATGTCTCCGCTCCACGGGTCGCCCTTGCGTTCGGCGCGGCGAATGAAGAGGAGGTCGTCGTCAGGGCCGAAGATCAGCGCTACGGCGGCCTTCTTTTCAAGGCCGTGCGGCTCCGGCTCGCGCGGGGGCAGCGCCAGGCGACGGAGAGGGCTCATGGTGTTGACGTAGCGCGCGGCGTGCTACAGGGCGTGCTCCGCGACACGAAGGTCGCGCGCGTGCCACGCGGAGGGACGTTGGGCGACGGTCTGGACATCGACCTGCAGAAGGTCCCGAACGCCCCGCCGCCCACGTCACCCCTCCTCTGGGTGTGGGAGGTCGTCCGCGGCTGGGGTCCCGCGATCCTCTTCGTCCTGGTCATTCGTTCGGTGCTCATCGAGCCTTTCCAGATCCCGTCCGGCAGCATGGTGCCAACGCTGCAGATCGGCGACTTCATCGTGATCTCCAAGCTCACCTACGGCCTCCGGGTCCCGTTCACGAACACCGAGATCCTGCCCCTCGGCGAGCCCGAGCGCGGCGACATCGTCGTGTTCTCGTACCCGCCCGACTACAACCCCGATCCGACCTGCTTCATCACGCGTGCTCCGCGCGTGCTCTCCGGCGGCCGCATCGAGTCCGGGCCCGAGACCCCCTGCTCGACCGACTACATCAAGCGCATCGTGGGCCTGCCCGGCGACCGGGTGGAGGTTCGCGACGACACGGTGTACGTCAACGGCGAGGAGCAGGCGCGAACGCCCGCCGGCAAGGTGGTGTACGCCGACAACACCTGCTCGAACTACGAGATGGACGCCTACACCGAGCAGCTCGGGTCCGTGGCGCACCCGACGCTCCAGGCCGGCCGCTACCAGCGCATGGCGAGCTACGGGCCGACGGAGGTGCCGTCCGGGCACTACTTCGTGATGGGCGACAACCGTGACCACTCGGCCGACAGCCGCGTGTGGGGCTTCGTCCCGCGGTCCTACATCAAGGGCAAGGCCATGTTCGTGTGGCTGAGCTTCGACAGTTGCAAGGGGCGCATTCGTGCGCTCGGCTCGCTCCGGACCGAGCGCATCGGCTCCTGGCTCCGTTGATCCCATGAAGCGCGTGCTCTTCGTCGTGGAGCTCGCCGCGCTCGTCGGGTGGGTGGCCGTGGCGGGATGGGCGACCTGGGGCGGCGGGGAGGACGGGCTGCCGGCGTTGGACGTCGCGGCGATCGCCGCCGGACCGGCGGAAGAGCAGTGGATGGGGCTCTTCCAGAGCGGGCAGCACGTCGGGTACTCGGTGTCGAGCGAGGCGCCGACCGCGGACGGCGGCCGCCTCTTCCAGCAGAAGATGGTGTTCAAGCTCGCTTCCATGGGCGAGGTCCAGCAGATCCTCACCGCGGGGACGGCGCTCACCGATCCCGAAGGGCGGGTGCGGCGGTTCGACTTCGTGCTCAGCGCGCCGACGCGCATCGCGGGCGCGGGGGAGTGGAAAGACGGCAAGATCGTGCTGGACCTCGTCCAGTCCGGCACCACCACGCGGCTCGAGTTCGCCGTGCCGGAGCCGCCGGTCATCGGGCAGACCTTCGGCACGGTGGTGCGCGGCCGCACGCTCACGCCCGGGACGTCGTGGGAGGTGCCGTACTTCGACCCGATCCAGCAGCTCAACACGTCGGCGAGGGTGAGCGTGGAGGCGCCGGAGCTGCTCCCCAACGGCGACACGGCGTACTGGCTCCGCACGCGCGTGAGCGGCTTCGAGACCCGCCGCCTGGTCGGGTCCGACGGGGCCGTGCTGCGCGAGGAAGGAGGCATGGGGCTGAGCGCGGTCCGGATGCCCCGCGGCGAGGCGATCGCGATCGACGCCGCGGATCCGCCCGATCTGGTCGGGTTGTCCGCGGTGCCCGCCGAAGGGCCACCGCCGCGCGGCTCGCGCTCGGTGTTCGAGATCTCTGGGATCGAGCTCGATCGTGTACCCTCGGAGCCCCCGTTGCAGACGCGGGACGGCGCGACGGTGGTGATCGACGTACCCCTGGACGAGCAGCTCGTCGCGGGGCTGCCGATCGAGGGCGCCGGGGACACGGAGGCGAGCCTGAGCCTGCCCGCGACCCACCCGGAGATCGTCGCGCGCGCCGACGCGCTCGTGGCCGGCGCGACGGACCGGCTCGCCGCGGTGCGGGCCATCCACGCGTTCGTGGCGTCGTACGTTCAGAAGGTGCCGACGATCGGGATTCCGAACGGGCTCGAGGTGCTCCGGAGCGGCCGTGGGGACTGCAACGAGCACACGGCGTTGTTCGTCAGCCTCACGCGCGCCGCGGGCATCCCCTCGCGCATCGCCGCGGGGCTCGTGTACAACGCCTCGCTCGGCGACGCGTTCTACTACCACGCGTGGCCAGAGGTGCGCCTCGGACCTACGGACTCGTCGGGTCAGCCGGGCTGGGTGCCGGTAGACCCGACCCTGCGACAGTTCCCGGCCGACGCCTCGCACCTCAAGCTGGTGACCGGCGACCTCGACCGCCAGGTGGAGATCATGGGCGTGATGGGCCGCATCCGGGTGAAGGTGGTGGAATGATCCGCGCGCGACAGATCGAGAAGCGGTACAACACCTTCCAGGCGGTACACCCGTTGGATCTGGAGGTCCACCCGGGCGAGGTGTTCGGCTTCCTCGGCCTGAACGGGGCTGGCAAGACGACGACCCTGCGCATGTTGTCCGGCGTGCTCCCGCCGACCGCGGGCACGATCCACATCGACGGCCTGTCGTTGACCGACGCGCCGGTGGAGTCCCGACGGCGCATGGCGTTCATCCCGGACCGCCCGTACCTCTACGACAAGCTGACGGCTCGCGAGTTCCTCAGGTTCCGCGCGGACGTATATGGCATGGCCGCCAATGGGCTCGACGCCCGCGTGGACGCCGCGCTGGAGGAGCAGGGCCTCCTGCACGTCGCCGACGCCCTCGTCGAGTCCTACAGTCACGGCATGAAGCAGCGCCTCACCCTCGCGGGCGCGCTCCTGACCGAACCCAGGCTGCTGATCGTCGACGAGCCCATGGTCGGGCTCGACCCGCGCGGGGCGCGTCAGATCAAGGGGGTGTTCCGGGCCATCGCCGCGGCCGGCCGCACGGTGTTCATGAGCACCCACAGCCTGGAGGTCGCCGCCGAGGTGTGCGATCGGCTGGCGATCGTGCACCACGGGCGCATCGCGGCCATCGGCACCCGCGACGAGATCGTGCCGCTGGGGCAGACGTTGGAAGACGTCTTCTTGCGGATCACCGGCGCGGCCTGAGCACGTCCGAGAGGCCCGGGGCCAGCCGGTTCAGTCCGTTGAGCCAGCGCGCCCGCGCGCCGACGAACACCTCCCGCGCCCCGTGCTCGGTGGCGGCGAGGGTCGCGGCGGCCACCTCGTCCGGCGTGGCGAGGCGCAGGTCCGGGTGCGCCGCCTCGAAGTCGGGCCAGCCCGCGTTGGCGAAGAACGGCGTCCGAACTGCGGGCGGGTTCACCACCACGACGTCGACCGCGCCGGCGAGCTCGACGCGCAGGGCGTCGCTCCACCCGGCGAGGGCGTGCTTGGCCGCGCAATACGCGGTGTGGCGCGCGTAGCCGCGCCGCGCCGCGACGCTCGCGATCTGTACGATCGCGCCGCGGCGGGACCGGAGGCTCGGCAGGAGCGCGCGGGTCAGGCGCGCCGGACCGACGAGGTTCACCTCGAGCAGCCGGCGGAGGTCGTCGTCGGAGGTGCGCTCGAGCGGCTCGAACAGGCCGACGCCCGCGTTGTTGACGAGCACGTCGACGTGACCGTGGCGGTCGAGGGCGGCGGCCGCGGCCACCTCGACGCTCGTGGCGTCGGTGAGGTCGAGCGTGAGCGCGAGGTCGACGAAGGGCGCGACCGCTCCCAGCCGGGCCTGGTCGCGACCCGTCGCGACCACGCGTGCGCCGGCCCGCGCGAACGTCCGCGCGATCGCGCCGCCGATGCCGCTCGTCGCCCCGGTGACGACGACGACCGAGTCCTTGACCGTGCGCCGCATGCGAGGCTACTAACGCAGCCATGCTCCTCCTCCTCCTCGCGCTCGCGTGCGACTTCAGCTCCGCCGGGCCCTGCCAGGACTACTGCGACTACGTGTGCGACTGTCACGACGGCGAAGCCGGCTTCGACTGCGATCAATGCCGCGTCGAGTACGCGGACGCCGACCCGGATCTGCAGGACGAGTGCGAGACCGAGCTGCTCGATCTGCAGGACGCGGACGCCGACGCCGGCAACGAGTGCGACCCGCTCGACACCGGAGCGTAGGGGGTCCACTGAACGAGTCGTCCGTCACCACTCCGGAGCCTCCGACCGTCGGCGACGCCGCGGCTTGGCGGTCGCTCCCGCCGTTGGACCCGGAGAAGGTGGACGATCGGCGCATCCTCGACGCGATCGACACCAGCTGGGCCCACGTCGACGCCCTGCGGATCCCGCTCTGGATCTTCTGCTTCGAACGCCGGCAAATCGTGTGGGCCAACGCGGCGGCCCGCGCGCTCTGGGACGTCCCGGACAACGACACGATGCGCCGGCGGGACCTCACCGCGGACATGTCGGAGGCGCGGGTCGGGGCCCTCTATTCCTTCCGGGAGCGTGTCCGGTCGGGCGAGACGGTCACCGAGGCGGCGGTGATCTACCCGCGGGGGGTCGCCAAGCGGGTGCACCTCGTTCACCACCATGTGCGCCTGCCCGACGGCACCGACGCCATGTGCACGGAGACGGACATCGAGCCGCCCGCTGAGTAACTCGTGGCGTTGGCAGCCAATATATCGCTCCTGTTGGTGTTGTTCGACGACGACGGGCGCGTGCTCAGCATGAACGGCGCGTGCGAAGACCTGCTGGGGGGCGTGGTCCAGCACCTCGGGCACCTCCTCCCGGACGCGGTCCCCGCCCGCAACGTGATGGCGTCGCTCACTTCGGTGGAGCCGCGCGCGCACGAGATGGAGCTGCCGACGGAGCGGGGGCACCGCGTCTTCCGAGTCGAGCTCCGCCGGGTCGCCTCGGCGTCCGGCGCCGCGCGGGCGCTGGCCTGCCTGTTCGACATCACCGCGCAGCGGCGGGAGCGCGCCGAGCTGATGCGGCTGGCCCACACCGACCGCCTCACCGAGCTCGCCAATCGGCACGGCGTGCTGCTCGAGGCGGAGCGCCGCAGGCTCACGGGCGAGGGGTTCGACGTCCTCTACCTGGATCTCGACGGGCTGAAGGCCATCAACGATCACCTCGGGCACCGCATGGGGGACCTCGCGCTCCAGGCCGCCGCCCGCCGAATCCGCGGCGCGCTGCCGGACGGCGACTTCGCGGGGCGCATGGGCGGCGACGAATTCGTGGTGTTCGTGCGACACGACGGCGAGCGGCTGGCGGAGCGCCTGCGGCACGCCTTGTCGGTGCCGTTCGAGCTGGAGCAGCTCCGCGTGATCCTGACCGCGAGCGTCGGCGTGTCGGAGTGGGACGCGGCGGGCGATGCCGGGGTGGAGGAGATGATCCGGCGCGCGGACGCGGCGATGTTCGACGCCAAGCGCGCGGGCCGCAACCGCGTCCACCGTTTCGCGCATCGCTACGCGGACGAAGCGCACCGGGTGCGGCGCATCAACCAGCTCCTGCCCGGCGCCGAGGCCGGTGGGGAGCTGCGCCTCGTCGTCCAGCCGATCGTGTCGCTCGCCGACGGGCGGATCGTGCGCGGCGAGTGCCTGTTGCGGTGGCGCAGCCGCGAGCTGGGGGACGTGTCGCCGGCCGAGTTCATCCCGATCGCGGAGCAGTCGGGGATCATCCGCGACATCGGGCGCTACGTGTTCCGCTCCGCCACGACCCTCGCGGGCGTGTTGGCCCGAGAGCACCTGGCGCTCCCGCTCGCGGTGAACCTCTCCGCGCGGGAGGTCATCCTGCCGACGCTGGCCGAGGACGTGAAGGCGGAGCTCGATCGGAGCGGCGTCGACCCCTCGCTGCTGACGGTCGAGCTCACCGAGACGGCGGTGATCGGGCGTTTCGACCTCGCGCAGCGCCAGCTCGAGGCGGTCCGCGCGCTGGGCGTGCGCGTGGCGCTCGACGACTTCGGCACCGGCTACTCCGCGCTCGCCGCGGTGCACCGCCTGTCGGTCGACTGCATCAAGATCGATCACAGCCTCGTCCGCGATCTTCCCGAGCCTCGGGCGACCGCCGTCGCGCGGGCGATCGTGCGCCTCGCGGAGTCCCTCGACTGCGTCGTGGTGGCCGAGGGCGTGGAGACCGCGGTGCAGGCCGCCGCGCTGGTCGCGCTCGGCTGTGAGCTCGCGCAGGGCTTCTACTTCGCGCGCCCGCTGGAGATCGCCGACCTCCGGCTCCGGCTCGGCTGAACGGGGCCCGCCGTCACTGAAACCGCAGGGCGTCGATCGGGTCGAGGGCGGCCGCGCGGCGCGCCGGGTACCACCCGAAGAAGACGCCGACAAACGCCGAGAACATCATTGCGACGCCGATGCTCGACGGGGTGACCGGCGTGGCCCACCCCGTCGCCTGCCCGACCGCCCACGCGACCCCGACGCCGGCGAGCGCGCCCAGGACGCCCCCGAGCCCGCTCAGGACCACGGCCTCCACGAGGAACTGCGCGAGCACGTCGCGCCGACGGGCCCCGAGGGCACGGCGAATGCCGATCTCTCGCGTGCGCTCGGTGACCGACACGATCATGATGTTCATGATCCCGATCCCGCCGACGACGAGCGACACGCTCGCGACGGCGCCCAGGAGGGTGGTCATGACCTTCGTCGCGCCACGCGCGGCCTCCGCGAGCTGCGCCTGATCCTTGATCGTGAAGTCGTCCGGGGCCTGGCGCGCGAGGCGATGCCGCTCTCGAAGGACCGCGGTCACGTCACGCACCACCCCGGGCACGGCGCCGTCGTCCACGGCTTGGACGAGGATCTGCGGGATCATCTGGCGACCGGACATGCGCGCCTGCACGGTCGTGTACGGGAGCACGGCGACGTCGTCCTGGTCGGTGCCTTGGGCGGTTGGCCCCTTGGGGTCGAGCACGCCGACGATCGTGAGGGGCACGCGGCGTAGTCGCAGCTCCTCGCCGACGGGGTCTTCGTCGCCGAAGAGCACGTTCGCGACGGTGGCGCCGAGCACCACGACCTTGCGGCGCCCGCGGATGTCGGCCTCGTCGAGGGGCCGGCCGGAGCGCACGGTCCAGTCGCGGATGGCGAACCAGTCGTGGTCGACCCCGTGGATCGACGTGCGCCAGTTGACGTTGCCCACGACGGCGAACGAGAAGGTCTGGATGATCGGCGTCGCGCCCGCGATGTCGGCGACCTCGCGGTCGATGGCCTCGACGTCCGCGACCTCGAGCACGGCCTGGCTCGCGGCCGCGGCGCTCCCGCCGGGGGCGGAGGCGCCCGGGGTGATGACCACGAGGTTCTTGCCGAGCGTGGCCACGCGCGCCTCGATCTGCGCGCGGGCGCCCTGGCCGATCGCGACGATGACGACGACAGCGGCGACGCCGATGACGACCCCGAGCACGGTGAGCACCGAGCGCGCGAGGTTGCGGCGCAGGCTGCCGAGCGCGAGCTCCACGAGGCGGACGAGGCTCATCGGGCGTCCAGGCGCGCCAGGGCGGCGGCCGCGCTGGCCGGGACCACGGGCCGGTCGGACACGATTCGCCCATCGCGGAGGATCAACGCTCGGTCACAGAAGGCCGCCACCTCGTCTTCGTGCGTGACGACGAGGATCGTCATGCCGCTGGCGTGCAGCTCCTGAAACAGCGACATGACGTCGACCGTGGCTCGAGAATCCAGGTTCCCGGTGGGTTCGTCCGCGAGCAGCAGGCGCGGGCGGGTGACGATGGCGCGCGCCACCGCCACGCGCTGTTGTTGCCCGCCCGAGAGCTGGTTCGGGTGGTGATCGAGGCGTTGACCGAGGCCGACGCGCTGGAGCGCGGCGCGGGCGAGCGCCGGCGGGTCGGCGAAGCGACGGTGGCGGTCGTAGAGCATGGGGAGCATCACGTTCTCCAGCGCGCTCGTACGTGAAAGTAGGTTGAACCCCTGGAACACGAACCCGAGCCGGGTGTTCCGGACGTCCGCGAGCGCGTCGTCGTCGAGCGACTCCACCGGCGTGCCGTCGAGCAGGTACGTGCCGGCGGAGGGACGATCGAGGCAGCCGAGCACGTTGAGGAGCGTCGACTTCCCCGAGCCGGACGGCCCCATGATCGCCACCATCTCCCCCGTGCGGACCGTGAGATCGACGCGGTGCAGGGCGACGACGACCCCGTCCGCGGCGGGGTAGCGCCGGCTGAGTCCGCGCAGCTCGACGATGGGCTCGCGGGGTTCCCCGTCGGTCATCGGCTGGGGGCCCCCGGGGTCCCGAACGGGCTCGCCGTCGTGGTGCCGGTCGCGGCGCGCTCGACCCCGGTGACGACGGTGAGGCCCGCGTCCACGCCTTCGCCGTTGACCTCGACGCACGCCGCCCCCCGCAGGCCGATCGACACCGGCACCGCGCGCAGGGAGCCGCCCTCCGGGACGTGCAGCGTCCCGGTGTTCGTCGGGCCGCCGCGACCCGGTCGACCGCCCCCGCGCCGACGTCCCGCGCCCTCGGCCTTTCCGCCGGCCGCCGCCTCGCCTGCCGGGGCCTCGCCACCCACGACGGTGACGCCGGCGTCCGGCCGGAAGCGCAGCGCCGCGTTCGGCACGCACAGCGTCTCCGGGGCCACCGCCACCACGAACTCCGCCGTCGCCGTCATCCCGGGGAGCAGCGCCCGGTCAGTGTTGTCGACCGTGACCACCACCGTGTAGGTCACGACGCTCTCTGCCGAGGCCGACTGGAGACGGACCTGCTCGACGGTGCCCGAGAAGGTACGGTCGGGCCACGCTTGCACGGTGAACGACACCGCCTGCCCCTCGCGAATGCGGCCGACGTCGGACTCGTCGACCGCGGCGAGGATGTGCATGCGCGCGAGGTCGCCCGCGAGGAGGAACAGCTTCGGGGCGGAAAGGCCCGCGTTCACCGTCTGGCCCACCTCGACGTCGCGGCGCACCACGGTGCCGTCGATCGGCGCGGTGATCGTGGCATAATCGAGGTTCCGCCTCGATCGGTCGAGGGCCACCTCCGCGGCGCGCACTTGCGCCTCGGCGACGGCGTGCTCGGCCCGGGCGGCGTCGAGCTCGTCGTCGGTGGTGATCTTCTGCGCGTGCAGGGCGCCCACGCGGCGGAGCGCGAGACCGAGCCGCACCTCCATCGCCCGCTCCTCGGCGAGCCGCGCTTCCGCGGCCGCGACGTCTGCCTGAAGGAGCGTCGGGTCGATGCGCGCGAGCACCTGACCGGCGCGCACCTCGTCGTTGAAGTCGGCGCCGAGTCGGGCGACGATGCCGCTGACCTGGGCACCCACCTCGACGGTCTGGACGGCCTGGAGGGTGCCCGTCGCGCTGACGACCTCTCGCACCTCTTGGCGTTCGACCTCGCTGGTTCGCCAAGCGGGCGTGTCGTCGCCCCGGGTGGCGTACCACCACGCGCCCGCGGCGAGGATCGCGACCACGACGACGAGCACGAGCGCGGTGCGCAACATTCCTCCCGGCGGGGACTATCCGGCCGCGGTACGGTGGCGCCGCCGAAGATGCCCCGACGCCGCGTACCACCCGCCTCGCTCGAGCTCACCGAGGCGGAGATGCGCGAGATGGTGGCGCTCGGGATGGACCGCCTGGCCCGCTTCGTGGCCGAGCTGCCCGACGCGCCGATCCACCGCATGGACGGGGCGCACAAGCTCGCGCGGGCGCTGCGGGAGGACCTGCCGGAGGAGGGTGTGTCGTATCGGCGGCTGCTCGGGCAGCTCTTCGAGCGTGTGCTGCCGTTCGGTCTGAACACGGCGGGGCCCGGGTATCTCGCGTACATCCCGGGGGGCGGCCTGTTTCACTCGGCGGTGGCGGACCTCCTCACCGGCGCCACCAACCGCTACGTGGGCCTCTGGCAGGCCGCTCCGGGGCTCGTGCAGATCGAGTCGAACGTCGTGCGGTGGTTTTGCACGATGGTGGGCCTGCCGGCCGGCTCGGGCGGGCTGCTCACCACGGGCGGGTCGCTCGCCAACCTCGCCGCGGTGGTCGCGGCGCGGCACGACCGCCTCGGGGAGCGCTTCGACGACGGGGTGATCTACACGTCCGAGCTGGTGCACCACTCCGTCGACAAGGCGGCGCGCGTGGCCGGCTTCCGCGCGGACCAGGTGCGGAAGATCCCGATCGACGCCGACTTCCGGATGTCCGCGTCCGCCGTTGCCGCCGCCGTCGCCGACGATAGGGCCGCGGGCCGCCGACCCGCCATCCTCGTGGCGTCCGCGGGGACCACGGCCACCGGAGCCGTGGACCCCCTTCCGGAGCTCGCGGAGCTGTGTCGCCGCGAGGGGCTCTGGCTGCACGTGGACGCCGCGTACGGCGGCTTCTTCGCGCTCACCACGCGCGGCCGGGCCGCGCTGCGCGGCATCGAGGCGGCGGACTCGGTCACCCTCGACCCCCACAAAGGGCTGTTCCTACCGTACGGAACGGGCTGTGTCCTCGTACGCGAGCTCGACACCCTGCGGCGCGCCCATCAGGTCGCGGCGTCCTACCTCCCGGACCCCACCACCGATCCGGACTGCTGGGACTTCGCGGACCTCGGCCCGGAGCTGAGCCGTGACATGCGCGGCCTCCGTGTGTGGCTGCCGCTGAAGATGCACGGCGCGCGCGGGTTTCGGGCGGCGCTCGACGAGAAGCTCGACCTCGCGGCGGACGCGGCGGCTCGGCTGGCGGCGCTCCCGGAGATCGAGATCGTGACGGGGCCGACCTTGTCGCTCTTCGCGTTCCGCGTCCGCGCGGAGACCCCGGAGGCGGCCGACGCCGCGACGCGACGCCTCGCGCGGAAGGTGTCGGAGCGTGGGCGCGTCTTGCTGACCGGCGTGGAGATCCGCGGACGGTGGCTGCTGCGCGTGTGCGTGTTGTCCTTTCGCACGCACGAAGCGCACATCACCTGGTTGATCGACGACGTGACCGAGGCGTTGGCGTCCGCGCGCGCTTAGCGGGTGTCATGCCGACACCCTATAGCCGCTTCCGCCCGCACCCCTGGCACGGGCTCTCCCCGGGGCCGATGCCCCCCGCGCACGTGCACGCGTTCATCGAGATCACCCCGTTCTCGACCATGAAATTCGAGGTCGACAAGGTGTCGGGCTACCTGAAGGTGGACCGCCCCCAGGCATCCGCGTCCCTCCCGCCTACTCCGTACGGGTTCATTCCGCGCACGTATTGCGGCGCGCGTGTGGCGGCGCTCGCCGGCACGGCCCGCGGCGACGGCGATCCGCTCGACGTCGTGGTCCTCAGTGAGCGCCCTTTGAACCAGGCAGATGTGCTCCTGACCGTACGGGTTGTCGGCGGGCTGTTGATGGTCGACGCGGGCGAGGCCGACGACAAGATCATCGCGGTGCTCGACCGCGACCCCGTCTGGGCGGCCGCGCGCGACCTCGCGGATGTGCCCCCCGCGCTCGTGCAGCGCCTTCGTCATTACTTCACGACGTACAAGCTCGTACCGGACGAAGCCCACCCGGTCGTCACGGTGCAGTCGGCGTACGGGGCCGATCGCGCGCACGCGGTGGTACGCGCCGCCCTGGACGACTACACCGCGGAGTTTGGCGAAGCCCTGCCCGCGGGGTGAGCACGACGCGTTTCGAGCGCGCCTACGCCGTCACGCCCGGCACGCCGCCCTCCGGCGCGACGCCGTCGGGGTCTCCGAACCGCGTGTCGTCGAACCCGAAGGCCTGCAGGATCGACACGAGCAGCTGGTTGGTGCTGACGCCGCTGTCGAGGTAGTTGCTCGCGTCTTCGAGGTCTTGAACGGTCCCGGGCATGTGGTCCACCCAGCGTCCGGGCGTCATGTGCCCGAGGTGACCGAACAGGAGCGCGGGCAGGCTGCGGATCCAGTGGCGCCCGCTGGAGTATTCGCTGGCGCACACCACCAGGGTGCCGTCGAGCACGGAGTCGCCGTCGACGTCGGTCGCGTCCGCCATCTTCTGGAGGAGGCTCGCGAGCTGCTCCATGTACCAGCGATACACGTGCTCCATCCCCGGTTGGTAGTCCGCGTGCACCACCGCGTGCCAATTCTCGAAGCGGCTGGTGTCGACGATCGGCCCGCCGTTCTGGGCCCAGAGCCACTCGAAGCCGTGGTCGCCGCCGTTCGCGAAATGAAAGGTGGCGACGCGCGTGAGGTCACACGCCAGCGCGCCGACGAGCACGTCGTGCATCAGCGGTGTGGTCACGTCGTCGTCGTAGGAGACGTCGGTGCCGGACGGAAGGTCGACCGTCGGGGACGCGCACGTCCCCAGGCCGGCGGCGATCCGTCGCTCCAAGGCCGCGACCTTGTCGAGGTGTGCGTCGAGCCGGGCGCGGTCGGACGCGCCGACGCGCGCCCGGAGGGGCGCGAACGCCTCCATCACGCCGTCGAGCACGGCCGAGCGCCGTGCCCGAAGCGCCCACGCGTCTTCTGGGCGCGTGGTGCTGTCGCCGAAGATGCGCGCCAGGGCGACGGCGGGGTCGTTGTAGTACGCCACGGGGTCGCCGGCGCCGTGCCAGAACCAGGTGCTCTCGTAGGGCGACAAGATGCCGCTGCCGCTGCTCCCGCCGGCGCAGAGGTCGATGCGCGGGTAGGGCGTCTGGGCGCCGATGCGCTCCGCGACGATCTGCTCGACGCTCGGCCCCCCCGCGGTGATCGCCGAGGCGTCCTGCGTCTGGAAGGGGGCGCCCGTCCAGAAGGTGTAGTTGGCTTGGAGGTGCGCGTTGCCCACGGTGTTGGTGGGGGCGATGACGTTGTCGAGGCCGGTGATCACCAGCCCGCGATCGATGAACGGCGCGAGCGGCTCGAGGATGTACGGCAAGGTGAACGCGTCGGCGGTGCCGGTGGGCACCGTCTGCGAGAGCACGGTGCCCTGCGGGTGGTGGACGATCAACAGGCGCTTCGGCGCGGGCCCGACGGCGGCGCGCGCCGATCGGGCGCCGAGCGCGGCGAGGGGCGGCAGGGCGAGGGCGGCGCCGCCGGCCCCGAGCAGGCGGCGTCGGGAGATGCGCGGCATCACTCGTCCTCCGGTGGCGCGCGAAAGAGGAACGCGTCGGTGAGGGTGACGTCGACGACGAGCTGACGCAGGTCGCCGTCGGAGGACTCGAAGCGCTCGGACAGCGCGCGCAAGGAGCAGGCGTCGTCGTCTTCCGCGGGACGTCCGACGCCGTACTCGAACCAACGACGGGCGTAGCAGGCGCGGGCGCGCGGGCTCGTCGCGAGCAGGGCGGCGAGGTCCGCGGCGCCGTCGACGTCCCCGGCGAGGTCGCCCAGGGCGTCGGGGATCGAGCCGGTCGCGTCGACCGGGTAGCCGTTGGTCCACGTGTCGCGCCACTCGCCGACGGCGCCGAAGTGTTCGAAGGACAGGCCGATGGGGTCGATGGCGTCGTGGCAGGAGGCGCAGGCGGGGTCCGCGGCGTGGGCGGCGAGGCGCTCGCGCACGGTGGGGGTCTCGACCGACTCCTCCGGGAGCGTCATGTCGACGTCGGCGGGCGGCTGGAGATCCTGGCACAAGAGCTGCTCGAGCACGAAGGCGCCGCGGCGCACGGGGGCGGACTCCGTGGCGTAGGCGTGCGCGGCGAGGAAGCCCGCGCGCGTCAGCGCCCCCGGGCGCTCGGCGTCGAGGGTGACACGGGCCCACGCGGCGTCGGGCGCCGGGAGGCCGTAGATCGCGGCGAGCTCGGCGTTGACCCAGGTGGTCTGCCCGAGGAGGAGCGTCTCGAACCGGGCGTCCCCGCTCCAGACGACCTCGGTCGTGTAGAGGTCGAGCTCGGCGCGCATCGCCTCGTTCGTGGCCTCGTCGCGGCCGGCGCCGTCCAGGCGATCGAGGTGCAGCCAGTCGCGGTGGAAGCGCGCCACCGCCCGTGTGGCCTCCGGCGCCGCGACGAGCCGGGCAGCCTGCGCGACGACCTGCTCGCGGGTGCGCAGCTCGCCGGCCGCCGCGGCGTCGCGGAGCGCGTCGTCGGGGAGCCCGTCGGCGAGGAAGGCGGCGAGGCGCGCGGCGATCGCGTGGTCGTCGAGGCGCACCGGCGCGTCGGCGGGCTCCGCGAGGCCGACGGGGTCGAGGTAGAGGAACGGCGGGCTCTGGAGCACGAGCTCGATCTGCATCCGCACGGCGGTGTCCACGTCGAGGCCGGCGTCGAGGAAGCGGGTGGCGAGGGTGCGCTCGGCGGCGCTGAGCGGGCGACGGAAGGCGCGCTCGGTGAAATCGAGGAGGAACGCCGCTGCGCACGCGCGCTCGTCCGCGTCGGCGGCGCAAGCGAGGCGGGCGTCGACGTCGACCGCGGCGGCGGCGCCCTCGGCGGCGAGCATCACCTGCTCCGCGCCCGCCTGGCTCACGAGGTTGCGATCGGCGAAGGTGGAGAAGCCGTCGCCTTCGGCGGTGGCGGGAAAGAGCGAAGGATCGACCTCGACCCCGAGCAGGGCACGTACGGCGTGCCCGTACTGGTCGGGGGTGAGGCGGCGCAACGGGGCGGTCCCGGGCCGAACCGTGCCGTCGCACGTGATCGCCGGGTCGCCGGGGTGCGCGCAGCCGCCCGGGGCGCCGAGGCGCGCGACGAGCTCGTCGAGCACGCCGTAGCGGGGGTCCAAGGTGTCGAAGCGCGTGCCGCCGGCGTGGGACCGCCGGCCCGTGGGCTTCTCGAGCAGGTCCTGCGCGCTCCCGGCGGCGACGAGGGCCGCGAGGCGACGGAGGTTCTCGGCGTCGTCGCCGGGCACGAGGACGTAGGTGGTCCCCGCGGCCACGCCGACGTCGTTGTGGCAGCCGGCGCAGTCCGCGATCACGGCGGCGCCCTCCGCCGCGTAGAACTCGTCGTCGGTCACGCAGGCCGGCGAGGTGTCGCGCGCGGGCGCGGGCTCGGGGTCGCACGCGAGGAGGGGGAGCAGCAGGGCGCCGATCATTCGCGAACCTCCACCGCCGCGTCGCCGAGGGAGAGCCCGCCGGTCGCCGCGGCTCCTTCGGTCCACGAGAAGCCGTCGTCCTCGGATGTCCACACGCGCGCGCCGTCGGTGCCCAGGATCAGGGTGCCGACGGCGACGAGCGGGTGGGCCGGACCGGAGTTGACCAGCTCCCAGGCGACGCCTTCGGACGAGGCGTACACCGACCCACCGTCGCCGAGCAGGAAGCCGCCGTCGACCGCCACGAGGCCCTGGACGCCGCCGCCGCCCGTCGAGCTCTCGATCCACGTCCACCCGCCGTCTTCGCTCATCACGACGGCGCCGTCCGCGCCCGCGGCGACGAAGCGGCCGCCGCCGTACACGACCGCGCGGAGGTCGGCCTCGCCGACGGTGGTGTCGTGCGCCCAGGAGACGCCGTCCGCGGTCAGCGCGATCTGCCCCGCGTCGCCCACGGCGACGAACACCGTGGCGCCGGTCGGGTCCGCGCCCACGGTCATCGCCCGGAGGTGGTGCGCGACGGAGCCCTCGCCCCGGGTCCAGGACGCGCCGTCCGCGGACCGCACGGGCGCGCCGTCGAAGCCCACGAATTGGCCGTCGCCCCACGCGCAGTCCCCGATGGGCGCCCCGGTGGCGACGTGCTCGGTCCACGTCTCGCCGTCGGGGCTCGTCCACGCGACGCGCTCCGCGTTTCCGCCCACGGCAACGAACCCCGGCGCCCCCGAGCAGACCCCGCGGAGGAGCGCCGCGGTGTGCGGCTCCAGGGTTGTCCATCCCTCGAAGACCGAGGTGGAACCGTAATCGGCGGTGGTGAGCCGATGCGCGCCGTCGCCGACGAGCACGATTCGGAGGGGCGGCCCGACCGTCGCCCGCAAGCCCAGGGCGAGCGCGCCGTCGCCGCCGTCGTGGGGGAGGCTCAGGGCGCCCGGGGCGTCGCCCGGCGCGCCCGGGCTGAACACGACGCCGAGAGAGGTCGACGCGCCCGGCTCCACGTACACGCTCGGGAGGTCGCCGAGGGTGTAGCCGTCCCCCGTGACCCAGTCGTCGGGGTGACCGAGGAGGCGCACGCGCCGGGCGCAGGTGTTCGTGAGCGTGAGCGTGCGCGTGACCGCCGCGGTCCGCGCGGCCGGGGCGCCGAAGTCGAGCTCGGCCGCCACGGGCGCGTCGTCCGCGCGCAGCACGAACGGCTCGGGGCAGGCGAGCTGCCCGGTGTCGGCGGCGCTGTCGGCGGGGCCGGAGTCCTCCGCAACGCTCGTGGAGTCGTCGGGCTCCGCGCGGGTCGCGTCGGGCCCCGCGCCGGTGCACCCGAGGAGGGCGATCGTGAGGATCATCGGGACTCCGCCGCGAGCGCGCGCACGGTGACGCCGTCCGGCGGGTAGTACACCGCGTCCCACGTGACGCCGTCGCGCGAGCGGTACACACCGTCGGTCAACCACGCGAAGAACCACCCGTTCACCGCGCCGAGCTGCGCGTATCGGCTGCGGTGGTCGAGCGGCTCCCAGGTGACGCCGTCGGTCGATCGCCACATCTGCGGGTCTTCGTTGCTCAACCCCTCCGCGAGCCAGATACCGTCGTGGTACGCCAGGGTCTGCAGCCCGGCGTACTGCGAGGGGCCCCAGGTCGTGTCGGTCCAGGTCTCCCCGCCGTCGGTCGACGCCGAGGCGACGAAGCGGTTCAGGCCGCCCACCGCGACGAAGCGCCCGTCGCCGTACGCCACGGCCCGGAGCTCGTCGCCGTCGGGAAAGGGCACCGCGACCGTCCACGTCGTGGCGTCACCGCTGACGAGGCGCCGCCCGTCGCGGCCCACGCCGACGAACACCCCGTCTCCGTAGGCGAGGCTGTTGACGAGGTTCGAATAGTCCGTCGGCTCGTGCACGACGGTGCCGCCAGCCGTGGACCACGTGAACACGCCGCCGCGCGCGCACGCGAACCGGTCGACGCCCCACGCGCAGTCGGTCACCCAAAAGTCGTCGGAGTACGTCGACTCCTGCCAGGTCTCGCCGTCGTCGCTCCACGCGTAGGTGCCGGTCGCGGCCCACTCCATGCTGTTCGCGTCGGCCCGGAACCAGCGGCCGTCGCCCCAGGCGATGGCGCGGGCGCGCGTGTCGACGGCCTCGGGCACACCGGATTGCCAGAACGACTGCCCGTAGTTGTCGCTCCACGCGAACCAGCCGCCATCGCCGATGATCACCGTGCGCAGCGGCGGTGGGACCTCGGCGGTGACGGTGATCTGGACCTCGGTGCCCGGCACGTGGAGGGTCGCCGGCCACGTGGTGGTCTCGGGCGGCGCGAGGGGGTCGAACACGAGCGCTGGGTCGAACACCAGGGTGAACGCCGCGCTCTGCTCCGGCTCCAGCCGCGTCGGCGCTTCCGAGCCGAGCGCCCAGCCCGCGCCCTCGAGCCACTCGCCGTCGAACCCTTGGGCGTCGGCGCCCCGGTTCGTGACGACCACCGACACCGAGCGCGGCGACGAGATCCCCGCGGGCCCCGTCTCGAGGACGAAGGCGGCGCCGTCGGACACGAGGGTGCCGTCGACGACGAGGGTCAACGACGCGGCGGGCACGTCGGCGCTGGGCCAGGGCTCGGCGGAGTCGCCCGTCGCGCGCGCCGTCGGCGCGTCGACGTCCGCGACCGGCCCGCGGCACGCGACGATCGCGAGCAGGTACGCGGCGTTCATGCCTGGCGCCGCCGTCGGCGCGCGACCGTGGTGGCGAGCCCGACGGCGACCCAACCCGCGGCCACCCCGCTCGAACAGCCGCAGCGCGCCCCGTCCTGGAGGACCCTCGCGCCCGGGGGGGCGACGTCCCGCGCCGAGTCCGCCGTCGCGGCGGTGTCGGTGGGCGCGGAGTCGATGGCGGCGGTGTCGCCGGTGTCGCCGGTGTCGCCGGTGTCGCCGGTGTCGCCGGGGGTGTCGATCCGGACGAGCTTCACGGCGTCCGCGACGACGTGTTTGTCGCTGCCCGGGGAGCTCGCTTCGTCGTCGGTGAGGCGCACCCACTGATCGCCGCCGGCCGCGAACGTCCATGTGCCCGCGGAGACCCAGCCGTCCTGGCCCGACGGGTCGAACTGGACGGCGTGCTCCACCCCGGCCGCCCGCACGAAGAGGTTTACGTCGTCGTGGACGGAGTACGTCGCGTCCGCGTGGTAGAATACTTCGTATTCTCCAGCCTCTTCCAGGTGGATTCGCCACCACGCCCAGTTGTCGGGGGCGTCCGACCGGAACGCGTTCGTCCACTTGAACGACCCGCCGTGGCCGCGATCGACCTTTCGCCACGTGCTCTGGGACCCGAAGCCGCGAAAGCACGGGCCGCCGTCGTCGAGGATGCCGCCTTCGGCCGGCAGGACGTCGCACGCGGGCTCCGCGGCGCAGTGCCCGGGGCGGTTCGGCAGCCAGCTGCGGCCGCCCGCGATGACGCCCCAGTGGTTGGCGACGGCGCGGTTGCTCCCGCCCCCGTTGTTGTCCTCCGACGCGTTGACGTAGCCGTCGGCGTCGGTCCACAGCTGGGAGCTGCCACCACCATCGAGGTTGAACGCCGTCCAGGCCCCGAGCCAGCCGAGGATGTACGCGAGCTCGGAGCCGTAGAGCCCCGCGTCGTTGCTCGTGCGTCCGTCGGCGACGACGAGCCACAGCGTGGAGCGGTCCTCCGACAGGCCCATCGCGGTGCGCGGATGCCGATCGCGCATGTCCGAACGATCGGGGAAGCAGCTCGATGCTTCGGGATCGGCGCAGGTGACCACCTCGCCCTCGACGACGAGCTCCGGGAAGCCGCTGACGAGCGCGAGGGTCTCTTCCGGCGGATCCGCCAGGAGCGCGTCGTTGCGCCAGCCTTGGGTGAGCCCTTCGGTGTGGGTCTTGACGTACCCCGTGTGGCCGATCTCGACGCCGTCGTGGAGGAAGGCGATCCACCCGTAGTTGTCGGACCACCACTCGTCGGCGTAGTCGGGGTGCAGCCCGGTCTGTTCGAGCGGCCAACGCACGCCGCCGCCCACGGCGTCACCGTACACGCGCAGGGGGCCGGTCTTGTAGAAGTCGCCGTTGGTCGCCGCGGTCGCGCTCGCGGACTCCCCGAAGGACCCGGTCGTGGCGGTGCTGTCGCCCGCGCGCGTGGCCTCGAGGTACACGTGGTCCGCGCACAGGTCGATCTCGAGCACCCACACGGTCGTCGACGGGGACGACGCGCGGTACTTCGTGAGGGTCACGCCGTCTTCCAGCGTCTCCTCCGACTTCTTGGTCAACGTGGTCGCGAACGCGACGGTGGCCATGAGCAGCATGCGGGGCCATGGTACCGTCAGGTCATGGCCATTGGCACCCCGTTCGGAGGCGACATGCGGTTCGTCCTGCTCCCCCTGGTGATCTTCTTCACGGCGCCCGGGTGTGCCGTCGGCGTGGCGTGCACGGAAGAAGCGCGGTCCTCCGTGACGGTGCACGTGACCGATGCGGCGGGCACGGCGCTGCAAGGGGCCACCGTCTCGTACACCGTGGACGGCGGTGCCTCGACCCCGTGCGACGACCTCGGAGACGCCTTCGTGTGCGCCTACGAGGTGGACGGCGCCTTCGTGATCCGGGTCGAGGCCGACGGGTACGAGCCGCGTGACGTCGAGGTGAACGTCGGGCGCACCGCGGACGACTGCCACGTCGAGAGCGAGGTGCTCGACGTCGCGCTCACGCCGGTGGCGTGAGCGGCGCGCTCACTCACACGTGGGCGCTTCGTCGTATCCCGGAGGTTCGAGCTGGATCGTGGCGTGCTGCACCCCGAAACGGGTGCGCACGACGTGACCTAGGCGCGCGAGCAGGTCGGGGTTGAACGCGCCGTCCTCCGTCACCACGTGCCCGCTCATGGCGATGAGGCCGCTGGTGATCGTCCAGACGTGGAGGTCGTGCACGCCGCGGACGCCCGGCTCCGCCAGCAGCGCGCGGCGCAGGGCCATGACGTCGACGGTGGCGGGGGCGCCCTCCATGAGCACGTGCACGGCGTCGTCGAGCAGGCGCCAGGCGGCGCGGAGCACGAGGAGCGCGATGGCCGCTCCCGCGACCGGGTCGGCCCACGCGGGGCCGCCGCCGATGGCGACGATCCCGGCGATCAGCGCCGCGACGGAGCCGAGCGCGTCGCTGGCCGCGTGGAGCCAGGCGCCGCGCAGGTTCAGGCTGGCGTCCCGTGAGCCGTGCAGCAGGGCGACCCCGCCGAGGTTGATCAGCAGCCCGCCGAGCGCGACCGCGGTCATCGCCTCGCCGTGGACCGGGGACGGCGTCGCGACGCGCTGCGCCGCCTCGACGAGCACCGAGAGCGCGATCGCGACCAGCGCGCCACCGTTCACTGCGGCCGCGAGGATCTCGGCGCGGTGCCACCCGTAGGTGCGGTGCGGGCTCGCGGGCCGCCGCGCGAGCCGGATCGCGAAGAGGGTGACCAGGAGGGACGCCGCGTCGCTGGCCATGTGACCGGCGTCGGCGAGCAGGGCGAGCGATCCTGACCATAATCCAGCGACAACCTCGATCCCCATGTAGGTCGCCGTGAGGCCGAGCAGGATCGCGAGCCGACCTTCCCCGATCTCCTTGCCGTGCGCGTGGCCATGATCGTGGCCGCCGTGATGGTGGCCAGCGCCCTGGGCGTGAGCGTGGTCGTGGTCGTGGTCGTGCAACGTCGGGCTCCGCGCGCACCGTAGCCCGACGGCGACAACGTGCCTGTGGTACCTTTTCTGGATGATGCTGGTCGCGCTTCTGTTCATCGCGTGCTCCAAGCCCGCGGAGTACGCCGCGTTGTCGCTCGACGAGGCCACCCGTGCGCTGTTCGTGTCGTTCCACACCGACGAGGCCGAGGCCCTGGCGCTCGAGCTGTCCACCCGGGTGGACGAAGAGCGTGACGGGCTTGCGGAGGGTCGGCACCTCGCCCTGCTCGACGCGAGCGACGTCGACGGGCTCGCGTTCGACGAGGTTGCCGACCTCGCGGTGACCTACGGGGCGGCCTTCGGGCGCGCGGTCAGCGGTTCCATGGCGAGCCACGCCGCGGTGGTGCCGAACGCGGACCAGAGCTGGTCGGCGCCGAGCTACGACCGCTACGACCGCGTGATCGTGTCGGGCACGGCGGCGGCCTTCGAGGCGGGCGGCGAGCTGCAGACCGACAACACGATCGAGAAGGACGTGGGGCTCGTCGTGCTCCCGTACCCGATGGACAAGGACTACCGCTGGTTCAACCTGCCGGGCGGCCAGGCCATGCTCATGCGTTCGATCATCTACGACGCCGGCTTCTCCGCCGACGGCAAGACCGGCGTGGTGGTCGGCTTCACGATCGAGGCGCGCTTCCCGGAGGGCGCCGACGGGATCTACTGGTACAACGCCACGTGGACGCAGGTGATGTCCCCGTTCGAGCTGACCGAGGACTTCCTCGTGGCGCAGATCCTCGACGGCATCGAGGAAGAGTTCGACGCGACCGAGGCGTACGTGACGGGAGAGTGACGAGCGACGCCCAACGGGTGTATCGTCACGCGATGTCCCTCCTCCTCCTCTTCGCCTGCGCCAAGGACACCGAGCCGCCGCCTCGCACCTTCGAGGAGCTCTGTGTCGACCTGCTCAACGAGTTCCAACGCGACGACGCGGCGGCGGAGGAGAGCGCGGCAGAGCTCGTGGACTGGCTCGAGGCGAGCCTCGACGAGGCGCCGGACGGCTACCCCATGGGCTACGGCACCTTCGATCCGGACGAGGTGGCGCACCTGAGCTGGGAGGGCGACATCGACTGGGACCGCGTGGCCGGCGCGATCGCGCTCACGACGGTCGAGGGCACCGTCGACGACTACCTCGCCTCCGTGCCGGAGGAGGACCAGTCCTGGGCGGATCGGACGTACCTGCGGTGGGACCGCACGATCCTCGAGGGCGACGCGGACGGGTTCCTCGATGGCGCGTCGTTGTCCACCTACAACGACATCGAGAAGAGCGGCCCGCTCGGCATCGTGATCCCCTACCCGATGCAGAAGGACTACACTTGGTACGCCGGTGTTCCGGTGTTCCGCTCCGTCGTGCTCGAGGAAGGTTGGGGCGAGGGCGGCGAGAACGGCATCGTCGGTGGGTTCACGATCGAGCTCTGGTACGACCGACCCGACGGCGGTGTGGCCTGGGTGAACGCGAGCTGGACGCACATGGTCACGATCGTGGACGACATCGCGAGCGAAGCGGGGATGTTGCAGGAGCTCATCAACGGGACCCACGACTACTTCGAGGGCACCGAGGCCCACGTGAACGGCGACGTCACGGCGGATTGACCCAGCCGCGCAGGCGCGCGATCGCGGCGTACTGAAGGTCGAACACCGCCTCGACGTGGGCGGCGGGCTCCTCGTCGCCCAGCACGCGGAGCGCGTTCGCGACGGCCTCGGCGGTGGACATCAGCGCGTCGGACGGGGGGCGCCGCAGGCGTCGCACGTCCTCTCGGCGCGGGGGCAGGTCGAGGCGCGGGAGGCTGACGAGGCCGGGCAGGTGGTAGAGGGCGCGGCGCGTCTGGCGCCACGTCCCGTCGATGACGACGAGCCGCCGTACGGCCTCCGGCTCGGCGCGGATCGACGTCTCCACAGGGTAGAGCAGCGCGTCGCCCGGCTCGGGCGTCCAGGCGAACGGGAGATCGCGCGCTCCGCGGTCGCGGACGTCGCAGGGCTCCACCGCGGCGGCGATGGCGCGCACGCTGTTGCTGCTCCGGAGCCGCTCGCGCCAGTGACGCACGATGACGATCGGTGTTCGGACCTGCATCCTCGGGCCGACCGACCCGCACCAGCAGCCGTGCGGCGGCAGACGGCAGCCGGGGCACTCCGAGCGGCGCACTACAGGAAGGTGTCGCGGAAGAACGCCGTGTCGGCGCGGATGCGCTCCACGGTGAGACCGTACTTCTCCAGGTCGTAGCGGTGGGAGGAGCGGTACGCCCGCTGCTTCTCCGCCGTCGCCCGGACGACCGCGCGCTGCGCCGGGGACATGGGGAGGTCCGCGAAGCGGCAGATGTCGTCCATCTCGCCCTCGAAGTCGGCCATCAGGCGGTCGTAGCGCACGATGTGCACCCGCGAGCGGTCGACCGCGCCCGAGGTCCAATCCTCGTGAAACCGGCGGAGGAGCTCGATGAGCCCCTGGTACAGGCGCTCGAGGTAGCGGCGGCGACGGTCCTCTGGGAGCTTCCAGAACCCGAACGCCGAGTCCTGCACGCCGGTGACGAGCGAGAGCGCCGAAGGGATGACCGCGACGGGGTCGCGCGCCATGTAGAGGATGCGGGCGTCGGGAAAGCGCTGGAGGAACACCGGGAGGCGCGTGCTCGTGGAGAACAGCTTCGCGACGATGCGGTCGCGCCCGGTGAACGCCATGCTGCGCCGCCACACGGCCTCGAGGTGATCGAAGTCGCGGCGGGAGGTGTCGCGCGTCGAGGGGTCGAAGAGCGGGAGGTGGTCCTCGTCGTCGTGCGCGAGGAAGAACGCCCAGATGAAGAAGCCGTCGAAGTTCTGGAAGAGCGCCGCGACGTCGTCGGTCTCGACCGAGAGCAGATCGGTGTCGTGCGCCGCGGTGCGGTGGTGCCGCGCCGGGCTCACCGACTCGAGCCACGGCACCCACGGGGTCAGGGCGCGCTGCACGAGCAGCGACGGGTGGACCATGCGGTAGAGCTGGAGCCCGGCCGCGAACCCGTGCTCGTGGAGGAAACGCTGGAGGAAGGTGGTGCCGGTGCGGGGGTTGCCGACGATGACGATCGGGGCGCGCACGCGCGCGCGCCGCAGGGCGGGCGAGAGCAGCGGGTCGATCGCCATCCCGAGACGGTTGAGCGCGGTGAGCGCGAAGAACGCGAGGCCGACGGCGAAGGGCGCGAGGCGCAGGCCGAAGGCGCCGGCGACGGCGCGACGTGCGAGGAACATCCGCTGGATCAAAGTCATTTGAGGAGCACCACGGTGTACGCGTCCCCGCCCTCGTCGGCGTCGGCGGGGCGCCAGGCCCGCACATAACGGCACGTCGGCAGCCACGCGCGTACGGCGCGCTTCAGCGCGCCGGTCCCGTGGCCGTGGAGCACGAAGGTGACCCCGTCCGGCCCGTGCGCGGCGCCGTCGAGGAAGCGTTCGGCGACCTCGGTGGCCTCGTCCGCCCGCATGCCCCGGAGGTCGACGGTGTTGGCGGAGGTGCGAATGTGCGCGACGGCGCGGTCGTCGTTGGGACGGGCGCGGCGCTCGGGCTCCGGGGGCGCGGGCGGAGCCGGCGGCGGCGCGGGGGGCGCGGGCGGCGCGGCGAGGGCCGTCCCGTCGAGGGTCTCGAGGCCCTCGCGGGGGACGCGGGTCCGGATTCGACCCAGATCGACCTCGATCGAGTCTCCGAGCGCGGTGACGACGCCGACCTGGTTGAGGGAGCGCACGCGGAGCCGGACGCCGAGCGCGATCTCCGGAGGAGGGCGCGCGGGGGCTTCGGGCGGCGCGAGGGCCGCCCGGGTGGCCTTGATCGTCTCCAGGGCCTTTCCGGCGCCGCGGAGGTCGGTCCCCGCTTGCAACGACGCGACCACCGCCCGCACCGTCTCTTCGCTCTTCTTAAGCTTTTCCTTGTGTTTCTCGAGCTGCCGCTCCATCTCGTCGCGGAGCTGCTTCTCCGCGCGACGCTCGCGGTCCTCGACCTGGGCGACGCGGCGGCGCGCCTCGCGCTCGAGGTCCTCCAAGGCGCGCGCGCGCGCGGCGACGGCCTGCCGCTCGACGGCGAGCTGTTCGAGCTGATCGGCGAGGGCGCGGTGGTTCTCTTCGAGGAGCGCGCGCGCGCGGACGATGAGGTCCTCGTCGAGCCCGAAGCGCCGCGCCATCGCGAGTGCGTAGCTCGCGCCCGGCGCGCCGAGTTCGATTCGGTAGGTTGGACGGCCATCGACGTACTGCGCCGCCCCGACGCTGAAGCGCCCGTCAGCGGCGCCGAGGGCCTTGAGCTCCGGGTAGTGGGTGGTCGCGACCACGCGGGCGCCCTGGTCGACGATGCGCTCCAGCACGGCGCGCGCCAGGGCGGCGCCTTGGGACGGGTCCGTGCCGACCGCCACTTCGTCGAGCAGCACCAGCACGCCGGGCGCCGCGGCCTCCACCGCGGCGCGCAGCACTCCAACGTGGGCGGAGAACGTGCTCAATCCCTCGGCGACGGACTGCTGGTCGCCCACGTCCGCGACGAGGTTCGAGAACACGTCGACGCGGGAGCCGTCGGCCGCGGGCACGGGGATGGCGGCGCGGGCGAGCAGGGCCGCGAGCCCGAGCGTCTTGAGGGCGACGGTCTTGCCGCCGGCGTTGGGGCCGGTGAGCACGAGCCCCGGGCGGGACGGGGTGAGCTGGAGGTCGTTGCCGACGACCGCGGGACCCCCTTCGGCGTGTCGCAAGGCGAGCACGGGGTGGCGCGCGTCCCGGATGGCGATGACGCCGTCGTTTCCGACGATCGGGACGATGCCGGCCATTTTGCGGCCGAGCGCGGCGCGGGCGACGGCGAGATCGAGCTCGACGGCGGCCTCCAGGGCGGCGCGCAGCGGCCCGTGGCGGCGGCCGACCTCGCGGCTGAGCTCGGTGAGGATGCGGCGTTCGACGCGATGGAGCTCCGACTCCGTCTCCTTGAGCTCGTTGTGCATCTCGACCACGGCGGCCGGCTCGACGAAGGCGGTCTCGCCGGACCCCGAGGTGCCGTGCACGATGCCGAGCCCCTTGCGCGCCGCCATCTTGACCGGCACGACGAAGCGCCCCTCTCGCTCGCTGATGAAGCGATCCTGGAGGACCTCGCGCCACTCGTCGCCGCGCACGATCTCCTCGAGGGCAGAGCGGATGCGGTCGCGGAGCTGTTCGACGCGGCGGCGGAGCACGCCGAGCTCGGGCCACGTCCCCTCGTCGAGCTGACCCGCGGCGTCGAACGCGTAGCGGAGGACCTCGAGGAGCTCGGGATCCACCTGGATCGGGACGCAGAGCGCGGCGAGGCGCGGGAGCCGGGCGTCGCGGGCGTCCGCCCACCGTCGCACGGCGTCCAAGGCCCGCGCGCAGGTGTCGACCTCCCGGAGGTCGACCACCTCCAGCACGCCGCCGCGCGACGCGCGGTCGACCGCGTCGTCGATGTCGAGCACGCCGCCGACCGGGGGCTCGTCGCCGGCGTGCGCGGCGGCGTCGACCTCGGTGACCTCGGCGTAGCGCTCGCGCACCTGGTCGGAGGAAGGCCAGAGCGGGGCGTGCGCGGCCGCGGCGGCGCCGCGGCGTGTGCGCGCGCACAGCGCGAGGGCGTCGCACACGACGTCCCAGTCCAGGGCTCGGGCAGATCGGTCGATCATCGGGCCGGGGTTGTAGTCGCCCGACCCGGTGCCTACAACAATTCGCGTGGGGAGGGGGACGACGATCGAGGCGTGGTCGGATCGCGCGCAGGGCCGAAGACCCGGAGCGCCCGTCGTGGCGCGGCGGAAGCGGCGGGGGGACGCGACGGAAGCCGCACGGACAACGTAGCGACGGCCCTGTGCGGTACGTCCGGCCCGACGCCGATCGCCCCGACCTCTCCCCGGCCGCCGCGAGGGAACCTCGCGGCGGCCTCACTTTGTGCGCTCACCAGCAGGCGGACGGGTCCGGCGGGAGCGCGGCCGCCGGTCCGTCGGGCCCGAGGAGGGTGTCCCACGCGGCGGCCTCGGCGGTGAGGGCCGCGCGGACGGATTCGCGCGTGTTCCAGGCGGTCCACGCGGCGGCCCATCGTGCCGCGCCGCGCCCGCGCAGAACGGGGGGGCCGGGGTCGCGTAGGGGCGGAGGAAGCTCGGTGGGGGGCGGT
>CAMAXZ010000012.1 GCA_945862325.1 Klebsiella pneumoniae
TGCTCGGCGGCGCGCGCGCCGCCGAGCACGCCGCGGCGACGCGCCTCGCGCTCACGTGGCTCGCCATCGGCCTCGTCGCCGCGCTCACCGACACGGGCGGCTTCGCCGGGCGGGACGCGGCGGCGGTGGCGAGCGGGGCCGCTTCGCTCAGCTTCCCAGCCTGGAACCTCGGACGCACGATGAAGCGCGCCGTCGCGGCCGGAGGCCCGGCGTTCGCGATCGCGGCCGGCCTGGTGGTGGGTAGCCCGACCGCGCGCGCGTGGGACCCGGTGACCGTTCACTTCGCCGTCGTCCTGACGCCGAACGACCCCGGCGTTCGGCCGACCGTGGTCGTGCGATGGCTCGACGAGCAGCGCACCCTCGCGCTCCGCGACGACGGGCTCGAGGCCGACGACGCGGCGGGCGATGGCGAGTGGACGGCGATCGCCTCGGGGCCCGACGCGCGGGCGCTCGACGTGTCGCTGCGGATCGACGGCGAACGCGAGGTCTGGGCCGGCACCGAAGTCCTCCGCGTCGCCGCGCCCCGGCTGATCTGGGCCGCGACGCCCGACGGCGAAGCCTGGCGCGTGGCGCAGGCCACCCCGTCTCGGGTCGTGGCCGCGCGCGACGCGACCGCGACCACGGCGTTCGTCGCGTGGGCCGGGCTCCTGGTCCTCGCCGTCGGCGCGCTGACCCGCGAGCGCGCGTGAGCCGGACGACCACGGCGACCCGCCTCGCCCTCCTCGCCCTCGCCGTGGCGTGGACGTGGCCGGCGGCGCCCGTCGCGCTCGGCCTGGTCGACCCGCGGGTCCCCGCCTCCGGGTTCGACGCGCTCGGCACCGTCTGGACCCTCGGGCGCGCGCCGGAGCTCCTTCTCGGCCTGCACGACCCGAGCACCGCCTGGCCCGCCGGCGGTGACTACCACCGGCTCGACTCCTGGCTGCTCCTTCCGTTCGGCGCCGCCTGGCAGCTCGTCGGAGGCCGCGACGCGGCCACCGCGGCGCGCGCGTACAGCGCGTTGATCCTGCTCGCCCCCTTGGTGAACGCCCTGAGCGCGGAGGCGGTCGCGAGACGGCTCGGCGCCGCCGCGCCCGCGTCGCTCCTGGCGGCCCTCGCGTGGGGGTTCAACGGCCACGTCGCGACGATGCTCGGGGAAGGACACGCCTACATCGCGCTCAATCCGTGGGCGCCGTGGCTGGTCGTCGCCGTGCCGCGCGCGCTCGCGCGGGGCACCGCGACCGCCGGCGCGGCGGTGGGGCTGCTCGCCGCGGGGTGCCTCGCGACGAGCGCCTACGCGCTCCTGCTGGGCGCGCTCGTCGGCGCGGCGATGTCGACGTCCGGGCCGGTCGACCCCCGCGGCCTCGCCCGTGCCGGAGCCGGTTTTCTCCTTGGTTTCGGGCCGGCCGCCGCCCTGTGGGCGGTCGCCTTCGCCGGCGCCGCCACCTTCGCGGAGCGCGTCGCCGAGCCCTACGACGTGCTCGTGCACACCGCGGCCGCGTCGTCCGCCACCCTCGAGGGCTTCGGTCCGCCCACCCCCGAGCTCGATCGCACCACCTTCGGACACGCCTACACCCTTCCCGCCACCGCGCTCGCCCTCGCGCTCGCGGCGCCGCGCGTCCTGCGCGCCGACCACCGTCCGCTCGCGCTGCTCGGGGTCGTGGCGTTCGTCCTGTCCCTCGGGCCCACCCTGTTCGTCGGAGACCTCGCGCTGCCGCTGCCGTGGCGCGTGGCGTTGGCGATCCCGGGCGCCGGCTTCATCCGCTTCCCCGCCCGGATCGGAGGGCTCGTGTCGCTGGCGGCCGGGCTGCTCGGCGCGCGCGTGCTCGCCTCCCTGGACGGTCGCCGGTGGGTCGTCACCGCCCTGTTGGGCTGCGCGCTCGTCGACACCTTCGGGTGGGTCGGCCTCCCCCGACGGCTGGGCACCCAGAGCGCGGACACGCCGTCGGCGTATGGCCACGGCGGGTCCATCCTCGATCTCTGGCCGCTCGCGCCGCGACGGGACCCGCAGCTCGCGGCGTGGACCCGCGGGTGGAGCTGCCTCGCGCAGCTCGATCACCACCGCCCGATCGCCGACCACTGCCAGGCGACCGACGACGACACGAACCCCCGCGTCGCGGTGAGCCTCCCCGTGCTCGACGCGGCCATGCGCGGCGACGCGCTGGCGGCGCGCGCGGCGCTCGTGGGCTGGAGCGCCGTCGCGGTCCACGTCGATCGGTTCGACCCGGACGACGCGGCGCGCGTGCTCGACACCCTCGGCGTCCTGGCCGCCGAACGCCGGGAGAGTCACGACGGCGGCGAGCACCTCGTCGTGCTCGAGCTCGCCCCATGATCCTCCTGGTCACGGCCGCCCTGGCGTTCGATGTGGTCGTGAACGTGCGCCACCCTGGCCGCCTGCTGGCCGCCGGCGCCGCCGCGCGCGTCGGCGCGGGGCCCCTCGTGCCCCTGCGGGACGACGGCGCCCATCCCGACCCGTACGCCAACGACGGTCGCTGGTCCGCCACCCTCGCCGTGCCCAGCGGCGGCGCGACGGTGACGGTGCTGGACGCCGCGGGCGTGCCCCTCGGCGACTTCGTCGTGGACGGGCAGGCGCGCAACGCCGCCTGGGTGCTCGCCCGCCCCGGCGTGCTGCGCGTCGACGATGGCGCGCCCGCGCCCCGGACGGCCTGGGGATCCGCTTGGATCGACCTCGATCGTCCGCCGGGAGGCGTCGCCCGCTGGCTCGCCGCCACCGCCGGGCTCCTGCTCGTCGCGGCGACGGTCTGGGCGCTCCCGAACCCGTTCATCCGCGGACGAGCAGGGCGTATGCGGCGTTGATACTCGCCATTCTGGCGCGCGCCGCCTCCATCTGGGTTGGTTCGAGCCGCTCGACCTTGTCGGGGTGCCACGCGTGCGCGAGCTCGCGGTAGCGGGCCCGGATCGCCGACGCATCCGCCGCGAGCGGCAGGCCGAGCACCCGAAGCGCGCCGGCGCGCGTGACGAGGTCCGGCTGAAACGCGTGGGCGCGCGCCGCGCCCGGTGGGGTCCAGCTGTGATCGGGCATACGGGCGCGGATCCGCGGGGGATCCGGCGCGCGCGAGCGCCACGCCGCCGCGCGCGCGCCGCTCGCGACGCGCGCGCCACGCGGCGGCTCGGACGGCGACCACCCCGCCATCAGCGCCCCCACGCCGAGCCCGGCCGTGCCGGAGAGGATCAACGCCGCGGCGTACTGCGATCCCCACGCCGCGACCACGGCCCCCGCCACCGCGAACACGACGGCGCGCGACACCGCGCGCGCCACGTCCGGCGTCCACCCTTGCGACATGCACACCCCCTCCGGAGCGTGCGCACGCGCGCGGCGGGGACAACCAGTCAGCGCGGGACGGGCGGCGGCCCCCCGGGGATCGGCGGCGGCCCGCCCGCGCCCGGCAGCGGCGGGGGACCGGAGAGGAGCGGCGCCAGCTCGGGCACCTCACGCGGGTGCACCCAGCTCGGCATCCCATCCTTCCACACGAGGTGACGAGCCGCCGGCGCCGCCCGGACCCGCGCCGCGACGTCGGACGAGGCGATCACCACGGGGACGCCGTCGTCGCCGGCGTAGTGCCACTGCGACGCCCCACCGATCGGCGGGGGAGCCGGCGGCGCAGGAGGTACGAGCGCGGCGATGTCGGGGATCTCCATGGCGTTTCGCCAGGAGGGCCACCCGGTCGCCCACACGAGGTGCGCGCCGCCGCGCGCCCCGACCACACGCGCCGCGATCTCGCGAGCGGTGAGCTCGGCCTGGCCGCTCGGCCCGTTGTAGTGCAGCCGCGCCTCGGTCGGCGGAGGCGGAGGCGCCGCGCTGCGGGCGAACGCCCCGCCAACGACCTGACCCATCGCCAGCCCCATCCCGGCGTCGAGCATGGGGTTGTTGCCGCCGCCCCCCGAGCTCGCCGCCGCTTCGATCGCGTTGGCGGCCTGGAACTGCGTGTAGGTGTTCATGTTGCCGATCGCGCCCATCGCGCTGCGGCGGTCGATCGCCTTCTCGACCTCTTCCGGCACCGAGATGCTCTCGATCGTGAAGTCGGTGATCGCCACGCCGAGCTGCGCCTGGAGCCCGGCGCTGACGCGGTCCTTCATGGCCTCGCCGATGTCGGCGTAGTGGGCCACGAGGTCGAGCACGGGGATCTTCGCCTCGCCGATGCTGTCGGCGAAGATGGACACCAGCTTCTTCTTGAGGACCCCGTTGATCTCTTCCGTGACCGTCAGCCCCGCGGTGCCGACGACCTCGCGGAGGAACGTCGCGGCGTCCGCGATGCGGTAGCCGAACACCCCGAAGGCGCGGATGCGGACCGCGCCGAAGTCGGCGTCGCGCGCCAGGATGGGGTTCGGCGTGCCCCACTTCTGACCCATGAACTGCCGGGTGTTCACGAAGTACACATCCCCCTTGTACGGGTAGTCGAGCCCGTACTGGATCGTCTGGAAGAAGCCCCAGATCGCCGGGGTCCGCGTGCTGAGCTCGTAGGTGCCTGGGCCGAAGCTCTCGGACAGGCGCCCCTCGGAGACGAACAGCGCCGCCTGCCCCTCTCGGACGACCAGCTTGCCGCCGTCCTGGATCGCCTTGCCGAACACCGGGAAGCGGTAGACGATCGTGTCGCGCGTGTCGTCCGTCCACTCGATGACATCGAGAAACTGAGCTTTCGCGTGCTGGGTGAGCGTGTCCCAGATGCCCATCGGAACCTCCGTAGAACCGACCGCGTATCAGGCCGGGACGATCGGCGGGACGCCCGCGTCCGCCAAGGCCTGTGCGTGCAGGCGAACGAACAGCGCGCCCCAGTCTCCGCGGGCCTTCAGCTGGCGCAGGAGCTGGTACACGCCGCCGAGCGCCCGATGAAGGAACACGAGCTCGCGGGGCGACCGCAGGTTGGGCGCGCCGACGAGGCGCGGCACGATCGCGGAGATTCGCTCCAGCACGTCGTCCTCGGGGCCCCCGAGCGTGAACATGCCGCCACGGAACGGCGTGCCGATCGCGCGGCAGAGATCCCAGAGCGCCTCTTCGTCGGGTCCGCCGCGCCGCGTGAGGGCGGTGATGCGCTCCGCCGACGCGAGGCACCCTTCGCGGTCCCCCGCGCGCGTCGCGAGCCCACAATTGCCGTACCACGCGATGAATTCGACCGGGTAGCGGCGCACGCAACCGAAGTCCAGGATGCCGAGGCGGCCGTCGGGCGTGAACAGGTAGTTGCCCGGGTGCGGGTCGGCGTGGATGGCCCGATGAACGTACTTCATCGTCATGAAGCTGCGCGCGAGCGCGGCCCCGGCGCGCTGCTTCGCCGCGTCGTTGGCCGTCGCGGTGAACACGGTGATCGGGCGGCCCGGCAGACGCTCCATGGTGAGCACCCGCGACGTGCTCCAACCCGCGTGCACCGCCGGGATCGCGACGTCCGGATCATCCTTGAAGTACCCCCGGAACTCTTCCAGGTTCGCGGCCTCCGACCGGTAGTCGAGCTCCTCGGCGAGCCGTTCGCCGATCTCGGCGAAGATCGCGTCGACCTCTTCCTTCGGCCGCCGGATGAAGCGCCCTGCCGTCAGCATCGCGCGCAGCGCCGAGAGGTCGGACTTGACGCTGTCGTCGACGCCCTCGTGGAGCACCTTGACGACGACCTCCTGCCCGTCGGGGAGGCGCGCGGCGTGGGCCTGTCCGAGCGACGCGGTGCCCAACGGCGCCTCGTCGAACCGGGCGAACAAGCTGTCGATCGAGCCCTGGAGCTCCGACTCCACACGTCGTTTCACGACGTCGAACGGCACGGGCTCCGCGGAGTCGTGGAGCTTGCCGAGCACGGCGCGAGCCTCGTCCGGCAGGCCGACGCTGTCCGCCACCTGGGCGAGCTGCTGCCCCACCTTCATTGCCGCGCCCTTGAGCGAGCCGAGCTGCGCCACGATGCGCTCGGCGTTCTGAAGGTGCAGGCGATCCATCGACTCTTTACGCGCCTGTTCGCCCTGGAACAAGCCCGCGACCGTCTGCCCGAGGTACGACGAGCTGACTCGTGTGGTCAGCGAGCCGAGCCGCCCCAACCGCTCGAACTTCGACATGCGTCCACGTAACCCACCCCCCACTCCGATCGACGCACCGAGGGGTCACGTCGGATACATCGCGGCGCATGTCAACTGCACTCGTACGAGTCCATCCCCGCATCGCCGAAGCACGCTCGCGCTTTCACGCCGATGTCGTCGCCGAGGTCGCCCGCGCCGTCGAGACCGAGAAGGTCGTGGTCGTCGGCATGGCGCAAAACCCGCACGTCGCCCGCGCCCGCAAGTTCCTCGACGGCAAGGGCGTCAAGTACACCTTCCTCAGCTACGGCAGCTACTTGTCGAAGTGGAAGGAGCGCCTCGCGATCAAGATGTGGGCGGCGTGGCCCACCTTCCCCATGGTGTTCATCGGGGGCATGCTCGTGGGCGGCGCCTCGGACCTCATGGCCCTCGACAAGGACGGCGAGCTCGACAAGCTCCTCAACGGCTGAGGCCGCCCGGGCGGATCAGCGCACCACAAGGGTCCCCGCGTCCGCGGCGGAGTACCCGTCCGTGGTGCCCGTTCCGCCGCAGCCGTCGCCGCCGAAGTCGCACGGGGTCCACGAGCGTCCGTCGTCGGCGGACACGCGCACGCAGTAGTCGTAGGTGCCGGCCGTGGAGGGCGCGCTGAACGCGCCCGTGTACTCGTCGTTGGCGAGGTCGCCAGGGACGAGGCCGTCTTTGTCGACGTTGTAGGCCATCGTGGACCAGGACCATCCGGCGCTCGCCGGGTCGGAGCCGTCGGGCCCCACGCCGACCTCCACGCGCAGCCCTGCCCCCTGCCCGGCGCCGACGGTGACCCCGTCCTGGTAGACCCACCCGTACACGGCGTCGGTCGTGGCGCCGGCGGCCGCGGTCAACGCGCACGGCCACTGCACGTGGCAATAGTCCACCGGGACGGTTGGGCCGGTGTCCGGCGGGTCGGTGTCGGAGGACGTGTCCGTGTCCGACGATGTGTCCGTGTCCGACGACGTGTCCGTGTCGGTCGAGGTGTCCGTGTCCGTGTCGGTCGAGGTGTCCGGCGGGGCGGTGTCGTCCCCGAGATAGGTGTAGGTCGCCGCGGCGCGGAGGTCGCCGCGCGCCACGACGAGCTCCGCGGGGCCGGGCGGGCCCGGTGGAGTGACGCACACGAGCTCGGACGCGCCGACCAGGGTCACCGACGCGCACGACGCGCCGCCGACCGTCGCCATCGCCGTTGCGTCGAAGCCACCGCCGCGCACGGTGACGGCGGTGCCGCCGGCGGAGGGACCGGACGCGGGCGCAAGCGCCTCCACGCGCAGCTCCGAGGTAGAAGCAGTGTCTTTTGGGTCCCGCGACGGGTAGCTTCCGCCGCACGCGACGAGGTGGACGAACAGCAGCATGTCGCCAGGATATCGCACGCGCGACACCTTTCGGGTACCGTTCCGCCATGCTGACGTTGCTGCTGTTCGCGTGCGAGCCCGATCCCGAAGAGGCGCCGACCTGCACCGACGCGCCGTCCGCGGCCTGGTCGGGAGACACCCGGTACGTCGAGCAGACGGATGCCTGGGGCCTCACCGGCTTCACCGCCGGGAAGTTCGCGGCGGCGGACCTCGACGGGGACGGCTACCCGGACCTCGTCGCGACGGAGATGTTCTCGAACACGCGGGACGATCTCGCGAACGACGTCGTGTACCACCGGCTGTTCATGAACCGCGAGGCGGATGGCCGGCGCGTGTTCGTGGACGAAGGCCAGGCGCGCGGGCTCTACACCAATCGAGACGGCACCTTCGGCACCAGCCACACGCTCTACGCGTTCGGCGACGTCGACGCCGACGGCGACCTCGACGCCTTCGCCGGGCGCTACCACGACGCGGGCGCCGCCGACGCCACGGGCGACTGCTCGGAGATCTACCTGAACGACGGCTCCGGCAACTTCTCCCTCGCGCCACGGTCGTCGCTGTGCGACGAGGGCCCGATCGCGACGACCGCCGCCGCGTTCACCGATTTCGACGCCGATGGTCGGCTCGACCTCTGGGTCACCAATTGGTATGTCGAGTACGGCGCGTCGGTCACCGCCGAGCAGGACCGCCTCTACCGGGGCAACGGGGACGGGACGTTCGTCGACGTCACCGAGACCACCGGACTGAAGCTGAAGACCGGCGCCCAGACCAACTACCTCGACCGTGACGCCCGTCGGCCGGCCTATGGCGCGACCGCCTGCGACCTCACGAACGACACATATCCGGACCTCATCGCCACCAACTACGGTCGCGCGTGGAACCAACTCTGGCACAACGACGCGGCTGGGGCGTTCACGGAGATCGGAGAGTCAAGCGGGTTTTCCGACGACTCACAGCTCGACTACTCCGACAACCTCATGTACGCGTGCTGGTGGGAGTCCAACGGGACGGGCGCCGACCCTACACCCACCGTCGATTGCGGCGGGGCGTTCCCGGATACGTACTGGAACCCGGGCTACGACGACCAACACGCGCGTCTGAACGGAAACTCGTTCACGACGGTGTGCGGTGACCTGGACAACGACGGTTGGCTGGACCTGTACACGACGGAGATCGTCCACCGCTGGGCCGGCGGCTCCGCGGACGGCAGCGCCGTGTTGTGGAACAACGGCGACGCCACGTTCGATCGCGCAGACAACGACACCAACGGCATGGCGCGGCCGCGTCCGCCGCGCGCCGACTGGAACGAAGGCGACCTGTACGCCGCGTTCGCCGACCTCGACAACGACGGATGGAAGGACGTCATTCTGGTCTCGTCGGACTACGAGGACACCCAGCTCTGGGCGTGGCGCCAGGTCGCGCCTCGACAGTTCGAGGAGGTCTCGTCGGCGATCGGCCTCGATCAGCCGTGGCCGGCCGGCATCGCGGTGGCGGACTTCGACCGCGATGGCGACGTGGACGTCGTGACCGGGTCGAGCACGGCGCGCTCGGGCACGCCGTGGACGGAGCGGAGCGTGCACCTGTACGAAAATCAAGGACCTGCCGGCAACTGGCTCCAGGTGAGCGGGCTCCCCGCGGGCACGCGGGTGGAGATCGAGAGCGGGGGGATCACCCAGACGCAGGAGGTGTCGGGCAGCTACGGCCTGGCGGGCATCCTCAACGACACGGCGTTGCACTTCGGGCTCGGCGAGACCTGCCAGGTCGACGAGATTCGGGCGACCGCGCCCGGCGGCGCGATACGTTCCTGGACGTCGGTGTCGGGCAATCGCCCGTTCGACCCGGAGCACGAAGAATGAGTCGCCCGTCCCGTGTCGCCGGCCTGTTGGGCCTGACCATGCTCGGCGCCCTGTCGATCCCCCCTGCGGTCGCCGCGGAGGACGTCATCCCCGCGGGCGCCTACGTGCAGGTCACGAAGTTGGGCCGCCAGGACGCCTTCTGGCCCGACCGCAAGTCGATCGTGGGCCTGGTGTGCGTGGTGCGTGACCCGGGGCTGAACCGAAACAAGGCGAACCTGTACGGCGGCCCGGCGTATTGCAGCGACGGGCTCGACTACTACTTCTACCTCGCGGCCGTCACCCCGGTCTCCGCCGACATGGCGATCATGATGGGGGTGGGCGATCCGCCCCCGCAGAGCGACGCGCCGGACACGACCTCTGCCGCGGCCGCGCCGAGCCCGTGGGGCATCGGCGCCCGGGTCAAGATCACCGGCATCAGCACCGCCGACGCCTACCACAGCAGCGCCGGCAGCATCGTCGGCAAGATGTGCACCGTGAAGGACGGCGCCTTGAGCCCGACGGGCGACGGGTGGTGGGCCGGGTCCGTGAAGTGCGACGACAGCTCGGAGTACTACTTCTACCAGGCGTCTCTGGAGGGCGCGGGGTCGGGCGGCGGCGGCGTGGTGGGCGGAGTCGTGGGCGGCGTCGTGACGGCGGGCGCCGGGACAGGCGGCGGATACCCCGCTGGCCGCGTCGTGAAGATCACCGCGATCGACGCGGGGGACTCGCTGTACCCCCAGCGCGACGCGCTCGTGGGCAAGACCTGCACCGTGGTCGAAGGTGGGCTCGTCACGACCGGCGTGGACACCTACGCCGGCCGACTGTTCTGCGAGGACGGCAAGACCTGGCAGTTCTTCAAGGTCAACGTGGCGCAGGACCGCTGAGCCGCCAGCGGCCGTCGGCCTTCTGGAGCCGTACGCCCTCCGCCTCGAGCGTGTCGGCGTCGCCGCGCAGCTCGACGAGCTTCGCGCCCGTCGGGACGGGCTCGCCCACCCGCGCGACACAGAGCAGGGGGAGCTTGCGCGCGTTGGTCTTCAGCTCGTCGATGACCGCCCCAGGGGGCTCGTTCGCGAGGGGGGCCTCGAGCGCCTCGACCCCTTCGCACACGAGGCCGACCCGCCGGAAGCGACGCGCGGCGGCGGCGACGACCACCGGATCCGGCCGATCCGCCGGGAGCCGGTGCAAGGTCCCGGCGGCGAGCCCGTCGAACGTGCTGTCGGCGCGCGGCACGACGAGGAGGTCGCCCCAGGGCGCGAGCTCGACGAGGACGTCCCGCAAGAATCCAGGGCCGACCTCGGTCGGGACCACCCACACCACCGGCACGTCGCCGAGCGCGGCGAGGCCGAACGCCCGCCCCGTCGGGGGCTCGGTGAGGGCGCGCACCCGCCGACGGGCCGCCAGCAAGGCCGTGACGCCCCACGCGAGCCCGACGGCGGCCGCCCCGAGGACCGCCCCGTAGAAGCCGGTGGTGAGCGTCTTCCCGCCGGTGCCCGCCGGGCCGCCGCTCCAAGCGCCCGACGCCGGCTGCAACGCGCCCGGCTGAGGCGGCGAAGCCGCGCCGCCCCCATTGCCCATCGGAGGCACGCCCGGGGCGGGGGCGCCGTCCTGGGGCGGGGCGCCCATGGTCTCGTAGCGGGTCTGGACGTCGAAGCCCTTGGCGTTGTAAGCGATGACCAGCGCCGGCGCGTCAGTGGTCGCGTCGATGCTCATCGTGCCGCGGTACAGCTCGGGGGCCGTCTCCGAGCCGTCGTGCACCGTGACCGTGTACTCGACGGTCGGGTTGACCTGTGCCAACGCGGTCCACGCGCGATCCCCCGCGAAGGTGTCGCCGTTCTTGCCGTCGTCTTCGAGGGGCCACGCGGAGACCTCGCCCGTGGACGCGACGAGCTGCACGACCGGCCGCGCGATCGTGCCCGCGCCTGCGGTGTCGTCGTAGCGGATCATCAGGCCGCGGCCGGACCCCGGTGGCGACGGGACGCCGGGCTGTCCGCCGGATGGAGGTTCGCCCGGCGGCGGCGGTCCGGGCGGTGGTTCGGCCCCGTCACGGAGCGGCTCACTCCCCGGCCCCGGAGCGCCGTCCGGCGGCGGCGTCCGCTCGGGCGCGGGCGCGCCCCCCTCGGGGGCCGGCTCCCCCGGACCGGGCGTGTACGGGTCGGGGCCCCCAGGCCCTGCGGCGGGCGGAGGCGTCTGAGCGTACAGGTGCGTCGTGAGCGCCAGGGCGAGCATGCCCGAAGCGTATCATCCCCCGATCACCGGCCGATCCAGCCTCGCCACGGGTGGCGCGGCTCGCCCAACCGAAGCACCACGCGCCCCTGCACCGCGTCGACGGGGAGCGGGCCCCACCACCGCGAGTCCACGGCCTCGTCGCGCGCGTCCGCCCCGAGGAACACGTGGTCGTCCTCCACGAAGGTCTCTCCCATCTCCCATCGGACGGCGCGGTTCAGCCGCCGCACGAGGTGGTCCCCCTCACGGAGGACCACGTGCGTGTCGTCGCGTCCCATCTCGAGCACGCGCTCGGTCTCGACCGTGTGGAACGCGCCGTCCTCGTAGCGGATCGCGCCCCCGATGGCCTCCGCGCGACGCAGCGTCCATCGGGACGGGTCGAGCGGGTCGACGACCGCGACCACCTCGCCGACCCGCGGGGCCCCGCCAGCGACGAACACGACATCGCCCGCGTAGAAGCTCGGCGCCATCTCGTCGTCCGGGACGCGGGCGAGGCGCGGCGCGAGCGCGAGCGCGAGCACCGCCGCGAGGATCGCGACGGCCAGCGCGGCTCGAGCGAGGGGCGTGCGGACCACGCCCGACCGTTATCCCGCGCGTACCGGTGTCGAGCGTGTGACGCGGGTGCGGACGCGTTAGCGCTCCGCCGGGGGGCGTCGGCATGAACACCTACGTTGTGTCCGGGGGCCAGCACGGCATCGTGGGCGGACGCCCGTCGCCGGTCGTTCTGCGCCTGCTGCCCCGGGTCCCGCACCCGCCGGCCCGCATCGGACTCGCGGGCGCCGGCGCCGAAGCCGAAGCCGAAGCGCTGCGCGCGCGCGGCTACGCCGTCGTCCGCGGCGCCGACGCGTGGGAGACATGGTTGGCCGAAGGCTTCCCCGGCCCGGTCGACGCCGTGTGCGAGGTCGGGATGGCGGACGCGATCCCCGCGGCGCGCCTGCCGGAGTGGGCCGCGCGCGTGTCCCGGGCCTTGCCGCCCGGCGGTCGGCTGTTCGGGGGCTTCAGCCTGAGCGCCGGTGAGCTCGGCGCGCTGCTGCGGGAATTCGACTTCGAGAGCGCCGAACCTTCCGCCTTCGGGGGCGCCGCGCACGGACGGCCGCTCCTCGAGGTGGTCTGCGTCCGGCGCTGACGTGGCCACGGTCGAGCTCGTCGGGGTCGAGAAGCGCTACGGCCAGACCCCGGTGCTGGCGCGGATCGACCTCTCGGTGGCCGACGGCGAATTCGTCGTGCTCGTCGGGCCGAGCGGCTGCGGCAAGAGCACCCTCTTGCGTTGCATCGCCGGCCTCGAGGAGATCACCTCCGGCGAGCTCCGCATCGGCGATCGGCGGATGAACGAGGTCGCACCGGCGGACCGCGACGTGGCGATGGTGTTCCAGAGCTACGCGCTCTACCCGCACATGACCGTCCGCCGAAACATGGGCTTCGCGCTCGAGCTCAAGCGGGCGCCGGACCGCGACGCGCGCGTCGAGCAGGCCGCCACGATGCTCGGGCTCACCCACCTGCTCGACCGTTACCCCAAGGAGCTGAGCGGCGGCCAACGGCAACGCGTCGCGATGGGACGGGCCATCGTTCGGCGTCCGAAGGTATATCTCTTCGACGAGCCGCTCTCGAACCTCGACGCCGCCTTGCGCACCCACGTCCGCGTCGAGCTGCGCCGACTGCACCAGGAGCTGCGGACCACGACCGTGTACGTCACGCACGACCAGGTCGAGGCGATGACCCTCGCCGACCGCATCGTCGTGCTCGACGGCGGGCGGGTGCAGCAGGTGGGGACGCCCGACGCGCTCTACTTCGAGCCGGTCAACCGGTTCGTGGCCGGCTTCGTCGGCAGCCCGGGGATGACGTTCCTCGACGATCTCGAGCCCGGCGTCGTCTGCGGGGTGCGCCCCCACGACGTTCGCCTCGGCACCGGGCCGCACGAGGCGCGGGTCGAGGTGGTCGAGCGCCTGGGCCACGAGTCCCTCGTGCACCTGCGCCTCGGCGCCTCGAGCCTCGTCGCGCGCGTCGAGGGTTCGCCCCCGAGCGGCGCGGTGCGCCTCGCCTTCGACCGGATCTACCGGTTCGACCCCTCCTCGGGCGCGCGACTGCCGTGAGCGCCCTGCTCCTCGGCTTCGCGCTCTGCGGTGCGGCGAGCGCCGCGGAGGTCACGATCTGGCACGCGTACCGGGGCGACGAGCGCGCGGCGCTCGAGTCGCTCGCGGAGCGCTACACGCGCGCGCACCCTCAAACGCAGGTCGTCCCCGTGTTCGTGCCCTATGGCGAGCTCGGCAACAAGGCGGAGACCGCCGTGCCCCGGGGGAACGGCCCCGACCTCTTCGTGTACGCGCACGAGCGCCTCGCCGACTGGGCGACCATGGGGGTGGTGCTGCCGGTGACGCCCGCGACGACGGGCCTCGAACCTGGCTTCCTCCCCCTGGCCACGGACGCGCTGACCCACGACGGATCCGTGTGGGGTTGGCCGCTCGCGGCGAAGTGCCTCGCGTTGTTCTGGAACCGCGCCCTCGTCGACGGCCCCCCGGCGGACACCGACGCGCTCGTGGCGCGGGCGAGCGCGCTCACCGAAGGCGAGCGCTTCGGCCTCGTGTACGAGGTCGCCAGCGCGTACACCGCCGCCGCGTGGATGCACGGCTTCGGCGGCGGGGTGTTCGGCCCTGACGGCGCGGTGGCCCTCGACCGGACCGAGAACCGCGACGCGCTCGCGTTCGTGGCACGCCTCGCGGGGATCGTCCCACCCGACACCAACGGCGCGATGGTGACGGAGCTGTTCAACGCGGGGCGCGCCGCCTACGTCATCAATGGGCCGTGGTTCCTCGGGGACGTGGCCCCGGGGGTCGACTACGGCGTGGCCCCCTTGCCCACCGTCCGCGAGACCGGACGGCCCGCGGCCCCGTATGCGACGGTAGAAGCCATTTTTCTCGCCCGTGAAGGGGCCGACGCGCGCGCCGTCGGCGCGTGGCTCGCCGGCCCCGAGGCCGCGGCCGTCCGCGCCGCCCAGGGCCGACAGCTCGTGGCGCGCCGCGACGTCGTCCCGGACGACCCCGCGCTCCGCGCGTTCCACGCCCAGCTCGCCACCGCCGTGCCGATGCCGACCGACCCGGCGATGGCCCGCACCTGGGAGCCGCTCGCGCGCGCCCTGCGACGGCTCGTGCGCGGGGTGGTTCCCCCGAGCGTGGCCCTCGCCGAAGCGGCCTCGCACTACGCCGTGATCACGCGCCCGCCGGCGCCGCCCGCCGACCCGCGCCCGTGGCTCGCCGCGGCGGGCCTCGCGGCCGTCGCTGGCGTGGTGTGGGCGGCTCGGGAGCTGCGCGGGGTGCGCCTCCGGGACGCGGCAGCCGCGTGGGCGTGGGTGGCGCCATCGGCGCTGGCGCTGACGACCCTCGTCATCGGCCCGTTCGTGGTGGGCGCCGCGGTGTCCCTCTTCGAGACGCAAGGGAACACCTGGCACTTCACGGGCGTGACGCATTTCCTCGACATCCTCCTCGCCCGCGACTTCCCGCTCTCGAGCCCCCTCTCCTTCTGGTACACCCTCGCCGTCACCCTGCTTTGGACCTCGGTGAACCTCGTGTGTCACGTCGGCGTCGGCATGGCCCTCGCCATGCTGCTGCGCGAGCCCTGGGTTCGGCTGCGAGGGGTGTTCCGGGCCGTGCTGATCCTCCCGTGGGCGATCCCGAGCTACATCACCGCGCTGGTGTGGAAGGGAATGTTCCACCGCCAGTTCGGAGCGATCAACGGCCTCCTCTCCCTCGTCGGCGTCGAGCCGGTGAGCTGGTTCGAGCGCTTCGCCACGGCCTTCGCCGCCAACGTGATCACCAACACCTGGCTCGGCTTTCCGTTCATGATGGTCGTGACGCTGGGCGCCCTCCAGTCGATCCCGCGCGACCTCGAGGAGGCCGCCGCGGTCGACGGCGCGAACGGCTGGACGCGGTTCCGGCACGTCACGCTGCCCTTGCTGCTGCCCGCCCTCGCGCCGGCCGTCGTACTCGGCAGCGTGTGGACCTTCAATGCCTTCAACGTCATCTATCTCGTGAGCGGCGGCGAGCCGGACGGGACCACCGACATCCTCGTGAGCCAGGCGTACCGATGGGCGTTCACGCGGGGTCACCGTTACGGATACGCCGCCGCCTACGCCGTGATCATCTTCGGCGTGCTCGTGTTGTGGGGGCAGCTCTCGAACCGCCTGCTCGGCAAGCGGGTGCTCTGATGCGCGCGCCCTCCACCGTCCAGGTCGTCGCCGTTCACGCCGGGCTCGCGCTCGCGTCGATCGTCACGCTGCTCCCCGTCTTGTGGGTGCTGAAGATGGCGCTCGAACCAGGGCAGTCCTTCAGCTCGAGCGCGCTGCCGTTCCCCACCGCCGTGAGCGGCGCCAACTTCGCCCACGTCGTGGGGACGCAGAGCGCCGACGGGACGTGGCTCTTCGGGCGTCAGCTCTTCAATTCCCTGGTCGTGAGCTCGGTCACGTCCGTCGTCGGCGTCGCGATCTCCTGCACCGCCGGGTACGCCCTCAGCCGGTGGAGCTTCGCCGGCCGCGAGCGCCTGCTCGGCGCGTACCTGCTGACGCAGATGTTCCCCGCCGTCGTCATGGCGATCCCGCTCTACCTCCTCCTCGACGCGTTGAACCTGCTCGACACCCTCGCCGGGCTCGTACTGGTGTACTCGACGACCACCATCCCCTTCGCGACGTGGAACCTCAAGGGCTACTTCGACACCCTCCCGCGCGAGCTCGAAGAGGCCGCACGCATGGACGGTGCCGACCGTTGGACCACGTTCACCCTCGTCATGTTGCCGCTCGCCCGCCCGGCGCTCGCCGTCACGACGCTGTTCGCGTTCATGACCGCGTGGAACGAGTTCATCCTCGCCGCGACGCTGATGGGCGACGAGCGGAGCTACACGCTCCCGGTCGTCCTCAACGGCTACGTCGGCGAGTTCGGCGCGGAGTGGGGGCACTTCGCGGCGGCGGCCCTGCTCGTCAGCCTGCCGGTCACCGCGCTGTTCTTCGTCTTGCAGCGCCAGCTCGTCGAAGGGCTCACGGCAGGCGGGGTCAAGGGGTAGCGTCTCGTAGCGGGCGCGCGCAGCGGAAGCCGATGCCGTTGCTCGTCGCCCACTCGGGCTCCGGCCACCGGTCGAACGTTCGGAGGCGGGCCGCGCCCTGCGCCCAGTTGCCGCCGCGCGCGACGCAGGCGACGTAGCGGCCGACGCCGTCGTCGAACTCGACCGGGCCGTCGGGGCCGGTCGGGTCTACCGCGCCCGCTTCGGAGTACGCCGTGGGCGAGAACCAATCGGCCACCCACTCCGACACGTTGCCGGCCATCCCGACCGCCCCGTACACGGACACGTTGTCGAGGAGCGCGTCGACCTCGACGGTCAGGGGGTAGCAGAGCTCCGCGTCGATCCCCGTGGACGGCTCCACCCGCGCGAACGCGGCGCGCTCGCACCCCGGCGGCGCTTCGCCCCAGGGCCAGGTCGCGCCGTCGGTGCCACGGGCGGCCTTCTCCCACTCCGCCTCCGTGGGCAGGCGCTTGCCGAGCCAGGCGCAGTAGGCCTCGCCCGAGTGCTCCCACACCTCGGTGACCGGGTGGCCCGCGTACAGGGGGTCGAGCGTCCACACGCCGTCGTCGTAGGCGTAGGCCGACGGATAGACGTCGGGGGACACGGCGTCGTCGAGGCTGTACAGCCCGAGGCCGAGGTCGTCGGTGTTCGAGGAGCCGCGCGCTTCCTGGTGCTCGAGGAACCGCAAGAACGCGTCGTGCGTGACCTCGAACCGATCGACGCAGTAGGTGGAGAGCTCGACCTCGCGCGCCGGCTCCGCCCAGCGTTCGCCGTCTTGCCCTTGCAGAAACGACCCGGTGGGTACGAGCACCTCGGTGTCCGGGTTGACGTCCGGGTCGGTGTCGTCGCAGTCGGCGCGCGCGGCGTCCCCGACGCCGGTCCACGCGGGGGCGCCATCGCCGTCTGCGTCGACGGGCGCCGCGTCCCCCGTCTCCCCGGCGGTGTCCGTGCTCCCCGGCTCGGCGCCGGCGCACGCGGAGAGCGACAGGAAGACGACGACCGAGGGACGCAAATGGACGCCGGGGTGCAACGCGAGTGTACGGCCGGCCTCGCCTCGGGCGCAAGGCATCGGGCGCCACCATCTGCCCGGCGCGATAGGCCGACCCGATGAACACCCGCGAGCTCCCCGTCACCGTGGCCGTCGAACGCCCCGACGGCTCCATCGAACACGTCCGCGTCGGCACCGCCGTCCAGGAAGCCGACGGCTTTCGCCTGTCCTTCGGCGACCTTCGAATCGGCGGCGAGGCCGTGGCCCGCCGACCCGCGCCCGCCCGCGCGCCCGCCGGCGGCGGCGGCGGCGAACAATTCTTCCCCAACTACGGCCGCAGCAAGGGTGGCCCGATCGAGGGCGCCTCCCTCGATGACCTCGAATTCTACGCGCGCGGGTGCCGCCGCACGCTCGACGACGCTGCCAAGAGCCGCTGGCACGACAAGGAGCGCGCGCTCCTCGCGGCGATCGAGGCAGAGATCGCGCGACAGGGCGGCGGGGGCGGCGGCGGCGAGCGTCCGCAGGCCCGCGGACCGAGCGCGTGGCAGGCCGGCCCGCCTCCGGACGACTTCGCGCCGCCGCCGTCGGACGACGACATTCCGTTCTGAGGGGGGCGCTACCCCGCTCGCAGCGTCGCCGACAACAACCGGTGCGCGCGGTCCTTCGGGAGCAACCCCTCTCGCACGAGCGCCCGGGCGGCGCGCGCCCGCTCCTCGCGGCTGACGCCGGGCCAGAGATCGGCGTCCACGGGGATCGGGCGGACGTCGGGCGGGGCCTCACCGTAGCGCTCGAGGATCTCCCGGGCGAGCTGGTCGAGCTCGGCGTCGAGCGGCCCCGCGCCCTCCTCCGGCACGGCGGGTGGCACCGTCCCCGCCGCCCGGAGTCCTCGCGACCGCTCGTCGTCGTCGAGGAGCGCCGCCACGGCGCGCGACCACACCTCGCGCTCCGCCCCCGACGCCGCGCGCCGCGCCGCCACCTGGACCGGCGGCCCCGCCGCGAGCCGCCCGGCCCAGTCGGACACCACGGGGCCCACCCCGTAGAACCACGCGGCCCCGAGCGCCACCACCAGGCCGGCGCGCGCCCCCGGGCTCATCGGAGCACCTGCGCCTGCGCCACGTACAGGCTCCCCGGCCCCTCGAGCGCCACCGCACCCTCGACCGGCACGTGAATCCACCGCCACTCCTCCGGATCCACGTCCGGAACGAACGAGGTGGAGCCCGAACGGACCGAGAGCGCGACCTCGCCGTCCACCCCGCGTACCCACATCGCCACCTCACGCCCGTCGTCCGCGAGCGTGACCCGCGCGCCCGCGGCGAGGCGCAGCGGCCGCGACGACGCGTCGATCGGCAGCCGCGCCGACGCCGTCGCGGACGGGCTCCACGTCCAATGCCGCCCCCGGTCCGTCCAGAGCGCGCGCATGTCGTAGATCTCCGCCTCTTCGTCGGCGAGCGCGGCCGGGCCGAACACCGTCCGGAGGAGGTCGCGCATCGGCTCCGCCACCCGGTCGGCGTCGCCCGCGCGGGAGGCGTCCAGCGCGGCGCCGACGTGAACGCGCCGATGTACCACGAGATATCGAAAACCGTCGTCGACGAGCGCGCCGATGTCGGCGTCGGAGAACGACCACGGCGGGGCCCTCCGCCCCGCGTCCAGAAGCGCCGTCGCGAAGCGATTTCCGAGGACGTAGGTTCGGAACGTCAGCAGATCCGTGCGCCGGATGAGCTGATTGCAGTTCAACAGCGGCTTCCGGTGGACGATCTGGTGGTACTGCAACCGGGCGTTCGCCACCGTCAGCGGCTGGTAGTGCAGCGGCAGCTCGATGACCGCCCCCTCCGGAAGATCGCGGAGCGCCGCGTAGATCGCCGGCACCCCGGCGTCGGCGAGCGGTCGTAGGCCCGGGCGCTCGCCGGCCCAGAAAGGCTGCGTGAACGCCACTACGCCGAACAGCGCGACGAGCGCGGTCCCGCGCCGCGCCAGGAGGACGGGCACGCCGGCGGACGCCGCGGCCGCGAGGGCCGTGAGCGCGACGACGCCGATCCGATACGGTCGGTAGGCCTTCGAGAAGAAGGGGATCCAGGTGTAGGCGAAGGCGTACGGCAGCGGCCAGGACGCGGACCAGGCCGGGAGCGGCGGCGCCTCGACCGTCATCCAGGGGCCGAGGGTCAGCAGGGTCGCCACCGCCGCGATCGCGAGCCACCCCAGGGCCCGACGGCCCGCGGCCGCGGCGCCCGCGACGCCCAGGATCCACGCCAGCGCCCCCGGAGTGCTGCCGAGGGGGTTCGTGGTGTACCGACCGGTCAACACCGCGGTGAGCGGGGTCTGGTTCTGGACCACCTGCAGGGCGTCGACCCGCTCCAGCAGCGCCGCGTCGAGATCTTCGAGGGGGATCGTGCCGTCAGAGAATTCGCGGGCCTCGCGGGCGACCCCGCGATCCGCGAACAAGTCCGCGGTGATCGGCGGGCGCGTGGGGGTCTCGCGGCGCACGAGCGGCACGAGCGGGGCGTCGAGGAGCCCGGCCACGGCGAACGTCGCGAACAGCCCGAGCGCGGTGCGGCGCTGGCCGAGCGCCGCCACCCAGAGCGCGAACATCACGCCGAAGATGCCGGCGAACACCGTGTAGTACCAGTTGAACGGGCCGATGACGGCGAGGATCACCGTGGCCGCGAGGGCGCGAGCCGGCGTCGGCCGGCGGGTGTACCGGAGCAACGCCCACGCGTGCAGGGGCAAGAGGCCCGCGGCGACGAGCTCCACGCAGCCCGCCGCCCCTTCGCCGTAGAGGTACGGGCTCGTCGCGAACACGAACCCGGCGACGAACCCCGCGCGGTGACTCCCGGCGAGCTCGCGCCCGAACAGGTGCGCGGCGAGCGCGCTCGTCCAGGTCCCGAAGAAGAGGAGCAGGTTGTACGCCAGGACGAGCGGGACGCCGAGGCGCATCGCCAGCACGCCGACGAGCTGCAGGGCCGCGTGCCCGAAGCTCCACAGGTTGTAGCCGACCGGGAAGAGGATGCGGTCCGTGTGGGCTCTCAGGGCCCCGGCGGCGAGGCGGTCGTCGAGGTGCCACATCAGCCAGAGGGTCGTCCACGCGTCGAAGCGGTCGCCCCACACGTGCGTCGATGCGTGGAGCGGGAGGGGCGCCCAGAAGACCAGCGCGCCCACGAGGTAGACCGCCGCGACTCCGAGCCACCCGCGGACGGCGCGAGACATCGCCCCATGGTATCCATCCGGCCGTGGCGCTGCTCCTCTGGATCTCCACCGCTCTCGCCGAGGTGCCCGTCCGCGTGGCGCCCGGGGACGTCGCGAGCGCGCTCGTGCTCGTCGAGTCGAAGCACGGCGGCGTCGTGGCGCTCTCCTGCGCGGATGGCGCACCGCCGGACGACCGGGCCGACGGCATCTGGGCGTGCGGCGACGTCGACGCCGCGCCCGAGGCGGCGGTGGTGCTCGTCGACGAGCGGGGGGCCACCGAGGCGGGGACGTGGGGCGGCGGCGCGGCGATCGTGGTCGTGCGGAGCGGCGGGTCCGTCGTGGTGGCCTCGGACACGGGGCTGCTGCCGTCGCCGCGGTCGGACGCGCCGATCCGGGAGGCCGGCGCGTGGGTCGCGGCGCGGGTGACGAGCCCGGGGGGCCCCGACCGCGCGCCGGCGATCCAGCTCGGCGCGGACGGTCGCACCGCGGAGCTTCGGTGCCGCGACGACGGCGGCGCCGGGGACGAGTCCCGCAACGACGGCGTGCACGGGTGCCTGGGACTCCGGCCGGCGGACACCGTGGCGGTCACCGTCGACGGGCAGCCCATGGGCTCGGCGACGTTCTCCCCGGGTGAACTTGGCTTTCTCTCCGTGGACGGCCCGGAGCGGAGCGTGTCGACCACCGCCTTCACCCTCCGCCTCGCGGCGGACGCCCCGGACGCGGAGGCGCCCGCACCGCCCCCGGCGTCGGGAGGGCCGACCCCTGACGCGCCGGCGCGCACCGCCCCGGGGCTCTGGGGCGGCCTGTCTCTCGCCGCCGTCGTGGCCGCCTTCGCCGCCGGCCGGGCGTCACGCACGGCGCCGCGCCTGCCGAAGGGGCTCGACGCCCGCCCCGCGCCCCTGATCCCAGGCGGGCCGCCCGTCGGCGGGCCGCCGGTCACGATCCTCGCGCGCGACCCCGACGCCGCGTTCGCCACGGTCGCCGACGCCCTGAGCCGCGCCCACCGGGTCCTGGTCGTGCCCGCGCCCGGCCGGCCGGTCCCCGCCACGCCGGGCATCCCGGTGTGGATCGCGACCGAGCGCGATCAACAGGCCGTCGCGCGCATCGCGGCCGCGTTCGCACGGCTCCCCGGGGCGCCGCCTGCGGTCGTCGTGATCGGCGTCGACACGCTCGCCGACCCCGCGGGCATCGTCGGCGACGCCCCGGCGGCGCTCGCCCGCGGCCTCGGGCGCGCGACGCCCCTCGTGCTGCTGTCACCTCTGGGGGCGGCTTCGCCCTTCCCAACCTTCGAGCTCCCCGAATGACGAACACGGACGTAGAGTCCGCCCTCGGCGAGGCGTACACGCGCGCGTGGGTCGAGGTCGCGCTGCCCGGCCGCGACGTCCACCTCCCGCCGATCGCCAGCGGGCTCCGCGCGCCGCTGCCGGCGCCCCTGCGCCCCTTCGCGACGATCGTCACCGCCTACAACCCGATGAGCGCGCCTCGGCCCGCGGCTGAGAACCTATGGAGGAACACCGCGCTCGGCGCCACCCTCCGCGCGGCGGGGTTCGTGGCCTACCCGGCCCTGGGGCGCGACGCCGAGCGCTCGTGGGTCGAGCCGTCCTTCGCCGTGGTCGGCGCGCCGGTCGCCGCGGTGCGACTGCTCGCGCGCCGCTGGGGACAAGCGGCGATCTACGTCGTCGACGACGACGGGCTCCACCTCCGTTGGTGCGCGGGGGCATGAGCCGCGCGGGACGCCGCGGCCGTGGCCTTCGGATCGCGTTCGGGCTGTTCGCGGCGGCGCTCCTCGTCGTGGCGGCCGAGGCGGGCCTGCGCGTCGCGGGCGTCGAGCCCTCCGGCTTCGTGTACCCCCGCCCGGAAGGATGGCGCCTGCCGCCGGAGGAGCGTCGCCGCGTCGATCAGCCCGATCCGCAGCCGGACTTCGACGTGCACACGAACGTCGACGGCCTCCGCAGCCCCCTCGGCCGCGCGCCACGCCCGGGCGTGCGGCGGGCCGGCGTGGTGGGGGACTCGACGGTGTTCGGATGGGGGGTCGACGAGGCGGACGCGCTCCCGGCGCGGCTCGCGGAGGCCCTCGGCGCGGGCTGGGAGGTGCTCAACGGAGGCCAGCCGGGCTACAGCTCCGAGCAGATCCTCCGGCTCGTCGACCGCGTGATCGCGAGCTACTCCCTCGATGATCTGGTGGTGGTCTGCCCCATGCACGATCTGCTCGACGCGGACCGACCCGACGCCGAGTGGCTCGACGACACCCCGCTCGCGCCGCTCGAGTGGCTTCGCGTGAACTCGTCGTTGTACCGGGCGATCCGCGGGGCGCGCGAGGAGGCCCGCGCGAACGGCCCGGGCCCTCGCCGCCCGCCGGCGAACCCCGACGATCCCGACCGGGTCACGCGGGTCCCGCCGGCTCGGCGCGCGGAGGTCCGCGCCGCGTTGGTCGCGCGGGTGGCACCGGCGCGGGTTTGGTTCACGGTGCTGCCGTCCGACCACGACCTTCGGCGCGGCCCGGGCCCGCAGAACGCGATGGCGCGGGAGGTGTCGACGTGGGCGGCCACCGCCGGCGCGCGGTTCATCGACCTCTCCCGGGCCTTTCCGGCCGGCACCGCCGTCGAGGACGTGACGCTTCCCGGCGACACGGGGCACTACAACCGCGCTGGCTCGGATCGCATCGCCGCCGTGATCGCCGCGGCGCTCGGCGCCGAATGACCCCCCGCTCGCGTCGCCGCGTGGGCTTCCGGATCGCGGCGAGCCTCCTCGTCCTGGTCGTCGTGCTCGCCGGCGCGGAGGCGCTCGCGCGCACGCTCGACGCGCCGCAGCTCCCGCGTTGGCGCGTGGTCGATCGCCCGGGGATGGTGCTCGCGGGCCACCCGACGCGCCTGTGGGGGCTGCGACCGGGGCGGGCGTTCCAGGGCAGCGCGGAGGTGGAGATCAACGATCTCGGCTTGCGCGGGCCTTCCGTCGGTCCGAAGCGAGGGCCGCGCGTGCTCGTCCTCGGCGACAGCTCATGGTTCGGCCACGGCGTGGCGGACGGCGACACCTTCCCGGCGCAGCTCGGGGCGTCGCTCGCGGGCACCGAGGTGATCAACGGCGGAGTTCCCGGGTATTCGACCGAGCAGTCCCTGCTGCTGCTCGACGAGGTCGGCTGGTCGCTCGGGCCCGACCTGCTGGTGGTCGGCAGCTTGTGGAGCGACAACAACTACGACGGACAGCCGGATCGCGGGCTCCTCGCGCGCGCGCGCGTCACGACGAGCCCCTTCGCGTGGAGCCGCGCGTACGTCCTCCTCGCGATCGCCGTGGACCGCGCGCGGGGCGGCAGCGGCGCGCAGGTCGTCGACTACACGCGGGCGTCGGGTCAGGGCGCCGGCCCGCGCCGAGTCCCGGTGCGCGAGTACGCCGAGAACCTCGATCGCATCGCACGGGAGGCGACGGGGCGGGGAGTCGGCGTGATGCTCGTCGCGCCGGCGAACCGCGAGCGCGCGGGGGAGCGTCGCGACGGTTCTCCCTCGTGGGAGGTGTACTTCGCCGCGCAGGCGGCGGTCGCGGACCACCACGGCCTGCCGCGGGTCGACCTCGCCGACGTGCTCCGGGCGGCCCCGCCGGGCGACCCCCTCTTCGTGGACGTGATGCACCCGTCGGCCCGCGGCCACGCCCTGGCCGCCGCGGCCGTCGCGTCGAGGCTCCTCGCCGAGGGTTGGCCGGCCTCGCGCCCCATCGCGCGCGGCGGCCCGTTCGACGCGGCGGGGCTCGTCGACCGGTCGCCCGTCGGCGCGGCGGGCCCGGAGTCGCTGCAGGACAACCTCGACGGGGGCTGACGCGCCGAGGGCGCCTCCGGACGATCGAGCAGCGCCCCGCCCCCCGTTCGGATTAGCCTCGCGCATGGCGCGCGCCCGACGCAGAGCCCGACGCATCGCCCTGATCGCGGGCGCCAGCCTGCTCGCGATCGGCGCGGGCGCGTGGTGGGCGTCGCGCGGCCCGGCTCCGGGAAAGTCCGCGGGCACCACCGTCGCCGTGAAGGCGCCGGCGCCGCACGTCGTCGGGGCCCGCGGGGCGGTCGTCGTCACGGCGGCGTCGCCCACCGACGTGGAGCCGACCGAGGACGCCGTGTGCAAGGGCTGCGACGTGGTGCTGATCACCGTGTGCTCCTTGCGGCGCGACCACGTCGGCCCCTGGCGCGACGGCGCGCCGTCGCTCACCCCGCGCCTGGACGCCGTAGCCGCCGAGGCGTTCCGCTTCGATCGCGCCTACGCCGCCTCGAACTTCACCCTCGCCGGCCTCACGGCGGTGCTCACGGCCCGCTTCGGCAGCAGCACGGGGGTGACCGGCTGGGACAAGGGGCTCGTCGACGGCATCCCGACCCTGCCGGAGGTCCTCGGCCACTACGGGTACCGCACCGCCGCGTTCACGATCGACGCGGCCTCCGGGTTCCGCCCTGACTACGGCCTCGATCGCGGGTTCTCCCACATGGAGATCATCCCGCCGCCGCGGCTCACTCCGGACGGGCGGCTCGGGCCGGACGCCGCCGACGAAGGCCCGGGGGCCTCGGCCGCGCCCGCCGCCGCCTGGATCGCCGCACAGGGCGCGGATCAGCCGATCTTCGCGATGTTCCACTCCCGAACGGCGCACTTCCCGTTCGTGGTGGAGCGGCCGGGCGACGACCCGACCGGCATCCTCACCGGGCTTTGGGAGGCGGGGCAACAGAAGCGGAGCGGGGGCGCCCTGCCGGGCGTCGCCGGAGGCACCGCCCAGCGCGGCGTGGTCGCGCCGTTCGCCCAGGACCCGCTCCAGACCTTGATGGACGCGACGGGGGAGGCCGGCGCACGGGTCTGGCGGGCCGCCTACGCCGACGCCGTCGCGCGCATGGACGCCGACATCGGGCGCGTGCTCGACGCGGTGGAGGCCCGCGGACGGCCGACGGTCCTCGCGATCGTGGCGGACCACGGCGAGTCCCTCGACGATCACGGCGAGCTCCTGCACGGCGACGCCTACTGGGACTCCGTCACGCGGGTGCCTCTGGTGATCCAGATCCCCGGCGTCGCTGCGGGCGCGACCGACGCGCTCGTGAGCCACGTGGACCTCGCCCCCACCCTGCTCGCGGCCGTGGGCGCGCGCCCCCCGGCAGAGTCCGACGGCGTCTCGCTCTTGCCGCTGATCACCGGCGCGGTCACCGCCGCGCGCGAGACCACCCTCGTCGAGGGCGGGGTCGCCTGGCGCGCGGACCCGATCCCGCGCGGCGCGGTCATCACTTCACGTTGGGCGTTGCTCCGGCAGGATCGCGGCTGCGGGCCGGGCGGAAGGGAGCCCCCGCGCGCCCCGGGATCGCCCGCGACCTGCCTCTACGACCTCGACGCCGACCCGCAGCAGACGACCAACGTGTCCGTCGCGCACCCGGACGTGGTCGAGGAGCTGGTGCGCCGCTGGGACGCGTTCCGCGCGGCGCGAGCCCGAGAAGGCGCGACCTTGAACCTCGATCCCGCGTACGTCGAGGAGCTCCGGCGCACGGGCTACGACTTCCGCTCGGGCCCATGAGCCGCGGCGCGCTCGGCGCGTCCGGGGTCGGACGGGGCCTGGGCGTCGTGGCCGGCGCGGCCCTGGGCGCGGCGCTCGGCGTGGCGTTCGTCGCGTCGCCCGGGCTGGCGGCGCCGACCGCGCTCGACCCCGCCGTGTGGCGCGTGATCGAGCCCGGACGCGAGGAGCGGCTCCCCGACGCGCGCGGACGCGGCGCGCGCCGGGTGTCCGGAACGATCGTCCTGTCCCCTCACCTCGACGGCCGCGTCGACACGATCCTCCCGATCGATCCTCGTTCGTTCGACCGCGTCACCCTCGCCCTCGCCGCCTCGAGCGCCCCCCTCGACCTGCGCGTGCGCGCCGACGGCGTCATGCACTTCGTCCGGGTCGCCCCCGACACCTGGGCGCCCGACGGTCAGAGTCCACGCGCGTACACCGCGCCGCTCGTGCTCGATGTCGTCGACGGCGCGTTGCGGGTGGGCGACACGCTCCTCGCGACCGGTCACGCGTTCGGCGTCGAGCTCGCGTCCGGAGGCGGCGTCGCGCGCATCGCGTCGATCGAGGTCGAAGCCGCGGGAGAGACGATCGTGCGCGACGGGGGCGCCGTGACGGGGACCGTCGCGGCGGGCGCCGTGGGCGCGGCGCTCGGGGCGCTCGTCGGGGTCGCGGGCCTCGCACCGGCGCTGATGTTGAGCGTGCCGCTCGCGCTGACCGCGGTGTCCGACGGGGCCTGGATGCTCCTCGCGGAGCGCGCTTACCTCGCGTCGGTCGCCCCGCACGCGCTCGCCCGCGGGGCGCTCGCCGCGTCGTTCCTGCCGTGGCTCACCGCCCTCGCGGCGGCCTCCGGGCGCGCGCTCCCGACCCCGACGCGGGCGGCGCGCGTCCACGGGTCGGCGATCGCCGCGTGGGGGGTCGCCGCGACGGTCGCCGCCGCCGTGGGCGCCCGCGGGGCGTGGTCGGACGCCGTGATCGGGGCGTGCTTCCTGCTGCTCCCGCTCGCGTTCGCCGGCGCGGCCCGGCTCGACCCGCTCGGGCTGCTCGCGCGCGACGCCCCGAGCTTCGTCGCGATCGCGCTCGTCGGCGTGGGGCCGGGCGCGGCGCTGGCGTGGGCGTGGCGGCTCGCGCTGCTGGTCGGCGGCGCGGCGAACGTGGTGGAACGGGCGCCGTCGGCGGCGGGAAACGCCCTCGCGGTGTGGGTTTTGCTCCTGCTGCCCGTGGCGGAGCTCGCGGCGCGGGCCGGGCCGCTCGACGAGGCCTGGGACGCGGCCCGCGTGACCGACGCCGCGTGGGACACGGCGTCGGTGTTCTGGGAGGGGACGTGCGGCCCCGCGGAGGCGCGCCGCGCCGTCGTGTTCGTCGGCGGATCGTCCACCGGGGGCGCCTACCAGTTCCGCGGCGAACCGACCGCGTTCTTTCCCGCCCAAGCCCACGCGGGGCTCTGCGCCACCGGTCGCGCGGTCCGCACGGTGAACCTCGGCGAGAGCGGTCGCGACACCTTCACCATCGCGCGCACCGCGGCGACCGCGCTCGCTGAGCACCGGCCGGCCGCCGTCGTCGCCTACGTGGGCGTGAACGACGTCTACACCCTCCTCGGGCCGGCGACGCGGGCCGAGCTCGCCGCCCGCGAGACGTCCGGAGGCCTGCTCGGGGCGCTCACCGCCCCGTCCCGGGTGCTGACGGGGCTGCGCCTGCTCGCCCGCCCGAGCGCGCAGGGGCACGCCGTGTCCGCCGTGCCGCTCGCCGACGCCGAGGCCAATCTCCGCGCGCTGGCCGCGGCGTGCGCGCAGCGCGGCACACGTCTGCTCCTGGCGTTGGAGCACACCAGCGCCCAACAGGCCGCCGGCCTGACGGCCTATGGTCACATGTTGTCTCGCCTCGCGGCAGAGCTGCCGCACGTGGAACACTTCGACGTCGCTCGGGTATTCGAGGGTATGGACGAGGCAGAGGCCCTGGTGGACCGCAATCACCTCTCGCGCTCCGGAAACGCGCGGCTCGGCGCCGCGCTCGTCGAGCCGCTCGCCGCCGCGGTGGACGGCGCGCCATGACCCCCGACCGTCGCCCGCCCTGGCTCCGCCTCGTGCTCGGCTCGGGCTGGCTCGGGCTGCTGGTCATCCTGCTCGGCGTCGCGGTCGTCCTGCTCGTATTGACCCAGGCAAACGCCTACTATCTTCCACTCGGGTACACCGCCGGTTGACCGTCGGCCGCGCCGCCCGGCGCGTCGAGGACGTACACGCGCAGCTCGGTGTCATCGAACACGGGCGTGGCGGAGAGATCGAGGAACCGACTTATCTTTCCGACAGTCGGCGCGGGATAGCGCGCCTTGTTGACCACGATCCACCGCAGTCCGCGATCGCGCAGCTCCGCCTGGGCGGCGACCAGGTCCAGCACCGGCAGCTGCGGCGGGAGCATCGCGATCGGGCTGCGCTCGAGCTCGACGAGGTAGCGGGTGTAGCGGTTCACGTAGAGGTAGAGCGGCAGCGGATCATTCAGCCCATACGGGACCGCCTCGCCGTGCACGAGCTGGTTCGCGATCCACCGCGCGCGCGACAGCACGGGCATCGTGATCGGAAGGTCGAGCACGGCGCCGCCGTCGAGCTGCGCGTACACGGCGTGCGGCGCGAACGTGGCGGTGGGGATCGGTACGTGCGCCGGGGAGAACGCCGCGGTCTCGACCACCCGCGCCACGCAGAGCGCGGCGACGAGCGCCCACGCCCCGGCGCCGCGCCGCTCGGCCGCGCGGACGGCCCACGCGCCGAGCAACGCGAGGCCCAGCGTGGCGCCGATCGCGAAACGATACGCGTGGGAGATCCTCGAGAACAGCGGAAAGGCCCGGAACAGGAAGAGGAACGGCAGGGGGATCCACCGCCCCGCGACGTCGACGTAGGCGCCGCCGACGTAGAGGAAAGGCCCAAGCGACAAGCTCAGATACAACGCGGTCATCCAGGCGGCACGCGAGGCGTCGCGCGCGCGCGTGCTCCAGAGCGCGGCGAGCGCCGGCAGCACCAGCGCCCAGCCGAGGTACACGACGACGATGAGGTCCTCGTCGAACATCGCCTTGAGGTCGGGGCTGTAGAACCGCCCTGGGCGCAGGAGTGACACGAGGTCCGTCATGTTGTGCATGACGAGGGTCATCCAGACGAAGCCGGGGTCGCGCGTGACGACCGCATCTTCCGCCTCCATCGTCGACAGAAACAACCCGAACGGGCCGACCATGACGACCGCGCACACCGCGACGCCCACCGCGAGGAGCCCCGCGGCGCGCAGCGGCGCGAGCGCGCGCCAGCCGTGCACCACGCCCCAGAGCACCATGCCGGCGAGGGCGAGGCCGGCGAAGAGCCCGTAGTACCAGTTCGCGACGGCGTTGACGCCGAAGGCCAGCCCGGCGATCGCCGCCCGGCGCGGGGTGGGCTCCGCGAACGCCGCGCGAGCCGCGAGGAGGGCGAGCGGGAGCCACCCCGCCGCGAGGGTCTCGGAGATGCCGTTGTAGGCCTGCCCGAGCAGGTGGGGCGCCGTCATGTACGCGACCCCGGCGAACACCGCGCCGCCGTCGGACCCGGTGACGGCGCGCGCGAGGAGGTGCGCGCCGAGGCCACACAGCGCCAGATTCGCGAAACACGACAGGTTGTACGCCGCGACAGGGCCCCACGCGAGCTGCGCCGGGAGCGTCAGGACGGCGTTGAACGTGTCGATGAACCACAAGCGCCCGCCGACCGGCCACACGAGCTCGTCCGCGCGGATCGGCAGCTCGCCGGCGAGGAGCGCGCGCGCGACGAAGCCGAAGCCCCACACGTGGTTCCAGACGTCGTTGTTCGGGTGACCGAGGGCGAGCCGCGTCGGGTCGGGCAGCACCGGCGCCACGAGGGCGGCCGCGAGCAGGAGGTACAGCAGCGCGGCGGCGTGGAGGGGGCGCACCCAGGGAGCCTATTGTGGCGTGAGCGGCGCGACGGTGCGCTAAGGGCCCCGCATGTGGCCCCTCGTCCTCTTCCTCGCTGCCTGCCGCATCGACGACCGCTCCCTCGCGCGGCCGCCTACCGGCACGCCGCCGGTGGCGCTCCCGGCGAGCCCGCCGCCGGCGCCGCGCGTCGAGGGAGAGAAGCTCTACCAGCTCCTGTACGCCGAGGAGATCGGCGACGCGGCGCGGCCGTCCGGGCAGCGCGCGCGCATGCTGGTCTGGATGGACGCCGTGGCGCTCACGCCCCCCCAGCTCACGGCCCTGCGGGACATCATCGCCGAGGTGCGCGCCGCGCAGGCGGCGCACGACGCGCAGCGCGCCGTGGCGGGAGAGGCGGAGCGCGCGGGGTACGTGCCCGTGCACGAGGCGCTGATCCGGGCCCTGGCGAACGGCGGCAGCGCCTCCAGCCTCGACCTCCCGGCCCTCGCCGCCCGCTTGGAGGCGGCGGCCCCCTCGAAGGACCCGCGAGCCGACGCCTACGCGCGCGTGGCCGCGTTGTTCCCCATCGTGCAGAAGTGGATCGAGTCGTTGAGCGCGGACCAGCAGAAGGTGCTCGGGCAAAGTCGATTCTTCCTCGCCCGCCGCCTGTCGCCGTACCATGCCCCCGGCGACTACTCGGCGTTCGTCGGCTCAGCGTGGGACGGCGGCGACTTCGGGTCCCTCCGCGCCACCTTGCGGCCCGACGCCGAGGGCCACCTCGACGTCGGCGGACTCTGGGCCACGGAGCAGTTCTTCGGGTCGCCCGATCACGACCTCCGCGGCTACCAGCTCGCCGTGCTCGTCCTGTTCGCCGTGCAGGAGCCGGGCCTGGACGAGGCGATCGAAGTGCGCCTCGGGCTGCGCGCGCCGATGGACTTCGGCGCGCCCTGAGCAGGGCTCACTCCGGGCGCGGCGCCTCCGCGCCGACGAACAAGTTCTGCTGCGGCGAGTTGCCACCGAGCGCCGGCGTCGGGCCGCGCGGCGGCGGCAGCGTGTCGGGGTCGAACGCCCCGCCCCGCGCCAGCTGTGGCGCCTCCGGCCAGCCCGCAGCGCGCAGGGCGTCCGCGGCGACCTGCGCGAACACGCGGTGCCCCTCCGCCGAAGGGTGCATCTGGTCGACGAACAGCGCCTCGGCGCTCGGCGCGCCCGCGCGCGCCGCGCGCATGGCCGGCAGGGTCTCCGCCCACACGACGCCGTGGTGCGCGGCGACCGCTCGTTGGGCGTCGAAGTACGGGTCCCACGAAGCGGCGCCGCCGGGGACCCGGTCCTCCACCATCAGGACGTTGCTCGGGGCGACGAAGGCGACGCCCACGCCGCGCGCGGCGGCGTCGCGCGCGAGTCGATCGAGGTTCGCGGCGTAGGATCGCACCGGGACGCGTCGCGCCCCGGTCGCCGCGGGCTGGGAGTCCTTCGTCCACGTGACGAGGCGGGCCCCCGCGCCGCCGCGCGCGCGGTCCACCGCGGTGGCGAGCATGCGGAAGAGGTGGCTGCGAAACAGGGGGTTGTAGGCGTTCTGACGGGCGGTGCGCAGGAGGTCCTCGTCCGCGAACCAGTCGGCGTTGTTGTCGCTCCACAAGCTGCCGACGAGCAGGAGGTCGGGGTCGAGGTCCCAGCCGAGCTCCTCCATCAGGAGGGCGGTCTGCGCGGTGGAGTAGCCGGGGATGCCGCCGTTGAGCACCTCGACGTCGACGCCCGACTCCGCGAACCGTGCTTCGACCTGCTCTCCGAACGTCTCTTCGTCCGCCACGCCGTGGCCGAACCACGTGGAGTCGCCGAGCACGAGCACGCGCGGCCGACCCGGTGGCTTCGGCGTCACCGGCGGCTCGCCGCGGAGCCCGAGGGGGTTGACGTGGATCGTGTGGGGGCCGTATCGGCGCTCGCCGACACCGACGGCCCAGAGGCGGGTGGGGTGGCCGACCATCACCACGCCCTGCGCGTCGTCGAGCTGCCACTCGGGGATCCGGACGTCGAGCATGCGCGCCGCCGCCTCGCCCGTCGCGAGCACGAACACCAGCACGATCGCGGAGAACACCCAACGGAGGCCCCGGCGTCGGTACGCGCGGCTCAACGGCGGTCGCCTGGGTCCATGGGCTCGGGGATAGCGCGCCGGCCCGCGCCGCGCGACGTTGCGGGATGCACCGCGCCGCCCTGCTCGCGCTCGTCGTCGCCGCGCTCGTCGGCGGGCTCCGGTGGCCCGCGCTCGCGATGGTCGCCCTCGCGGCGGTCGGCGGCCTCGCCGGCGGGCCTCGGACCCCCGCGGAGACGCCGGAGCCGGTGACGCGCGGCGAGCGGCTCGCGCTCGCCGCCGTCGTCGCGGCGTTCCTCGCGACCACGCTCCCGCTGCTCGATCCCGATCGCCCTCTCGGGACCGACTGGATGGCGTACCTCAAGAACGCGCTGGCGATCGCGACGGGCGACCCGGCCCTCTACCAGAAGTGGCGAGGTCCGGTCCACGCGTGGGCCTCGCTCGCGGCGACCCCGCTCGTCGGCGGGCTCGTCGAGGGCTCCCAGCTTGTGTCCGTCGTGAGCGCAACCGCACTCATCCCCTTGACATGGCTGCTCGGACGCTCCTTGTTCGGCGCGCGCGTCGCGTTGGTGGCGGCGGCGCTGGTCGCGGGCTGGGCCGACCTGCGGGTGTACGCCGTCGCGAGCACCCCCTACCCCTTCGTCGCCGCGCTCACGACCGCCGGCGGCGCCGCCCTGGCGCTCGGCGCGGGGGCGGCGACGCCCGGCGGGTTCGCCGCGACGCACGCGGCGGCGGCGATCCTGTTGGGGCTCGCCTACGGCGCGGATCTCCGCGGCGGGGCCGCCGCGGTGCTGATGGTCGTCGGCGCGGCGCTCCTGCCCGGCCTGACGCGCGTGCGGGCCGTCGCGCTGGCCCTCGTCGGGGTGTCAGCCCTCGGACTCGGCGGCGCGGCGATCGCCTCGGCGCCGGTCACCCTCATCCCCCTCCACGCGCAGATCCTCCTTCAGCGCGATCTCAACGCGCGCGAGGGCGTCGGCCCCGGCGAAGTGCGGGTGTGCCCTGCCCGCGGGCCCGCCTGGCCGCGCCCGGACGACCTCTACGGCCCGTGCGGCCGCGCCACGCTCGCCCGAAACCTCTCCGCCGCCAACCAGGCGATCCCGATCGGGGCCGCCGCCGCCGCCCTCCTCGTGGGGCTCGGCCTGCTCTGGGCGCCGAAGGGGCGCGCCCTTCTCGGCCTGCCGCTCCTGCCGGCCCTGCCCGCGATGCTGATCATCGGCGTTCAACATCGGTACGTCGTGCCGATCGCGCCGTCGCTGGCGCTCCTGGTGGCCGTGGCGCTCACCCGCCTCGCCGGGGGCTCGCGGTTCGCCCCCGGCCTTCGCGTCGCGCTCGTGGCGCTGCTCGCGGCGGCGTGGCAGCTCTGGCCGGGCGGGTTCTGGGCCGGCGCCGTGCGCGGGAGCGGCGTCGACCCTGCGTTCTCGCTCACGCATCCGCCGACGTACCCGTCCGCGCGGAGGGCCCTGCGCGCCGCGAACGACGCCGACCGCGTCGTCGATTGCACCCACGCCGACTTTCGTGTGCGCCTCTACCCGCACCCCGTCGAGCGGATCGCCGGCGGGCCTCCGGATCGTCCTTCACGGCGTTGCAGCCAGCTCCTCACCGCGGGGGCCCCCGCCGGCACCTGGCTCCTCGTCGAGCTTGCCGCTCACGTGCCGCAGAGCCCGCGCTGGGACACGGTCGTCCGCGCCCCGATCGCCGGGACCGCCGAGCTGCGCGTCTTGCGCGGGACCTCGAGGGCCCCGCGCTGAGCGGGATCAGCCCTCGCCGCCGCCGGTCGAGGCGGGCGCCGGGACGAGCAGCGAACGAAGGTAGTCCGCGTTCATCCGACCGATGTTGTCGATCGAGATGCCCTTCGGGCACACCGCTTCGCATTCGCCGTGCAAGGAGCAGTTGCCGAAGCCCTCGGCGTCCATGCGGTCGACCATGTTCCTGACGCGGTCGAAGCGCTCGGGCTGGCCCTGCGGGAGGCGCCCGAGGTGGGCGATCTTGGCGGAGGTGAACAGCGCCGCCGAGGCGTTCGGGCAGGCGGCGACGCAGGCGCCGCAGCCGATGCACGTCGCGGCGTCCATCGCCGCGTCGGCTTCGTGCTTCGGCACCGGGAGGGAGTTCGCGTCGCGGGGGCTGCCCGTGTTGACGCTGATGTAGCCGCCCGCCTGGATGATGCGGTCGAACCCCGAACGATCGACGACGAGGTCCTTCAGGACGGGGAACGGCGTCGCGCGCCAGGGCTCGAGCACGAGCTCCGTCGCGCCTTTGTAGTGGCGCATGTGGGTCTGACAGACCGTCGAGCGCTTCTGGTCACCGTGCGCCACGCCGTTGATCATGAAGCCGCACGACCCGCAGATGCCTTCGCGACAATCGTGCTCGAACGCGATGGGCTCCTTGCCTTGCGACTCGAGCCGCTCGTTCACGACGTCGAGCATCTCGAGGAAGGACATGTCTTCCGACACGTCCGTCGCGTCGTAGGTCTCGAACGCACCGGCGGACTTCGGGTCTTTCTGGCGCCAGACCTTGAGCTTGAGGTTCACTTGTAGCTCCGCTGCGTCGGCTTGACGTAGTTGAAGGTGAGCGGCTCCTTGACCAGGGTCGGGCGGTTGCCGACGCCCTCGAAGCGCCACGCGGCGGCGTGGGTGAAGTTCACGTCGTCGCGCTTCGCTTCGCCCTCGTCCTGGTACTCCTCGCGGAAGTGGCCGCCGCAGGACTCTTCGCGCTCGAGCGCGTCGAGGCACATCAGCTCGGCGAACTCGAACAGGTCGGCGAGGCGGCCGGCCTTCTCGAGGGTCTGATTGAGCTTGTCATCACCAGGAATCGCAACGTTCTTCCAGAACTCTTCCCGAATCTCCGGGATCTTGCGCAGGGCCTCCTGAAGGCCCGTGCGCGTGCGCGCCATGCCGCACTTGTTCCACATGATGTCGCCGAGCTGGCGGTGGAAGTCGTCCACCGGGCGGCGGCCGCCGACCGCGAGGAGCTGCTTCACGCGGCCTTCGACCTCGCCCTGGACCCGACGGGCCTCGGCGTGGTCGGCGCCGACGGCGTCGAGCTTGTTGTTGGCGAGGTAGTGCCCGAGCGTCGTGCTGATGATGAAGTACCCGTCGGACAGGCCCTGCATGAGCGCGCTCGCGCCGAGGCGGTTCGCGCCGTGGTCGGAGAAGTTGGCCTCGCCCAGCACGAACAAGCCGGGGATGTTGCTCATCAGGTGGTAGTCCACCCAGAGCCCGCCCATCGTGTAGTGCGGCGCCGGGTACATGCGCATCGGCGTCTTGTAGGGGTCGTCGCCCGCGATGCGCTCGTACATCTCGAAGAGGTTGCCGTAGCGCTCGGCGATCGTGCTCTGCCCGAGGCGGCCGATCGCGTCGGAGAAGTCGAGGTAGACACCGCGACGTACACCGTCGATGGCGGGGCCGACGCCACGCCCGTCGTCGCATGCCTCCTTGGCCGCGCGCGACGCGATGTCGCGCGGGGAGAGGTTGCCGAAGCTCGGGTACTTGCGTTCGAGGTAGTAATCGCGCTTGGACTCGGGGATGTCCGCGGGCGCCTTCGTGCCATCCGCGGCGTCCTTCGGCACCCACACGCGCCCGTCGTTGCGCAGGCTCTCGCTCATGAGGGTGAGCTTGGACTGGTAGGCGCCGGCCTGCGGGATGCAGGTCGGGTGGATCTGCGTGAAGCAGGGGTTGGCGAAGAGCGCCCCGCGACGCGCGGCCCGCCACGTCGCGGTGACGTTGCAGCCCTTGGCGTTCGTGCTCAGGTAGAACACGTTGCTGTACCCGCCCGTGGCGAGGCACACGGCGTGGGCCATCGCCGTCTCGACCTTGCCGCTCACGAGGTCGCGGACCACGATGCCGCGCGCGCGGCCGTCGACCACCACGAGGTCGAGCATCTCGGTGCGGGGGAACATCTTGACCTTGCCCGCCGCGATCTGACGCTCCAGCGCCTGGTATGCGCCGAGCAGGAGCTGCTGGCCGGTCTGCCCCTTCGCGTAGAAGGTGCGGCTGACCTGCGCGCCGCCGAAGCTGCGGTTGGAGAGCAGGCCGCCGTACTCTCGCGCGAACGGCACCCCCTGCGCCACGGCCTGGTCGACGATCTTCACGCTGTTCTCGGCGAGGCGGAACACGTTCGCCTCGCGCGCGCGGAAGTCGCCACCCTTCACGGTGTCGTAAAAGAGGCGGTAGATGCTGTCGCCGTCGCCCTGGTAGTTCTTCGCCGCGTTGATGCCGCCCTGGGCGGCGATGCTGTGCGCCCGGCGCGGGCTGTCCTGAAAGCAGTAGCAGAGGACGTTGTACCCGAGCTCGCCGAGCGTCGCGGCGGCGGACGCGCCCGCGAGGCCCGAGCCCACGACGATGACGGTGAACTTCCGCTTGTTGGCCGGGTTCACCAGCTTCAGATCGAACTTGGTGCGCTCCCACGCCGTCTCGATGGGGCCGGTCGGGAGCTTGGAGTCGAGCGTTTCCACTGGCTCTCCTTTCTTCAGCGCAGGACGGCGAAGACGAAGATGGGGATGGAGATGTTGGCGACGGTGACGATGGCCGCGAGGCCGATCGCGACCTTCCGCGCGAGCTCGGCCGTGCCGCGGTCGGTCAGGCCGAGGGAACGGAACATGCTGTAGCCGCCGTGCGCGAGGTGGGGGCCGAGCGCGAGCATGGCGACCACGTACACCGCGACCAGCACGGGGTTCGCGAACCCGGCCTTGAGGTTGTCGTAGACCTTCCCGTATTCGTACGCCGAGATCGCGTCGATGCCGACCGTGAAGTGCAGCAGGTGGAACACGATGAACACGAACAGGATCGGCCCGCTGATGCGCATCGTGCGCGACATCAGGGTGGACGCGAGGTTCTGCCGGCCGGCGTAGTCCTGGGGGCGCGCCGCGCCGGCGCGCACCGCGAGCAGGCGGAACGCGCGGACGTGGAGGACGAGCGCGACCAACAGCAGGGCGCGGTTGCCCCACTTGATCGCCCCGTGCGCCGTCTCGTCGAGGAAGGCTGCGTACGCGTCGAGCGCGTGGGGCTCGCCGGGGTGGATCGGGAGGAACACCTGCAGGTTCCCGATCATGTGGACGATCACGAACCCGAACATCAGGAATCCGGTCACCGCCATGGTGACCTTCAATCCCACGGTCGAGTTCATCAGGCGCGCCACCGCGTTCATCGGCCCTCCGGGCGAGACCGACCACTTACTCCGTCTGGAGCAGCGGCTCAACCGGTCGCGCGCCGCCGGACGCCGCCGGGCGCGCCGCTCAGCCCTCGATCTGAAGCTGGCTGAAGCCGAACTTCACCTTCAACGTCAGCTCCTCTTCGTCGATGTCGAGGGCCACATCCTCGACGCCCATCTTGAGCTTGAGCGGCCCGCCGGCCGGCGAGACCATCTCTTCGATCTGGCTCTTTGCGAGGATCTGCACCGGGTTCACCTGCGGCGTCTGCTGTGCGATCGCGTACTCCGCCGCGCGATTGAGGAGCTGCAGGATGAAGTTGTCTCCGAGGTCCACGGTGACGTCCTGGAGCTGGCCCACGAGGGCCTGGCGGCCGCGGTCGTACTGGATGTCCGCGAGCGCGGCCTCCGCCCCGATGCGCTTCTCGAGCACGAACGGGAACTCGATATTGCGACGGAGCAAGTACACCTTTCCGGTGGCCACCGCCTTCACGTGCGCTTCGATGCCGAAGCGCTGACGCGCGTACTTGAAGTCCGACCCCTCGCGGTCGATCTCCACCTGCCAGTCGCCTTCGATCTTCAGGAGGTCGTCGATGACCTGGTAGACGTCGCCACGACGCCGATCCCACACGTCGCGCGCGACGGCGCGGCCACGCACCAGCACCTCTGGCACCTGACGATCCTCGAGGAGCCCCCTCACCTTCTCCTTCAGCTCGAGCCGCCGCAGGCCCTCGCGGACGTTGGCGATCACGTCGAAGGTGCCGGAGCCGACGCGAAACGGCAGTCCGGCGCTGAACAGGTCGTTCCAGAGCGCCTTGCCGATGGTGAACTTGAGGTGGAAACCGTCCCCAATCTGCTTTCGGCTCATGCGCTGCGCTCCGAGGCGGAGTGTAGCGTTTCAGGGACGGACGTGCGTCGCGCGGCGCGGACGGGCGCGGCTCAGCTGAGCTCGGTCTCGGCGAAGAAGTAGGCGATCTCCCGGGCCGCGGACGCCGGGCTGTCCGAGCCGTGAACCGCGTTCTCGCCGACCGACGCGGCGTAGAGCTTGCGGAGCGTGCCCTCGGCCGCGTTGGCCGGGTTGGTGGCGCCCATGATCTCGCGATTCTTGGCGACGGCGTTCTCGCCCTCGAGGACCATGACCACGACCGGGCCGCTGGTCATGAAGTCGACGAGCTCGCCGAAGAAGCCGCGGTGCGAGTGCTCCGCGTAGAAGCCCTCCGCGACCGCGCGGGAGAGCAGCACCTTGCGGGCCGCGGCGATGCGGAGCCCCTCGGACTCGAAGCGGTGGATGATCGCGCCGATGTGCTGGCCGCGGACGGCGTCGGGCTTGATGATCGAGAGGGTGCGCTCCATGTCGGTCTCCTGAAGGGGCGCGCGCGATATCGCGCGCCCCGCCGCGGCGCCACGCGTCGCGCGACGGCCGCCGGTCAGTCGGCGCAGTCCAACCATTGCTCGAGGAGGGCGCGGTCGTCGTCGACGACGCCCCCGCCGGGCGGCATGCTGGCCGCCTCCAACACGGTCCGCCGCACCGCGCCCTCGAGCGCCCGCACCTCCCCCTCGGCGTCGAGGTCGAGGCCCGGCGGCGCACCGTGGCGCTCCGTCGCGGTCGCCGAGTGACACGACCGGCAGTAGGACGCGAAGAACCCGTCGGCGAAGTTGTCCCACGTGACCGCCGTGGCGCACCCCGAGTCGGCCGCCGGCGCGCCGGCACACGCCAGGATCCAGAGCGCGAGGACGATCACGCGAGGATCGCTTCGATCGGCCGCGCGCCGTCCTCCAACACCTCGTCGGGGTCGACCCCGGCGAGGGCCAGGAGCGTCGCACCGAGGTGGCTCGGCAGCAGCGCCACGCCGCTGTCGTCGGTCGCGCCGGTCGCGAGGTCGATGCGGCGCCCCTGAAAGTCCGCGTCGAGGGAGCCGACGACCTGGCCACCGCGGACGCCGCCGCCGAGCAGCATCGCGGACGTGTAGGTCCAATGGTCCTTTCCGCCCGTCGCGTTGAGCTGAGGGTGACGCCCCATCTCCGAGAGCACGACCACGGTGGTCTCGTCGAGCAGGCTGCCGCCGGCCGGGGACGTCCGCGTGGCGAGGTCCTCCATGAGGCGCGTGAGGTAGCCGAAGAGCAGCTCGTAGTGCGTGATCTGCATCTCGATGCCGGAGTGGGTGTCCCAGCCGTTGGAGCACCAACCGTCGTCGGTGATCAGCGCACAGCGGGAGAGACCGAGCTCGAAGCAGTCGAACGCCGCGGAGGCATCCGCCGCGAGGTCGCGCGCGCAGCCCGCGTCTTCCGGCGCGAGGGACACCTGGTCCGCGAGGCCCTCCATCCGCTGGAGCGTGTCGAGCGCCCGCACGTAGCCCTCGCCGACCGCGCGCCCGTGGCCCGCCGCGGCGCTCGCGGCCCACGCGGCGGCACGCGCCCGCACGCGCGCGTCGACGAGGGCGTCGACGCCGTCGTCGTACGTCGTGAACCCCACGCCGGCCTGGGTCAGCGCCTCGCCGGAGAGGAGGTCGCGGAGCTGCCCGTTCGTGCCCACGCGCACCACCCGGTCGGTGTGGAGCGCGGTGTAGGCCGGCCCGTAGACGACGAGGTGGGGGAGCAGCGGGTCGGTCGTCGCGCGGGCCGCGATCTGCGTCGGCCAGTCGTCGCGACCGGCGGCCGCGGTGCCGGTGAAGAGGATGCGCTTGCAGCGGTCGTGGGTGATCGAGCGCACCTCGACGCCGTTCACGACCGCCGCGTCGGGGCCCCACCGCTCGAAGAACCCGCGGACGTTCGGGCGACTCGGATGGTCGACGAAGGACAGCCCACCCACCTCGGACACCACGGCGTCCGGCTCGCAGCTCACGCGTGGGTTGTCCATGCTCGGCGTGAACACGTAGGTCGTGTCCCAGCCGCCCCGGGCGAGGACGAACAAGAAGCGCCGCTCCGAGGCCGCCGCGGCGGCACGGCGGGGCGCGGCCAGCCCGCCGAGGGCGAGCGCGGAGAGGCCGAGGAGATCGCGACGACGGACGGTCATTGGGTCACGAACTCCGGATCGCGGAGGAGCACGGCGAGCAAGGCGGTCCACCCGCGCCCCGGGTCGCCCGCGGCGCGCCACAACGTCACGTCCTCCTCGACCTCGGACTCGGAGGGCAGCCGCGCGAAGAGCCTGAGGTACAACCGTTCGATCTGCGTACGGAACGCCGGATCTTCGGGCGTCGTGTCGATCGACACGTCGAAGAGGCGACGCTCGCCGCCGTCGAGCAGCTCCCGTTGCACCGCGGTGATCGCGCCACCCTGCGCGAGCCGCTCGACGACGAGGGCCCAGGTGAGGCTCGGGTCCTGCTGCGCCCGCGACACCTGGTCCCCGTCGACGCCGCCCACGAGCGTGCGGTAGCCGTAGTCGTCGTTGGCGAGCTGATCGCAGCCGCCGGCGCTCCACCGGAAGCCGGTGAGGTCCTCGACCGCGGTGGTGAGGACGTCTGCGCTGACGAGGCGCGCCGTGCGCTCCCGCGGGTCCCCCGCGTCGCCGAGCCCGCCCGCGCGGTACTGCGGGGTGTCGGTGACCGCGGCGAGCAGCGGCCGCGCGCGCCAGCCGCCGTCGGCGAAGCGCTCCTCCAGCGCCGCGAGGGTGGCGAATTCGTCGACGGCGGCTTCCCGACGCCACAAGAGCTCGGCGGTGCCGCGCACGGCGCACGCGTAGAAGCGAGGATCCGACGCCACCATCGGCCCGAGGTCGTCCGGGCTCGACATCGGCGTGCCGAACCACCCCATGTCGACCCCGAGGATTTCCGGGCCGAGCGCCTCCCGCTCCGGGTGGTACGTGCCGAGCTCGAGCCGGTTGTAGTCGATGGCGGGGTACCAGCCGAACAGGCTCGCGGCGAGCGGCTCGATCGACGCGTGGCAGGCCAGGCACGCCGGGTCCGCGGCGAGCGCGGTCGCCGTGCCGTCGGCGTCGGCGAGCGACGGGCTCGACGAGAAGGTGACGGGGCGATCGAGGTAGTCCACGCACAACAGCACGTCCGCCAGCGCGGCGGCGCGCGAGCGGTTCGCGTTGGACTGGGAGGTGTAGTACCGGAACCACAACCCGTTCGTGGCGAGCACCCCCGCCGCGGGCCGACCGTCCGTGTAGCGGGCCTCTTCCCAGCCGGCGCCGCCGTCGGGGTACGCGAGGGGCCAAAGGTCGGCGAGGAGCTCGTTCGCCATCGTGTAGTCGGCGGTGACGACCTCCGACCAGGGACGGTCCTCCACCGAGATATGCGCCACGAGGCGCAGCGGCTCTTCGCCGACGGCGCGCTCGAACGCGCACTCGAGCTCCGCGGGGAGCTGGTAGTCGTACCAGCGAACCTGAAACTCATCGAGGCGCGTGCGGTACCGCTCGGCCCAGAGGGACACGAGGCGGTCCTCGAGGCGGGGGTCGACGAGGAAGGCATCGCGGAGCGCGTCGAGCGCCGCCGGGCCCGCGCGCACCGCCTCGAGCTCCTCCAACGACGGCGTCACCCCACGAAGATCGAGGGATATCCTACGCAAAAGGCGTGCGTCGTCGAGGGGAGGGAGCGTGTCGACCGCGGCGGGCGCCGGGGCCTCCGCGCACGCGAGCACCAGCAGCAGCATCAGGGGGCCAACGACGCGAGGACGCGCTCGGCGAGCCCCTCGACCGTCGGGCAGGCGGCCGTGTCGACCCCCGCGCCGTCGAAGGACACCGAAGCGCACGGCACACAGCCCTCGCCGTACTCGAACACCCAGGTGCCCCCGCTCGGATCGAGCACGGTCAGCGCGCCCTTCGGCACGCCGCGGCATCCGTCGGCGCCGAGCGCCACGTCACGAAAACCGAGGGTGGTCCCACGCAACGTGAGCCCGCCGTCGAGCGACACCCCGCGCGCGCTCTCCGCCGGGTAGCCGTGGGTGGTCAGCCACGCGCTCGTGCCGGCCGCGAGCCAGTCGAGGGGGCTGTGGGGCTCGACCCACGAGCCGTTCCACACCACGTACCAGTCGGGGCCGGGCCGGAGCGACGCGAGCCAGTGGCCGCCGATGTCCACGTACGGGCCGTCGGGCGCGATGATCGTGAGGTCGCCCATGAGCGCAAGCTCGACGTACGCGCCGTCGTCCACGAACGTCTCGGTGTAGCCGCCGACGCCGAGGTAGTACCAGCCCGCCGCGGACGTACAGCCCTCGAAGCTGGGCCCCGCCATGAACGTGCCCTCGCCGGGGCACGCCGCGTCGCCCTGACGAAACCACCCCGCGAGCGCGTCCCGCACCCGCAGCGGCGACGGGAAGTCCCCCGCGAGCGCGGCGTCGACGGCGTCGGCCGCCTCGTCCGGAGTCCACGCCGCCGCGCGAACGGCGGCGTCGACGTCGGGGAACGCGAGCCCCGTCCGAGCGTCTGGTCGCACCGGCCCGCCCTGGTCGCACGCGAGAATCAGCAGCAGCGATCTCAGCGGGCCTCCCGGTCCGAACCGTAGCCGGAGTCCAGTGCGCCCGCAATCGCGCCGCTCCGGCGAAGGCGCGGCGGTGGAGGTGCCCTCGAGGACCCGTGGGTAAGGCGAACAAGATCGAATCGTCGCGCGTCGTCAGTTCGAGTCGCTATGATCCTCCGATGCTCCGCTCCCCGCCCCCACCGCAGGCGCGCGCGCCCGGTCTGCTTTGCGCGACGTTCCCGCTCCTGTGGCTCGCGGCCTGCGCGCCTCCGGCGGCTCGCCACGACACGAGCGCGCCGCGGCCGGACACCGCGACGCCGGTCGACACGCGCGTCGCGGCGATCGCCGCCGAAGGTCGCGCGTTCGTCCGCGACGGGGATGCGTGGAGGAGCGACGCCGGGCCCTTCGTCGCGCGCGTCGGCCGCGACGGCGTCCGCGTCCATCGGGCGTCGGCCTCGAGCGGGCTCGGCCTGCGCGTCGACGCCTGGGGCCGCGGCGACGACGTTCAGCTGCTCCCGCCGGTGGTCGCGACCGAGGGCGCCTGTACCGCGGACCTCGCCCCTGACGGCCGGTGCCTTCCGCGCCTCGAGCGCGCCCATGACGCCCTCGTCGAGTGGTGGGCGGCGCGGTCGGACGGGCTACAGTTTGGCTTCGACGCCGAAGAACGGCCGGCCGGCGACACGCCCCTCCGCGTGTCGATCGAGGTCATCGGCGCCGACGCGATCGACGCCGACGGCGACGCCGCGTGGGTCGTCGACGCCGCGGGCGACGCGTGGACGATCACGGGGCTCTCGGCGTGGGACGCCGACGGAGAGCCCCTGCCGAGCACGTTCGAGGTCGAGGGGACCGCGCTCGTGTTGGTCGTGGACGACGCCGGGGCGCGGTGGCCCATCGCCATCGACCCCGTGTTGAGCACCGCCTCCGCCACCCGCACGGGCGCCAGCACCTCCTCCCAGTTCGGGATCTCAAGCTCAAACGCCGGGGATGTCAACGGCGACGGCTACGACGACCTCATCGTCGGGGCGAGTCAGGTCACGACCAACACCGGGCGCGCGTACGTGTACCTCGGGTCGGCCAGCGGGCTCGCGGCCACCGCCGCGACCACCCTCTCGGGAGCGGCCACGAACTCCTACTTCGGCTTCTCCGTGGCGGACGCCGGAGACGTGAACAACGACGGCTACGACGACGTGGTCGTCGGTGCGTACGGCCAGAGCTCCAACCAGGGTCGCGCGTTCGTGTACCACGGCTCGGCGACCGGCCTCGCCACCACGGCGACCCGCACGCTGTCGGGCGTCACCAACGCGAGGCTCGGCTACGCGGTCAGCGGCGCCGGAGACGTCAACAACGACGGCTACGACGACATCATCGTCGGCGCGTGGGGTGTCAGCTCGAACCAGGGCCGCGCGTACGTGTTCCACGGATCCGCCAGCGGCGTGGCGGCCACGCCCACGACGACCCTGTCGGGCGCCGCGAGCTCCCGCCAAGGGTGGTCGGTGGCCCGCGCGGGCGATGTGAACAACGACGGCTACGGCGACGTCATGGCGGGTACGGCGTACACCACCACGGCCGCCGGCCGCGTCGTCATCCATCACGGGTCGGCGACGGGCGTGTCCGCGACCGCGGCCCGCACGCTGACCGGAGTCGGCACGAACGTCCGCTACGGGTACGCCATCGGCGGCGGCGGCGACGTCAACGGCGACGGCTACGACGACATCGTCATCGGCTCGCACGGATACAGCACCTCCACCGGGCGTGTGTACGTCCATCACGGCAGCGCGAGCGGGATCCCCGCCACCGCCGCCACGACGCTGACCGGGCCGTCCACGTCCTCCAACTTCGGCATCGCCGTGCGCGTGCTCGGCGACGTGGACGACGACGGGTACGACGACATCGCCGTGGGCGCGCCGGCCGTCACCACCAACACCGGGCGCGCGTACGTGTTCCGCGGGTCCGGCACGGGCGTCGGCACCTCGGCGAGCACCACGCTCACGGGGACGACCACCGGCGGCTATTTCGGAACGTCGCTCGCCGGCATCGACGTGCAGGCCGACGGCTACGTCGACCTCGCGGTCGGCGCGTACGGGGTGTCTTCCAACACCGGCGCGATCTACCTGTTCGGCGGCACGGCCCCCGACGACGACAGCGACGGCGTCACCGCCGACGTCGACTGCGACGACGCGGACGCCGGCGTCGGCGGCCCCACCTCGTGGTGGCCCGACGCCGACGGCGACGGCGCCGGCGCCGACGACGTCGCGGCGGTGAGCGCCTGCTCGGCCCCCGCGGCGCACGTCGCCAGCTCCACGGACTGCGACGACGCGGACCCGGCGGTCAACCCCGCGGCGGTGGAGCTCTGCGACGCGTCGAACGCCGACGAGGACTGCGACGGCGCCGCCGACGACGCCGACACGGCTCCGACGGGCACGACGCCGTTCTACACCGACGGCGACGCCGACGGCCACGGCGCCGGTCCCGCGCTCATGCGGTGCGAGGCGCCCGCGGGGACGGCGACCGTCGACGACGACTGCGACGACAGCGAAGCCGCCGTGAACCCCGACGCGTCGGAGGCGCCCTACAACGGCGTCGACGACGACTGCGACGCCGGCACGCCCGACGACGACCTCGACGCCGACGGCTTCGCGCTCGCGTCCGACTGCGACGACGCCAGCGCCGCCGTCAACCCGAGCGTCGACGAGACGTGCAACGGCCGCGACGACGACTGCGACGGGACCGTCGACGAGGACGACGCGGTGGACGCCCCGACGTGGTTCGCCGACAGCGACGGAGACGCCTACGGCGACCCGACGACGACGTCCGCCGCCTGCGCCGCCCCCTCCGAGTTCGTCGCCGACGCGACGGACTGCGACGACACCCGCGCCGACGTCAACCCCGGCGGCGATGAGGTGTGCGACCCGGCGAACGCCGACGAGGACTGCGACACCGTGACCGATGACGGGGACGCGTCGGCCACCGGCCAGACGCCCTGGTACGTCGACGGCGACGCGGACGGCCATGGCGTGGGCACCGCGACGCCGGCGTGCGACGCCCCGAGCGGGCAGGTCGCCTCCGACGCCGACTGCGACGACGCGCGCGGGGACACGAACCCGAGCGCGCCGGAGGTGCCGTACAACGGCCACGACGATGACTGCGACCCCGCCACCTCCGACACCGACGTCGACGGCGACGGCTACCTTGTGGCCGACGACTGCGACGACACGAACGCGGCGATCTCGCCTGGGGCGGCCGAAGCGCCCTACAACGGCGTGGACGACGACTGCTCGACGGCCACCGCCGACGACGACCTCGACGCGGACGGGTTCCTCCTCGCGGACGACTGCGACGACGCCGACGCCACGATCTCGCCCTCCGCCTCGGAGATCTGCGACACCGTCGACAACGACTGCGACGGCGCGGTCGACGAGCCGAGCGCGGTGGACGCCCCGATCTGGTTCGTCGACACCGACGGCGACGCCCACGGCGACCCTGGCCTCTGGGATGCGGCCTGTGCCGCTCCTCTGGGGTACGTCGCCTCGAACGCCGACTGCGACGACGCCGACGCGGCCGTGTCCCCCGACGCCGACGAGCTGTGCGACGCGGCGGATCTCGACGAGGACTGCGACGGCGCCGCCGACGACGCCGACGCGGACGCCGTCGGCGGCACCTCCTGGTACACCGACGCCGACGCGGACGGCGACGGCGGGGGAGCGCCCGTCACCGCCTGCGACGCCCCCGCAGGCCACGTCGCCATCGACACCGACTGCGACGACGCCGACCCCGGCGCGAGCCCCGACCTCGCCGAGACCTGCGACGCCGTCGACAACAACTGCGACGGCGCGGTCGACGAGCTCCAGGACGACGGCGACGGCGACGGCGTGTGCGACGCCGTCGACCCGTGCCCGCTCGACGTCCCGGACGACGCCGACGGCGACACCGTCTGCGACTCCGCGGACGCCTGCCCCGGCCAGGACGACCGCATCGACCTCGACGCGGACGCGATCGTCGACGGTTGCGACGCCTGCCACGGCGCCAACGCCACGGGCGACGGCGATGCCGACGGCACCTGCGACGACCTCGACACCTGCCCCTCGGACGCCACGAAGGCCGGGCCCGGCGATTGTGGGTGCGGGATCGCGGACACCGACGACGACGCCGACGGCGTCACGGACTGCCTCGGCGACGACATGGACGTGTGGTGCTCCGCGGCCGACATCGTGTGGACCGAGTTCAACACGGGCTACGCCCGAATCCGCGGCTCCATGGAGCTGCCCGGCGGCGTCCTCGCGCCGGACCTCGTCGACGCGGGCGACCCCATCGCGCGGCTCATCGTCGACATCGGCGGCACGGAGGTCTACGACGACGACGCCCTGGCGCTCGCCCGCGTCGACGGCTTCCTGCCGGACGACAACTACGAGACCTGGTCGAGCAGCACGTCGTTCCGTGAGCGGGCGTCGTTCGGCTGGCGGTCGCAGCGCCAGTACGACGCGCGCAGGAAGTTGGACTTCCCGAGCGTGTACGCGCGGTCCGGCTCCTTGGGCTTCTTCCAGACGCGCGCGATCACCACGGCCGAGACCGAGTTCGTCGTGCGTTGGAACCGCTACACCACCTTGCCCCTCACGGTCGCCATCGATGGCGAGCCGCTGTTCGTCCTCGAGAAAGACACCACCGCGAGCTGTGTCGCCGGGCCCGACGGGACTGGCCTCACCCGGGCCTGCCTCGAAGAGACGACGGTCGACTACTCGGTGCGCAGCGACATCGCCGCGACGTTCACGCGCGCCACGACCGGCCTCGATCGCACGCACGTATTCCTCGTGTCGTGGGCGGGAAACCGACTTGGCACCGGCAACATCGTGGAGTGGTACAACGACGACGATCCGACCGACGGCCTGGACGACCTGCTCTACAGCCAGACGATGAGCGACACCGAGACTGCGCGCACGGTGAGGGCCGACGCCACGGGCAGCTTCGAGGTGCGCGTCCCTGTCGACGGCACGGACGCCCCCGCCACGCGCTCGGCCACCGTGCAGCTCCGCTTCGGGGACGAAGGCACGGAGGGGATGGTCATCGGCGAGGACACGTGCAACGCCGTACGGCGCGTGCGCCGCACGGTGTCGCGCGGCGTCGTACGGCGCGTGGAGTGGTCGCTCTATTGAGCCGGGCGCGCCCAGCGGCGCGCCCGAGCGACGCGATCAGCCCGGGAGCTCGCCGCAGTCCTCGATGACGATACGCTTCGAGGTCGCGCCGGAGTTCGAGCCGAACGACTCGATCGCCTTCACGACGTCCATGCCCTCGACGACGGACCCGAACACGACGTGCTTGCCGTCGAGCCACTCGGTCTTCACGGTGGTGATGAAGAACTGGGACCCGTTGGTGCCGGGGCCGGCGTTCGCCATGCTCAGCAGGCCGGGGACGGTGTGCTTGAGGGTGAAGTTCTCATCGGCGAAGCGGGCGCCGTAGATGCTCTTCCCGCCGGTGCCGTTGTGGTTCGTGAAGTCGCCGCCCTGCAGCATGAAGCGGGGGATCACGCGGTGGAAGCCGCTGCCCTTGTACCCGAAGCCCTTCTCGCCGGTGCACAGGGCGCGGAAGTTCTCGGCGGTCTTGGGGACCACGTCGCTGCGGAGCTCCATCACGATGCGGCCGGAGGGCTGACCGCCGATGGAGACGTCGAAGAACACGCGGGGATTGGCCATGGGAGCTCCTTGAGTGGCGCGGAAGCATGAAGCGGGTCGCCCCGCTCGTCAAGAAGCGCGCGCACGGCGGCGCCCGTGGCCACCGCCGCAGCGACGCGCGCGGGCGTTCAGACGACGCCGAGGACCTCGGCCATCTTCCGACCCATCTCCGCGGGGCTGCGCACGTTGTGGAAGCCCGCGGCCGCCATGGCCTCGTACTTGCCCTCGGCCGTGCCCTGGCCGCCGCTGATGATGGCGCCCGCGTGGCCCATGCGGCGCCCGGGGGGCGCCGTGGCGCCGGCGATGAACCCCACCACCGGCTTCTTCATGTTGTCCTTCGCCCAGGCGGCCGCCTCCTCCTCGGAGGAGCCGCCGATCTCGCCGATCATGATGACGGCGTCGGTGTCCGGATCGTCGTTGAAGAGCTTGAGCGCGTCGATGTGGCGCGTCCCGATGACCGGGTCGCCGCCGATGCCGATCGCGGTGCTCTGACCGAGGCCGAAGCGGGTGAGCTGCCACACGGCTTCGTAGGTCAGGGTGCCCGAGCGGCTGAGGACCCCGATGCGGCCCGGCACGTGGATGTGCCCCGGCATGATGCCGATCTTGCACTGGCCCGGCGTGATGATGCCCGGGCAGTTGGGCCCGATCATCCGCACGTTCTTGCCCTGCATGTAGCGCCACACCGTGACCATGTCGTTCGCCGGGATGCCCTCGGTGATCGGCACGACGAGGCGCACGCCGGCGTCCACCGCCTCCATGATCGCGTCGGCCGCGAACGGCGGCGGCACGAAGATGACGGAGGCGTCGGCGCCGGTCTCACGCACCGCGTCGTACACGGTGTCGAAGACCGGGACGGTCTCGTTGAAGGTGGTGCCGCCCTTGCCCGGCGTGACGCCGGCCACGAGCTGCGTGCCGTACGCCATCATCTGACCGGCGTGGAAGGCTCCGGCGGCGCCGGTGATGCCCTGACAAAGGACGCGAGTGTTCGAGTTGACGAGGATCGCCATGACTAACTCCGCACCGCGGCGACGATCTTCTCGGCCGCGTCCGACATCGAGTCCGCAGGGATGACGGCGAGGTTGCTCTCCGCCAGGATCTTCTTGCCAAGCTCCACGTTCGTGCCCTGGAGGCGCACGACCAGCGGCACGGAGAGGCCGGTCTCGCGGACGGCGTCGAGCACGCCGTTGGCGATGACGTCGCACTTCATGATGCCGCCGAAGATGTTCACGAGGATGCCCTTCACCGCCGGGTCGGCCGTGATGAGCTTGAAGGCCGCGGTGACCTTCTCCTTGGTGGCGCCGCCGCCGACATCGAGGAAGTTCGCCGGCTCTTCCCCGTAGAACTTGATGATGTCCATCGTGGCCATCGCGAGCCCCGCGCCGTTGACGAGGCAGCCGATCGAGCCGTCGAGCTTGACGAACTGCAGGTCGTACTTGGAGGCCTCGATCTCGACGGGGTCCTCTTCCGAGAGGTCGCGCATCGCGACGACCTCGGGGTGGCGGTAGAGGGCGTTCTCGTCGAAGGTCATCTTCGCGTCGAGGGGCAGCACGCCGCCGTCTTCAGTGACGACGAGCGGGTTGATCTCGAGCATCGACGCGTCGGACTTGACGTAGGTGTCGTACAGGCCGACGACGAGCTTCGCGAAGGCGTTGACGGTCTTGCCCGAGAGCCCGAGGCCGAACGCCAGCTTACGCGCCTGGAACGCGCCGAAGCCGCTGACCGGGTCCGCCCACTCGCGGAGGATGCGCTCGGGGTGGTGCTCGGCGATCTCTTCGATCTCCGTGCCGCCGTCGGCGGAGACCATGACCAGGATGCGCGAGCACGCCCGATCGAGCAGGATCGCCAGGTAGTACTCCTTCGCGATCTTGCAGCCGGCCTCGACGTAGAGGGTGCGCACCTTGCTGCCCGACCGGCCGGTCTGCTTCGTCACCAGCGTGCCGCCGAGCATCGCGTCGGCCGCAGCCCGCACGGAGTCGAGGTTGAAGCACACCCGGACGCCGCCCTTGCCCGGCAACCCGTCGTCGCCGCGCGCCGCGCCGTCGAGCACGTCTTCCGACGCTTCGTGGACGAACCGCCCCTTGCCGCGGCCACCCGCGTGGACCTGCGACTTCACGACCCACACGGAGCCGCCGATGGCCTCCGCGGCCGCCACCGCCTCGTCGGCGGAGCGCGCCGCGTGCCCGGGGAGCGTGTACACCCCGTGCTTCCGGAGGATCTCCTTGCCCTGATACTCGTGGATCTTCATGGGTTCGCCCTCAAGCCTTCAGGTTTTCGATGAGGGCGTCGCCGAACTCGCTGCACTTGAGCAGCGTGGCGCCGTCCATCAGTCGGTGGAAGTCGTAGGTGACGCGCTTCTGACCGATGGTCTTCTTCATCGACGCGATGATCAGATCAGCGGCCTCGTTCCAGCCCAGCCGCCGCAGGAGCATCTCGCCGCTGAGGATGACCGAGCTCGGGTTGACCTTGTCCTGGTTGGCGTACTTCGGCGCGGTGCCGTGCGTGGCCTCGAAGACGCTCAGGCCCGTGAGGTAGTTGATGTTGGCCCCAGGCGCGATGCCGATGCCGCCGACCTGCGCGGCGAGCGCGTCGGACACGTAGTCGCCGTTGAGGTTGAGCGTCAGGACGACGTCGTACTCCTCGGGGCGCAGGATGATCTGCTGGAGGAAGGCGTCGGCGATGACGTCCTTCACGACCATGCGCCCCTCGGCGAGCGCGGCCTTCTGCGCCGCGTTCGCGGCGCCTTCGCCTTCCGCGTCCTTGATCCGGTCGTACTGCGCCCAGGTCCACACCTTGTCGCCGAACTCGCGCTCCGCCAGGTCGTACGCCCAGCTCTTGAACGCGCCCTCGGTGAACTTCATGATGTTGCCCTTGTGCACGATCGTCAGGTTGCGACGCTTCTGCTCGAGGGCGTACGCGAAGGCGGCGCGGGCGAGGCGCTCCGTGCCCTCACGGGACACCGGCTTGATGCCGATGCCGCTCGTGGCGGGGAAGCGGATCTTCTTGACCTTCATCTCGTCCTGGAGGAACGCGATGACCTTCTTGGCGCCCTCGGACTCGGCCTCCCACTCGATGCCGGCGTAGATGTCTTCCGAGTTCTCACGGAAGATCACCATGTCCGTCTTCTCGGGCTGCTTCACCGGGCTGGGGACCCCGTCGAAGTACTGGACGGGCCGCACGCACGCGTAGAGATCGAGCTCCTGACGGAGCGCGACGTTCAAGCTCCGGATGCCGCCGCCCACCGGCGTGGTCAGCGGGCCCTTGATGGCGATCTTGTAGTGCGTGATCGCCTTCAGGGTGTCGGGGATGAGCCACTCGCCAAATCGCTCGAAGCTCTTTTCGCCCGCGAACACCTCGAACCAGGTGATGCGACGCGCGCCGCCGTAGGCCTCGGCCACGGCGGCATCGAGCACGCGCACGGAGGCGCGCCAGATGTCCGGCCCGGTGCCGTCCCCTTCGATGAAGGGGATCACCGGGTTGTTCGGCACGACGAGGGTGCCGTCGGCGGCGACGCCGATCGCTTCGCCGTCGACCGGCGGCGTGAGCTTGTCGAACATGGGAACCTCCGTGATTCGTGAGCGCGCGGCGGGCGGGATCAGCCGTTGGACGAGTAGCGGCGGCGGGGCTGGTTCACCGGGATGTCGTCCGGGCGGTAGATGGCGACCCCCTTGCCGTTGCGGTGGACGAGGCGCTCGTCGACGATCTGCGCGGCGATGCCGGAGCAGCGCGCGAGGCCGAAGAGCACCGTGTAGTACTCGGCGTCCGCGAGGCCGCAGGCGCGGAGCAGCGTGCCCGAGACGGCGTCGACGTTCGGGTACGGGTTCTTGACCTTGGGCGAGCCCTTGAGCACCTTGACGGCGCGCTCGCGCATGATGACGGCGCGGCGGAAGAGGGGGTCGTCCGGGCAGAGGGTCTCGCCGAGGGCGTACTGGACGCCGGCGCGCGGATCCTCCGCGCGGAGCACGGCGTGACCGAAGCCGAAGATGGAGCGACCGGCGGCGAGCTCGTCCGACACGAACTTCTCGACGGCGTCGGGGTCGTCCGTGCCGCAGGCCTCGAGGAACTCGAGGCACTCCTGGTTCGCGCGGCCGTGACGGGGGCCGTACAGCCCGGCCATGGAGGCGCCGAGGCTGGCGTACATGTCGGAGAGGCCGGAGGCGACGGCCTTGCCCACGAAGGTGGAGAGGTTTCCGCCGCCGTGGTCCATGTGGAGCACGTAGAAGACGCGCATGAGCTTGGTGAGGCGCTCCGTGTCCGCCCCGGGCACGCCGAGCATGTGCACGAAGTTCTCGACGAGGCCGAGCTCGGGCTTGCTGGCGATGGGGTCGCCCCAGCCGCTGCGGACGCGGTAGATCGCGGCGATGACCTCGGGCATCTGCGCGACGACGTTGAGCCCGTCCTCGCGGTAGTTGCCGGTCTTGCAGAGCATGCCGAGGAAGTTGAGGCCCGCCATGAGCCACTCCATCGGGTGGCCCGCCTTGGGGAGGCCCTTGATGAGCTCGATGACGCGCGCGTCGACCGCGGAGCGGCGCACGAGGTCGGCCTTGAAGGCCGCGAGCTCGTCGCCCTCGGGCGTGCGCTTGTGGAACAGGAGGAACACCGCCTGCTCCGGATCGATGTGCGCGAGATCCGCGATCGGGTAGCCGACGTAATGCAGGCCCTCCGCCGGGTTGACCTCCGACGTGAAGACCGTGCTGACGGGCATCCCGCGCAGACCGGTGTCGAGAGAGTCTTCGGTGATCTCGAAGAGGACCTTCTTGTCGGACATGCACGCCTCCGTGGGTGGCCCCAAGTAGCCGGAGGCTCAGGCGTCGGCCACAGGCCGACACGAGCGGGTGCGAAATGTCTTGCGCACCGGAGCAACTTCGGCGTTCTTCCGTACAAAAACGACGGCGGCCGCCCGAGGGCGGCCGCCGGTACGCGGAAGGACGATCAGAGCCCGAAGTAGCTGCGGATCGCGTCGACCATGTTCGTCTGCTCCCAGCTGAACTCCGAGCGACCGAAGTGCCCGTAGGCCGCGGTGCGCTGGTAGCCCGGCTTCAGGAGGTCGAGGTGCTGGATGAGCGCCTTCGGCTTGGTCGGGAAGATCTCCCGCACGCACGCGACGATCTTCTCTTCGTCGACCTTCGCCGTGCCGAAGGTGTCGACCATCACGCTCACCGGAGCCGCGACGCCGATGGCGTACGCGAGCTGCACGAGCGCGCGGTCGCACACGCCCGACGCGACGAGGTTCTTGGCGATGTACCTCCCCATGTAGGCAGCGGAGCGGTCCACCTTGGTGGGGTCCTTGCCGGAGAAGGCGCCGCCGCCGTGGGCGCCGTGGCCCCCGTAGGTGTCGACGATGATCTTGCGGCCGGTCAGGCCGGAGTCGCCCATCGGGCCGCCGATGACGAACTTGCCCGTGGGGTTGACGTAGTACTTCGTGTTCGCGTCGAGGAGCTCGGCGGGCAGCGTGGCCTTGATGAGGCCCTCGCGGACCTGCTCGACGATGGCGCCGTGCGCGATGTCGGGCGCGTGCTGGGTGGAGACGACCACCGCGTCCACGCGGGCGAGCCTGCCGTCGATGTACTCGACGGTGACCTGCGACTTGCTGTCCGGGCGCACCCAGGACCAGTCCGCGTGGGTCTTGCGGAGGCGCGCGAGCTCGCGCATGAGGTCGTGGCTGTACTGGATCGTGGCGGGCATCAGCGAGGGGGTCTCGTTGATGGCGTACCCGAACATCATGCCCTGGTCGCCCGCGCCCTGCTCGGCGTGCAGGCCGGAGCCTTCGGTGACGCCCTGGCTGATGTCGGGGCTCTGCTCCTCGATGGCGACCATCACCGCGCAGGTGTGCCCGTCGAAGCCCTTCGACGAGTGGTCGAAGCCGATCTCGTTGACGACGCGGCGGATCACCTTCGGGTAGTCGACCTTGACCTCGGCGGGCGCCGTGATCTCGCCGGCGACGACGACGAGGCCGGTCTTCACCAGCGTCTCGCAGGCCACGCGCGAAGCCGGGTACTGCTCGAGGTAGGCGTCCAGGATGGCGTCCGAGATCTGGTCGCACATCTTGTCGGGGTGGCCCTCGGAGACGGACTCGGAGGTGAACAGGTAGTTCTTCAGGGCCATTGAAAGCATCCTCGCGCGTGGGGGCCGCCTGGGGCACGGCCATTGAAAGGGGCGTTCGGCGTATCACGATACACCGCGCGACCGTCAAGCGCGCCCGAGCCCCGGGCGCGCTTGGGGCTCCAGTTTACCGAGGATGTCGCGCCGCTTACTCGCGTGCTCGTTCTTTCGCCCTCTGGGCGGTCTCTTCGATGCGCGCCATGACCGCGTCGAGGGTGGCGTAGAGGTCGTCGGTCTCGTCCGAGGCCCGCAACACGCCCGCGGTCGTGTGCACGGTGAGCTCGGCGCGGTGCCGATGTTTGTCGACGGACAGGGTCAGGTGGGCGCTCGTCGGCTCGCGGAGGTGCTTGGTGACCTTCTGGAAGCGCTTCGACGCCCAGGTCTTGATCGCGTCCGTCGGCTCGACGTTTCGAAACGTGAACTCAAGGTCCATCTCACCTCCTAGTAGACATTCTTCCGCTTGGACGAGGGCAGGATGCCCATCGCCTCGCGGTACTTGGCCACCGTGCGTCGCGCGATGTCGACGTTCTCCGCGTGCAACACCTTGACGATCGCGTCGTCCGAGAGCGGCGAGGAGGGGTCCTCCGCCGCGATCAACTTACGGATGCGGCGCTTCACGGTCTCGGCCGCGACCTGCTCGCCGCTGACCGCGTTGACGCCGTTGTTGAAGAAGAACTTGAGCTCGAAGATGCCCTGAGGGCACTGCACGTACTTGTTGGAGGTGACACGCGAGACGGTGCTCTCGTGGATGCCGAGCTCGTCGGCCACGTCGCGCAGCACCATGGGCTTGAGCTGCTCCGGGCCGTGCTCGAAGAAGTCGATCTGGCGGCGAAGGATGCACCGCATCACGCGGCCGATCGTGTTCTGACGCTTGTAGATGCTCTTGATCAGGAAGTCCGCGCTGTTGAGGCGCTCCTTGATGTAGTCGCGCTCCGCGCGCGTACTGTCCCGACCTTGAAGGACCTGACGGTAGTGCTTCGAAATCCGCAGCTTCGGAAGCCCGTCTTCGTTCTGGAGCACCTGCCACTCGTCTCCCATGCGGAACACGTAGACGTCCGGGGAGATGTACTGCGGCTCGCCGCTCTGGAACGCGCGCCCCGGCCACGGCTCGAGCTGCCGCAGCATGCGGTGGTACTCGACCACGTCTTCCTGTTCCATGCCCAACGCGCGGGAGATTGCCGCGTAGTTGCGCTTCTCGATGTCGGCGAGGTGCTGGACGACCTTCGGGAAGTACGGGTCCTCCGGGTACTGCACGGCGAGCTGGACCAGCAGGCACTCTTCGAGCGACCGCGCTCCGCAGCCCAGCGGATCGAGGCGCTGCACGACCGCGAGCGCGCTCTCGGTGTCCTCGCGATCGAGCTCGTTCTCGGCGATCAGCTCGTCGAGCGGGGTGGCCAGCCAGCCGCGGTCGTCGAGGTTGTTCACGATGCAACGGGCCGCGGTGAGCTCGCCGTCCGTCAGGGCGACCATCTGGAGCTGCCACTCGAGGTGCTCGGCGAGGCTGTCCCGCTGCACGAGGTTCGTCTCGATCGGCGGCAGCTCCTCGAGGCCGGCGGACCCGCGCTCGCGCTGCGGGCCCTCGGCGTAGTCCTCGGCCACCTTGGCCCAGTCGATCTCTTCGTTCTGCCCGTTGTTCTGCTCGGCGGTGTCCGCCTGCGTCTGCGCGCTCAGGGTCTCGAGCGCCCGCTCGGCGTCGGAGGTCTCGTCGACGCTGGTGTCGGGGACCTCTTCGAGCGTCGGATTTTCCAGCATTTCTTGCTGGATCTGCTCGACGAGCTCGAGGTGGTTGAGCTGGAGGAGCTTGATGGCCTGTTGGAGCTGCGGCGTTATCGCGAGCTGTTGGTGGAGCTTGAGGTTCTGCTTGATCTCCAGGCCCATTGGACGCCCTACCCCTCGATGGTATCGGCTTTCGGAGGGTAGGGCAAAGGTGGTGCCAGGCTGAAGTCGGGCCCGAGGTACCGGGCCCGCGCGTGCGGATCGGCGGCGACCGCCGCCGGGGACCCCTCCACCTGCACCACGCCACCGTCGAGCAAGAGCGCCCGATCGACCGTCGCCAGGGCCTCCCGCACCGCGTGGTCGGTGAGCACGACCGCGAGGCCGTCCGCGGCCAACGAGCGCACCAACGTCGCCAATCCGCGCACGGCCACCGGGTCGACCCCGGAGAACGGCTCGTCGAGCAGCAACACCCGCGGGCGCGTCGCCAACAGGCGCGCGAGCGCGAGACGGCGGCGTTCCCCGCCGCTCATCCGCTCCGGCCGCGCCCTCGCGAGCGTCGAGAGGCCCACCCGCGCGAGGAGCTCGTCCGGCGAGGCGCCGCTCCCTGCGACCTCCGCGAACAAGGCGACGTTCGCGCGCGCGTCGAGGTCGCGGAAAAGCGTGTCCTCTTGTGGCAGGTACCCGAGCCCGAGGCGGGCGCGCCGGTAGAGCGGCAGCGCGTCGACCCGAGCGCCGCAGAGGTGGACCTCGCCGGCGTCGGGCCGCAGCTCGCCGGCGAGGATGCGGAACATCGTCGTCTTCCCGGCCCCGTTCGGACCGAGCACCCCGAGGATCTCACCGGCTTGGACCTCGAGATCGACGCGGTCGACGACACGCCGCCCCTTCCAGACCTTCACGACCCCGCGCGCGACGAGGCGCGTCAACGGATCGCGTCCCCGGCCAAGGTCAGCCGGCACGGCGCGCCCTCGACGCCCTCGCAGACGGCGCGCTCGTCGTCGAGCCAGAGCACGATGCGCTCGCCGGTCAGCCAGCTCGGCCCTTCACGCAGCCGCGGGTGCCCGGTGATGGTGATCTCGCCGGTCGAGGCGACCAGCACCGCGCGCCCCCCCTCTCCACGCCGGTCGCCGCGCTCGACGACGACCGCGCCGTCCGCCTCGACCCGATCGACGCGGCCGCCGTCGGCGTAGCGGACCACGAGGGTGTCGGCGCGCAGCGTGACGTCCCCGCGCGTGGCGGAGACCCCCCCGGAGAACGTCGTGATCCCGGCGCGGAGGTCCCACTCGGTGCGCGGGGCGTCGATCGTCAGCGGCGGGCGGCCCGACGCCGGCGTGACCACGCCGGTGACGTCGACGCCGGTGGCTCGCTCCGCCTCGAGCGTGGCCCGCGCGGCCCGCGCCTCCCACCCTTCGCCCTCGACGACGAGCGACGTCGCCTCCCAGGCCTCGGGCAGGGGCGCCGTGGCGGCGGGGGCACAGGCGACCAGAAGCGTCGGGAAGACCACGGTCGACGTTACGCCGTCGAGAGGCCGGACGCAACCTGCCCCACCGCGCCGGTCACGTCCTCGGCCCGCCGGTCGGATAGGCGATGGGAAGCCGGAGCCGAGTCATGGACCTCAGACCCCAACGCTGGACGATCCTCCTCGGACTCATCGCGTGCCTCTGGGGCTTCGTCATGGGCGGGGTCTTCGGCGCCGCGGAAGACCCGATCAAGGAGGCCCTCCGGGCGCGCGGCGAGGCGGTGCTCGAGACGCACTACGCAGGCGACGCCACGAAGGCCCAGGCGGTCGCGGACAAGTCGTTCCGGTACCTCGTCCGCTCGCACCTCCACGGCGGGGCGATCGGCGCGGTCGCGACCCTGTGCGGGCTCGTGCTCGCCACCCTCCGACGCGGTCCGCCGGGGCCGCGGCGCGCGATCGGCGCGCTCATCGGGGCCGGGGCCCTGGCGTACGCGCTGTACTGGGCCGCCGCCGGCTGGATCGCTCCGGGCCTCGGGTCGACCGGGGCGGCAAAGGAAGCGCTGGCGTGGTGGGCGATCCCCGCGGCGGGGGCGTGCATCGTCGGGCTCACGGGGACGGTCGTCCTCGCGGCGCTCGAGTGGTGGAGCGCGCCGACCCCGTCACCGACGGCGTAGTCCGGACCTCAGGCGATGGCCTCGGGCCCGCCGACCGCCGGACGCGCCGCCGCGCGCTGGCGCTCGACGGCCGCGCGCACGAACGAAACGAACAAGGGGTGCGGCACCAGCGGCCGGCTCTTGAATTCAGGATGGAACTGGCACGCGACGAAGTAGGGGTGGTTCGGCAGCTCGACCATCTCGACCAGCAGCCCGTCCGGGGACGTGCCGCAGATGCTCATGCCGGAGCGCCGAAGCAGGTCGTGGTAGTCGGGGTTGATCTCGTACCGATGCCGATGCCGCTCGCTGACCACCTCGGCGCCGCCGTAGATGTCACGCGCGCGCGTGCCCTCGCCGAGCACGCACGGGTACGTCCCGAGCCGCATCGTGCCGCCGAGGTCCACGAAGTTCCGCTGGGCGTCCATCATCCGGACGACCGGGTGCGCGGCGTTGGGCGCCACCTCGGACGTCTGGGCGTCCGTGATGCCGGCGACGTTGCGTAGGTACTCGATCACCGCGAGCTGCATGCCGAGGCAGATCCCGAAGAACGGGATGCCGTGCTCGCGCGCGTAGCGAATCGCGAGGATCTTCCCTTCGAGCCCGCGCTGGCCGAACCCGCCGGGGATCAGCACCGCGTCGCACCCGCCGAGCTGCGCGGCGACCCGCGCGCCGTCGAGCTCTTCGGAGTCGACGTACCGGAGTTCGACGCGGGCGTCGTTGACCACCGCGCCGTGGGCGAGCGCCTCGTTCAGCGACTTGTAGGTGTCCGTGAGGTGGACGTACTTGCCGACGACCGCCACGCGCACGGTGTGGTGCGGGTTGGCGGCGCGGACGACGTACTCTTCCCAGCGCGCGAGGTGCGGCTGCATCGCCCACGCGCCGAGGCGCTGCAGGATGCGGTCGTCCAACCCCTGCTCGTGGAACACCAGCGGCAGGCTGTAGATGTTGTCGACGTCCGAGGCGCTGATCACGTCGTCGGGCCCCACGTTGCAGAACCCGGCGATCTTCTGGCGGAGGTCGCGCGGGATGGGCTTCTCGCTGCGGCACAGGAGGATGTCCGGCTGGATGCCGACGCTGAGCAGCTCCTTCACGGAGTGCTGGGTGGGCTTCGTCTTGAGCTCGCCGGCCGCCCGGATGTAGGGCACCAGGGTGACGTGCACGTAGAGCACGTTCTCCGGCCCGATGTCGGCGCGGAACTGGCGAATCGCCTCGAGGAACGGGAGGGACTCGATGTCGCCGACCGTGCCGCCGACCTCGATGATCGCCATGTCCACATCGCTCGTGGCCTCCGAGATCAAGCGCTTGATCTCGTCCGTGATGTGCGGGATCACCTGGACCGTGCGCCCGAGGTAGTCGCCGCGGCGCTCGCGCTCGATGACGTTGCGGTACACGCGCCCCGTCGTGAAGCTGTGGCGCTGGGCCGTCGGACGCGACACGAACCGCTCGTAGTGCCCGAGGTCCAGGTCCGTCTCGGCGCCGTCTTCGGTGACGAACACCTCGCCGTGCTGGTAGGGGCTCATGGTGCCGGGATCCACGTTGATGTACGGGTCCATCTTGACGTTGGCGACCCGCAGTCCACGCGCTTCCATCAACGCGCCGATCGCCGCGGCGCTGAGCCCCTTCCCCAGGGAGGAGAGCACGCCGCCGGTCACGAACAGGTACTTCGTCTTCATGAACATCCCACGAGGGTGGAAGCGCCCGCCCATCGAGCGCGCGCACGTTGGAGATCGTCGGCGGTGTCGACGGCGAGGCCCGCGTCGGCGACGGTGAGGACCTGAATGGGAACGCCGGCTTCGAGCCACCGGAGCTGCTCGAGCTGCTCCGCCTGCTCCAGCGGAGACGGCGCCAGCGCGGCCACGCGGGCGAGGGTACGCGCCTCGAAGGCGTACACCCCTACGTGAACACGGTACGGCCCGCGCGTGGGGATCGGCGCTCGGCTGAAGTACAACGCCCGACCGGACGCGTCGGTGACCACCTTGACGCGGCTCGCCTTCGAGGCCTCGGCAGCGTCGAGCGGCGCGCTGGCGGTCGCGATCGCGGCGCCGCGCACCACGGCGTCCGCCAGGTCGGTCACCAAGGACGGCTCGACGAACGGCTCGTCACCCTGGACGTTCACGACGACCGTGGGCGCGGGAGAAAGCGAAGCCGCCGCCGCCGCGACGCGGAGCGTGCCGTTGGACGCGGGGCCCGTACGAAGCACGCGCCCGCCGTGAGCCAGCACCGCCTGAGCCACGGCGTCGTCGTCCGTGGCCACATACACGGCATCGACCCCGCGGGCGGCGAAGACTCGTTCCCACACCCGCACCACCATGGGGGCGCCACCGATGTCGGCGAGCACCTTGCCTGGAAGGCGCGCGCTCGCCGACCGCGCGGGGATGATCGCCACGATCAAGGAAGCCTCGGGGCGGCCCAGCCGCCACCGGGAAGTCACCCGTCGCCTACCCGTTGTCAAGGGTGAGCGACGGGGCGCCGATCAGCGCTTGGAGAACTGGAAGCGCTTGCGGGCGCCCGGACGGCCGTACTTCTTGCGCTCGACCATGCGGTCGTCGCGGCGGAGGAAGCCGGCGCGCTTCAGCTCGGCGCGGTCGTTCGGGTTGGCCGCGACGAGGGCGCGGGCGAGGCCCATGCGCACGGCTTCGGCCTGGCCGGTCTTGCCGCCACCGGCGAGGGACACGACCGCGTCATAGCGCTCGGCCGCGCCCACGAGGAGCTGGGCCTGGCGGATGATCATGCGGTGCGTGGCGCGCTCGAAGTAGAGGTCGGCGTCGCGGTCTGCGCGGGCAGACGTACGCACGATGATCTTGCCGGAGCCGGGGCGGAGGAACACACGGGCGGCTGCGGTCTTGCGGCGGCCCGTGGCGTAGTACTGGGTGAGGGTGCGCATGGATCAGACGTACTCGGGGAAGGGGCGGGGCTGCTGCGCGGTGTGCGGGTGGGCCACGCCGGCGTAGACCTTGAGCTTGGAGAGCATCGCGCGGCCGAGGCGGTTCTGCGGGAGCATGCCCCACACCGCGGCCTGGAGCACGCGCTCGGGGTGCGTCTCGAGCATCCGACGGGCGGTGGTAGTACGGAGGCCACCCGGGAACCCGGAGTAGCGGTAGTACGACTTCTGGTCGAGCTTGCGGCCCGTGAACACCACCTTCTCGGCGTTGATCACGACCACGTAGTCGCCGGTGTCGACGTGCGGCGTGTACGCGGCCTTGTGCTTGCCCTGCAGCACCTGCGAGATGCGCGTGGCCAGGCGACCGACGGTGAGCCCGGACGCATCGACCACGAACCAGTCGTGGGTGACGTCGGCGGGCTTGGTGGAGGGGGTGGACCAGGTGTGGTGGGCGACGCTCATCAGATATCCCATGGTGGCGCGACGCCGCGCGGGTGCGCGGGCTGCCGACGCGGAGCCGGCCGCGTCTATCGAGGCGCGGGCAGCCCGTCAAGGGTGCGCGCGCATGACCGGGGACCCCCGGCCGACGAGGCCCAGTGCCCTACTCCGCCCGCGAGGTGGCGTCAAGGGGAGGTTCGGCGGCCAGCCGCCAACGCTCGCCTGGGAGCGCGCCGAGCTCCGGGTGCGCGTCCTGGAGCTCCGTGAGCGCGTCGAGCCGGTCGAGGTGGTCCGGCAGGGCGGCGGCGGCCCGCCACGCGGCGCCGATCGCGTCCTGCCCGGCGGGCGCGTCCGCCCGCGCCCGACGATCGCCCGTTCGGCGTCGAAGGTCGTCCCACGCCCACGGCGCCACCGCGGCCCACGGAGCCTCGCGCGACACGCCGCCGCGCAGGCGAACGTGATCGGGATCTTGCGCGGCCCAGTCGAACAACGCGGGATCGACCTCCAATTCGAGCGCGACACGCACGGCGACCTCCGCGCGGTGGACCGGCTCGACCGCCGTGGCCACGCGGCGCGCCGCCGCGAGCGCGGCCACGGCGCCGTCCCGGTCGCCGCGCGCGGCCAGCGCCCGCGCCCGCAGGACTTCGGCCGCGGCGTCCCCCGTGGGGAGCGAGGCGACGAGCTCCGGTGACGCACCGGCGGGGTCCGCCGCGACGCGGAGCAGCGCATCGAACGGCGTGCCGCCGAGCGCCATGAGGTCGGGCACCCCGCCCGTCGCCAGCGCGAGCCAGCCGCGATGCAGGCGATCCATCGGTCCGTCGCGGAGGAGCGGCAGGGCGGCGTCGGCGCCCCCCGGCACATCCTGGTACAGCACCACCGCGGCGTGCAGGTCGCGGCCGGCCGCCCTCCAGAGCGTGGCGGCCTCCGCGGGCCGCCCGCTCCGCTCCGCGGCCTCTGCGCGCACCCGAGACAATGGCGGCGTGACCGTGCCTGCACAGCGCGCCGCGTCTTCGGCCGCGAGGAGGTCTCCGCCCGCGAGCGCGCGCTCGGCGAGGACACGGCACGCGAGCCCGTCGCCCGGGTCGTCGAGCAGCGCGCCCTCCGCCGCGTCGATCGCCGCCGCGGCGTCATCGCGCCGGAGCGCGACCCGGAGTCGCGCGGCGTCCACGCCGGGATCCGCTAGCATCGTCAGCGCCGCGTCGACGTCGGCGTTGGCGGCGGCCCACTCCGCGCGCTCTCCTCGCCACCGTGCGGCGCGCTCGGGGGTCGCCGCCGCCCACTGCGCGAGCGCTCCCCCGTCGGCGGACGACAGGCAGGCCCCGCCGACCGCTCGCGACGACGCGCGCAGGAACGCCCGCCAGTCGTCTTCGCCCCCGTAGGTGGCGACGGCGTGGCGCGCCGCGGCGCACGCCTCCGCGGCGCGCTCCTCCCGGAGGGCCTGCTCGACGGTCCGCGCCGTCGGCGTGGTCGGCCCCAGCCGTTGCGCGATCTCCGGGCGCGGATCGACGATCCCCTCGTGCGCTCCGCAGGCGGCCAGCGCGAGGAGGACGATCACCAGGCCTTCGCCTCGGCCTCGTCGTCCTCTTCCGGCGGCACGTACACGCTGTCCTCGCCGAACGCGCGGCTGGCGTAGAACACGTCGCCGGACCCGAAACGACCGTCGGCCCAGACCGTCACGATGCGCTCGTTCGCCACGTCGACGTGCACGCTCGACTCGATCGCCCACGAAGAGGCCGGCGCGTTGGAGTTGATGCGGAGGTCGGCGTCCTGGAAGGTCTTGCCGCCGTCGCCGCTCCAGTTGTAGTACAGGTCGTTGAACCCTTCGTCGGCGTCCGCCCTGCGATCTTCCCAGGTCACAACGACGCCGTTGCCGACGGCCGCGATCGACGCGTCGTAGGACTGCGCCTCCCCGGGCACGTCCGTGTCGAGGCGCAGCTCGTCACCGAAGCTGCCCCCCCCGTCGAACGACGCGCGGTAGTACACGTCGTAGCCTCCGCCGCGATCGTCCTGCCAGACCACGTGCACACGGTCGCCGAAGGCGACGAGATCGGGGTTCAAGGAGTCGTTCTGTCCGGCGCCGTCCGCGTCGAGGCGCGTCGGCTCGTCCGGCCACGTGGCCCCGCCGTCTTGCGAAGACGCCACGTACACGTCGCGCGCGTCGCCGTTGCGCTCGTCGTGCCACACGACGTGCACGGCATCACCGGCCATCGCCAGGCGCGGCAGGAAGCTGTTCGTGCCGTCCGAACCGCCGTCCAGGCGCACGTCTTCGTCGAAGCTGAGGCCGCCGTCGGTGGAGCGCGCGACGTACACGTCGGACGCTCCGTTGCGGCTGTCCTCCCACGCCACGACGACCCGCCCGTCCTTGTCGACCGCCAGCTCCGCCCACGCCGAGTACCCCTCGCCGGCCGCGTCGCTCTCGACGCGCGTCGCGGTGTCGAGCCAGGAGGCGCCCCCGTCCGACGAGGCTTGCACGAACACGTCGTACGCGCCGTTGCGACTGTCGAACCACGACACGTACACATCGCCGTCGGCGGCGGCGACCCGAGGGCCGAGGCTCATCGCGTCGCCCTCGGGGTCGCCGTCGAGCGCCACGTCTTCCTCCAGCCACGAGCGCCCGCCGTCGGTGCTGCGGTTCAGGCGGATGTTGCGGTTCGCGAGGGCGCCGTCGCGCTCGTCCTCCCACACGACCCACACGTCGTCGCCGGCGCAGGCGATCGCCGGCGCGCGCGCGGGCGCGGTGCCCGCGTTGAGGCGCACGTCGCCGGCCATCCACGAAGCGCCGCCGTCGACCGTGGCGTTGACGTAGACCGCCGTGACCCCGTCGCGCGCGTCCTGCCACGTGACGTAAGTCCTTCCGGACGACACGCACGCGCGAGGAAATTCGGATTCGACCGCCTGCTCCGGGTCGACGCGGTCGACCTTGACGTCCCGCGTCGCCTCCGGCTCCTCGTCTTGCGCCGAGCACCCTGTCAACGCGCCGAGCGCCAGCATCAACGTCATCATCTGCTCACTCCACCAACCGTTACGCGGCCGCGACCATCCGGGTGGATAGCCGGCCCGCGTTGGTGCAGCCACCCGCGCGGACCATTGACGGCAGGGCAAACGCTCGGTAATGAAGCCGGCCGCCCGGAGAGGCACGAGATGCAGGACAAGAGCAAGCTCGGCAAGCGCTACCAGTGCTTCCAGTGCAACCAGAAGTTCTACGACCTGAACCGGCCGATCCCGGCATGTCCGAAGTGTGGCGCCGACCAGCGCGAGAACCCGAACCCCGACCCGCGCGAGGCGATCCTCGCGCGCTTCAAGGGCAAGGGCGCCGCCGGTAAGCTCCGCCTCGACGAGACCTTCGAAGAAGAAGAAGGCGAGGAAGAGGACGTCGAGATCGACGAGGACGACATCGACGACGACGACGAGGAAGCCGAGGGCGGCCCCGAAGGCGGCGACGAAGAGGACTAGCGGGCCGTCGAACGCCCCCGACCGAGGCCGTGGAGGCGCCGGCGCGGCGCAGCGGCCCGTCAGTAGTCCACGCGCACGAGCCACAAGCCGTGCGCCGGCGCCGTCAATCCCGCGCGCGTGCGATCGCCCGTGTCGAGCGCCACGCGCACGTCCTCCAGGGTGCGACGCCCGCGCCCGACGTCGAGCGCCGTCCCCACGAGGATGCGCACCATGTAGCGCAGGAACCCGGGGCCTTCGAACTCGAGGTGCTGCACCGCGCCGAGGTCGATCCGCTCCGCCCGCGTGATGGTTCGCACGGTGCGCTTCATCGCGCACGCGGCGGACCGAAACCCGCGGAAGTCGTGCGTCCCTCGCACCAGGGCGAGCGCGTCGTCCACCCCGGCCCAGTCGATCGCCCAGCGGATCTGCCACGCCCGCTCCGCGTGGAACGGCGAGCGCTCCGGGCGAGCGTGAAGGATGTACCGGTAGAGCTTGTTCCTGGCCGAGGCGCGCGCGTGGAACGCGTCCTCGACGATCTCCGCGTGGACGACGGCGAGATCGTCCGGCAACAGGGTGTTCAACCCCAGGCGCACTCGCTCGGGGTCGCGCACGTTCGTCGCGCGGAAGCTGACGACCTGGCCGAGCGCGTGCACGCCGGAGTCCGTTCGGCCGGCGGCGTGCGTGACGATCGGCTCGCCGCCGAACAGGCGCGCGAGCCCCTCCTCCAGGGTCTGTTGAACGGTGCGATCTCCGGCCTGGCGTTGCCAGCCGCAGAACCGCTGCCCGTCATACTCGAGGACGAGCTTCCACGTACGCATCAGAAATCGAGCTTCAACCCCAAGGTCCACCCAGCGGTGCTGAGGTCGAAGCCGGGGCTGCCCGTCGCGGTCATGGTGGTGTCGCGCCACTCCCAAACGAGCCAGGTGTCGACGATGCCGGTGCGCGCTTCGAGCTCGCTCGCGGCGGTGGGGTCGAGCGCGTCCAAGCGGAGCGCGGCGCCCGCAGCCCAGTGCCACCCGAAGTCGCCGCCGCTGATCGCCGCGCGCTCGTCGGAGGCGTCGACGTACCAGTTGGAACGCCAGGGCGTCATGTCGACGCCGATGCGGCCGAACGGGACGATCGGCTGGACGTCGCCCTTCATGAGCTCGAGCCGACCCGTCACGTTGACGTTGATCGGGTACATCGTGAACATCTCGTGCTCGCCGCTCGCGGCGCCGTCGAGCACCCCGCGTCGGAACCCGAGCTCCTGGAACAGCCCGACGCCGAGGGTCACGTCGAAGAACTTCGACGTGATCCCGTACTCGAACTCGAGCATCTCGGTCGCTTCGTCGCCGTAGAAGGCGCCGAGCACCGGGTCGGCCAGGGTGACCGGCCCGTAGCGGAGCCCGACGGTCTGAGACACGACGTAGGGCGCGGCCTCCGCGCGCGCGGGCGCGAGCAGCGCCACGAGCGCGAGCGCGCCGCCCACGGAGATCGCCGCGCGACGCCGGCGCGCCGCGGCGAACGCCGCCGCGAGCATCACGCCCCCGACGGACGCCGGCAACGAGGCCCCGCACCAACCGCCCGGCTCGTTCGCCAGCTCCGCCGCGCCGACCGTCGTCTGCGGCGCCCCCGAGATCACCTCTGACATCGGCCCCTCCTGTCCGCCGGTGTCCACCGCGCGCACCGCCACGTAATAGGTTGTTCCGTTCGTGAGCGGGCTCAACGTCTGCGAGATGCCCGCCGAAGGCTCCGCCGGAACGTCGAACGGGGCCGCGAAGGTGTCCGTGCCGTCGAACACCGGCCCGCCCGTGGGGTAGTCGGCGCCGGCGAACTGCGTCGTCGTGACGTAGACGACGTAGCGGTCGAGATCCGCGTCGGCGACGCCGTCGAAGCGCAGGGTGAGCTGGCCGTCGCCGAAGTCGAGGTCGCCCGCGCTCAAGGCCACGGTCGAAGGGGGCCCGTCCACGGTGATGTCGACCGCGTCGTGGCCGACGACCCCGCCCGCGGTGACGCCGACCCACACCCGGTTCGCCCCCTCGGCGAAGGTGCTCGTGTCGAGCGCGACGGTCGCCTCGTCCCCCGCGCCGATCGAGCCGTCGTCGAGGAGGTCGCCCGACGGGCCGTCGAGCCGTACCTCCCAGGTCCCCTCGGTGTCCGAGGTGAACGTCAGGCTCGCCGCTTCACCGGGCACGACGTCGCCGCTCGGCGACGAAGCGATCTCGACCCACGGGGCGTCCGTCGCGACGACGAGCTCGCCGCCCGCGGTCGTCACGTACGCGTACGCCCCCGCGCCGATGATCTCGACCGGATCGGCGACGCCGTCGATGGTCGACAACGCCTCCGCAGGCCCATCCGCGTAGGCGTAGACCTCGAGGGACGTGCTGGTGCCGACCACACACCACGCCTCGGTGACCTCGCCCCCGAAGGCGCCGAGGGTGGCGTCCAGGTCGAGATCGATGTCGAAGTCGTTCGACCCGATGTTGTACTCGACGATGCCACCGCCGCTGTCCGCGACGAAGACCGCCGTCGAGCTGGCGGCCCAGAGATCGACGTACGAGCGGCCGAGTGACTCGACCGGGAGGGTGGCCGTGGCCGAGGACACGAGCACCTTGCTCACGTCGTCGTTCCCGTGGGCGACGAGCAGATAGCCGTCGACGAACGCCGTGTCGCGCACGACGGCGGAGCCCAGGACGACCGGCCAGCCCGAGATCGCGGCGCCGTCCGCCGCGAGATAGGCATACACCTCGGGGTTTCCCTCTTCGCGCGTGACCACGGCGTACACGTTGGTACCGTCCGTCTCCACGCCGAGCACCTCCCCCGTCCCGACCGTCACTGCGTCGGCCTCGAGCGCCCACACGCCGTCGGCGTAGGTGAGGGTCGCGACGGTGCCGTCGGCGCAGCCAACGTGCACGGCGACGCCCGACGACGTGGTGCGCGTCGCGAGCCCGCGGGCGTTGGCGCCCGCGCACGCCGCGAAGGTGCTCAGGGTCCAGGTCTGGAGGTCGAGCAGCTGGACCGCGTCCGCCCCGGCCGTCGCGGCCAGCCACGCGCCGTCCGGCGTGATCGCGAGATCGCGCCCCTCCGACCCGATCGTGTACCGCGCGGGCGCGCGATCCGGCGCGGCGAGCGCCGTGGCGAGGAGAAGCAGGATCACGTGGAGCCTCCGACGGCGCGCGCCTCGACGAGGCGTTGCAACAGGGTGACGGCGCCCGACGCCACGAGCGCGAGCGGGTCGGCGACGACCCACACGTGCGCGCCGTCTCCCGCGGGGTCCGGGCGCAGGCGCCCCCAGGCGACCGCCGACTTCCCGACGCGAGCGCGCGGTCGGAGGCGCTCGAGGCGCGTGATCTCCGAAAGCCCGTCGGCCCCGCGCCAGGCGGCGGCGAGGCCCTCGACGTCGCTGCCGCCGAACGTCAGCGCGAGCGTCATACCGGAGAACAATGGCACAGTGCCGACGGATACGGCCACATGTGCGGCGTCCAACCTTGCGATCGCCGCGACTTCATCGGCCGCGAGCCGCTCGGCGAGCGACCACTCTTCTTCGGGAGTGTCCTCTGGCAGCAGATCGAACGCGAGGCCTTCCGGCCAGTGCAAGCGCTGAGGATCCGTCTGGGTGAAGCTGGCGATCGCCTGTTGACCGAGCTCGTCGCACGCCGCCCGGCCCGCGCGCGTGGCGGGCAACATCGCGGCGCCCACGATGCGCGAGGGGCGCGCGGAGCTCGGCACCGGCGCGAGCAGGCTCGCGAGCGCGGCGCCGATCGGCGACGGGATTCGGGCCGCGCCGGCGGTGAGCGCCGCGTCGGGCAGGCCGTCCAGCGCGATCGGCCAGACGAGCGGCGCGTCGAGGGCGCCCGCCGCCGCGTTGCCGACGTCGACGACGAAGCACCCTCGCCGCGCGAGCCCCGGGAGCAGCGCGTTTGCGGCCTTGGACGGCAGGCACGACACGACCACCGCGGGGCGCGCGTCGACGAGCCGCGCGGCGGACTCCACCGGGTACGAGGCGCCGCGGAAGGTCACGGCGTCGACGCGGGGCGAGCGCGCGGCGCCGCCGAACGCCTGGAGGTTCGCGATCTCCAGCGGGCTGTCGCCGAGCGCGGCGAGGAACGCCTCGCCTGCGAGTCCGGTGGCGCCGAGTACGGCGACGTCGAGAGGGGTCGTCATCGGGAGGGACATTCGGCGTCGACTATCCCGCGGCGTTCGGGCGTCGGGCGCGACTACCCGCCGTTGTTGCGCAAGATGACGGCCATCCGGTCCTTTCCGCGCAGCTTGAGCAGCTTCAGGCGCGCGAGCTCCCGCCGCTCGAGCTCGGAAGGGAACCGAACGGACGCGAGCCGATCGATCTCGCGCTCGAGCCCTCGATGGCGCGTGAGCAGATGCCGAATCTCGGCGTTGTCGGTGGCGAGTTGCTCGATGTCGGTCCGATCCGTCTGCTCCACGCGAGCCTCCTTGGGGGGTGGTCGAGTGTATGGCCGGCGCTCGCTCCGTGTCAAACGCGCGACGGTTTTGCGTCGGGTTCGCGCAGATACCGCAACGACACCTGTCCGGCGTCCAACAGCGGCGCGGCGCGGAGCATAGGGGCGAGATCCGGCGCGAGCGGCATCTCGACGTCGCCGACGACCGGGATGCCCCGCGCCTCGAGCAGCGCGCGGTACACGGCGGCGCCCTCCCCGACCGCCGCCTCGACGGAGACGGACTCGAGCAGGGCCTCGAGCGGGAGGTCGCGCTCGACCCCATCGAGGGCGGGCACCGCGTGCGTCGTGTCGTAGACACCTCCGTACACCTTGCCTTTTCGTGCATCGAGCAACGACAGGACCCGCCGGTGGCCCCGCGCGCACGCGGCGCGCACCTGGAGTGACGACAGCGCCGCGACCGGCACGCCACGGGCCAACGCGAGCCCCAGGGCGACCGCGACACCCACGCGGATGCCCGTGAACGCGCCCGGCCCGACCGCCACGGCGACGCGGTCGAGCGCCCCGAGCCGCTCGCAGAGCGCGGCGACCTGGGGAAGCAGCCACGCGTCCGCGCCGCTTCCGACGCGGGCCGCCAGGCGTCCGACGCAGCCGTCGTCGTCCCAACCTCCGACGGCCACGACGGGGCCGGCGGTGTCGATGACCAGCGCGCGCATCAGGAGCCGATCGCGCGCTTGATGTCGTTGAAGAACACGAAGAGCATGAGGAGCACGAGGAAGATCACCCCGGCCTGCTGCGCGCGCTCCCGGAAGATCAGCGGCAGCGGCCGCCCGCGGATCCACTCGGCGCCGTACATGAGGAGCTGACCGCCGTCGAGCACCGGCACCGGGACGAGGTTGATGATCCCCAGGCTGATCGAGAGGAGCCCGAGCGTCTGTGCCCACGAGAACACGCCGCCCTCGGCCGCTTTCTGCGTCTGACGGAACATCTCCACCGGCCCACCGAGGTTGTCCTCGATCGACGCGCGGAGGGTGATCAGCATCCCGAGCTGCTCGACCATGAAGCTGCCGACGAGCAGCGTACGGTCGCTGGCGCGCAAAAACGCCTCGATCGGCGGGTAGGGCCTCGGGATCTCCGGCGCGGACACGTAGTCGCCGATCGGGCCGACGCCGATCAGGGCGCGCCAGCGCGAGCGCCCGAGCTCGTCGGAGTCGTTGACGACCTTCGGCGTGAACCGGAGCCGGACGACCTCGCCGTTGCGGCGAAGATCGAGCCGGATCTCACGGACCTTCATGTCCCGGCCCTCGCCGCCCGTGACCGTCGCGGAGACGCCCCGGACGATGTCCTCCCACGACCGCACCGGCGTGTCGTCGATCGCGAGCACGCGGTCGCCGACGGTCACACCGGCCAAGGCCGCGGCGGACTCCTTCTCGAGCCGCCCCACCGCCGTGACGGCCGTCGCGAGCCCCCACCGCTGCCACAGGTCGTCGTCGGCGGCCTCGGGGCGCCCGCTGTGCTCCGCGTCGGCGACCACCCGCGCCTCGCGCTCCGGCAGCGCCGCGTCCGGGTTCGCAGGATCGAACGGGACCCAGCGCAACGTCGCCGTGGCGACGTCGCTCAACGCGGCGCGCACGTCCGTCCAGTCCCGGATGGCGGCCCCGTTTACCGCCACGACCCGGTCGCCGGTGCGCATGCCCGCGCGCGCCACGGCGGACCGCGGGTCGTCCACCACCACGGTCGCGTCGGGCGCCTGGTTGCGGAGACCGAGCTCGACGGGCCCGCGGACCTCCCCGAAGTCGATCCCGGCGGTGGCCAGGGCCGCGGAGATCCGCGCGTCGGCGCGCACGACCTCGACCGCGATGTCGTCGCCCGACGACGCGGCGATGGCGTCCGCCACGTCGACCCAGGTGGACACCGGCGTGCCGTCGACCGTGATCAACCGGTCGCCGGGGAGCAGGCCCGCCTCGGCGGCGGCGCTCGCCGGCGCGACGCCGCGGATGTCGGCGCGCGGCTGAGGCTCACCGGCGATCATCAACACCGTGAACACGACGAACGGCAAGACGAGGTTCATCGCCGGCCCGGCCGCGATGATCACGAGCCGCTGCCACGCCGGGCGCGCCATGAAGGAGCCCGGTGCGCGCAGATCGTCACCCTCGTCACCGCCCCCGTCCATGAACGGGTCCGCGCCGGCCATCCGTACGTACCCGCCGAACGGGAACCACGACACGCGGTAGTCGGTGTCGCCCCATTGCACGCCGAACGCGCGCCCGCCGATTCCGACGGAGAAGACGTGGACGCGCACACCCAGGGCCTTTGCCGCGATGAAGTGCCCGAACTCGTGGATCGTGATCAGGATGGCGATGAGGAGGACCGCCGAGAGGGACGTACCGACCACGAACATCCGTCCTTCCTATTCACCCCATGAACAGGGAGCGAAGCTCGACGACCGCCCACAGCACGGGCGCGGTGAACAACAACGAATCGATACGGTCCAGGATGCCACCGTGGCCGGGCATGATCCACCCGCTGTCCTTCACGCCGAATGCCCGCTTGAGCATGCTCTCCGCGAGGTCGCCCGCGACGCCTGCCAGATCAAGGATAAAAGCCAGGAATAGCGTTGCGAAGATCGGGAGGTCCGGGCGCCCGACGACGTGGACCACCGCGCCTCCGACCACCGCGAGCGCCACGCCGCCGAGGAAGCCCTCCACCGTCTTGCTCGGGCTGATCCTCGGGAAGAACGGCGTGCGACCGAAGCTTCGGCCCACGAAGTACGCGCCGGTGTCGCCGAGCCAGGTCGATGCGAACAGCAGGAACATCAGCGCGAGGCCGTCCTCCTCGGCGCGGATGCGTCCGAGCGGCGCCATCGCGACCGGGACGTACACGAGCCCGAATCCGTAGCGCGTCGCGAGCTCCGCCCCGCGTCCGGCGTCGTCCTGCCCGAACATCGGCAGCAGCAGCACCACCACGAACGCCACGGGCAGGGCGACCGGCAACGCGCTCGGCCAGCGGCCCGCGACCGCATACAACACGAACCCGACCAACAGCAGAAGCAGCCACTCCGGAGTGCGCACGCTCGGGTTCACCATGCGGACGTACTCGTCCAACCCGAGCACCACGAACGGCACCGCGATCCAGAACACCTCCCAACCGCCGCCGAACAGGACGGCGGGCAGGATGATGGCCAGCCCCACCGCCGCCGCGAGCAGCCGTGTCCCGAGCATCACGCCCCCGCGGGGCGAACCTGGGCGCCGGTGAGGCCGTATCGACGCTCTCGACGCTTGAAGCTCTCGAACGCCCGGACCAGCTCGGCGCGTCGGAAGTCGGGCCAGTGCGTATCGGTGACGTAGAGCTCGGCGTACGCGAGCTGCCACAGCAGGAAATTGCTGAGGCGAAGCTCGCCCGAGGTCCGGATCATGAGGTCCGGGTCCGGCAGCCCGGCGGTGCCGAGCTCCGCGGCGAAGGCGGACTCGTCGATGGCGTCCGGACGCAGACGGCCCGCCGCCGCCTTGCGCGCGAGCGACTGCGCGGCTTCGACGATCTCGGCGCGCCCGCCGTAGCTGAGGGCGAGGGTCAGGGTCATGCCCCGGTTGTTTCGTGACGCGAACGACAGCTCCTTGAGCGCGGCACGAACGGCGAGCGGTAGCCGCTCGGTCTGCCCGATCGTGCGGAGCTGCACGCCGTTCTCGAGGATCTCGCTGCGCTCCTGAACCAGGTACCGCGCGAGCAGGGCCATGAGCGCCGCGACCTCCTCGGGCGGTCGCTTCCAGTTCTCCGTGGAGAAGCTGTACAGCGTCAGGGCCTGCACCCCCGCCTCTCGGCACGCGCGCGTGATCTCGCGCACGCTCTCGGCTCCCGCCTCGTGTCCGGCGATGCGCGGCAAGCCGCGGGCCTCGGCCCAACGCCCGTTCCCGTCCATGATGATCGCGACGTGCTTCGGCACGCCGCTGGCGGGACCGGCCATCAGACCTCGAGGACCTCCTTCTCCTTGGCGGCGGTCATGTCGTCGATCTTCTTGACCGTGGCGTCCGTCGCGACCTGGACCTTGTCCATGGCGCGCTTCAGCTCGTCCTCGGTGATCTCCTTGTCGTCGTAGGCCGACTTCAGGAGCTCGTTGTAGTCGCGGCGGACGGCGCGCGCGCGCACCTTGGCTTCCTCGGCCGCCTTCTTCACGATCTTCACCAGGCCCTGCCGGCGCTCGCCGGTCAGCGGGGGGATCGGCACGCGGATGATCTGCCCGTCGTTGCTGGGGTTCAGCCCGAGCCCGGCGGTGGCGATCGCGCGCTCGATGTCGCCCAGGGTGGACTTGTCCCACGGGTTGATGACGAGCAGCCGCGCGTCCGGGGCCGTGATGCTCGCGAGGTTGTTCAGCGGCATGTTGGACCCGTACGACTGCACGTGCACCTGCACGTTCTCGACGAGGCCCGGCGACGCGCGCCCAGTGCGAACCCCGAGGAGGTCGCGCTTCAGCGTGTCGAGGACCTTGTTCATGTCGTCGTTCAAGGTCGAGAGATAGGCGTCCGACATGGGGGCTCCAGCGGGTCAGGGTGTCGGAGAGTACACGTGCGTGCCGACGGGCTCCCCGCACACGACACGCACGACGTTCCCGGGGCGGTTCATGTCGAACACGATCATGGGGATCGAGTTCTCCATGCACAGGCTGATGGCCGTCGCGTCCATCACCTTCAAGCCCAGCTTCAACGCGTCGATGTGGCTGATGCGCTCGTAGCGCACCGCGTCCGCGTACTTCTTGGGGTCCTTGTCGTACACCCCATCGACCTTGGTGGCCTTGAGGATGACGTCCGCGTGAATCTCGGCGGCGCGCAGCGACGCGGCCGTGTCCGTGGAGAAGTAGGGGTTGCCGGTGCCCGCCGCGAAGATCACCACGCGCCCCTTCTGGAGGTGCGCGATGGCGCGCCGACGGATGTAGGGCTCGCACACCTGATCGATGCGCATCGCCGACATGACGCGGGTGTAGCAGCCGCGCTGCTCGAGCGCGTCCTGCAGCGCCAACGCGTTGATGCAGGTGGCGAGCATGCCCATGTAGTCGGCGTGCGCGCGATCCATCCCGGACTCGGAGGCCGGAAGCCCGCGGAAGATGTTCCCTCCGCCGATGACGATCCCGATCTCGACGCCCAGGGCCTGGACCGCGATCACCTCTTCGGCGAACCGGCCCAGGACCTCGGGGGTGATCCCGAAATCCGACTTGCCTGCGAGCATCTCACCCGAGAGCTTGAGGAGGACACGACGGAAGACGGGTTCGGCCACGTTTGCTCCTACTTCAGGCCCGCTTGCGCGGCGACCTCGGCGGCGAAGTCCGACTGCTTCTTCTCGAGGCCTTCGCCCATGACGAAGCGGGTGAACCGACGGATGCGGATGTTCTCGCCGATCGTGGCGATCGACTCCTTCACCAGCTGGTCGACCGTCTTGCTGTCGTCCTTGACGTACTTCTGGTCGAGCAGGCAGACGTCCTCGTACCACTTGTTCATGCGCCCATCGACGATCTTGGCGGCGATGTGCTCGGGCTTGCCCTCGGCCATCGTCTTCTGGATCTGGACGGTGCGCTCGCGGTCGAACGCCTCGGGCGGGACCTCTTCGCGGCTGAGGTACTCGGGCGCGGCAGCCGCGATGTGCATCGCGACGTCGCGGGCGAGCCCCTTGAACTTGTCGTTCAGCGTCACGAAGTCGGTCTCGCAGTTGATCTCGACCAACACGCCGATCTTGCCGCCGGCGTGGATGTACGCCTCGACGATGCCTTCGGTCGCCGAGCGACCGGACTTCTTCGCCGCGGACGAAAGGCCCTTGGCGCGGAGCCAGTCGATCGCCTTGTCGACGCTGCCGCCGGACTCGGTGAGGGCCTTCTTGCAGTCGAGCATGCCGGCGCCCGTGCGCTCACGCAGCTCCTTGATCAGATCCATCGACATGGGAGTACTCCGGGTGAAAGCAGGGTTACTCGGACGCCTGGTCGCGCTCCGCCTGATCGTCCGCGCCGTGGCGGCGGTACACCTCGACCGAGGTGCCGTCGCCAGAGTGCACCGCGGCGGCCTCGTTGCGGCCCATGTTGACGCCCGCGGCGGCGGCGTCGGCGATGGCGGCCGTGAACAGACGGATGGACTTGATCGCGTCGTCGTTGCCGGGGATCACGTAGTCGATGCCGTCCGGGTCGCAGTTCGTGTCGCACAGCGCCACGACCGGGATGCCCAGCTTGCCGGCTTCGAGCACCGCGATGTGCTCCTTCTTGGGGTCGACCACGAACAAGGCGCCGGGAAGCGCGCGCATGTCCTTGATGCCGCCGAGGGACTTCTCCATCTTCTCGATCTCGCGGCCGAGCGTCAGGGCTTCCTTCTTGGTGAGCTGCTCGAAGCGCCCTTCCGCACGCGCGCGCGTGAGGGAGTTCAGGCGCTCGATGCTCTTCTTCACGGTCTGGAAGTTGGTCAGCGCGCCGCCGAGCCAGCGCTCGTTGACGAAGTACTGGCCGGACCGGGTCGCTTCTTCCTGCACGATCTCGCGCGCGGCGCGCTTGGTGCCGACGAAGAGGAGCGGCTGGCCGCGCGACACCGTGCTGGACACGAAGCGGGAGGCCTCGACGAGGCCCTTCGCCGTCTTCTGGATGTCGATGATGTGGATCCCGTTCTTCTGGCCGTAGATGTACGGCTTCATGCGGGGATTCCAGCGGCGGGTCTGGTGGCCGAAGTGGACGCCGGCCTCGAGGAGGTCGCGCAGGGAGACGTTGATGGACATAGGACTTCTCGATGCGGGCGTACGCCCGCGTGGATTGGTTGGACGACCACCGGCGACACGACCCGACCGACCGCCAGAAGGCGGGCGGCACCGTGGGCCGCGTCGTTGCTCCGGTGTGGCTTCTCCCGTCGGTACCCGACGAGGTGCGCGCTGCTAACCAGCCGGCAGCGCCTCGGCAAACGTATCCGCGCGCCCCGCGACCGGCGCGCGGCGGATCAGGCCTCGGCCGCGGCGTCTTCGGCGGCGCAGCACTTCTTGTACTTCTGTCCGCTCCCGCAAGGGCAGGGATCGTTGCGCCGGGTGTTGTTTTCGAGCGCGAACAGGCGGGCTTCGGCCCCCTTCGCCGGGAGACGGATCGGCGTCGGCTCGAACGGGACCGCGGGAGAGAAGGTGGCGTCCACCTCCTCCTCCTCGTCGAGCTCCGCGAGGGACCGCTCGAGCTCGCCGGTGGCGACGCGTCGCGCCATCGCCTTCGTGGGCGACGCGGCCGCGGCCTCGGCGACCTGGAGCTGAATGCGGAGCAGGCGGCTGATGACCGCCTCGTCGCGGAGGGAGTTCATCAACATGAACATGTTGAAGGCCTCCTTCTTGTACTCGAGCAGCGGGTTGCGCTGCCCGTACCCACGCAGGCCGATGCCATCGCGGAGGCGATCCATCGCGAGGAGGTGGTCCTTCCAGTACTGGTCGGTGAATTGGAGCAGCAGGGCGCGCTCGACCTGTCGCATGTTCTCGACGCCGAGGTCGGACTCCTTCGCCTCGTAGGCGCCGCGCGCCTGCTTCTCGAGCCGACCGCGTACCTCGAGGCGCGCGAGCTCGCGCAGCTGCGCCGGGGTCTCTTCCCAGTCGACGCCGAACGCCTCGTTGATGCGCTTGAGGAAGGCCTCCGCGGTCCACGCCTCGGGCTGTACGCCTTCGGGCAGGTGCTCGTCCATCAGGTCGAACGCGAGCGCGTCGACGGCCTCGAGCATCATCCCGCGCACGTCTTCGCCGGTGAGCGCCCGCCTGCGCAGGTCGTACACCGACTTGCGCTGGAGGTTCATGACGTCGTCGTACTCGAGGAGGTTCTTGCGGGTGTTGAAGTGATGGCCCTCGACCTTCATCTGGGCGGCTTCGATCTGGTTGGTGAGCATGCGGTGCTCGATCGCCTCGTCATCCTTGAGGCCGAGCATCTCCATGGTCTTGATCATGCGGTCGGTGCCGAAGATCCGGAGGAGGTCGTCCTCCATCGAGAGGTAGAAGCGGGAGCTCCCGGGGTCTCCCTGGCGCCCCGCGCGGCCGCGGAGCTGATTGTCGATGCGACGCGACTCGTGGCGTTCGGTGCCGAGGATGTGCAGGCCGCCCACGGCCATGACACGCTCGCGTTCGGCGTCACACGCCGCCTTGTACGGGGCGAGCTCCTCCGGGGTCGGCTCCCGTCCGAGCTCGAGGCGCGCGAGCTTCTCGGGATCGCCCCCGAGCTTGATGTCGGTTCCGCGACCCGCCATGTTGGTGGAGATCGTGATGGCCCCGAGGCGGCCCGCCTGCGCGACGATCTCGGCCTCACGCGCGTGGTTCTTGGCGTTGAGGACCTCGTGTGGGATCTTGTTCTTCTCGAGCATGCGCGCGACCTGTTCGCTCTTCTCGACGGTCGTGGTGCCCACGAGGACGGGCTGGCCCCGGGCGTAGCAGTCCTGCAGCTCGGCGAGCACCTTGCGGAACTTCTCGGCCTGCGTCTTGTAGACGACGTCGTGGTGATCCTTGCGCTGCACCGGGCGGTTCGTCGGGATCGGGATGACTTCGAGCTTGTAGATGTTGCCGAACTCTTCGGCCTCGGTGGCGGCGGTGCCCGTCATGCCCGCGAGCTTGCCGTACATGCGGAAGTAGTTCTGGAAGGTGATCGTGGCGTAGGTTTGGCTCTCCGGCTCGACCTTCACGCGCTCCTTGGCCTCGACCGCCTGATGCAGGCCGTCCGACCAGCGCCGGCCGGCCATGAGGCGCCCCGTGTTCTCGTCGACGATGACGACCTTGCCGTCGTTCACGACGTAGTCCTTGTCGCGCTTGAACATGAAGTGCGCCTTCAAGGACTGATTGACGTGGTGCAGGATCTCCATGTTGTGCGGGTCGTAGAGGTTGTCGACGCCGAGGCGATCCTCCACCTTGTCGATGCCCTCGTCGGTGAGGCTCACGAGGCGCTGCTTCTCGTCGATCGTGAAGTCGATCTCCTTCTGGAGCAGCGGGATGATCTGGTCGATCGCGTAGTAGCGGTCGATCGGCATGTCGGTGGGGCCGCTGATGATCAGCGGCGTACGCGCCTCGTCGATCAGGATCGAGTCGACCTCGTCGACGATCGCGAAGTGGTGCCCGCGCTGGACGTACGACTCGAGCTGGAACTTCATGTTGTCGCGGAGGTAGTCGAAGCCGAACTCGTTGTTCGTGCCGTACGTGATGTCCGCCGCGTACGCCGACCGCTTGACCTGATCGTTGCGTTCGTTGCTGAGGATCGTGCCGACGCTCAAGCCGAGGAAGTTGTAGATCCGCCCCATCCACTCGGCGTCGCGCGCGGCGAGGTAGTCGTTGACGGTGACGACGTGCACGCCCTTGCCGATGAGCGCGTTGAGGTACACCGGGAGGGTCGCGACGAGCGTCTTGCCCTCGCCGGTGCGCATCTCGGCGATCATGCCCTGGTGAAGCACCATCCCGCCGATGAGCTGCACATCGAAGTGGCGCATCTCCATCGTGCGGCGGCCGGCTTCGCGGACCACCGCGAAGGCCTCCACGAGCAGGTCGTCCGTCGGCGCCCCGTTGTCGAGGCGCTGGCGGAACTCCGCCGTGTTCCCTCGGAGCTGCTCGTCGGTCTGGGCCTTGTAGCGAGGTTCGAGCTCGCTGATCCGCGCCACGACGGGCTGCATCTTGCGGACGACGCGATCGGCGCGCGTGCCGAACACCGCCTTGACGACGCTGTCGAGACCGAACATGAGGGAGACTCCGGGGAAGCCGCGGCGCTTAGCCCGTTCAGGGCAGGTACTCCAGGGGGTCGACCGACTCCCCGTCGAAGCGCAGCTCGTAGTGAAGGTGGGGGCCGGTGCTCGTGCCGGAGTTGCCCACCAGCGCGATCATCTCGCCTGCCGCGACCGAGTCCCCGGTTTCCACCAGGAGACGCGACGCGTGCGCATAGCGGGTAATCACGCCGCCGCCGTGGTCCAGGTCGATCATCCAGCCGTAGCCGTTCTCCAGGCCGGCCCACGCGACGATCCCGGCGTTCGTGGCTAGGATCGGTGTTCCCGACGGCGCGCCGAGATCGACACCCGCGTGGAAGCGCCAGTCGCGGTGGTACGGACTCCGGCGCCAGCCCCACTCGCTCGTGAGGTCGGCCTGTTCGAGCGGCCAGACCAACGGGAGTACGTCGTGCATCGCCTCCGCCTCGGCGAGGCGCGCGGCCATGCCGTCGAGCACGACGCGGAGGCCCTCGAGCTCGGCGCGGAGCCCGTCGACCTCCGTCACGACCGCGTCCGCGCGGGTCACCGGGTCGGCCGGCGCGGCGGCCGCGGCCGGCGGCGACGGTACGACGCGGTCGATCCACGCCTGGTGTGCGGCCTGCTCGTCGGGATCGAGCGGCCCGAAGCCCCCGACGACGCCCCGCGCCGCGAGGTCGCGGATGTGGTCGTCGTAGACACGCACGCGCTGCACCAGCGCCGACACGTCGTCGAGGTCGCCCTCCGCCCGATCGAGCCGCGCGCGCAGCGCGTCGTTCTCGGCGATCAGCCGGCGTGCCTCGCTTCCACGCCCCAGCGCGCCGGCCTGGGCGAAGGCCGCGACGACGCCGAGCACGAGGAGGGTCGCCGCGCCGACGGCCCCCGCCGCCGCGTCGCGCGTGCGCACCCGCGCTTGACGCACGCGACCCGCCCCGCCTTCCGGCACGAGCAGAATCGTGTACGCGGCCGGCCCGCGCTCGCGGTCACCCGAGGTCGTCGACACGCGCGACGACCGCGGTGATGTTGTCGTCTCCGCCATGTTCGCACGCGAGGCGCACGAGGCGGCGGGCGGCGTCCTGGGGCCCCAAGGAGCGCACGGTCTCGCCGAGCTCCGCAGCCTCGACGAGGTTCGAGAGGCCGTCCGAGCACAGGAGGAAGCGGTCGCCGCGACGAACCGCGCGCACCTGGATGTCGATGTCGACGTCCTCGGTGTACCCGAGCGACCGGGTGATGATGTTCTTGTGTTTGAACGTGCGCGCCTGCTCCGGCGTGAGGAGCCCCTGGCGGATGCGCTCGTTGACGAGGGAGTGGTCTTCCGTGAGCTGCTCGATGCGGCCGTCGCGGACGAGGTAGCCGCGGGAGTCGCCGACGTGCGCCACGAACGCGTTGCCGCCGTCGAGCAACAGCACCAGGCAGGTCGTGCCCATGCCGTGATACCCAGGTTCTGCCTTTGCTTTCTCGAAGATTCGCTTGCCCGCGAGCCGGATCGCGTACCGAAGGCGCTCGCGCGTGACCTCGACCGCGCCGTCCTCACGCGCGGCTTCGATCTCCGGCGTGGTCTCGAGGCTGGCAAGCACCTCCTCGACGGTGTTCACGGCGATGGCGCTCGCGAACTCGCCACCCGCGTGCCCCCCCATCCCGTCGCAGACCACGAACAGGTTGAGCTCGTCGTTGATGAGGTAGTTGTCCTCGTTGTTCACCCGCTTGACGCCGACGTCGGTGATCCCGCACGAGGTGATGCGCATGTTTGTCCCCGAACAGAAGGGTTAGCGCGCGCGCGGCCGGCTTCGCAAGCGCGCGGCCGATCACGCGAGCGGGTCGACCTCGCCGTTCTCCAGCTCGGGACCGTCCGTGACACCCGCTGACCCGTCGCCCGCCCCCGGGAGCTCCGCGGCGAGCCGCCGCCACGCGTCGAGGTTCAGGGTCTCTGCGCGGGCGTCCGGCGACACCCCGGCCCGGACGAGCGCGGCGACGGCGACGTCCCGCCCGAAGGTGGCCTGGAGCGCGTTCGGCAGCTTCTTTCGGCGCAGCGAGTAGCCGGCGCGCACCACGCGGTCGAACTGCGCCGCGGACACGCCCACTCCGAAGTCCGGCGCGGCGTACGGCTCGACGCGGATCACGGAGCTGTGCACCTTGGGGGCGGGATGAAAGGCGCCGGGCGGCAGCGTCAGCACCCGCAGCACCGCGGCGCGCGCCTGGATCTGCATCGACAGGGCGCCAACCGCGTCCTCCCCCGCGCCCGCGAGCACCCGGTCGGCCACCTCGCGCTGGAGCATCAGCGCCATCCTGCGGAATCGGCCCTCGCGCAGCAGCCGCACGAGGATGTGGGTGCCCACGTTGTACGGGAGGTTGGCGGCGACGTGCCACCCCTCCCCCGGGCAGACGTCGTCGAAGGAGACCCGCAAGGCGTCCCCTTGCACGAGGCGCACGGCCGGATGGCTCTCGCGCAGCGCCTCCGCGAGGTCGCGATCGAGCTCGATCGCCGTGACTTCGGCACCGGTCGCCAGCAGCGCGTCGGTGAGCGCGCCGAGTCCGGGGCCGATCTCGAGGACCCTCACGCCCGGGGCGGCACCGGCGGCGCGCGCGATACGCCCGCAGGCGTCCGGATCGATGAGGAAATTCTGGCCGAAGCGACGACGCGCGCGCTGCTCGATGGCTCGCAGGCGTACCGACGGGTGCATCAGCACTCGACCCCCTCGGACACCGACCACCGTGGCCGCGCGCCGAGCGCGAGCGAGTGGCGCTCGCCGCGCGCGAGGCGCAAGCGCCCGGCGTTGGCGATCATCGCGGCGTTGTCGGTGCAGCGCGCGCGGGGCGGAAGGTACGCCTCCAGCTCGGGATCGGCGGCGAACGCCGCGCGCAGCGCGCTGTTCGCGGCGACGCCCCCGCCCAGGGTGACGCGCCGCACGCCCGTTCGAGCGGCCCCGCGGCGCGCGCGGTCGAGCAGCACGTCGACCACGGCCGCCTGAAACCCGGCGGCGACGTCGGCGGCGCGCGCGCCGGGCTCGCGCGCGAGGTGGGCGCGCACGGCGGTCTTGAGACCGGCGAAGCTCATGTCCAGGCCGTCGCCGACGCGCGGCCGCGGGAGGCGACACGCGGCGGGGTCGCCCGAGCCGGCGAGGCGATCGACGGCCGGGCCTCCGGGGTAGCCGAGCCCCAACATCCGCGCGACCTTGTCGTAGGCCTCTCCCACCGCGTCGTCGACGGTCTCCGCGAGGGTGTCGTACCGCCCGACGTCGTGCGCCAGGTAGAGCGTCGTGTGCCCACCGCTCACGACGAGCGCGAGGAACGGGAAGGCGGGCGCAGGATCGTCCAGCAACGCGGCGAGCAGGTGGCCCTCGAGGTGGTTGACCCCGACGAACGGCACGCCCCAGCCGAGGGACGCGGCCTTGCCGAACGCCAGGCCGACGAGCACGGCGCCGACGAGCCCGGGGCCCGCAGTGGCGGCGACGGCGTCCGGCCGCTCGATCCCCGCGCGTTCGAGGGCGGCGCGCACCACGGGCACGATCTGCTCGGCGTGCGCGCGTGAAGCGATCTCTGGCACGACCCCGCCGTAGGCCGCGTGCAGATCCTGGGAGTGCACGACATCGCTCGCCACGGTGTCGCCGACGACCGCCGCGGCGGTCTCGTCGCAGCTCGTCTCGATGCCGAGGACGTTCATGCTTCGCGGAGCCGCGCGGGCACCGGGTCCGCGACGAGGGGCGGCGGCTCCGGCGGGCGGAATCCACGCGCGCCCGCCACGGCGGCGAGCAGGATCGTCCACACGATCGCGCCGGCCCATCCGTACACCCCGGCCGACGAACCGGGCATCGCGCCGGCAACGTCGGGCCCGAGCACGACCTCGTGAAAACCGTGGAGTCCCGTCAACACACCGCTCGCGAGCGCCGCGGCCCACACCGTACCGCTCGAGACGCGCACCCACGCCAGCAACATCCCGAGCGGGACCAGCGCCGCGACGACGCCGAGCACGTCGGCCGGGCCGGCGACCTCGACGAACCAACCGAGCCCCACGAGCGGCAGGTGCCAGAGCGCCCAGCCCACGGCGCTGATCGTCGCGGCCGGCCAGAACCCCAGCGGCGCGAGGGCGTCCAACAAGGCCCCGCGCCAGCCGATCTCCTCGGCGAGGCGGAGCGGCATGTACATCATCGCGCCCACCATCAGCGCCTGGACGCAGGCGAACACGGCGTACGGCAGCGGCGCGGCGTCGAAGGACGCTTGGAGCGCCGCGGCATCGGCGGCGTCCGCGGCGCGCCGCAGGACGATGGGCGCACCGCTGAGGTCGAACGCGCCGAGCCCGAGCGCGTGCGCCACGAGCGCGACCGCCCACACCGCCGCCACCGGCGCGAGGCCGGCGAGGAGGAACCGAGGGCCGAAGCGCATCCCGGCGTCGACGACGGCGCCCGGCGCGAGCCACCGGGCCCACACCGCGGTGACCACCGCGGGGCCGAGCAGGTACGGCACCGCGAGCGCGACGTCGTAGAAATAGCCCCGTCCGATCCAACCGAGCGCGGCAAACATCGCGACCGTGAGCACGCTCCATACGGAACAGGCGATGATCCAGGAAAGTCCGTTGCGCATGGGTGGCCGAATCTAACGCGGCCCAGCGCCGTGGCGCACCCGGGCGAGGTAGTCGTCGGGCTCGAAGCGGCCGCCGTCCCGTTCACCGTCGTGACACGAAGTACACACGGCGAGATCGGGATCTGCCACCATCGGCTGTTTCTGCGGTTCCGCGGCGTGGGAACGCCCCGGGCCGTGGCAGGCCTCGCACCCGACGTCGCGCAGGCCGACGGCCGCGCCGGGGCTCTTCGGCCCCTCGGGGTGTGCCGCGCCGGTCACGTGGCAGCCGTAGCACTCCCGATCCGACGCCCGTTGCGCCGCTTCGAGGCTCGCGTGGGCGCGGGCGTGCGCGGTCGACGCCCATTGCGCCGACTCGGCGGGGTGGCACGCGGCGCAAGCGGCCGACCCGACGAACGGACCGTGCGCCAGCGCGGACGCCCCTTCGGGAACGGCCTCCAACGCCGCGATGTCGGCCTTGGCCTTCGCGACGAGCACGGCCGTGGCCGGATGATCCGCCACACCGCCGTCCAGGTCCCGCAGTCGGTTTTGGACCACGCCCGCCTGCGCGCCGAGCGCCCGAAGCCGGTCCAACCCCCCCGTGGCCTCGGCGAGCTCCCGCTCGTAGAAGCCGATCTGACGGGAATAGCGCTGGCGCTCGGCGTCGCTCGCGGCGGCTGCGAGGCGCGGGCGGAGCTCCTCGAGGCGCTGCCGCAGGCGCTGGGCGGTCGCCTCGAGCTTGTCCTCCGCGCCGGTGGTGCGCCAGGCGCGTGGCGCCGCCCCGACATCGAACGCCAGCACCCCGAGGTGCTTCCCCCGCGAGCCCACCCCGAGGAGGAGCCCGCCGCCCGCCAGGGGCTCCGGCACCTCCAGCATGCGCCGCTCCTGACCGTTGACGACGAAGTCGACCCCCGCGACGCGTGCCACCAGCGCGCGGTCCGCCTCCACGGTCTGCCCGGACAGGAGCACGACGATGGCGCCGGACGCGCCAGCGATCGCCGCGCGCAGCGGCTCGTCGGGGGGCTCCGCGACGCACGTGCTCGCGGGGGCGAGCGTGCTCCCGACGACCCCCACGAAGCGCACCCGCACGCCGTCCCGCGCGACGTCGCGCGCGGCCGGGAACGGGGTCGCGCCGGCGCAGCGCAGGTTCGCGGCGACCCAGGGCAGCGAACCGCCGCCCGCGGACCGTACGAAATCAAGTCCGAACGCCAGTTCTCCGGCGCCCGGCAGCATCGCGTCGATGCCCCCCGCCGCGAACGCGTCGGCCATGAGGCGCGCCTTCACCTCGGCCTGCGCGCGCTCGGGCGCGGGGACCGACGGGCTCGGCGCCAGCGCGTTGCCGGCGTCCGCTACGAAGACGGCCCCGCCGCCACCGCGAACCTCGTCGACAATGCTGTTTCGCCTGGACAGACCGCCCAGAGGACGACGTGGTCACCCACACGGCTCGATGTCGCCGTCGACGTTGCCGCTGTACACCAACGTGCCGTGGCCGCCGGCGGGCGTCTCCGGCGACCCACAGCCGAGCGCGACCGCGAGCATCCAGCCGATCATCCGCCACGCTCCTTGTCGATCCGCTCGCGCCGTGCGGCGTCGGCGGCGTCGCCCTCGGACTTCCTCCGGTGCTCGCGCATGAGGTCCTTCACGACGTCGACCAGCCCGGCGTCCACGATGTAGACCTCGGGGTGCTCGAGGGTGCGCGCGTACCACCGCGGACGCTCGTGCCCCTCCGGGTCGGTCGTCGGCTCCGCCGACGCGCCGACGAGGAGCGTGGACGTTCGGCCGTCGCGAGCGGTGAGCGCGAGCCGCACGATCGGCGCGTCGAAGCCGTAGCGCGCGTCCTGCCCCGTCGACGTGACGAACTCGTCGCTCTGCACACCCGCCGCGCGGGTCGCCACCCGGCGGGGCGTGCTGCCGGACACCGGGACGCCGTCGTCCCAGAGCCACGCGTCGGCCTCGTTGCGCACGGTGACCGTGCCCGACAGCTCGGCGTCGTCGCCCGCCGCCGCGAACGTGGCGCTGACCTGCGCCACGTCGTTGACGTCGATCCGGGCGAAGGACTTCAGGCGGAACGTGACCGGCTCCGCCTCGTAGTCTTCGAGCAGGCCGTCTCGAGCGAGGTACACCGTCGACTCTCCGTCGAGGGCCATCCAGGCCAGGGCGCGATCGCCGTCCTTCTCGGGGGACACGGCGCCGAGGAGCAGGGTGACCGCCTCCGCGTCGGAGATCGTGACCTTGATGCGGGCGCGCGGCCGGTCGAGCCCCCACGACGCGAGCTCCGCCGGGGTGGGCACGTCGGTGACGAAGCGCGACGCCTTCAGCGCCGCGACGCGCCCGAGCAGGGCCCGCACCTCTCCGTCGTCCGCCGCGAAGCGCTCCGGCTCGAGCATCTCCCAGGAGCGCTCGCCCTGGCGCTGGAACGAGAGGCGCCTGCCGCCGGGCAGATCGGCCGAGAGGGCGTCGACGTCCTTGGAGTCGAACGTGGCGAACCGGCGCTCGCGGAAGTCGGAGAGGTCGAGCGTGTAGTAGTCGACCGCGCTCTTCTTCACGGTGTAGACGACCGAGTCGCCCTCTCGCAACACGTAGAAGCTGACGCCGGACGGGTTCGGGTCGCCCGCGCGAAACCGCACGGTGCTCGCGTCACGCATCGTGAGCGTGACCCGCACGGCGCTCTCGCCGAGGCCGTAGAGGGCGAGGTCGCCGTCGCCCTCGACCACGGTGGCACGCGCCGCGAGATCGTGGAGCTGGTGCTTCACGCGGTTGACCATCGTGCGCGCCGCACGGTGCTCCTGCCCCGCGATCCACCAGCCGTCGGCGCGCTCTTCGAGGACGATCGTCCCGTCGGTGCGCGCGACCTCGACGCGCACGAGGTTCGCCTTTTCGAAGGGGAACAGCTGCGGGCCGACCTCCATCCCGGGGTTCTTCTTCTTCTTCGCGCCGGCGGTCGTGGTGGCCGCTGGGGACGTGTCCGGCTGCGGCCGCACGGCCCACCAGGCGAGCGCCAGCAGCCCCACCACCACCAGCGCGACGATCGAGCCTCGAAACGCCTTCATCGTCCCCTCCGTCCGGCCCACACGGCGCCGCCGAGCAGCGCCGCGAGGATTGGCCCGAGCCCCAGCGCGAGCGACCGCACCCGGTCGAGGTCGTCCGGCGTGAGCGCGAGCCGGCGAACCGCGGTCGGCCGGCCGACGACGCTCAGGCGCGCTTCGTCGCCGATCAACCAACGGAGCGTGTTGACCGCGAACGTGGCGTTGCCGGGACCGTCCGACAGCAGGGTGTTGGTGAACACGTCGGCGTCGCCCACGACCACGACGCGGGCTGGCCGATCGACGATGCCCGAGTCGACGCCGACCTCGAGCGCGAGCGCCATCGCCGCGGGCCCGGCGCCATCGATCTCCGCCTCGAACGCCGCGGTGCCGCCGCGCTCGATCCACCCCCGCCGGGAGGTCTCGAGCAAGGTGGTCGCGCGCACCCCCTCCCGTGCGGGGGAGCTCGCCATCACCGGCGCCACGCGCGACAGCACGGTGACGAGCAGGCCGTCGGAGAGGTCCTTCGTGATCGGGTGCGCCCGGTAGCGGGGGGACGGGCGGTCCGGGAACGGAAACACGTAGTCCTCGTCGAGCAGGAACCCGTCGGAGACGACGACGCCGAGGCGGCCGAGGAGCGACGGGGGCGGCGCGCCGGGCTCGACCGCCACCAAGGTGGGACCGCCCGACGAGAGCCAGGCGAGCAGCACGTCTTCTTCGAGGGCGGGGATCGCCGCGGTGGGCCGCAGCACCACGACCGCGGCGGCGTCGCTCGGGACACGCGGCACGTCGCCCTCGACGCGATCGCGAACGAGGTCGAGGCGCTCGACCTCGTAGTGCTCCTGCGCGAGGACGGAGACCAGATCGGAGAGTCCGTCCGGCTCGCGGCTCTCCGGGTCGAGCTCGCCGTGGCCGACGAGCGCGTAGACGACGCGGCGCTGGTCGGTCAAGAGCTGCGCGAACGCCCGGGCGACCGTCGCCTCCCCGAGGAACTCGAGACGGCGATCGTCGCCCTTTCCTACGCGCCGGAACAGGTCGCGGTCGGAGAGATCGACCCGCTGCGGGCCGCGCTGCACCACGACGGTGCCGTAGTCCGACACGCCGAGCGCCTCGGCGGTGAGGCGTTCCCGGTCGAAGTCGACGAAGCGCGACTCGACCACGGGCGAGGCGTAGTCGAGCTCCTGGAGCAGGTCCTGGAGCTGACGGTCCTTGAAGTACGACTCCCGCTTCCCGCGCTGCGCGGAGAAGCCCGTGACGACCACCGGCGCGCCGGCGCGCTCGAGCACACGGAGCTTCTGAACCGTGTCCGGCGCCAGCACGCTGTCCTGATCCGCCGAGAGATCGAACCGGACGCGGAAGCGCTCCGCGATCAGCCAGACGAACACGAGCGCCGCGACGACCAGCGCCGACACGATGGTGGCGTTGACGCCGACGGCGAGGCGACGCTGCAAGGTGCGGTTCAGCGCCATCTACGCGACTCCAGGGACCGCCACGTGAGGAACAGGAAACACACGGTGAACACCGCGAACCACGCGACGTCGGCGGTGTCCACGACGCCGCGGTCGAAGGACTGCAGGTGCGTGAGGAACGCGAGGGGGCGCAGGAGCTCGGCCCACTCGTCGGGCACCAGCGCCTCCGCACGCCCGATCAGCCAGAACGGCAGCAGGATCACGACGCCGATCAGCCCGGCCGCCACGGAGTCGTCGGTGAGCGACGACGCGAACAAGCCGGCCGCGCAGAAGCCCGCCGACACGGCGACCAGGCCCAGGTAGCTCGTGAACACCACGCCCCAGTCGGGATCGCCGTAGTACGCGAGCACCGCCGGGAACACGCCGGTGCCCGCGAGCATGACCAGGCAGATCGTCAAGGAGGCGAGCCACTTCCCGACGACGATGCTGCCGAGCGGCACCGGGGACGTGAGCAGCAGCTCCAAGGTGCCCTGACGACGCTCCTCCGCGAAGTGCCGCATGGTCAGCAAGGGCAAGAAGAACATCAGGGTGATGCCCAGGTTGCCGACGAGCACCCGCAACGACGCCTCGCCCGTCAGCGTGACGCCCAGGTAGAAGAACACCCCGGCGACGAACAGGAACAACGCCAGGAACACCCACGCCAGCGAACTGACGAGGTACACCGCGAGCTCCTTGCGCCAGATGACCAGGGTGGCGTTCATTCGCGCCCCACGATCGAGAGAAACGCTTCTTCCAAGGTGGGTGCCCGGCGCTCGAGGCACCGGAGCGTCGCGCCGCGGGCGGCCGCCAGCGCCGCGACCGCGGGCCGCGGGTCCCCGGGCCCGCGGACCCGGAACGTCGGCCAGCCTTCGGTGGCGGCGAGCGGCTCGACCAACGAGACCTCGGGCAGCGCGCCGAGCGTCGGCGCGTCGAGCCCGCGCACCTCGACGCGGGTCCAGGCGCCGCCGGGCGCTTGCGCGCGGAGCTCGTCGAGCGTGCCCTGGGCCCGGAGCTGCCCCCCCGCGATGATCATGGCGCGAGGGCACATCGCTTCGACCTCGGTGAGGATGTGGGTGCTGAGCACCACCGTGTGCGTGCCCGCGAACGAACACACCAGCTCGCGGATGCCCGCGACCTGACCGGGGTCGAGCCCGCTCGACGGTTCGTCGAGGATGAGCACGTCGGGGTCGTGCAGGATGGCCTGCGCGAGCCCGACGCGCTGACGGTAGCCCTTCGACAGCCCCGACAACACGCGGGCCTCCCACCCGGTGAGGCCCACACGCTCCATCGCGGAGCCCACCCGCCTCAGGCGCTCGCGCCCCGCGAAGCCCCGGAGCTCCGCCACGAAGCGCAAATACGCGCCGACCGTGAGCTCCGGGTAGAGCGGCGGGGACTCCGGCAGGTAGCCGACGCGCCGCTTGACCTCCATCGGCTGATCGAACACGTCGAAGCCAGCGACCCGCGCGTCGCCGCCCGACGCGGGGATGAACCCCGTGAGGATGCGCATGGTCGTCGTCTTTCCTGCGCCGTTCGGCCCCAGGAAGCCCACGATTTCGCCACGTTCGACGCGAAACGTCACGTCCGTGAGGGCGCGGTGGTTGCCGTATGACTTGCTGAGCGCGACCGCTTCGATCATGAGGCTCGCCACATAAACGTGGTCGGCCCACCGGTCCACCGCCGCGCCGGATAGCCTGCCAGAAAATGTCCGCCGCCATGCTCGCCTGGGTCGCTGTCGCGAGCGCCGCCGTCGTCGACCGCGTGGTGCTCGTCGTCGGCTCGCGCCTCGTCACGGCATCCGACCTGGCCTTCGAAGTGGAGTTGGACACGCACGACGCCAGCCCCGTCCCCGCGCTCCAGGATCGCTCCCGCGCTCCCGCCGCGCGCGTGGCCGACATCGCCGTGCTGCGCGAGCTCGCGGGGGACTCCGACCTGTACCGACCGTCGAGCGGGGCGGTCCGCGCCCGCTGGGAGCGGTTTCGGGACGCGTGGGGACCCGGCGGCTACGACGACTTCCTGCGCCGCTGGGGGATGGGCGACGACGCGCTGCTCGGCTTCTTCTCGAGCCGGCTCGTCGTGGAACGATACGCCCTGCGCGCGGCTGCCTCAGGGGCGTTCGACCTGGACGATCCCGCGTCGTTCGACACCTGGTTGGCCGCCGAGCGTGGGCGCGCCGGCATCCGGATCGTGACGGTGTCGGCGCGATGATCCGCGACGCCACCGCCCGCGACACCGATGTCCTCGAGCGGCTCGAACGCGCGTGTTTCCCCGATGAGCCGTGGTCACGCCGCATGGTCGAAGACGAGCTCGTGCGACCGGGCGGGATCGTCGTCGTGGCGGCCGCCCCGGACGGCGTCGTGGGGTCCGCGATGGGGTGGTTCGTGCTCGACGAGCTGCACGTCCTCCGCGTGGCGGTGTTCGCCGCGCACCGCGGCGCGGGGATCGGCCGCGCCCTCGTCCGCGCCTTGCACGCGCGCGCCAACGGCGCGGACGCGGCGTGGCTGGAGGTGCGCCGCGACAACCCGCCGGCGATCGCGATGTACGCCGCGCTGGGATACGCGCCGATCGCGGTGAGACCTCGCTATTACACCGACGGCTGCGACGCCCTCGTGCTGCGCCTCGACCGCCCGGGCACGACGGGAGCGGCCTGACGGGCCGCCGAGGGTTCAGAAGCTGGGCCCGAACCCGTAGGTCTTGGCGATCGGCTGGTCGCGCGCGATGCGCTGAAAGCGCCAGCCCGAGACCGACCGCACCATGCAGCTCTCGAGCTCGGCGTCCTTCATCGTAAGGCCCGTGACAGCGACCTTCTTGGGGAGCCCGTCCTTGCCGATGACGAACTCGAGCTTCCACTTGCCCTTCAGCGACTCGTTCTGCTTCAGGCGCTGGTCGTAGCAGGTCTGGAGCTGGCGGCCGGACGACGAGATGATCGACTTGGCCATGTCGTAGATCTGCTGATCGTCGGACAGGACGACGTCCATGCTGGGGCGGCTCACGTTGACCGTTGGGCCGGTGCTCAACGACAGCGACGGCGCCGCGCCCGCCGACGGGGCGGCGGGTCCGGTCATCGCCAGCGACGCGTCGGCGGTGGCCGAAGATCCCTTCAGCCCGACCGCCCCACCACCGGCCCCCGCGGTCGGGTCGACCGAGGTGCCGGTGACGACCGGCTCATCGCCGCGGAGGAAGCTCGGAACGGCCGGATCACGTCCGGTCGGGCGGGCCGTGGGCGTCCCGTTGCGCGGAGCCACCGGCTTGCCGGCCGCGACCGCGACCTTCACGTCGGGCCCGGCGGACGGCGCCGTCGGCAAGGTGGAGAGGTCCACCTGGTAGTAGTCCTCCATCTCCATCACCGCCGCCTCTTCGCCGCCGCGCAGCTGGAAGAACGCGACGCCGGAGCCGGAGATGATCAAGAACAGGCCGGTGAAGGCGGCGGCGCTGAACAGCGACGAGCGACGCTTGTCCGCGGCGGCCTTGACGGCGGCCTCCGCCTCCTGCTTGCGGCGCTGTTCCAGCCCCGGGTCGGTCGGCGCTTCCTCCCCCGGAATCTCCAGGATGCAGTGCGGACATTTGCCGCCGAAGCGCAAGAGGTCGGCAGAGACGGCGCCCTTGCAGAACGGACAGACGGTGCCGGACATGGAACCCCTCAGCCTTCGACGGCAGCGCCGACCTTGGGGCCGGACCATTGCGACATGCCACCTACCACGTTGTAGACGTGGTTGGCGCCGACGCTCACCATGAACTCCGCCGCCGACGCGCTGCGGCCCCCTCCCTGGCACACGAACACGAGGTGGGTGGTCTGCCCCAGCTCGTGGTACCGGTGCGGGAGCTCGTCGACCGGGATGTGCCGCGCGGCCGGCGAGCGCTCGCGTTCGAACTCGGCCTTCGTACGGACGTCGACGAGGAGGAACGGCGAGTCGGCCGCGGTGAGGAGCGCGAGCGCCGCGGCGCTGTCGACGTCGTTGACCGACGCGCTCGCCTGGCCGGGGGTACGTACGGTAGAGGCGGCGGCGGGCGGCGCCGCGACGCGCTCGGGCGCGGGCCGGCCCTCGGCGGCGGCGAGGGCGGCCACCAGCCGATCCGCGTCCGGGAAGCCGCGCTCGGAGAGCAGCACCCGCCCGTCCTTCCCCACCACCACCACCGTGTCGCGGATGGACGGGCGCACCCGGCCCGAGGCGCGGAAGCCGCGCGACTCGACGGCCAGCATGTCGTAGAGCAAGGACAGCTCGACCCCGAGCCGCTGCCGGTAGGCGCGGAGCTGATCCGTGCGCGACGTGCCGACCGCGAACACCGCCGTGTCGAGCCCGGCGAAACGCTCGCGATCGGCGTCGAGCGCGCGCAGGTACCGGTCGACCTCCGGGGCGTCGAGCGACCCGAGGAAGACGAGCACGACGTTGAGGTGCCCCTTGAAGTCGGGCAGCTTGATCCAGGTGCCGTCGTCCGCGGTGAGCGACAGCGGGGGGGCGGCGTCGCCGACCGCGAGCGGCGCCCATCGCAGAAAGTTTCGCAGCGCGTCGATCATTCTGGACTCCGGCGAGCCCGTAGCCCGGGCCCGGTGAACGGACCACGCCGCCTACCCGAGGATGCGGCGTTCGTCGCGGCGCCGGGCGCCTTCGAAGAGGAGGAACTCGGTGCTGGCCCCGATGTTGGCGCGCGCGACGTCGGTGAAGCGCACCTCGAACTGACCTTCGTCCGTGGACGCCAACGCGAGGAACGCGGCCTCACCTTCGGATCGGCCGTCCCAGGCCGCCACGAGGCGCCCGCCGCGCAGCTGCAGGCCGGCGGGCCCACCGCGCCCGGAGACCCGCACCTCGGCGGTGCGCCCGGCGAGGGAGAACGCCTGCACGAGATCGAGCAGCGGGAGCGCGCGGAGCTCGCCGGACACGAGGGCGCCGTCGGCGGGCGGCGGCGGGTACGGCGCCGGGATCGGGACCTGGAGCGGCTCGGGCAGCCCCCCCGCGTCGGCGACGGCGGCGAGCGCGCGGAGCGCCGCGCCGTCGTGACGGGCGGCCTCCGGCCCGAGCGCTTCGAGCACGGTCGGGGCGTTCGCGCGCGCGCGAGCGGCGGCGCGAGCGGTGAACACGACCTCGGGGGCCATGTCGGCCCCCGGCGTCTGCTCGCCGGACGAGCGTCGTTCGGTCGCCGCCATGGTCGCTGCGACCGCCCAGGGACCGTCGACCGGCGGGCGACGATCGCCGAGGAGCAACGCTGTGAACGCGACCTGGTCGACGGTGTCGTCGGGCAGCGCGAGGTGCGCCGCCATGCGGCGTGCCAGGGCGGCCACGTACTGGCGCTCCGCCGCCCCGGGCTCGATCGGGCGCAGCAGGACGTCCCACACGAACTCGCGCGCGGACTCCCAGTCCACGAGCGCCCGGCGCGCCGTGCCCCAGCCGTCCACGCCGCAGGTGCGCAGCGCGGGGCGGAGGCGGCGCCACGCGACGAGGTACGGCGCCGCGCTGTCGGCGACCTGCTTCCGGAAGAACAGCCGATCCGCCTGGTTCGCCTCGAGGAAGGCGCTGACCTGCTCGGGGTCGCCCACGATCTCCGTGCCCACGCCCTCCGTCGCCTCGAGGCGCCGGAGCGCCGCCGCGATCTCCGCGTCCGGCTCGTACACGAGGGTCCGCGTGGTGCCGCCGCCGTCGGCCACGTCGCGCGGGCCCGTGGCGTGCTGCACGCCGTCGTCGATCTCGACGGGGAGGAGGCGATCGATCAAGGTGCGCAGGCCGGAGCGCGGCGCGACGAACAACCTCAGCCGCGCGGCGCGCGCCGCGGTCTGTGCGGCGCGGAGGGACGGGATGTCCGTCGGGTCGGCGGTCAGGAGGGACAGGACGCGCTTCTCTTCGTCCATGAACGTCGGCACGAGCACCCGCTCGCGCATGAGCCCGGCCGGGAGCAGCGACACGACCTCGGGGCCCACGTGCAGTCGCAAGAGGCGCTCGGTCGGGACCATGTTCAAGCGGAACTGGTGCGCCAACGCCCGGGCCAGGCCCTCTTCGTCGAGCAGCCCCATCTCGACGGCGGCCTCTCCGAAGCGTGCGCGCTCGCCCGTCCGAACCCGGGCGAGCACGACGTCCACGTCCTCGCGGCGCATCAGGCCGACCGCCACGCAGACCTCGCCCAAGGGTGTGTGTGCCATGAGCGTGAAGGTTATCGTGCCGGGCATGCAGCCGGGAACCGCCCAGGACCAACCGAGCGCGCGCGAGCCCGGCTCGGCCGCCGCCGCGATTCGCGCGGCGTTCGAGGCGCTCGTCACCGGCGCCCGCCGTTTGGACATCCCTCCGGGCTCGTTCGACGCTCCACGATTGGCGGACGGCCATCGGTCCGCGTGGATCGAGGGCCTGCGGGTGGCGCTCGCCGAGCTGCCCGTCGTCGTCGTCACTGTCGGCGCGCAGACCCTGTACTTCGGCGAGCTCCCCGTGCTCGATCACCTGCTCGCGGAGCGCGCCCACGCCGCGGGCGTACGCGGGATCGTCCTCAGCGCCGGCGCCAGCGACGACGACCTGCTCTGGCTCGCCCGTACGTTGTTGACCGACTGGCCAGAGACGGCCGCCCTCGACGGCGGGCTCGAGCGTGCCGTGTGGGGCGCGCCGTCGGAGTTCGTCCACGTCGAGCTCGCGTCGCGCGCCGCGTCTCTGGAGTCCGAGCACCGCGGCCCCGGCCGCCTGCGCTCGACGGTCGACGCCGGCCCGGACGAGGCGACGGGCGAGGAAGACTTTGAGCTCCTTCCCCCGGAAGCACGCGACTACCTGCACGCTGTGAGGGCCGGGCCTGCCGCCGCCGACGCCCCGCGGCCGCCCGCGGCGGTCGACCCTGAGCTCGCCGCGGAGGCGCGTGTGCTCGCGACCGAGGGCGACTTCGTCGCCGAGGTCGTCGCGGCGGCGGCCGCGGCCGCGCTCTCGGAGGCGGGCGAGGATCGTCGGGCGCGCGCGGTCGAAGCGCTCCTGGGCTTCGTGGTCGACGTCCTCGGCCAAGGCGCGTCCCTCTCCCCGGTCCTGCACGCCCTGCTCGAGGTGCACGGCGGGGTGGTGACCGCCGAGGGGCTCGCGCGTCCGCCCCTGGCGGATCGACTGGTCGCGGTCGCGCCCGACCTCCGCGAAAATGACGTCAAAGGCGAGCTGTTCTCGATGTTCGCGATGTTGCCCGAGCGGGCCGCCGGGGAGCTCGCCCCGCTCCTGCCGCCGTGGGTCACCCGGATCCTCGCCGACGCCTGCCTGGCCACCCGCCACGAAGGCGCCTCAACGTTCGAAGACCTGCGCCAACGCATGCAATCGGCCATCGCCGGCGAGATCCTCCTCGGCCTCGCGATGGCGGCACGATCGGACGACCCGCGGCTGATCGAGCCCGTGCTCCTCCACGTCGACCACGCGGCGCCCCACGTCCGGGTCGCCGCCTTGTACGCCTTGCGTCGCCAGCGCTCCCCGCGCGTGCGGGACCTCGTGCGCCGCCACATCGAGGATGTGGACGAGGCGGTGCGCATGGAGGCCCTGCGGTACTGCGTGGCGTACCGCGAGGCCGACGCGCTCCCGCTCATCGAGGCGCGCCTGACCGAGCCTGTCGTCGCCTCGTGGTCCGACGGCGAGCTGCGCGCGTGGTGCATCGCGCACGCCCGTATCGGCCGTCAGGAGACGTTCCTGGTCGAACTGGCGACGGGTCGGAAGCGCGCGGGGCACCCCAACCTGCCGCGCCTCGCGCTGGCCGGCATCCGCGTCGTCGGCCCGCGCGCGCGCGCGGCGCTGGAGCTCGTCGCGCAAGAGGCGCCGCGCCTGCGGGCAGACATCACGGCGCTCTTGGCGGAGGAACGATGAGCGTCGAATTCGGTCGCGCCTTCGCCGCCCACCTCGGAGCGGTCCTGCTGCTCGACGAGGTCAACGAGCTCCAGGCACGCTCCGCCGTGCGGCTCGTCGGCTGGCTCGTCGCCGACCTCGCCGCGCTCGCACACCACACGGCCGCCCCTGGCTTCGCGATCGCGGCGGGCACCGGAGGCTTGCGCATGGTCGTCGCCGGCACGGAGATCGTCCCCGCCGGCGCGTACGCGCCCGCGCTCCGGCGCTTCGCCGAGGCGCTCGCGGCGCAGGGCTGCGGCGGGATGACCGTGCGCGGCCAGCCCGAGCGGGACCCGGTGTTCGGCATGATCCGCCGGGTCCGCTCTGGGGCGCCGGAGGGCCGAGGCGACCGCGCGGCGCTCCAGAAGTGGCTCGACATCAACGGGTGCGACGCCTTCCGGCTCACGCCGATGTCGGACGACCCGACGACCGCCGCGGCGGCGCTCAAGCTCTACGGCCGCTTGTGGTACGCGGTCTCCAAGGCGCGCGACTCCGGCACGTTGATCCCCGACGGTCGCCCCCTCGCCGTGCCGGACGACGTGGCCCGCGCGATTCGCGGGATCGTCGACCGCACCGAGCTCGCGCCACGTGACACGGTCGCCCTCGCCGCCACGCTCGACCGCGAAGACGACGTGAGCACGCGTCACGCGGTGCACGGGTCCGTGCTCGCGGTCGCGCTCGGGCACGCCACCGGCCTTCGACGCGGCCCGCTGGCGGAACTCGGGGTCTGCGCGCTGTTGGCAGCCGGATTGCGCGCCAGCCCCGAGAACGCGGCGCGCGCGGCGCTCTCCGCGTTCCCGCGCGAGGCGCCCCTCACGGTCGACGCGCTCCGTCGCTCGCTCGCCCTCCACGATGCGCTCGCGCCGCCCCCCGAGGGCCGCGGCGCCCGCCCCACCCATCTCTTCGGCCGGATCATCGCGGTGGTGCTCGAGTACAACGCGCTCGTGACCGGGCACGACCGCGGCCCGCCCATGCTGCCGCGCGACGCGCTCGTGCAGCTCACCAGCGCCCCGGGGCGCCGCACCGACCGCGCGTTGCTCCGGGCGTTCGCGTCCCTCCTCGGGGATTGGCCGATCGGCTCGTGTGTGTTGCTCGACTCGGGAGAGGTCGCGATCGTCCTCCGGCACGGGCCCAACGGGCCCGTCGTGCGCCCGGTGGTGGACGCGCGCGGCGCGATCGTTCGCCACGGTCCGGTCGTGCCGCTCGAGGCGGGCGGCCGGCGCGCGACCCACTCCGTCGACCCCGCCCGACTGGGAATCAACCCGGCGGACGCGCTGTTCGGCTGAACCGAGGGGGCGGATCGATGAACAGAGGAGCGGCATGAACGAGCGCATCGACGCGCTGCGCGCAGTGCTCGCCGACATGGGGAGCGTGCTCGTGGCGTTCTCTGGGGGCGTCGACTCCGCGCTGCTGCTCCGCGTCGCCGCGGACACCCTCGGCGACCGCGTCCTCGCGATGACCGCGACTTCGCCCACGCTCCCGCGCGAGGAGGCGGAGGCCGCGGCCGCGTTCGCCGCCGCGCTCGGCGTGCGCCACGTGCTGGTCGAGTCCAAGGAGATCGAACGCGAGGCCTACGCCCGCAACAGCGGCGACCGCTGCTTCCACTGCAAGTCCGAGCTGTTCGACCTCGCCGTCGCCGTCGCCGACCGCGAGGGCATCCCGTGGGTGGCCGACGGGACGATCGTCGACGACCTCGGCGCGCATCGACCGGGGCTCCGCGCCGCGGCGGAGCGCCGGGTGCGACACCCGCTCGTCGAAGCCGGGCTGCAGAAGGCGGACGTGCGGGGCGCCGCCCGCGCGCTCGGCCTGGACGTCTGGGACAAGCCGAGCTTCGCGTGCCTCGGGAGCCGCTTCGCGGTGGGCACGCGCGTCACCCTCGACCGCGTGGGGCGAATCGCCCGGATCGAACGAGCCCTGCGCGGGCTCGGGTTCCGCCAGCACCGGGTGCGCGTACACCGGCTCGGCGCCGACGGTGCCGACGCGCCGCAGTCCGACGTGCTGCTTCGCGTCGAGCTCGAGCTCGCGGACCTCCCGCACCTGCTCGCCGCGGGCGTGCGCGAGGCCCTCGTCGACGCGTGCCGCGCCGAAGGATTCTCATGGATCACCTTGGATCTGGAAGGCTACCGGAGCGGCAGCACGGCCCAGTGACCGGCGGCCCCCACCTCATCGAACCCGGTCCCGGCGAGCGGGGAGCGCCCCTCATCGGGGCGGCGCGGCGGCGCGTCCTCGTCGAGGTCTTCGCGCTGTGGCTGGTCACCCTCCTCGGCATCCGGGCGGTCGTCGCGCTGCAGTCGGTGGGGCTGCCCGACTGGACCCTCGCGGCAGTCCCCTTCCTCTTCATCTACGCGCCCGTCGGCCTCTGCGCCTGGCGCGGCGTCGACAGCTTCGCGTACCGGCTCGCCCTCCCCGCGCTGAGCGACCGCGCGGCGTGGCGGGAGGGCTTGACCGTGGGGCTGCTGGGCGCGGTCCTGCTCCTCCTGCCGTGGCTTCCGGCCTACCATGCGTTCCAGAACGTGGTGCACTGGGCCCTCCACGCGATGCGCACCGGTGAATGGAGCTTCGAGCTCACGGATCTGTGGATGCGCACGTGGCCGCGATGGCGCGTGCCGCGCGAGGCCTGGCTGCTCGTGCCGTACCACCTCTTCTTCGTCGCGATCCCAGAAGAGCTGTTCTACCGCGGCTATCTGCAGACCCGTCTGAACGAGGTCTGGCCGCGCCGCTACGTCGCGTTCGGCGCCGCCTGGGGCCCGGGACTCCTGCTCGCCACCGCGATGTTCGCGTTCGGGCACTCGCTGGTCGCGTTCCAGTGGTGGCACTTCGCCACGTTCTTCCCTGGGCTCGTGTTCGCCTGGATGCGGGAGCGCACGGGTCAGCCCCTCGCCGGCGCGGTGTTCCACATGGCCTGCAACGTCATCGTCGTGTGGATGGACACCTTCTACGGCATCCGTCCCGCGGCGTGAGCGCGCCCCTCAGCGCGTGACGCGCTGGAGCCCGCGGATTCGTGCTTCGACCTCGGTCGTACGGTAGTCCGGGTGGAGGTCGCGGAGCTCCTCGAGCAGCCGGAGGGCGCTCCGCTGCTTGCCCGCGGTGGCGGTGTAGAGCGCCGCGAGCTCGAACAAGGCCTCGCCGTACGCCGGATCGTCCTCCGACGCCGCGTTCACCGCTTCACGCAGCGCGTCGACCGCGCGGGGCAGCTCCCCGACGCCGCGCATGGCCTGAGCGCGCAAGACGTCGGCTTCGAGAGACGCCGCACCCTCGAGCATGGCGAGCGCGTCCGTGTGCATGCCCATCGCGACGAGCCCGCGCGCCTCGACGAGGTCGGGCCCGTCCGAAACGGGGTCCAGCGCGTCGGGCACGACCTCGGCGAAGGTCGACTCCTCGAGGTTGCTCAAGGCGAAGGCCGCGTAGGGGTCGTGCGCTCGAGGCGCGGGCGCGGGCGCGGCGGGTGCGGGCGCGGCGGGTGCAGGCGCGGAGGTCCGGGCGCTGCGGAGGCTGGCGATCTTCAGGAGGACCGCCTCGTTGAGCGGCTCCGCGGCGAGCGCTTCACGGTAGGCGACGATCGCGCCCGGAAGGTCCCCGGCTTCCGCGAGGCGATCTCCCCTGCTCTCCGGGGTCTCCGGGGCGGGCGGCGCCGCTTCCCGCGGCGGGGCTTCGGGTGCCTCCGACGACGCCGGTGCGGGGGCCGCGCGCTTCGGCCGTCCGCGCGTCAACACGTCGATGCGATCGCGCACGACGCCGGCGTCGGCGCCGGCCACCTCCACCAGGCGCCCGGCGAGGTCCGCCGCCTCGTCGGCGCGCCCGGCGCCGGCGAGCACTTCGACACGACTGGCGAGCAGCGCCGCGGCCCCCGGGCTCGCCGCCAGGGCCGCGTCGAGGGTCGCCAGCGCGCGGTCCACGAACGAGTATCGGGCGTACACACTCGCCTTCACGGTCGCGATGACCTCGTCGTCCGTGGTCGGCCGCGCGAACGCGGCGGTGGTCAACCGGCGCTCCGTCCGCTCGAGGCGCTGCTCCGCCGTCGACAGCCGGGCCGCGAGGTCCGCGTTCTCTGGCGCGAGGCGGCCGGCGCGACGGAGCGCGTCCACCTCCGCGGCGACGTCCCCGCGCTCTTCGCTGACCCGCGCCAGCTCGCCGAGCACCTTGACCGCCTTCTCCGCCTGCCCGAGCCCCTCGAAGGCCCGGGAGAGCAGGTAGAGCGTCCGCGCTTCGCGCGGGCCCGCCTGAAAGGCAGGTTGCAGGTGGGTGAGCGCCTTCTTCCACTCCCCCTGTTCGATCCGCGCGGCCGCGGCCTCCTGCAGCAGGGACAGGTCGTCGGGCCGCGTGCGGAGCGCGAGCTCCGCGACCCGTCCCACCTCGTCATGGCGCCCGCGCCGGCGGAACTCGTCCGCCACCTCCCCGTAGATCTTCGAGGCGCCCTGGGCGTCTCCACCGGCCTCGAGCAGCTCCGCGACGCGGAGGCGCAAGGGAGGCTCCCCGCCGAACGCCTCGGACATGCGCCGAGCGATCTTGGCGGCCTCCAACGGCTTCGCCGCCGTGAGCTGCAGCCGCAAGGCCGTGTCCCAATGCGCGCGCGCGTCGATCGCGTTGCCGGACGCCAGCAGCCCCTCGCCCAGCTCGGTGTGGAGGCTCGCGTCGTCCGGGCGGAGCGCCACGACCTGCTTGAGCACGGACACGGCGGCGCGGCTCTGGCCGTCGCGCGCCAGGGCCTCGGCCACTTCACGGAAGTGCTTCTCGGCCTCCTGCGGACGGTTCATCTTGAGCAGGAGCTCCGCGACCTTCTGGCGGATGCGCCGATCCTTGGCGTCCGCTTTGAGGATCTGGAGGTACGCGTTCAACGCGCCCTGCGCGTTCCCGCGGTTGAGCTGGGCGAGCGCGTCCTGTTCGAGCGCGTTGCGATCCATGCGGCTACCCCGGTCGGTTTCTGAGCCACTCGTCGATGTAGCGCGTGTGGAAGGTCACGTCGCGGAAGGCCACATCGGAGAGGAGCAGGCGTTGAAGCGGCAGAGACGTGCGAATACCCTCGACGATGCACTCGTCCATCGCGCCGAGCATCTTGCGGATGGCCGCTTCCCGGTCGTGCGCGTGCACGACGATCTTCGCGGCGAGCGAGTCGTAGTACGGCTGCACCATCGCGCCCTCGTGAATCGCGCTGTCGACGCGCACCCCGGGACCGCCCGGTGGATGGTAGCCGGTGACGCGACCCGGGCTGGGCGTGAACTTCCAGGGATCTTCCGCGTTGACGCGGACCTCGATGGCGTGGCCGCGGAGCGTCACGTCGGCCTGGGCGAAGGGCATCGGCTCGCCGGCCGCGAGCCGGATCTGGAGCTGCACGAGGTCGATGCCGGTCACCATCTCGGTGACGGGATGCTCTACCTGGATGCGAGGATTGACCTCGAGGAAGTAGAACTCGCCGTCCTGAACGAGGAACTCGCACGTCCCCACCGTCACGTAGCCGGTGCTCGCGACGAGCCGTGCGGCGGCGGCGCGGATGCGGTCCCGGAGGCCCTCGTCGAGGTTCGGCGCCGGTGCTTCCTCGATGATCTTCTGGTGGCGCCGCTGCATCGAGCAGTCGCGCTCCCCGACGTGGACCGCCGCGCCGAACCGATCGCCCGCGAATTGCACCTCGATGTGGCGCGGCGCGCGGAGGAAGCGCTCCAGGAACACTTCGCCGCTGCCGAACGCGGCCTTCGCCTCGGCCGAGGTGACGACGAACACCTTGCGGAGGGTCTCTTCGTCTTCGACGACGCGCATGCCCTTGCCGCCGCCGCCGGCGGCGGCCTTCAGCATCAGCGGGTACCCGGCCCCTCGCGCGACCTCGACCGCCGCCTCGAGCTCCTCGACCGCCCCTTGGCTGCCCGGCAGCAACGGGAGGCCGGCGGCGCGCGCCGCGGCCTTCGCGGAGAGCTTGTCGCCGAACTGCCGAAGGTGCTCGGGGCTCGGCCCGATGAACGTCATGCCGTGCGCGTTGACCGCCGCGGCGAACGTGGCGTTCTCGGCGAGGAACCCGTAGCCCGGGTGGACGGCGTCGACGCGGGTGATCTCGCACGCCGAGATGACGGCGGGCAGGTGCAGGTAGCTCTGGCGGGCCGGGGGCGGCCCGATGCAGACGCTCTCGTCGGCGAAGCGCACGTGCGCGGCGTGCCGATCGGCTTCGGAGTAGACGGCGACGGTGCGGATGCCGAGCTCGCGGCAGGCACGGATGACGCGGAGCGCGATCTCGCCGCGATTGGCGATGAGGACCTTGCGAAACACGGCGGCTAAGCCACGACCACGCGGAACAGCTCCTGCCCGAACTGGACCGGCGCGCCGTTCTCGACGAGGATCTCCGCGATGACGCCGTCGAGGTCACTCTCGATCTGGTTCATGAGCTTCATCGCCTCGACGATGCACACGACCTGGCCCTTCTTCACACGATCGCCCACGTTGACGTACGAGACCGCGTCGGGGGACGGCGCGCGGTAGAACGTGCCGACGATGGGGCTCTTGACCGGCCGGGTCTCGGGCCCCTTCGCCGGCTCCGCCGCGGGCGACGCCGCCACCACGGGCGCGGCCGCAACGGCCGCCGGCGCGGCGACGGCCGACACGAACGCGGGAGCCGCGACACCGGCCCCGCCACCGCCGTCGAAGCGGACCTCGAGGCGCTCGGAGTCTCCCTCCTCGGGGTTCGACGTGCGCTCCCAGACGAACGACGTGACACCCTCGCGGCGCATCGCCCGCACCAGCGCTTCGATCTCCTTGCGATCCATCAGGCGGCCTCTCCGTTGGGGAAGCGAGAGCCTAACAGCCCCCGCAGCGCCACCTCGTACCCGACCACGCCGAAGCCGAACACCACGCCGGCCGCAACGTCGGAGAGGAGGCTGTTGTGTCGGAAGGGCTCGCGCGCGGCGACGTTGCTGATGTGCACCTCGGCGAACGGCCGCCCCGTACCCACGAGCGTGTCGCGGAGCACCACCGACGTGTGCGTCAGCCCCGCGCCGTTGACGATGAAGCCATCGGCGTCGGACGTCGCGATTCGATCGACGAGCGCACCTTCCCAGTTGCTCTGGAACGTGGTGACCTCGGCGCCGAGCTGCGCGCCGAGCGCGACCAGGCGATCGTCGAGCTCGGCCAGGGTCGTGTGCCCGTAGAGGTGAGGCTCACGACGACCCAGACGGTCGAGGTTCGGACCGTGTACGACGAGGATCCGCATTCGCGGCGGGCTTCAGTTGCCGGCGGGAGTGAACGCGAAGCTCTCGGTCGCCACCTGGATGCTGGCATACACCGAGAAGCCGGCCGCCTCGCCTTCCGTGTTGGAAGGGGCGGAATCGAGGAACACGTAGAACTCGACGATGCCGCGGTCGTCGGTGACGGCCTGGTAGTAGGTCGGCCGAATGCCCTCGACGGCCTCGTACTCGCCCGCGAGCTCGAAGTACCGCGCGCCTTCGGTGTCGTACCAAGCCTGGCAGGCCTCGTCGTCGGAGGACTCGCACGCTTCGTCGAGGTCGGCGACGATCTTCACCGCGCCCTCGGGGATCAGGTACGCGCCGGACCAGCCGGAGAGGAGGTCGACGCGTACGCCCGGGAGCGGCGTGCCGTCGGACCCCTCGAACTCCACGTCCGAGGGCCCGCGCACGAGCACGGTGCCCATGAACAACGCGCCGGTGCCGTCGCCCGGGGCCGCGTACGCGCGATCGAGCACGAACTCGATGTCCTCCGGCACTTCGAGGGAGGACCCGAACGGGGCGCCGACGGGGCCCTGGACGCACGCGACGACGAGCGGGAGCAGCAGCAGCGAGATCATGGAGAGCGCTCCGTGATGAGAGACAGGCCGCAGAAGAGGTCCGCCGCGTCGGCGAGCGCGACACCGCGGAGCTCCACCCGCCCTGCTTCAAGGGGGACAGCGAGGCGGATCGTACCACGTTCCCGCTTCTTGTCGACGGCCAGGGCCCGCACGAGCGCGTGCGGATCGAGGCGCGCGGCGGACGGGCGCGGGATCCCCAGCCGCGACACGAGCGTATCGAGGCGCGACGCGAGAGCCGGGTCGGTCGCCCAGCCGCGTGCGCGCGCGAGCTCCGCCTCCGCGACGAGCCCGAGCGCCACCGCCTCGCCGTGCCGAAGGGCGCCGTAGCCGAGCGCGTGCTCGAGCGCGTGCCCGACCGTGTGCCCGAGGTTCAGCAACGCGCGGCGGCCTCGCTCGAACGGATCCTCCTGCACCACCCCCGCTTTCACACGGATGGAGTCCTCGACGACGGACCGCAGCGCCTCCGGGTCCCGCGCGAGCAGGGGCCCCACGAGGGCCTCGCAGCGCGCGAGCGCCGGCTCGCCCGAGAGGACCGCGTGTTTCACGACCTCCCCGAGTCCGCAGCGGAGCTCGTCGTCGGGGAGGGTGCGCAGGGTGTCGAGGGCGGCCCACACGAGGACCGGCGGGTGGAACGCGCCGATCAGGTTCTTGCCGGCAACGGCGTTGACCCCCGTCTTTCCTCCCACCGAGCTGTCGACCATGGCGAGCAGGGTCGTCGGCACCTGCACGAACGGCAGCCCTCTGAGCGCGCTCGCGGCGGCGAAGCCGACGAGGTCGCCGGTGACGCCGCCGCCGAGCGCGAGGATCGGCGTGCGCCGGTCGACGCCGGCGGCGAGCACCTCATCGAGCAGCGCGGCCCACACCGACAGGGTCTTGCTCGCCTCGCCGTCCGGGATCAACCGCCTCGTGACGGCCCACCCGGCCCGCTCGAGCGCCGCGGTGGCCGCCGCGCCGTGGAGCGGCGCGACCACGGGGTTGGTCACGAGCACACACGGGCCGGGGGTCGCGCCCAGCGCACCCGCGAGCGCTTCCCCGAGGCCCTCGAACCCGGCGGTGAGGACGATGTCGTACGCGTGTTCGCCCGCCGCTACCGCCACCCGCACGACGCCTCCACACGATCCGCGACCTCGTCCGGCGTGAGGCCGTCCGTCGGCACGATCGGGCCGAGCGACGCGTAGTGCGCGGCGCGCTCGCGGACCACCGCGTCCAGCCGCGACGCGAGGGGCCGGCGCGGATCCCCGCCGATGCGCGCCCGAAGCGCGTCGACGTCCGCGGACAGCACGACGATGCGCCACCCGCGGAGGAGCTCGGTCCCACCCGGCAACAGCAGCGCCCCACCGCCGACCGCCAGCACCCCTCCACCGAGGGCCGCGCGCGCCAAAGCCTCCCGTTCGACGCGGCGGAAGCCGGTCTCCCCCAGCGCGGACCAGATCGCCGGCACGTCGCCCAGCGCGTCGTCGAGATCGACGAAGCCCAACGCGTGGCGCTCGGCGATCCGCCGCCCCACGGTCGACTTCCCGGCGCCCATCGGACCGGCGAGCACGAGCCGGCGAGTCAGGACGCTACTCGTCTTCCTTCACCGGCACGATGCGCGGCGTGATGAACACGAGCATCTCGTTCTGCTCTTTCTTCTTGGAGGTCGACTTGAACAGCCAGCCGAGGATCGGGATGCGGCCGAGGAGCGGAACACGCGTCTGGGTGGACGACTCGATCGTGTAGTACACGCCGCCGAGCACCGCGGTGTCGCCGTCGGCCACGAGCACGCGGGTCTCGATCTCCTTGGTCTGGATGGCCGGGTTGCCCTGCACCGTGTTCGAGAAGTCGGCGCGGTTGTTCGTCAGGTTGACATCGAGGAAGATCGTGCCGTCCGCCGTGATGTGGGGCGTGACCGACAGCTCGAGCTCGGCGTTGACGAACTGCACCTGGGTGCCGCCGTTGCTGACCGACACGAACGGCACGCGCGCGCCCTGGGACACCCGCGCCGTCTCGTTGTCGAGGGTGCGTACGTGCGGGTTGGAGATGACCTTGCCGTAGCCTTCCTGCTCGAGGGCGGTCAGGCGCGCGGTGATGTCGATGAGGCCCGGGATGCTGCCGAGCGAGAAGGCGATGCCGGACTTGGCGCCGTCGGCGGCCATGTCGACGAGGAGGTTGTCCGCCCCGGGCGCGTAGAACGCGGTTGCGCCCTGCTGGTCCAGGGCGCCGTTCGCCCGCACGGAGCTGGGGAAGAACGCCCCCGTCGGGTACCCGGTGCTCGACGACGCGTTGAGCTCGCTGCCCCACTGGATGCCGAGGTTGTTCGTCATCGAGCTGGACGCTTCGACGAAGCGCGCCTCGATGTCGACCTCCCGGTTCGGCCGGTCGAGGCGGGCGAGCAGCGCGCGCACCTGCGCGACCTTCATCTCGAGGTCGCGGACGATGAGCTGATTGCCACGCGTGTCGACCTGGACGTCGCCGCGGTCCGACAGGATGGACTTCACCTGGTCGACGAGCTCGTCGGCCTGGGCGTAGTTCAGCGGGGCGACGTAGACGGCGAGGTCCTGGAGCTTGCGCTCGGCCTCCTTCGCGTCGAGGGCGGCCTGCTGTTCGGCCTTGATCGTCTCGATCGGGGCGACACGGATGATGTCCCCGAACTGCTGCGCGCCGAGGCCCTTCGCCTGGAGCACGGCGCCCAGCGCCTCGTCCCACGGCACGTCCTTGAGGCGAACCGTGACCTTCCCCTTCACGTCGTCCGAGGCGATGATGTTCACCTCGGCGAAGTCGGCGATGAAGCGGAAGACCGTGTGGATGTCGGCTTCCTGGAGGTCGATGCTCATGCGCCGGCCCGACGAGCGCTGCGACGAAGAGCGCCGCATGTCGGTGGCGAACGAATACGACCCGGCGCCGGTGCCGCGGCCGAGCGTCGCCTGCGGATCGACCGACACGCCCTGCCCGGTGATCAACTCTTCCGCGCCGGAGGCGTTTCCGCGCGGAGCGGTGCCGCTGGACTTCGGGGTCGACGGCGCCGCCGGATCGACGGATTGGAGGGACGCGGCGACCGGCGCCCGCACGTCGGCCGGCACCTGCACTTCGAGGACGTAGAGCCCGCCCTCCTCCTTGACCGTGTACTCGGCGCCCTGGCGGAGACGCACCGTCACGCGAACGCCGGCGCGGGTCGACGAGGCGCGCACCGAGTCGACGGCGCTGTAGAAGAAGCGGGTGTCGAGCTCGCGACGAAGGCTCTCGGGCATCGTCGCCCCAGGCAGATCGACCGCGAGGACGTCACGTTCCGGCTCGGTGACCTGCGGGCGCACACCGCGCCACCCCACGACCACGCGGCTCGTGCGGTCGCGCTGCTGGAAGTCGAGCGACGTCAACGCCGCGGTCCCGTTGATCGTGGCGGGCCCGCTGAGGCGCAGATCGCTGCCGGCGGACGACGCGCCGAGCGCCGCCGCGAGGGGGTCGGCCGCCGCGCCGGCGGTCAGCGACACCAGGACGGCGCCTTCGGATTCGGAGACCTCCCAGGTCACGGCGGTCGCGAGGTCGAGCGTGAGGCGGATCGCGCCGTCTTCCGTGGACGTGAACGCCCCGGCGGTCACGATGCCGGCCGGCACGACCGTGGCCGTGGGATCGAGGGTGGCGCCGCGCACGTCGACGACGAGGCGCTCCGGCCCGCTGAGGCGGAACGCGCTGACGGTCGGCGCGCTCGCGCCGGTGGTGGCGATGCGCACGAGCGTGAGCTCGCCCGCGATGCCGACGCTGGCGCCCGTGAGGGCGGGTACGGCTTCGGGAAGCTCCTCGGCGGCGGCGCGGGGCGCCGCGAAGAGCAGCCCGAGCGTGAGCGCGACGGCGAGCGGGGCCACGGTGACCTTCATCTGCGACTCCCCCGGCAACAGCAACGTGATCACTTGTCCTTCCGCTTCGGGAACCGAACGTTCACCGCGTTGACCACGAGCTCTCCCTCGTAGGTCTGATATTCCTCGGTCACGACGACGGCGTCCGGCTCGATTGCCGTGACCTTGCCCCAATTTCGACCGACGTACGTGCCGATCCGCACGACGTGGCCCGTCCCTTCGGGGTCCGTCAACAGCGCGCGCGGCGCCGGCGTGTTCGTGATCGTGCCGACGAGCAGGTACTCCGACACGGTCCAGCGCTGAAGCGGGTCCAGGATGCCGTCGCGGCTGGCGTCGTCCGGCTCGATGAGGAACGACTGGAAGGGATCGCGCTTCCCAGCGGGCGAATAGACGTACGAGTCCTTCTCTGGGACCGGCGCGACCACAACCTTCGGCGCCTTCGGGCCAGACGCCTTCGACTCGGTGTTCTGGACGCTTTCGCCGCAGCCGACGAGGAGGACGAGCAACGCGATCATGCGCCACCCCCACGCTTCAACTTCTTCTTCTTCTCTTCTTCGGCGCGCTGGTCCGCGATCTCCTGGTCGGTCAGGAACCGGAACGTGACGATGCGGCCCTCGACGGTCATCGACGTCTCCGTGCCGCTGACCTTCGGGTCGCCCAGCGTGATGTCCTCGACGGAGACGATTCGGCTCATCTTGCTGACGCGGTCGAAGAAGATCCCGACCTCGTGGTAGCCGCCGTCCATCACGACCGCGACGGGCACGTCCGCGAAGTAGTCGTGTCGAACCTCGGGCAACGGCTGAAACTTCCGGACCTCGAGGCCGGACTTGCGCGCCAGGCCGTCGATCTCGCTGAGGAGCGCGGGAATCTCGCGGTCGTTCGGGAGCTCCGTGAGCGCCTGCTTGAGCTGCTGCGACAGCGCCTCGAGCTCGGCCTCGAACGCCACGCGGTTCTCGGCGCGCGCCTTGACCTGGTTGCGCTTCTGCGTCAGCTCGACGCGCTGGCGCTGCGCGGTGTCGATCGACGACAGCGTGGGGCGGACGAGCAGCAGGCCCGCGAGCACCACCATGACGACGTACGCGCCGAGGGCGATCAAGATGCGCTGCGAGCGCGGGAGCTTCGCGAAGCGTTCGACGATCTGGTTCATTCGTCACCTGCGGCGTCGCCGCCAGCGGGGGTGGCGGGCGGCGCGGGGGGCGGAGTCCCGGCGGGAGCCGCGGGCGCGGGAGTCGCGGCGGGG